>NZ_JBEZUS010000022.1:0-48033 GCF_040636475.1 Streptomyces sp. NPDC037389
CCCCCATGGAGATCACCCACTTGGGGTTGGGCATCTGGTCGTAGACCTGCCGCAGCACGGGGGGGCTTATGTTCTGCGCTTCGCGCAGAACGCCATAGCGGAATTCCGCTAAAGCGGAATTCGCTCCTGTTTGTTGAGGCTGTTTCAGCTTTTCCAATCCGCTTCGCGGATTGGAAAAGCGCTCCCCGCCGAGAATTCGGCGGGGAGCGCTTTTCCGTTTTTTCAATTCTTTTGGGGTCGACTGCTGGTGACGTGAAGTCAGTTGAGCAGTAGTTCTTCGACGGTGCTCATCCACCTGCCGATTACGATCTTGATTTGCTCCGGAGTGAGGGGCTGGGTGGTGCCCTCTGTGTCCATGCCGCCGGTGATGACGGCGGTGCCGTGGTAGACCTGCTCGGCCGGTCGGAAGGCCTCGACCAGCAGCGTGCTCATGAGGTTGTCGGGCTGGGTGGAGAGCCCCTCTTCGTCCACCCACATTGTGAGCCGGTCGGTGATCTCGACGCGCTGGACGAGCGTGCAGCCGATGGCGGTGTGCAGGGTGTCGAGGTATGAGGTGGGGCTGTCTGGCCATTCGATGGCGCTGAGGTGGCCGGTGGGGGTGAGGACGAGTGCGTATCGGTCCATGAGTGCTCCCTGTTGACGTGGTTTCCGGTTGTCGGTTGCCTGCCACCGGCTTCCGACATAGAAAACAGTATCTGGGTTTACTCATACAGTGAGGGTGCGACACGCGTTGTACGTGTGGGTTTTTTCTGGGGTGGTAGGCCGGTAGGCCATGGGGGGTGTGGGGGTGTGTTTGTGCTGGTCAGGGGCGTGTTTTGGGGGTGGCCTACTGGCCTACCGGGTGTAGGCCTGAGCAGGTTGGTGCGTTGCGGCAGGCCTCAGGGCGAGGCCGGAACGAGTCGTGCCCCAGCTGGCGGGGCCAGCCGGGGCACGACAAGGTCGTACGAGCGTGTCAGCTGTCGGGCGGCTCGTAGGCGATGGTGAAGGAGCGGCAAGCGGCGCCTTGGGTGTTGGTGTGATCGGCGTGGGGTTGGCTGCAGCGAGTGCAAATGGCGTCCGGCCGATGAGGGAATTCGCATTTGTTGTCCGGGCCGCAAATGGTGCAGGCTCCATCGCGCCGTACGTGGATTACGAATTCATTCTCGACGGCCAGGGGCTCGTCGAGGATATCGAGGAACAGGTGAGTCCATCCGAGGTCGGCAGCGCTGGAGTTGAGGACGATAGCGAGGGCGCCCGCGTACGAGAGCTTGTCGCCGGGTTTGACGTCGTGGGCACGGATGCTGATCTCGTTGGGGAAGTGGTCTTGGGGTTTATGGCTGCAGAGCATGCTTCCTCGCTTGGTGTGGTGGTGGCCGGCGGATCCGGACAGGCCGGGCTGCGCTGTTCCGCCTGGAAGGGCGCGGCCCGGCCTGCTGGACCTACTCGTTGCGGTGGTCGCGTTGGAAGGGGATACGTCCGCTGAGGGCGATCGCGTCGAGGGCGCCGAGGACTTCGCTGCGGGCTTCGGCCGTGAGGCCCTGGGCCTGGCCGTGGAGGTCTGTGGGGCCGCTGACCAGTACCATGCCGCGCTGCCGGTGCAAGGGCCTGCCGTAGTGCGCGCTGAGCCCTTGTGCGAGCGGGTTCGGTAGAGGGTCGCCGAAGAGGGCGCAGTGCAAGGTGATCTGCGGGGTTAGGGGGAGGGACAGTGCGGGGGCCAGTGATCGGAAGACGACGGCGATCCGGATGACCTCCTCGGCGGGTGCGGCGAATTCGCGGTAGTGGCCTTCGGGGCAGAGGGCGAGGAAGTGCATGTCGGGCATGTGAATTCCCTTTCGGTTCGTGGTTTCCGGTTGTCGGTTGCCTGCCACCGGCTTCCGACATGGAAAACAGTATCTGGGTTTACTCATACAGTGAGGGTGCGACACGCGTTGTACGTGTGGGTTTTTTCTGGGGTGGTAGGCCGGTAGGCCATGGGGGGTGTGGGGGTGTGTTTGTGCTGGTCAGGGGCGTGTTTTGGGGGTGGCCTACTGGCCTACCATGTGTAGGCCAGTAGGCGTGGCGGCTTCGCTGCCGGGCGGCGTCTGTGCAGTGGCGGGTGCAGAGGAACGCGTGAGCGGCCCGCAGCTGGCACGCGGCAGGGCGTCAGTTCCTGGGCAAGTGTCAGATACCCGCGCTCGAGGGGCAGGTGGCGGCCGCCAGGGCGGGGACGGCGGCGTGCTGGGGGAAGCAGCGCTGCGCCTCCCGGGCTGTGGATGCCTGGGAGGCGCAGGGGATAGGTGAGGAGAGGGCCGGAACGGGGTCGTCAGTGGTTGGGCGGGGCGACCTTCGGGGCGGTTCTCATGGCGTCCTCAATCCCGCTGATCGTGGCGGTCGCGGCCTCGCGGATTGCGGGGTCGGTATTGCTCTTGAGCTCCTCGAGCAGCACGACGACGGCCTGGAGAACGCCGGCGGGCACGGGGACGGTGCGGGCGGCGGCGAGGAGGGTGGAGACCTGCTCGGCCGCTGAGCGGGCTATGAGGGTGTTGACGCCGCCGCGTATGGGGGCGCTGACGCCGCTGCGGTCGGTGCCGTGGCCGAAAGGGCGTGAGTTCTGGGGCTGCTGGGTTGTCACTGCGTCAGTTTCCCGCATGGGATGGGCTCTGGGCTGCTGTGTTCGTTCGTGGTCTGCGGGCCCAAGTGCGCCGGTCTCGCAGCGCGCTGATGAGTGTGTCCGGGGCGGGGGTGATGCTGTGGGTGAGGTAGCCGATCCTGTTTCCGGTGGGGGGTGTGGCCTCTCCGCGTACGGTGCTGGGGCGCGCCGTGGCCGTTCGCCATCCGTAGCGCTCGTCCCAGACCAGGAGGCCGGTCGGTGCCCCGGTGGCCAGGGTGAGGATGGCAGCGCAGACGGCGCCGGGGCGTACCAGGATGCCGGGGAAGTCGGTGACGCCGAAGGCGTCGTCCAGGGCCTCGGCGACGGGCTCGACATAGTGTGCGGCGGCGGCTGCGCGTTGCTGGGCCTGTGCGGTGGCCAGGGCGGTGCGGGCGGTGCGCAGGGGGAAGCCGAGGCGCCTGCTGATCTCCTCGGGGGTGGGGTCGGGTTCGTCGGCGAGGAGGAGGTCGCGTACGCGGTCGGCGCGGGCGGAGACCAGCGCGCGCGTGGCGGTGTCGGGGTGGACGCCGAGCTCGTCGGCGACGGCCTCGGCTGTGACGGCGGGGTCGTGGTCCAGGAGGGCCGCGGTGCGGGGGTGGATGAGCTCGCGTGGGATCAGGTCGCCGGTGCGCGGGGGGCGGCCGCCGCCGCTGCCTGGCCCTGGCCGGGCGGCGTCCCAGGCCAGGACGATGTGGCGTGGCCAGTGCTCGATGCCGCCGATGACCTGGACGTGGCTGGTCAGGAGGGGGTCGCGCTTGTAGCTGTCCCAGGATGTGGGCGAGACCGGGCGCTTGAGGATTGTGGGGGCCTCGGTGCGGTCGAGCAGGTCGTCGTCCTGGTCGCTGTCCGGCAGGGGCGGGACGGGGGCGTTGGCGCGGTAGGCCTCGACCTGCTCGGCATCGTAGATCTGCTTGGTGGTGGCGCCTGCTGAGCCGTTGATCGGGAGGGGGTGGCCGGGGCGCTTGTGTAGCTTTTTGGTCAGGTACCTCCCTTTTGAGATTCCTTCGAGCTTGGCGAGGTCGTCCAGCGTGCGCACGAGGTGCCGCCGTCCGGCGCGGATCATGAGGACAGGGGTCCTTCCGGTCAGGGCTGTCCGTCGGGCAGGACGGTGGCCTCGTCCGTCCGCGGATGCTGGATACGGCCGTCGTCCATCTGGACGGTGAGGTAGCGGTGTTCTTTGCCGGTCTCGGGGTCCACATCGGGGGTGTGGAGCTCGATGACGGTTCCTTGGTCGCCGGGGTGAGCAGTGACGCCGAGGGATTCGATCTCGGCCGTGAGCTGCACGCGTTGTCCGCGCATCGTGTCCTCCGGGTGAGGGATGGGCTGTTCCGGTCGGGGCTGTCACTGGCCCACAGGAGGTAAAACAGTATCCGCTTCTGGTGTCACCAGGAAGGGTGGCGCGCGATGGAGGGGCGCTGGTGCCGGGAGGAAGGCGCGAGATGTCGTGTACGGGACGGGCGTCGGCCCTTTACCCTCGGCCGGGGCCGCTCGACCCGCAGCGGCCTGAGACCTGTCCGTGAACGGAGATGGAATTCCCTTGACCGCCGCAGAACCCGGGAACAGCAAGAGCAGTGAGGCGGGCGCCGCCCTCGCATCGCTGAACGGCATGGCGTTCATCGCACTGATCGGCTGCGCCAGCGCAGTGCTGTCGGCCTTCATATTCATGGGCTCGATGACCTACACCCTTGCCCACTACCGGTCGTGGGACGGCATGGTGGCCTTCGTGGTCTCCCTCATTTTCGCCGTGCTCGCCCTGCTGTCGGCCATACCGCTGCTCATCGCCGAGAACAACGTGACCCTGGCGCTGCTCCCCCGCGTGATCATGTGGGGCACGGCAGCCGTCCTCACCGGCCTTCAGCTCACGGCGGCGACCCTCGGGGACGCTCACATCTCCCTGTCGGCCATCATCGGAGTTACCACGGTCCTGGCCGTACCGTGCTTCGGCGAACTGGCGGCCCACGGCATCGCCGAGTCCTGAGCCGAGGCCGCAGCCCCGGTGTGCCGGGGCTGCGGCCTCAAGGGCGGGCATGGGCAGCTACCAGCGGCGAAGAGCCCTGGTCAGCTCCTTGTGCCACGCGGTCCGGCGCGCCGCGTATTCGGCAAGCTCCGGCCCGAGCGCGACGACCTGGTCGGTGACCTCGTAGGTGACGCGGTAGAGCATCACCTGGGTGGCCAGGTCCATCCACTCCTGCGTCTTGTCCGCCGGGGGCACTGGGCCGAGGACGGTGACGAACCACATGGGCAGCAGGGCCCGGCGACTGACCGCCTCGGCCAGACGGCCGCGCAGCAGCCACTCCAGTTTCTTCTGCGCCTTGTCTCCCTGGTCGATCAGCGATGTCTTCGCCTGCCGGAGCACGTCGTCCTGGGCGAGGGCGGCCTGTGCGGTCTTGGCCGGGCCGGCCAGGTGCCGGGCCCGCTGTTCATGGCTCTCCGCGAGGCTGCGGGAGGTGCCGAAGTCCATGACGGCCTGCTTGAACTCGGGTGCCCCGTGCGGTGTGCTGGCCAGGATCCCGGCGGCTTCGATCACCTTGCTGCGGTGCTCGTCGCGCTCTTCGAGGGCGCCTTCGTAGTGGAGGACCTGGCGGCGGTGGGCGTCGCGCTGGTGGTCGCTGAGCAGGCCGGAGCGTACGTGCCAGCCGTGGGTGGCGGTCCTGGCGAGCTTCTTCCACTCGGGGTCGATGGTGTCGAGGTCGGCCTGGGGAGCGCCCTGGGCGGCGAGGAGGTGGGCTTCGAGGGCCTGGACGCGGCCGGTCAGCCGTTTGAGGGCTTGCTCGGTGTCGTGGATGTGGCCGCGTACGTCGTCGTCCAGCTCGGAGAGGTCGCTGCGGACGCTGCTGACGTCGTCCTCGACGCTGCCGATTTCGCTGCGGATGCGGCGCAGCTCGTCGTCGAGGTCGTCGACGTCGCCGAGTTTGGAGCGCAGGGAGAAGAGTTCGTTCTCCACCGAGCCGGTCCGGCTCTCCAGGCGGGTGACCTGGTAGCTGTAGTCGTCGCTCACCGCCGCGCCCCCTTCTCGGCCGTGTCCTGGGTGTCCATGGAGGCGCCGGCGGCGACCATCCAGCCCAGGGCGACGGCGATCAGGAACCACCGGCTGAGCACGCTCAGGCTGATGAGCGCGACCAGGGCCCCGGTCACGTGCAGGGCGATGGCCCCGGCGCGGCGGTCGCGGTGCCGGTCCGCGTCGATCGTCTGGAAGCAGCCGGCCACCGTGCCCCCGAAGTGCGGAAGCAGCAGGGCCAGCCACCACCAGGAGCGGTCGAGGACGAAGACGAGCGCGATCAGCGCCGCGCCGAGGACCGCCTGCCCGCGCCAGGCCCACGCCACGATGCGTTCGCTGCGCCTGCGCTCCGGCTCGGCCAGCCGCTCGGGGATGGTCTTCTCGAACTCCACCAGGTCGCCGGTGGCGTACACCAGCAGGGCGTACTCCGCTGCGAACTGGTCGTCGTCGGCGGAGTGCTTGAGCACCTCGGCCCGGCGGGCCTCGACCTTCCGCTGGATCTGCGCGAACTGTTCTTCTATCTCCTGCTCGGTGCTGCCCACCGAATCACCCCCACCCGCGATACGGCGCGACGCCGATCGGACACTTCCCACCGACGGCCGTCGTCGACCGTCAAACTGATCGACCGTACCCACAGCCGTCCGGGATCCGTCGGGCAATCACGCGCAGTGGCCGAATCCATGCCGATCGACTGCCCACCTCGGCTGTCACGCCCGCGTGGCCGCGGCCCGTTCGACGTGTCGGACGACACGAGAGTGTCAGTGGTAGGCGGCACCAGTCGTGTCAGCAGCTGCGCGGCACGAGGCGGACCATGCTCTCCCTAGCGGAGTTGATCTCACCGCGCCGGGTGTTCGTGATGAAGCCGAGGCGTCGGTAGAACGCGTGCAGCCGCTCCGGGTCCCCACCGAAATTCCCGCTTGGGCTGAGTGTCACTGGTACACCACGTAGGTCGGCCGCGGCGGTGATGTGCTCCATGACGCGAGTCCCGAGCCCTTTCTCCCGCTCGCTCTCCGGAAGGAGGATCCAGAACAGCACGAGATACGGACCGGGATCGATTCCGAGTTCAAGGCGCACGCCGGGATAGCTGGTCCGTATCTCTTCGGCCAGGGCATCGGCCCATGACATCGGTGCTTGGTCCATGAACGCTCTTTTCAATTCGACTGGGGGCGATGGGTGGTGTCATGGGCTTGCCGTACTCGTGCGGCCCGCACACATCTACCGGCTAGATAACCCAGGCACCAAGGGCGACGTCCATGGACGGTCTCCGCCGCACCGGGCGCCCGCAGCCGGGGAGGGGCTGCCCAGCCGCTACGCTGGAGGCGAATCCTGCTCCCTTTCGGGATGGGTTTCCGGTTGGCCGGCACCCCTGCCACCCGCTTCGGCGGATCGGGTGCCGGCCCCTTCTCGTCCCCGGCCGTTACCCGAAGGTCTGGCCGTGGCCCGCGCCGAATTCTCGGATGCGCATGGACCGGATCTCGCGGAAGTGCCAGCCGGTGCCCACGGCGTAGTGGCTGCCGAAGGCGTCGGAGAGCTTGTCGATGGCTTCCTTGTCGCGGCCCTTGAGGAACTCCTGGGTCGGCGCCTGCATGATGTTGCCGCGGAAGTTCAGGTCGATCTCGCGCCAGCGCACGTCCTGACGCCGGCCGGTGTCGACCGCGACCTGTGCGGAGATCGACAGGTGCGCGCCGCTGGTGGACATACGGGCGGCGCGGCGCGTGCTCATGGCCTGCTGGCGCGCCCGGGGCGACGTCATGACGGCCTTGTGGAGCGTTTGCTGGTTGCCCTGGGGCTTGCGGGCGGCGAGGTACTTGTCGGTGGCGGCGGTGGTCAGCTTGGCCATGTGCTTGGCCTGGCGCTTTCCGACCTCGGCGCCCCGCCGCTCCTTGCGCAGCCACTCCTTGACGGTGCGCGGCCGGACCCCGGCCGCGCGCGCGGCCTCCTCCACCCCGCCCATGGTCTCGATGGCCATGGCCATGGTGGTGGGTATCGCGCGCTCTTCCTCGCGAACCCAGCGGCGGACGGTGCCGGGCGACACGCCTGCCGCCCGGGCGGCTTCCGTGCTGCCGCCGAGGAGTTCGACGCGCTCGCGGACGGTGCGGGGGAGCTTGCCGATCCACGCGGCCCACAGGACCTCGGCCTGATCCTTGATGGCCATCAGGCGACCTTCCAGTCTTCAGGCGCGGTGAACGCGTCGTGGGCGGGGAACCAGCGGCCGGGCCGCAGGTGGGCGAAGATCTCGTCCGCGAGGGCCGCGCCCTCGGGCTTGAAGTTGCCCAGCGCGGATTCCATCTTCAGCCCCGGTACGGCGGTGGCGAAGTCGGGGTCGTCGACCACGTAGAAGAGACAGTCGGTCTTGACCGCGATCGGCCACAGCCCGCTCAGCTCGCCCACGCGCGCGATGGCCCGGGTCAAATTCGCCTGCTGCGCCGCCATGACGGCCTGCTGGACGTACGGGTGGAAGGTGTCCGCGTCGGGGATGCCTCGGCGCGGATCGCCGCGCAAGTGGTCGCTGTTGAACAGGCCGATGGCGTTGGTGTAGCAGTCCTTGAGCGTGGCGGCCACGGTGGCGTCGGTGCCGGGCGCCAGCTGCTTGCGGGCGGCCGAGAGCTGCTTGTACCAGGGCTCCAGCAGCCGGTAGTGGTCCGGCCACACCCACGCCTCGGCGATCTCCAGGTCCGCCATGAGGTCCTTTTGCGCGTAGGCGAGGGTCGGCGTCGCGTACCAGCGCATGCCGCCGTCCTCGGGGCGCGGCCCGAAGGGGTCGGCCGTGCCCCAGTGTTCGAAGGCGGGCGGTCGAGCCAGCCACAGGCCCGGCACCTTCGGGTCGAACTCGACGGCTTCGGTGCGGTGCTCGCACTCGCCGCGGCCGACGGCCAGGGAGCCGCACACCGACAGGTACGAGGCCCGCGCGTCGTAGGAGAGCACGTAGCGCCGCTTGAGCTCCTCGGCGGTGGGCTGGCGGTCCCAGACCTGCGCCACGTACCGGTTGCGGTGCTCCATCAGCACCGTCGGCATCTCGGCGCGGGCCAGCGGGTCGGCCCGGCGGCCGTTCTTGGGGCGGGTGGCGCGCAGCAGCTCGTGGCCAGTGGTCGCGGCGCTGCGCCGGTAGGTGATGCCGATGGTGTCGGCCAACTGCTGGACGCGCTGGGCGAGCAGCGCGGGAGCGGGGTCGTCCTCCAGGAACCGGTCGCCGTGCAGCACGGCGTGCGGGACGAGCACGAGCTGCGCGGACAGGTTCCGTCCGCCGCCTTCGCGCTCGCGCCAGATGCGCGTGGGGGAGCCCCAGCTCTTGACGTTCCAGCCCTCGGCGCGGGCGCGGGCCAGGAAGGGGTGGTCGGCCTGCTCGGCGAGGAAGGCGCGGCGCTCCGAGGGCGGCCCGTCCTCGGGGATGGGCAGGTCGAGGGCGTGGCACAGGGCGGTGGTCAGGTAGATCTGGCCGTCGTCCGGGCGCCACCGGGCCGAGGGGCCCGTGCCACGGGCTCCTCCGCCGTGGCCGAGGTCCAGCTCGTCGGTGAGAGCGGCGAGACGGCCGGCGTGCAGCTCGTCCAGGGGCGGAAGGGGCACGGTGGTGCCGTCGGGCAGGTAGACGCCGTCCACGTCGGCCACGGCCACCGCAGCACGCCATGGACGCCGCTCAGGGGCCACCTGGGCGTCCTCCTCCGGGTCCTGGGGCTCGGGAGTCTGGTCCTCCTCGTAGTACGGCGTCAGGGCCTCGACGGACTCTGTGGCGGACTGCGGTGCCGGGGCTTCGGCCTCGTGCTGCTTCTGCTGCGCCGCCGGAGGCGTCGCGGGTACAGACCCGGCTGCGGCAGGCGTCTCATCGAGGGGCAGCTGCGGCTGCTCCTCCCCTGCCGCCCCCACCGGCTGGGCGGGCAGGGTCGGCTTCGCGGTCGCGACCGGGGCCTTGGTGGCCGGGGCGGGCGTGGAGGTGTTGGTGTCGGGTACGGGCGGTGCGGGGGGCCAGTCGAAGAGCGCGTCGGGCTGCGGGGCGGGCGGAGCGGGCGGCCGCGCGGCTCCGTTGCCGCCGTCCGGGCCTTCGCCGTCCTCGTGGTCGGTGACGGCCGAGGCGGGCATGTCCCACACCCGGCGGCGGCCGCCGGGCATCGGGCGGCGTGCCTTGACCCACCGTCCATTCTTCGTCGACTCGTGCTCGACCTCGATGACCTTGGCCTGGCGCAGCGCCTCGGTCAGGACGTTCGAGGTGACGGTGAAGGACTCCTGCAGCTCGGCGGCGACGCGCAGGGCGATGCGGGTGGCCTGCTGGTGGTCCAGCCACAGCCGTTCAGTCAGCAGCCCGTCCTCACCGCGGACCGTGGTGACCACGCCGATCTGCGTGCCTCCCGCCCGGAGCACGGGTGTGCCGGAGGGAACGGCGCCTTCGGCGGAGTTGTCGGTAGTCATCCAGCCGTAGCGCAGGGCGGTGGCGTGGTCGGAGGGGCATTTGCCGTCCGGGCCCACCAGGTGGGCCATCTTTCCGTTGAAGGCGGTGGCCAGATAGCCGAGCAGGCGTCGGTGCATGGTCTGGTTCTCCAGCAGGAGTCGCTCGCGGTCGGCCGCGACCAGCAGGGCGGACCAGGCGGTCTCCCACCAGGCCGAGGTCTCCTGCACGGTCGCGGCACCGGACTCGGTCAGGAAGCGCAGCATCATGTGCCAGCCGGTCGCGAACTGACCCAGGTGCTCGGCGGGGCGGTCGCCGCAGTAGGCGCGCAGGTGTGAGGCGTAGGTGTCGGCCAGGCGGCGGACCTGTCGGTGGAGGTTCTCGTAGTCGGTGGCGATCCACCGGATGTAGGAGGAGATCAGCAGCGCGCACGCCCGGGCGGTCTCGGGCCCGGACAGCCGGGCCAGGGCGTCGATGTCGATCTCGGCGCGCGCCATCTGGATGGTGAACATCCGCTCCTGGGCGGACTGGGTGCTCGCCAGGACCTCGGCGGTCTGGATGAAGCTGCCGCGCGGGCCGCGCTGCTCGTCGAGCTCCAGCTCGCCGTCCACCGACTTCAACCTGAGCCGGCCCTCGCCGTTGTACTGGGTGCGGCCCAGGCGGGAGGTGCGCACGGCGGCGTCCCGGACGGAGCGGTCGGGGGCGCTGTCGTCGCCCATGACCAGGGCGTCGCGCATGCGGTAGAGCACTTCGGTGGCGCCCAGCTGGGTCGAGCCGGTGTCGCTGATGGACAGCAGCGACTCGGTACGGTCCAGATCGGGCGCGAAGTGGTGCAGGACCACGGTGCCCACGCCGGTCTTGCCGGAGCCGGGAAGGCCGGTCAGGCACACCGAGGACGGGCAGCGGCCGAAGGGAGCCCGGTAGGCCAGGCCGAGCATCGCCACGAGGGCGTACTCGGGCAGGTGACCGGGCAGCGACAGGGAGGCGAGAGCCGCCTCGCGCAACGTTGCCGGGTCGGCGGCCGGTTCGGGCAGCGCCATCAGGGCCAGCCGGCCCGGGAAGCGGGTGTGCAGGGGCACGAACCCGTCCGCGGTGATGCCGCCGCCGGCGTGCACGTACATCCAGCGGTCGTCGTCCAGCCGCCGCCAGCCGGTCGCGGCGTAGACCGGGACGCGGACCGCGTCCTCGCTCAGGGAGCGGATGGCGCTGCAGATCTGGGCGATGGCGGTGCGGTTGCCGCGGTAGTAGACGTTGGGCCAGGGCAGGTCGTGCAGCCACCGGCCGTCCTCGAAGTCCTTACGCGCCACCCGCATGAGCACGGGCTGGTCGAGGTGCTTGGGGTGGGTCAGCTCCAGGACGTAGCCGGTGGTGGGGGTCTCCGGCAGGACGTCGTCGTGGTCGGCTTGGGTCGTCGTGCGGTTGGGCTGGTCCTTGGCGCTGGTGCCCAGGTCCCGGTTCTCCACCCGTACGATCCGGGCCACGCAGCCGAGGATCACATCGAAGCTGGTGTCGTAGAGCAGCTGGTGGTCGTCATCGGTGCCGATGACCTTCCGGGAGACCTTGACGATCTCCCCATGCCGTACGGCGTACTCGTCGCGCCGGTTGGGCCGCCCGTCATCCCCGGGGATCGGCTCGCCCGGGCCCGGGGGCGCGGGGACCTCGGAGGCCTGGGCGGTGGGGTGGGTGAGCACCTGGGCGTCGTCCAGGCCGGGAACGGCCACGAGGTCGTCGACGCCGAGGTCGGCGGCGACGTGGTCGTCCATGTCCGCGCCCTTGGCCTCCAGAGGGGTCTGGAGCACGGTCACCGTCAGCACCTCGGCCAGCAGCGCGTCCCGGGCCTCGCGGGCGGACTTGTAGCCGGGCTCGTCCCGGTCGGCGAGGATCACCACGTGCTGGCCCGCGAGCACCGGCGTGTGGTCGGGGTTCCACTTGCTGGAGGCGCTGCCGGGCTTCGTCGTGGCGAGCAGGCCCAGCGTCTCGCACGCCTTGACGACCTTCTCGCCTTCGCCCAGGTAGACCGTGGAGCCCCTTGGCGCGGCGAGCAGCGCGGGCAGGCGGTAGAGCGGGGCGTTCTCCGGCATCTTCCGCTCGACGCCCGCGCCGTCGGCGGCTGGGCGCTCCCAGGAGATCCGCTTGCCCGGCTTGCCGCCGTCCTTCTGGCAGACCGGGCAGCCGGTGCACTCGCGGCGGATCTTCTCCCCCACGATCACCGCGTCCGCGTCCACGTAGGGGTAGCGCTCGGTCTCGGTGAACCGGCCCTCGCAGGACGGCTTCGTGTCCTTCTTCTGGGTGACCTTCGCCCCGGCCTTGCGCTTGACGCTGGTGCCCCGGGCGCGGGGAATCGACCGCTGGGTTTTCTTCTCCTCCGGCATCGGGTCGTCGTACAGGTCGGACAGCTTCAGGCCGACCGCGGCCACGACGTCCTCGGTGTGGCACCCGGCGTGGCACCAGACGACGGTCTTGCGGTCCGCGCTCTTGTAGTCGACGGACAGCGACGGCTGGGAGTCGTCGTGCGCCGGGCACTGCATCTGTGCTTTGTGCTGCCGGACGTATGCGATCCGTGATCCAGTCGCCTCTGCGGCTGAAACAAATCGGTCGAAAGACGCCGCGCTCTCGGCGGAGGGGGCGAGCATTGGTACCCTTCGAAACTGTTGGGCGGACAGCAACGCACTCAGGGGCCGTTGGTAGCGGCCTTTTGCGTCACACGTTGGAAGCGTGCCGACAGCTGGGAACAGCTGTGCGGAGGGGTGTTGCGGTCAGCTTGCGCGGGGTCTCCGGGTGGTGCCGGGGGCCCCGCGACGTTTTTAGGGGCTCATGCGGCCGACAGCTTTCCGGACAGGCGGGCCCTGCGGGTCTCGCGACGGATCGCTCGCATGTCCCGGACCTTCTTGGCCGTGCGATCGGCCAGGTCCTGGTCCTGCTCGTGCAGCTCGATGAGCGCTCGCATGTAGTCCGCCATCGAACCGCCAGCCTCATCTATCGCCGTGGTCATGGCCTCGAACTGTTCGACGGTCAGATCCAGCGTGACCCGGTGAGGAAAGCCAGGGCGCTTACTCATGAACCCCTCCCTTCATGCGTACAGACATTTCCAGACCCTACCGTGATCTTCGGTGGAACTGGAACTCCCCATACGCGAGTCTCTGAGTTTCCTGACACTCTGCCACCGCCCGCTCCAGCAGCACCGCCGGGACCCTGGAAGCCCCGACATCTGGACGCCGTGCCGATGCCGAGCAGCAGGCGTTGCTCCAGGTGCCGAACGCTTCCTGGAGGTCTCGTGGTCTCGCCGATCCGCCGCCGCACCGCCATGACGGTCCTGAGCTGCGCCGCATTCGCCGCCCTCATCCTGGCCCTGAACGGCCCGTACGCGACCGGTGATGCCGACCGTGGGGTCGAGGGCTGCTTCTCCTGGGCAACGGTTCCGGGCTTCTTCTACACCAACCTGAACTACAGGAATCAATGCAAATCGTCACATCACCTGCGCATCGTCTGGTCCAGCAGCGGGGAGGTAGACGAGGAGATCTTCGTGCGCGGCCACACCAGCGGGTCGGTATGGAGCGCGCTCAGCGCCGGCATCTCATTTGTGGAAGACGAAGGCACCTCCCCATGAGTGCATCCGGCCACCGGCAACCCAACTAGTGTTTGGCTATTCGACCATCGAATACAGCCGCCTACGACGATGGCGCGCCCAGCGCCCGACAGGAGAGCAGGGCCCAGGGTCCCGCTGCCACGCGTAGTCGGCGGCCAGTGCGAGGGGGTACAGCGGTGACACGAACTGCGCAGGTGGTGCAGGTACTCCTCGCTGAAGACGGACGAGCCTGGGTCGCTGGCACAGAGGTGGCCGAGCAAGGCACGGCACTGGACACCGCCCGAGCCGCGGCGCTCCTGCACCTCACGCGCCTGGCCGCCCATCAAGCACGCACAGTCCACGTCGAAGCCACCGACCCCGACGGCAAGGTATGGCGGCTCCTGGTGCACCCCTCCGGCACCATCGAAGAGGCCACGAAGGGCGTCTTCGACACCGACCCCGAAGGGGAGCGCCCCCCCGCCGCTTTCCGCGAGCGCGTGACGGCCATCGTCACCGACATCGAAGCCGGCCGCGAACACATTGCGATGGGAGCAGCAGGCCAGCTCGAAGCCGACATCGTTGCCGCGTACGGAGAGCGCCACCCGTACAGCTGGCGCGCCGTCGAGCTCCGAGCGCACGCTACGTTCGTCGCGGGCCTGCCCGGAGCCGCGTGCGAGCTCTACCTGAAAGCCGCTCAGGGATGGGCCGGGCTGCACAGCTCCGCCTACTGGGGCGCCGCCCAGCGCGCCTACGCCTGCTGGCACCGGATAGGAGCGCCTGACCAGGCCGTCTGGGTCGGACAGGAGCTCATCGAGGTGCTGCGCACCGGGGGAGAGTCGGCTCAAAGCGCCTTGCGCACGGTCTTGGGCCGTATGGACGCCCTGCAGGGTGGACTCGTGTCCTGACGGGGCGGGGACGACCTCGCGGTCGAGTTCAGCCATGTGAGGACGTTTATGAGAGGGGTCGGATCATGACGGTGAAGACGGGGGAGTCGGGGAAGGGCTGGCTGGTGCCGACGGGTTTGTAGCCCCAGTCCTCGTAGAGGGCGCGGACCTTGGGGTGGGTGCTGTCGACGAGGAGGGTGGCGCGTTCTTCGGGGCGGGTGTGGAGGAGTTCGTCGTGGAGGCGGGCGGCGGTGCCGGTCTTGCGCCACTGGGGGCGGACCATCACCTCAGAAACGGCGAAGGTGCGAGTGCCGGTCTCACGGGTGAAGGTGGGGTCCAGGCCAGCGACCTTCGTCCACCACGGGGTGCCGGGGGTGAGGGGGGCGCCGTAGGCGAAGCCGACGGCCTGGTCGCCGTCGTACCCGACGATGCAGTCCCAGCCGGACCGCTGAGACCAGCCGTCGACGAACTGGGCGAACCGCTCACGGCTGTCGAAGCCGTCGCGGTTCTCCGATTCCGCGTAGCACTGGTCATGGACGTCCAGGAGCACCTCGCGGAGCTCGGTGGCGTGGGTGTGGTCGTAGCGGCGCAGGATCACGGTCAACGCTCGATGTCCTTTTCTCAGACGGTGGCGGTGCGGGTGTGGTCGGCCCAGGTCCGGGCGGCGTCCGATCCGCGTGCGGCGGTGGTGAGAGTTGTAGTGAGGATGGTGAGGAGCTGGGCCGTGCGTCCGGTGGCGGCGGTGGGCATGTCGGCGACCTTGAGCGCGGTGTCGACGGCCGCGTCGGCGTCGCCCTGGGCGAGCTGCTCGAGGGCGATGTAGGCGCTGTAGAGGGCGCGGTTGCGGTGCTGGTCGGGGCGGAGTGCGGCCAGGCACTTGTAGAGGCGGGCTTCGGCTTCCTGGTGGTTGCCGGCCTGGGCGAGGGTGACGCCAGCCAGCCCGTCGAGTTCGCCTTCGGTATAGAAGGCAAGCCAGTCGGGGCGGGGGAGGTCTTGGGCTTTGGCGAGGGCGGTCTCGGCGTAGCCGGCGCTGCGGCGGGCGGCCTGGTGGTCGCCGAGTCGGGCATGGGCGAGTGCAGTGCGGGCGTGAGCCAGGGAGGCGAGCAGGTGGTCGCGGCGGGCGACGCCGGTAGCCCGGCTGGCCTGTGCGGCGGCGAGGGCATGGGCGTGCTCGCCGCGCTGGGTGGAGAGCATGCTCATGAAGTGCCAGATGCGGAACTGCGCGGTGGAGTCCTGGGCGAGGCCGGCGAGGGTCATCGCGCGCTCCAGGTGGCGGGCAGCGCGGTCGGGAGCGCAGGCGTCGATGCTGCACCAGGCGGCGAGGCCGACATAGTCGGCGGCCACGGCGTACAGGCGGCGGCGGATGCGGTCGGTGGCGGGCTTTTGCTGGAGTTCCAGAGCCTTCTGGGCTCCGGCGAGTGAGGCGGCCTCGATGGCCTGCTGGCCGCCGCGCTGGTCATCGAGCACGGTCAGCTGGGCGATCTGGCCCTTCAGCCGTAGGACGTCGCTGCTGCCTACGGCAGGGCGGGGGGCGATCAGAGGGACGGCGGCCGCCGCGACGGCGCCGGTGGAAGCGGTGAAGAACGTACGGCGCAGCACGGCATCCTCCCCCGAGTGTGCGGACGGGTGGACGAACCCCAGGTCGGCGGCAGGGCGGCCGCTGATTTGGGTGAGGGCCATGCGCTGGACGGCCCGGGGCCACCGGATCTCCCCGGAGCGCCACTTGCGGACGGTCCCCTCGGTGAGCCTGCCCACCCGTCCGGTCACCGCACCAATCTGCGCGTTCAGTGCCTTGGCCAGACCGGCGGCGCTCAGCCCCTGCTCGGACATCCACTCGACCAGCAGCTCATTGCGCATCCGCTCGGTACTCACGGCGCCTCACGGTAGACCCGGGCACCTCCCCAGACGGGTAAAGGGAGCGTCAAGCCGATAGGGGCCGTGCGGGCAGAAAGCCGGTCTCCGATAGGGGCGCGACCCGCCCGTGAGCGGTTGCCTGTCTGTGCACCCCTTCGCATGGCGGGCCGCCGGTGACGGTCAATCCCCCGGCGGTCGGCCACGCCCTCATGATGTGGAGCCGAACCCATGATCGTCTTCCCCGGCACTGCCAGGTCCTACCCGTACTTGAACGCCGCGCAGGCCTCCCAGCCGCCCTCGGAGCCCGACCAGCCCGACCAGACGCCCGCGTCCGACGACGGCCAGGACTACGGAGACATCGCGCTGTCGCTCCCGCTGCCGGACTCCGGGCCCGGGGAGGTCCGATGACCACGCCGCCCGCCGCCGCTACCCGGGCCCCGGTGTTCGTCTCGCAGGTCGTCACCCGCCGGCGGGACGTGACCTACGACGCTCGGGCGGAGCAGGCCGCAGTCCCGGTCACCGTCTGTTTCCGCGACGGCACCCGCGCCGAGAGCCTCCTGGTCCTGGACCCCGACGCGATGGCGTCTCTGCTCACCCAGCTCGAGCGGGCCACCGACCAGCGCAAGAAGACGCGGAGCGCGTAGGTCGCTTCACCGACTCCCCTGCCCGTGGTCACGGGCAGGGCGAAACCCGAGGACGGACAGCGGATGTCCGTCCTGTGACCAGATGGAGGTTCAGTTCCCATGGCCGACACCAGCACCAGCACCGCCGTCTCCGGCGGACTGCTGCGCTCGAAGAAGCTGATCGCCACCGCCCGGCGGCAGGACACCATCCCGGGCGACGGCGGCGGCACCGGCAAGTCCGACGGCAACGACTAGGAGTCCCCGCCGCGATGACTCCTTTGCGCATCGCGGAGCGCCTGGGCGAGGAC
Organism: Streptomyces sp. NPDC037389; assembly: GCF_040636475.1. NCBI lineage: Bacteria > Bacillati > Actinomycetota > Actinomycetes > Kitasatosporales > Streptomycetaceae > Streptomyces > Streptomyces sp. NPDC037389. The sequence goes on from NZ_JBEZUS010000022.1 coordinate 17,219, forward strand.
TTCCTCGCCCAGGCGTTACACCGCGACTACCACCACCAGCCCGGCGCCGTCGACGCCTCCGGGCTGCTGAGCTGGGACGACCTCAACCACATCCTGGCCACTCATCGTCTCCAGCCGCCCCGGCTGCGCCTGACGCGCGGAGGCGAGACCCTGCCGGCCCTGGCCATCAGCGCACCGGAGGTCACCCGGCGCCACGTCGTATGGGACCGGCTCCACCCCGCGGCCTTCCACGCCCGGCTCGCCGACGGGGCATCCATAGCCCTGGACTCCGCGGACGAACTCCACCGCCCGCTCGGCGAGGCCGCCGAAGAACTGGAGCGGGTCTTCCGCACCCGATGGCAGGCCAACGTGTACGCCTCATGGACGGCCACCGAGGGCTTCGGCTGCCACTGGGACACCCATGACGTCGTCGTGGTCCAGATCGACGGCGCCAAGCGGTGGCGGATCTACGGCCCGACCCGGCCGTACCCGCTGCACCGCGACACCGCCGCGCCCGAGCCGCCGACTGGCGAGCCGGTCGCCGACCTCGTGCTCCGCCCCGGGGATCTCCTCTATGTGCCGCGCGGCTGGTGGCACAGCGTCAGCGCCGACCAGGGCGTGCGCAGCCTCCACGTCACCTTCGGTGCCCAGCCCCACACCTCCACCGACCTGCTGCATTTCGTGTGCGACCAGCTGGTCGCACACGAGGCTTTCCGTGCCGATCTGCCCCTGCTGGGGCCGCCCGAGGAGCAGGCGGCGGTCGTGGCCGGGATCGGCATGCTGGTCGCCGAGCAGCTGGCCGACCCTGGCCTGATCGCCCGGTACCGCGCTCACCAGGACGGGCAGGCCCTGGGCCGGATGTCCCCAAGCCTCCCCTATCTGGACGGCGTCCCGGCCGATCCCCGGCTGCGGGTGCGGATGACGACTGCCCGCGCCGTGCTCACCCTCGACGACGACACCGCCCACCTGGCGGCGGCCAGCCATGTCTACGAGTTCGCTCCGGCCGCCGGCCCCGCCCTGCAGATGCTTGTCGGGGGCGGCGAGCACACCCTCGGAGAGCTCGCGGCCGCGGCGGGCGTGGGCGTGAACGACATCGCCGGCCTGGTCCAGGAGCTGGTTGAGGGCCAGGCCGTCGCCGTCACCGGGACCAGCCGGTGACCGCTGTCCTGGGCCTGGGGACCCATCGGGTGCGCGCCGTCGACCAGGCGGCGCGCACCGCCCTGGCGGGCGGCGCGGTGTGGGTGGACACCGCGCCGAACTACGCCGGTGGCAGGGCCCACGGCCTGCTCGCGCCCGTCCTCGCCGACCACCCGGGCGTGCACGTGGCGACGAAGACGGGATTCGTCATCCCGGCGCAGCGGCAAGCGGCGGTGAGGGAAGGGGTGCTCAGCTCGCGGCAGGCCGCCGCCGGGCACAGTCTCGATCCGGGCTTCGTGCGGTGGCAGACGCACAAGTCGCTGGCCGACCTGGGGCGCGCCGATGTGGTCTTCGTCCATAACCCCGAGCGGGCGGGCCGGGGCCGGGCGGCCATCCATGCCCGTATCCGGGACGCGTTCGCTGTGCTGGAGGAGGTCGCCGACGCCGGGCGGATCGACGGGTACGGGGTGGCGACCTGGTCGGGGTTCGACGCGGGGATGTTCACGGTGGGAGAGTTGGTCGGGCTCGCCCGGCAGGCCGCCGGCGGAGCGGATCACCATCTGATCGCGCTGCAGCAGCCGGTCAGTCTCGTCAGGGACACTCCGATCCGTCATGCCCTGGCCGGGCTCGGCTCGCTCGTCGAGGCCGACGCCGCGGGCCTGACGACGTTCGGCTCCGCGCCGCTGCACGGCGGCGAGCTGCCCGCCCTCGTGACACCGGACCTGGCCGACCTCATCCACCCCGGCCTCTCACCGGCCGCGGCCTGCCTCCTGGCCGCCGCGTCAACGCCCCGCCTCGACGTCGTCCTGCTCTCGGCCAGCACACCCGCCCACTGGGCCCAGGCCCAGGCAGCTCTCGACCTACCGTTGGAGGGCCACCGACTCAGGAAGATCACCGATGTACTCGCCTCCTGACCCCGCGACCACCGCCCGCATGCGCGCCCACCACGACCACGCTGCCGCCGCCCTGGACATCGCCCTGGGCGGCGGCGAGTTCTGGGGATGGGCCGGGCGCACCCTCGGCCGGGCCGGCGCCCTCACCGGTGGCCGCCGGGTGTGGCTGCGCCTGACCACCGCCCCTGAAGCGAAGGCGTCGGGCAAGCTCTGGGAAGGCAACGCCACGGCGGAGATGGCGTTCGGGGCTCTCGGCGGGCACCGGCCCAGGCTCCTGGCCCTCCACGACACCAACGCGGACGGCACCGTCTACCGGGCCGAACTGAGCGAACACATCGACGCGCCGGTTATCTCCCCCGACCCCATCCCGCGCACCACCGTCGACCCCCTCCCGGGATGGTGGACCGACCTGCGCGGCGCTCTGGACACCGTGGCAGGCGTGGCCACCACGCGGATCGCGGTTCGCGAGGAGTATCTCCACCGGGCCCTGCCCCAATTCCTCGGCGTCCGCGCACCGGACACCATCACCTGGACCACGGCCCACGGTGACCTGCACTGGGCCAACCTCACCGCCCCCGCCCTGCGAATCCTCGACTGGGAAGGCTGGGGCCGCGCCCCCTACGGCTACGACCAGGCCACCCTCTACGCCTACAGCCTCCACCAGCCCGACCTCGCCACCCGCGTCCGCACCGCCTTTCCCGAACTCGGCACACCCACTGCCTGGGCGGGCGAGGCAACGATCGCCGCCGAGCTCCTCCAGACGGTTGCCCGTGGCGACAACGCAGAGCTGGCCGAGCACCTGCACGCATGGGTCGAGCAGCTGCACGCCTGCGCCCGGGCCTCGGCATAGGCGATCTCTCGGTTCCCGGCCCAGGAACGAGCCCGACCACTTGAACCAGCGACGCCCAGCGTTCTGGGATCAGGGCTGCCTCACTGCGGTGGCTTTCACAGAGGAACTGATGTCCTGGGTGGAAGTTCACACGGACGAGGGTGTCAGCGTGGATGACCTCTTGGGGGAGTGGGGATCATCAGCTGCACGGACTGGAGCGGGAGGGCCTGTTGGATTTTGGCGCACTGCAAGAGCGGGCGATTCAGATTCATGATCTCTATGACCGGCTGAACCGGCGCGAGCGTGGCCGGGTCTGGCGGCGAGATGAGTTCATGCTGGGTTTTGTGGGGGATGTTGGTGATCTCGCCAAGCTCGTCATGGCCGAGGAGGGAGCGCGGGACGTGGCGGGCGGTCATGCGGCGCTCGAGCACGAGCTCGCCGACTGTCTGTGGTCGGTGCTGATCCTGGCGTACCGCTACGACGTCGATCTGTGCGGGGCCTTCCTTCGGACCATGTCGGACCTCGATACGGCGATCAGTGCCCAGCTCGCGCCGTCCGGTGCGCCGCCCCAGACAGGAGCGTCGTCTGACCGGGCGGACATGGGTTGATGGAGTTGCGGCCGATGGATCTTGACGCCTACGTGGTCCGGGCGCGGACGGGGCCCTGCTTCGTGTGCGCCTTCCTGGCGGGAGATCCTGACTACGTCCACGAGTTGGTGTTCGAGGATGATGAGCATGTGGCGTTCTTGGACCGGTGGCCCACGTTGCCGGGCAAGGTTCTCGTGGCGCCGAAGGCGCACATTGAGCATGCTGTCCGGGACCTTGACGAGGACGCCTACCTACGGCTGATGCGGGTCGTGCGCACCGTGGCGTGTGCCATGGAGCAGGTTTTCGCGCCGGAGCGGACCTATCTGCTGTCGTTGGGCAGTCAGCAAGGCAATGCTCATCTGCACTGGCACATTGCCGGGCTGCCGCCCGGTGTTCCGTATGAGCGGCAGCAGCACCACGCGTTGATGGCGGAGAACGGAGTGCTGACGTATGCCCCGGAGGAGCGTGGCGAAGCGGCGGCACGGCTTCGTCAGGCGCTTGCAGCGGCAAGACGATGATGCTCGTGGCGGCGGCCTTTCGGCCGGCGCCAGGGTTCATGCGGTGTGGGCGGCAACCTGGGCTTGGGCGGTGAGGGCGGCGCGCAGGTTCCTTGCTGATCCGGTGGCTGTGGCGATGGCGACGGAGCGGGATGCCAGGTCGGTCGCCTCGTCCTGGTCGCCGCGGGCGGCGTAGATGTGCGCGCTGGCGGTGAGCATCTCGGCGGAGCCGCGGACGATCGCGGCTGGCCAGGTGGCGCGGGCTTCGTCGAGCGCGGTCTTGCCCGTGGTGAGGAAGGACGGGGTGGTGCGGCTGAGGCGGACCATGGCGTGGCCGGTCCATTTTCCGAGCTCGGCGGCGCTGAGGTAGCCGATGTAGGGCGGCTTCTCGCCGTCTTCGGCGCGTTCGAGCAGCGCCCAGGAGCGGTTGAGGTCGCTCTGGGCGGCGCGTGCATCGTTCAGGCCGGCGTGGTGGTAGGCGCGTATGGCGTGCAGCCAGGACCGTACGGCGGGGTGGGCTTTGGTGCCGGAGAGCTGCAGGGCGCCGTCGGCGAGGTCGAGGGCGCGGCGGGTGTGGCCTTGGTCGCCCAGGATGCGGCTCATCTGCCCGATGAGGTTGGCGCAGGAGGACAGGTCGCCGGCGTAGCGGGCGTGGCCGGCGGCGTCGTGGTAGTAGGCGGCGGCGTTCTCGGCCATGCCGAGGTCGTAGGTGAGGAAGCCGACGAATCCGCCGGTGTCGGCCGCGAGGGCGGCGATCTGCCGCCGTTCCGCCACGGTGTGCGCGGCGGAGTGCCAGGTGAGGACCTGGTGGTGGTGTTCAACGGCCTGTGCGTACACGGTGGCCGCTCCGCGCAGGTTGTCCAGGCGGCCGTGGGCGGCGCGCAGGGCGTGGTGGGCGTCCATCAGCTCGTGGCTGCTGGCGGTCGTGGCGCTGATCCCGAGGTTCGTGACGGCGGCGGCGCCGACGGCGCCGGCGCTCTTCTTGAGGAAGTCCCTGCGCAACACGTCATCCCATTCCCGGAGGAGGTCGTACACGGCACTGCGGGGGGCCGTTGCTGTCTCCTCGCTCGAGCGCTGTCGTTGGGCTTCGGCCAGTAGGACCAGTTTGCCGCCCGCCCCGAGGACCTTGTCCAGGGCACGCGTGATCTGGGGTGTCGGGGGGCGCCTTCGGTGTTCGAGGTCGCAGATGAGGCTCTTGCTGCAGCACGCCCGGCGTGCGAGCTCCCGCAGGGTCATCTCTCCTCGGAGCCGCCGTAGCTCCGCGGCGAAGTCCTGCTGGCTGGTATCCGGCATCGCTACCTCCAAGGTCTGATCGTCCCTTGCGTACGCGCGATGCGGACCCTCCCGCGACGCTGCGACCAGCACACACCCATGGTGGCGGATGCCGACAGGTGTCCGAGCCGGGTTGCGGACAGGCGCGGACAACAGATCCCTGTCCGCAGGCCCCGTGGGCGGCCATCATCGTTGGCACGGGCCCCGAGCGGGATGCTCCGCAGGCCGGCCGATACGCCGGTCCGTGTGATTCCAGGGGTCCGGCATGCCCGAGCTGTTCGAAGGAGCCGCCATGCCCAAGGTCGCCCTGAACGGTCTTCCCGGCGCCGGGAAGACCACCCTCGTGAAACTGCTGGCACAGGAGGTGTCCCGGGCCGGCGCTGAGGTGCTGACGCTGAAGCTCGCCGCGCCCCTGTACGAGCTCCAGTCCGTGGTCTACGCGGTGGCCGGCCGGCCCCTGCTGGAGGGCCACGAGCAGGACGGGCAGTTGCTGAATTTCCTCGGCTCGCACCTGCGCCAGATCAACCCCCACGCTCTTACCGAAGCGTTCGGTCAGCGCGTTCGGCACGCCGAACGGGTCAAGCCGTCGGCCGTGCTGCTGTGCGACGACCTCCGCGCGCCGGACGCGGAGGCGGTAACGCGGCTGGGGTTCGCCCTCGTGGAGATCAGCGCGCCGGAGGAACTGCGCCGGGCCCGCAAGCAAGCGCGGGCCGACCTGACGCCCGGCGACGAGCAGCACCCCACCGAGGCGCCGCTGGAGGTGGCGCCCTGGCGGCGCGTCGAGAACGCCGGGTCCCTCCAGGAGCTGCGTGAGCAGGCGGCGCAGATCGCCAAGGAGCTGCTGCGGTGATCCTGACCGGGCCGGAGATCGCGCGTCAGCGTCGCAGGGGAGCGCTGACCATCGAGCCGTTCACCCTCGACCAGCTCAACCCCGTCTCCTACAACTACCGGCTCGGCGCCACGCTGCGTACGCACCGCTCTGCGGTGATCGACACGCACGCGGACCACGAGTTGGAAGAGGTCACCATCCCGGCCGGCGGCATGGTGCTCAAGCCCGGCCGGGTCTACCTGGGCACGACGGTCGAGGAGATCGGCAGCGAGGAGTTCGTGCCGTCGCTGATCGGCCGGTCCTCGCTGGGCCGTTTGGGGATGTTCCTCCAGTTCAGCGCCGACCTCGGCAATCTCGGGTCGTGCCACCGGTGGACTTTGGAGATCAAGGTCGTCCAGCCGCTTCGCGTCTACCCCGGCATGGTCACCGGACAGGTGACCTTCTGGAGCACGGTCGGTGTTCATCTGCCGTACGGCGGTCACTTCGGCCGGATCAGTGAAGCCACCGTCCCGCCCGCCGGCCTGCTGGCCGCCGTCCGCTGACCGCTGGCGGCGTCTTCCCACTCACCACAAAGGGGGTAGCTGCTGTGATCCTGACTGGACCGCAGATCGCGCGTGAGCGTGAGAATCAGCGGCTTGTCCTGGAGCCGTTCGACCCGGCGCGCGTGCAGCCGAATTCCTACGACCTCGCGCTCGGCCCGACCCTGGCCTACTACACCGGGGAGGTCCTGGACACCCGTCAGGCGAACGCCTTCGCGGAGGTCGAGATCCCGGACGAGGGGTTCGTCCTGGAGCCGGACCGGATCTACCTGGGCTCCAGCGTCGAGCGCCTGGGAAGCGAGCACCTCGTGCCCATCATCCGCTCACGCTCGGCGGCCGCGCGTCTGGGCCTGTTCGTCCACGTCACGGCGGACCTGATCGATATCGGGTCCATCGGGCAGACGACGTTCCAGTTCCACGCCGTACAGCCCGTCCGCGTGCACGCCGGCGACTGCCTGGCGCAGGTGACCTTCTGGCGGCCGCGCGGAAGGATCGTCTTGTACGACGGGAAGTACCAGAACTCGCGGGGTCCGCAGCCGTCGCAGATCCACCTCGATGCCGTGGGCGCGGGCCGGTGACCGGCCGCCGGGTCGAGGACCCCTCGCTGTCCTGCTCCGATCCCACGGCGCGCAAGCTGGTCGCGGCCGCCTTCGAGACGATCAGCGCCCGCTACGTGCTGGCGCGGCACCAGATCGCGGCGGCGCTCCTGGACGCCGACGGCGGCATCCATCTGGGGCTGCACGTGGACGCCATGGTCGGCCGGGCGGCGGTCTGCGCGGAGGCCGGCGCGCTGTCCGCCGCCCGGCTGGCCACCAGCGCCCAGCTCCTGGTGGTGGCCGCCGTCCGCTACCCCAAGCCCTCCGAGCCGCCGCTGGCGCGCATCGTGCCGCCCTGCGGCCTGTGCCGCGAGCTGCTGCTCGACCACGGCCCCGGCCTGCACGCCGTCATTGCCGACGGCGGCCAGGGCGTGCTGGCGCCGGTCACCGGCCTGCTCCCGCACAAGTACGTCGGCACCAAGTGGCCGCCCGTCTCCTGACGGGCCCAGAACCACTGCGCCTCGCCCCAAGCCCTCACACAGCTGATCTTCGACCCGAAAGGGAGATCTCACCATGGCTCAGACCGACTTCCGCACGCCGGCCCTGGACGCGCTGGCGGCCCGCATCATCCCGAGCGAGCACTTCGTCTTCTCCGCCGAGACGGCCCGGGACCGGTTCTTCGCCGACACCCGCATGCTGGACGTCAAGCAGTGGGTCCACAACGCGTTCCGCACCAGCCCCGAGTCGATGGTCGACCACATGATCGACAACCTCGCCCTCATCGGGAGCGAGGACCTGCTCGACCTCGGCTGCGGCAACGGCTTCGTCCTGGAGCACATCCGGCCCCACCTCGCCGACGGCAGCATCACCGGGCTCGACATCGCCCCGGCCGTGCTGGTCGCGGCGAAGGACCGCCTCAGCGGCACAGCCACGCCGTGCCGGTGGATCGAGGGCAGCGCGGATGACCTGTCCATGCTGGACGACAACAGCTTCGACCGGGCCATGGCCAACTACATGATCCACTACGTGCCGGACCTGAACCGCTGCTTCGCCGAGGTCCGGCGCGTCCTGCGCCCGGGCGGGCTGTTCATGCTCACCACCGACCGCCCCGACAGCATGCTGGAGATGTACGACGTGCACTTCACCGCCCTGGAGGCGATGGGCGCGCCGAAGGACCTGGTGAAGGCCACGCCCAAGGGGCGCCTGTCCCTGGAGAACGGCCGGGAGCAGCTGGAGCCGTACTTCGACGAGGTGCGCCTGGTCTCGTGGCAGGACCAGCTGCGCTTCACCGACCCGGCGCCGTTCATGCGCTTCTACGAGGTCGGTCACAACCACTGCTGCGTCTCTTCGCAGGAGCGCGAGGGCGTCGACGCCGCCTTCCTGAGCGAGTTGCGCGACCGCGTCCGCGCCCAGGTCCAGGAGGCAATCACGGCGAAGGGGCACTTCGCGGTCACGAAGTACACCGGCAGCTTCCTCTGCCGGTAGCCCGGCGGGACACGGCCGGGGCGGCGAAACGGTTTGGCCGCCCCGGCGTTGCGGGGGCGTTGGTAGCGTCGGGCCGCGCCGTGCCGGCCGGTGCGGTCCGCCGCCTGAACCGAGAGGGACGTGATGGCCACGACGATCCGCAGGGCAGTGATCCCGGCTGCCGGACTCGGCTCCCGCCTGCTGCCGCTGACGAAGGCGATCCCGAAGGAGATGCTGCCGGTCGGCGACCGGCCGGTCATCGAGCACACCGTGCGCGAGCTGGTCGCCTCCGGCATCACCGACATCACCATCGTCGTCTCCGGCGGCAAGAACCTCATCCAGGACCACTTCCGGCCCAACCCGGGCCTGGTCGCCCAGCTGCGGGCCGACGGCAAGACGGACTACGCCGACGCCGTCGAGGAAGTCGCCGAGCTCGCCCACCGCGGCCACATCACCTACCTCGACCAACACGGCCCCTACGGCAACGGCACCCCCGTCCTGAACGCGGCGCGGGGCGTGGACGAGCCCATGCTCGTGCTGTGGCCCGACGACGTCTTCGTCGCCGAGGTCCCCCGCGCCCAGCAGCTCATCCGCGCCTACGAAACCACCCACTGCCCGGTCCTGGCCCTGATGCCCATGGACCGCTCCGACTCCCGCCGCTACGGCGTCCCCGTGGTCAAGGAAGACCTCGACGACGGCCTCCTGCGCATCACCGGCCTGATCGAGAAGCCCGAACCCGAAGCCGCCCCGTCCACCTACGCCGCCATCGGCGGCTACGTCATCACCCCCGGCATCGTCGACGAGCTGCGCGAGCAGACCCGCCGCTGGCACGAACACCGCACCGGCGAGATCTACCTGACCGACGCCATCAACGCCTTCGCCTCCCGGCGGGCGGTGTACGGGCAGGTCATCCAGGGCCGCTGGTACGACACCGGCAACCCCGCCGACTACCTCGTCGCCCAGTTCGCCCACGCCCTCGCTCACCCCGACTACGGGCCCGTCCTGCGCCGCCTCGTCCACGACATCGACCAGCCCACCACCGGCACCACGACCTGATCCGCCGTTCCCCTTCGGGCCGACCGCCTGGCTGTCGGTGAGCGGCCGGCCCGAGAGGAGCACCCCGCATGCCGCGCGAGCGCGCCTTCGAACCGGTCATCGACCAGCACGACACCTGGATCGCCATCAACCCCGTCCAGGGCTGCCCCTGGGGCTGCCGCTACTGCTACCTGACGGACCTGGGCCTGACCCGCACCAAGCCCGCCGTCCTCGCCACCCCCGAGGAGACCCTCGACCAGCTCCTGACCAGCCCCTACTACCACCCGGGCCTGGTCCTGGCCCTCTACACCTGCACGGACGCCCTGGCCACCCCCGTCACCCGCGCCCACCTGACCGCCCTCCTCGACGTCCTGAGCGCCTCCCCCATCCGCAACCCCGTCTGCCTGATCACCAAGGGCCGGATGACCGACGACGCCGTGGACGCCATCACCCGCGCCCGCCGTGCCGGACTGCCAGTGATCGTCTACCTCAGCTACTCCGGCCTCGGCCCCGACATCGAACGCGGCATCAACCACCAGGCGCTCCGCGAGAACTTCCCCCGCCTGCACGCCGCCGGCATCCCGGTCATCCACTACTGGCGGCCCGCCCTCCCCCACAACTCCAGCGTCGAGGCCTGCGAGAGGGTGCTGGACTGGGCCTCCCGCTACGCCGTCTGCACCGTCGCGGTCGGCACCAAGGTCAAGCCGACCGCCCTGGAACAGATCACCGAGCTCTGGCCGGAGCTGGACGACCCCCACCTCGACCCGCAGGCCGCCGACTCCGTCTGGCCCCGCGCCACCTGGGACTGGCTCCGCCACCTGCCCGAGCGCTACCCGGGCTACCCCGTCTTCCAGACCAACAGCTGCGCCCTCGCCCACGTCCTCGGTCTCCCCGACCGCGACGGCGTGCTGAACACCCCCACCTGCCTGAGCGCCAACCACTGCCCCGACCGGCAGCGCACCCTGTGCCGTGCCGCACCCGCACGGCCGCCGGTCACGACGACGGACATCGACGGGCACCTCGCCCGGCTCGGGCACCCCGGCCTGCCCTACACGCTGGCCCCCGGCACCCGCACCGTGGTCCTCGGCCAGCCGCTGCCGCTGCGCGACCGCCACAGCCTCGCCCAAGTCCTCGGCGTGACCGTCCGCTCGCCCCAGCACCCCGACGAGCGCTACTGGCCCGGCCGGCTCTCCGGCGCCCAGCCCCTGATCATCGACCCCCACTAGCCCTGCCGCGTCCACAACCTCCTTCTCCCAGGACAAGGGAGTCCGCCATGCCCTCACTCGACACCGCCGTCCTGTTCTACCCACGCGGCGGCAGCGCCCAGGTCATCCGCTACCTCCTGCACGAACTCAACACCCGCGGATGGTCCACCCGCCTGCACGCCGGCTCCCTCGGCCACCCCGGCGACCCCTCCCACGGGCCGACGTTCTACCAGGGCCTCGACCTGTGCCCGTACGACTACAACGACGCCCAGGCCGTCTTCCGCAGCGGCGGCAACCCCCAGCACGCCCCGCTGCCCTTCCACCCCTCCTACGAAGACCGCGGCCACTGCCCCGACCCGCTCTTCAGCGCCGTTCCCTCCCTCGACGCCGACGGCCTCACCCACGCCTGGACCCGGCATCTGCGCGCCAACCGCAGCGCCGAGACCGACGTGCTGCACTTGCACCACCTCAGCCACCTGCAAACCGCCGCCCACATCGCCTACCGGGACATCCCCGTGGTCACCACCCTCCACGGCACCGAACTCAAGCTGATCGACGGCATGGCCCGGCGCCTCCACCTCGCCCAGTCCGTGGGCATCTCCCTGCGCGACCTCGGCCACCGCCTCCACACCAGCAACCCGCACCGCCGCACCGAAGCACAGCGGATCGCCCAGAGCGCCAGGCTCAATGACGCCGACGCCGACCTGCTGACGACCACCGCGTGGCAGAAGTGGGGCCACTCCCGGTACTGGCTGACCCGGCTACGCCAGTCCGTACCCCACGCCGGCCACCTCGTGGTCGTCTCCGACCACGACCGCGACCTGGCCCAGCGCCTGCTCGACCTCGACCACGAACTCCCCGTCATCCCCAACGGCGTCGACATCCGCCGCTTCCGCCCGCAACGCCTCACCGAGCACCAGCGCCTGGAACACCTGTGGCGCTGGCTCGTCACCGACCCGCACGGCTGGGGCCCCAGCGGCGAGCCGGGCTCCCTCCGCTACACCGACGCCGACCTGCGCCGCCTCCGCGACCGCGACGGAAGGCTCCGGCCGCTGCTGATGTGGGTGGGCCGGTTCCTCGACTTCAAGCGCCTCCCCGTCCTCCTACGCGCCTTCGCCACCGCCCGGGCCCGACTCGACCCCACCCCGCTCCTGCTCATGTGGGGCGGCTACCCCGGCGAGTGCGAAGGCCGGCACCCCGCCGAACTGGCGAGGGACCTGGGGGTGGAGCACGACGTCTTCTTCGCCGGGTGGCGCGGCCACGACGAGCTGCCGACCGGACTGGGCTGTGCCGACCTCATGGTCGCGCCGGCCGTGGGCGAGCCCTTCGGCATGGTCTACCTCGAAGCGATGGCCTGCGGTACCCCGCCCATCGCCACCGCCACCGGCGGCCCCCTCCACACCATCGTCTCCGGCGGCCCCCGCGCCACCGGCTGGTTGGTCAAGCCGGACGACCCCGACGACCTCGCCGACACCCTCGTCACCGCCCTGAGCGACCCCGACGAGCGCAAGCGGCGCGCCGCCAACGGCCGCTCCCGCATCGAGAGCACCTACAGCTGGAGCCGAACCGCAGACCGCTATATCGCCGCCTACCACCAGGCCGAAGCACACTGACGCGCCCGGCCCCGGCCCTCAAGGAGTCTCCATGCCCACCATCGACGGCCTGCTCCTCGACATGAACGGCCTCTTCCGGCACTGGCACAACACCGGCGCCCAGACCAGCGAGCAGCGCGCGGGCCTCCCGGCCGGCGCCATCGCGCGCTACGCGTACGACCACCCGTCCTACCGCCTCGCCCGTGTCGGCGTCATCACCGACCAGCAGTGGGCCGACGATGTCGCCGAGCGCTTGGCCAAGGACTACGGGCCAGCCGTCCGGGAGCACCTCGCTGCATGGCGATCCGACCGAGGCGAACCGGACTCCACGATGGTCGAGCTCCTGCGACAAATGCGGGAGCACGTGCCGGTCGGGGTCCTGTCTAACTGCACCGATGCGCTGCCCGCCGACCTGGACCACCACAACATCGAGTTCGACTTCGTCTTCGCCTCGGCCCACCTCGGCGTCGACAAGCCCTCACCCCTCGCCTTCCGAGCCGCCGCCGAACACATGGGGCTGCCGCCCACGAAGCTCGGCTACTTCGACGACGAACCGACCTTCGTCCGCGCCGCCAAGAGCGTCGGTATGCAGGCTCAGCTCTTCGAGACCGCCGAGACCTTCGCCTCTCACTTGCGCTCCTTCGGTCTGCCGGTGAAGTGCGAGAAGCACGGCAACCAGTAACCAGCCGAGTCGAAGGTCCGCGCCTTCCGGCGCCGCAAGATCGGCGCTTACGTCGAGGCCTTCGACGGCTGGCTCGCCCGCGAAGCCGAGGTCATCAACGCCACTCACCTCAGCCCAGAGCACGTGACCGAGAAGGCCCGCAAGCTCCTGGCTCTCTCATGACGCCGAGCCCCGGGGTCCTTTACGCCGTAAAGGACCCCGGGGCTCGGCGCGCCTTAGACCGCAGGGCCATCGCGTCGCGCGGCCGGTCCGCCTCGGTGCGCGGGGCCGCCGAGGTCGATGCTCGCCGTGCCGGGTAATGGGTGTGACTGCCCCGCCGGTCCCTACTGCGCGAGTCGAGAGCCCGATCTTGCTCAACTGGCCCGGATGTCCTCCCACGGGTATGGGAGTGTCCAGGTAGTCCGCCACAGCCCGTCGGTGTCATGGCGCTCGATTCGGGTTACGCAGCCGCCGTGCTCCCGGATCCGCGCGGCGACCTCCAGTGCATCATGGTCGTCGCCGAGCTCCCAGTCTTCGTCCAGCAGACTGGGCCCGTTCCAGAAGCGGTAGGGCCAGGTGCGGCCGAAGTCGGTAGGCATGAGGAACTCCCATCGTTGAGTAGCCGGACAGGGATGGCCGGTGCCTCGATGGTGAACCCGGAGCATTCCGGATCGTTAATGCCGTTAGGTGTTGGACGCGTTGATCCGATCCTGATCGGGGAGCGCCGACTTGGCCTGTGGCGAGTGCACCGCCGGGTGGATGACCAGAGGGCGGTCGCCGACGTTGCTGCGTCCTGCTGCGGAGGCGCTCGATACGGTTTCTTGTGTGGGGCACGTCCGTCGTAGGAGTGGAAGTGTCACGCGCCCACCGGAGGGCGGGTCCGGCGGGCGCGTCTGAGACAGCCACAACCTCGTTGACGACAAAGGAGATCACCTGTGGCCAAGTCCGACGTTACCGTTCCGAGGCAGCAGCCCCCACCCGGTCCGGAGGGCGACGACGGCGACGTGACCGTGATGGGCTGCCTTAAGGGCGGCTCCACCAAAACCACCACCACCAACTACCTTGCGTTCGTACGTGCTCTCAAGCGTCCACGGCGGGTCGGTAGGGGTAAGACCCTGCCGGTCAAGGTCCTCGATGCGGACACTCCGCGGTCGAGCGGTACCCGCTGGGGTGCTTCTGTGGCGCGGCGGCCACGTGCTCGGCGTGCACTCCCGCCTGCGGGGTAGGTGCCCTGGGAACCCGGCAAATTTGCCGGGTTCCCCTTAACCGTGGGCTTCGTCCTCGTCTTCCACTACATCCGCGTCGATGATGTCGTCGGCCGGTACCGTGACCTTCGCCAGAATGCGCCCCACCTTCCGGAGCCGCTGCTGCAGGTACTCGGCCTCAGCAGTTGAGCGTCGCTCGGTGGCACTCCCGTCCAGCAACGCGTCGTTCACGCGCTCCAGCGCACGTTCAGCGGCGGCGACAGCTTCGGCAAGAGGATCGGTGGCCTCCCTCGCCGTCGTGGTTGCCCCTGCGGCCTCCGGAGATTTCGAGGGGCCGGGGATCGACGGTTGAGGGGCGTGGATCTCACGCCAGCGGGTCCCGACCGCCTGGCGGCGCCTGTCAGGGTCTTTCTCGCTGGCGGCGGACTCCAGAGCTTTGACGACTCGGGCCCTGATCTGGTGGGCAACCAGGCGTACCTGCCCGGTCTCGAACGCCTTCCTGAGCATCACGTAGTCGAAGGCGGCCTGCTCGTCAGTGGTGCTGTCGGCGTAGTCGAGCATGGCCCGTACGTGGGATGCGGGCGCGGGCCTGCCCAGCGCGTCCTGGACGGCCTTGGCCAGTCGCCATTCCTCTTGCAGTCGGCGCGCTTCCCGCTCGGTCATGCCGTCGTGCTCGGCGACCAGGTACTGGAGCCAAGTCCGGGACCCGTCACCCCGGTACAGCCGTCGGCGGCGAACGATTTCCAGCGCACGACCGAGCAGCCACTGGGCGGACCGCGCGTTGTCGACGGCTCGGTGACACTCGGCCAGCTGCCGCTGCTCCTCGTCACTGAGCGGTCCGCTCGCATCCTCGGGCGTCAGGTCCCGGTCGGGCAGGGTGGCGCCCCAGTGCGCGAGGGTGAACGGCTGGTCACGCAGCTTGTCCGGCTCATCGGCGACGACTACGACGGTCCCGGTGGACCCTTGAGGGACTACGTTGGCCGGTGGCTGAGCGTTGGCCGTGGCCTGAGCTCCGGCCCGCAGATTGCGCCTACCCATGCTTGATGAGCCCCTTTGCCTCCATCTCGGTGACGAGCTCACCGAAGGGGCCGTTGGCGGCGCGCTCGACAGGGAACGCTGTCGCCTGCTTGATGTCGTCCCGAACCGGGATCATCACAGTGAACACGTTCCACCCTGTTTCACGCATCATGTCGCGGATCTCCCTCGCTGAGCGGACCCCGGTTCGCACGCGGTTGAACAGGACCCACAAAGGCGGTGCCTGGCGGCCGGGACGAGCGAAGGCTGACCGAGCAACAATGTCGGCCACCGGTGTGGAGGTACGCGGCTTGGTGACCCGCTGCCAGTCGGCCATGGACGGTTCCATGTGGAGGATGGCCAGGTCCGCGATCTTCAGCACGCTGTCCGCGATGTGGGGGTGGTTCTCGGTGTGACCCACGTCGACAATGTCGATGCCGCCCTTCAGCCGTTCGATGTCGGTGGCGAAGGTGGCGGTCGCGTTCTTGCCGACAGGGAAGGGGAAGCCGCCTGCGGCCTCTGACCACTGCGTGAGGTGCTGGGACTCGTCAGCGTCCCAAGCTCGTACGGGATAGCCGGCTTCGTGAAGCGCATGGGCCATGAACCCGGTGTCCGTGGTCTTGCCCATACTTCGTGGGCTGATGTTGGCGATGAGCACGGCGGGCTTCTCCCTCGGTTCGGCGTTGGCCCGCACGATGCTGCCATGCCGAGAACCGATCAGGGGCACCACGGCCGTGGTGCCCCTGAGAAGTCGTGCCAGCCCCCTTGGGTTCGAAGGTGATTGCGGCACGCTCAGAAGCTGTCCCGCATCCTCGGTGAGGCACCTCGACACGAGGCACACGTCCCCGGGGGCCGCTGCTGGAGCCACTAGTGTCCCGGGGCGTGACGGAGACGAGGGAAGGCTGGCGGCGCTGCTTCTGCGGGTGCGGCGAAGGCGTGATGGGCAGGTGGTTCGCGCAGGGCCACGATGTCACCGCAGCCGCCGCCCTGCGCGCTATCAAGGAATCGCGCCTGCCGCACCAGCTGGTTGCGGCGGGGTTCGGCCCGGAGTGCTCGGTGGTCGAGGCGGCTGTCCGGGAGGCGGGGTGGGTGCGCTGCCCCATGTGCGCGCACATCGGCGCGTCGGCCACCCACACCTGTGCCGCCGGCACTCCGGCTGACGACCGGTCCCCGACTGCTCCCGACCCCCTGGGCTCCGGCTCCGGCGCAGCGTCGCTGGCCGAGTCCGGGGCGGCCCAGGGCCGATTGCTGCCGAAAGCGGACGATCCGACGTGGGAGGCGGTGCCGCTGCATCTGCGCCAGGCGCTGCGGGGACACGCGCACGATCTGGTGTCGCCCGCACGAGGGCCGCTGGCGGCCCGGGAGAACCGGCCTCTGCTGAGCGCGGTCCGGGCGGCCAGCCGAATGCGGATGACCGGCGCCCATTGGCAGCTGCTGCTCACCGCCAGCCGAGAGGCTTTCGGCAGCCCGCGCAGCCAGCGCGCTCAGGCGCTGTACGCGGTGCTGGAGCAGGTGGCGGCCAAGCACGCAGTGCGCGCGACCGACACCTCTGCCGATCCCCCACATGGGTGACAAAGGCAGAAGCGAGACAGCTTCTTATTCGGTCCACAGCAGGTACAGGGGCAGTGGTATGGCCTCGGGGAGCGTGCCGGTGATGATCCATCGGTAGTAGTCGTTGGCGCTGGTGGCGTTGAGGGTGATCTCGCCTTCCTCGTTCTGGTATGGCTCGCTGACGGCGCGTAGGTCCCAGGCCCAGCCGGTGGGGGTGCTCTGGATGACGCGCCGTCCGTGGAGGTGGCCGACCGTCCGGGCTGGTACGGGGGTCCGGGCGCCCGGCTGGCTGGGTCCGGGCGCGATGCGGCGCAGCAGGGCTGCCGGGGCGCCGGCGGATGAGGGTGGTTCCTGGCCGGGTTCGGCGGGGCGCTGGTAGTCGAGGCGGTGCTCGACCCAGACCTGGTCGATGGGCAGGCGCCGGGCGGCGACGGGAGTTGCGGGGGAGAAGCGGGTGCGCCAGTAGTCGAGTTCGGGGACGACGTCGACGGATGTGCCGTGGGCTTCGTGGTGGGCGTCCCCGAGGATCCGCAGGTCGTGGAGCAGACCGACGCCGTCGAAGGCGGCGATGGCTCGTTGGCGGTGGAGGTCGGAGAGCATGGCGGCGGGCACGGGGACGGCGGACGGAGGGACGGCCCGGAACCAGTCGTCGCCCCCGCTGATTTCCAGGCTCGGCAAAGTCATGTTCCGCAGTATCCCGCGTGGGCAGGGCGAGCGGGGGCGCAGGAATCTGCCGATGGCGCAGGGACCGGTGCTTCAGGGGATCAGGAAGGGGCGCCGCCCTCGTGGGCGGCGCCTCGGTGTGTCGTGATGCGGGCGGTTGGGGTTATGCGGGGTGCTGCGGTCGTGAGGGTCGGGTGCGTGCCGCTTCGATCTCGGCCCTGCGGCGGTCCGGTTCGGTCCGGGCGACTTGGTGGGCGAGGGTGAGGGCGCCGTCCAGGTTGTAGCGGAAGGCCGCGGGACGGCCGATGCTGCTGATGTACTGCCAGCCGGTGTCGGTCCAGGCGCGGACGCCGAAGAGGCAGCCGGTGGTGACGGCCCACCTGGGCCGGTCCTGCGTGCTGTCGCGTAGGACGGTGATGCTGGCGTTCCTGTCCGGCCCGGGGACGGGGACGCGGAGCTCATGGACCAGGACCAGCGTGGCCGAGGCGCTCAGGGCGCTGGTGCGGGCGGTCGGGGCGAGGTCCGGGAGTTCCTGGGCGGCCAGGAGCAGCTGCCCGGCCTTCTCGTAGCACACCGCGGCATTCCCCGGGTTGGGTCCGTACACGGCCGTGGTCTTCAGAAGTGTCGCCATGTCGATCATTACCTCGGACATGACGGTCAGGGGCGGGGGCGTGTGACCCGCGCGTACGGCGGCGGTGGTGCGCCGCAGGACGGCGGCGGCAGCGGTCAGGTCTTTCTCGAGCGTGCGGGAGCGTGGCCACATCGAGGGCTCCTCGTGAGCGGTGGTCAGCGGGCGGTGTGCCGGGGGAGCAGGGCCTCGGCGCGGGCGGCGATCTGCTCGGCGGCGGCCCGGTTGGGGATGTAGCGGGAGCGGCGGAGCTCGCGGGTGAGCCGGGTGGCGGCGACGATGACGACTTTGCTGTCGTGCAGGACGTGGCCGGGGACTTCGGCGTCGTGGACGGCGATCAGCGGGGTGACGGGGACCCCGAGAGCGTCGGCGGCCTGGGCCGCCTCCCAGATCACGGTGTTGATGGCCGAGGGGTAGGGCCGGTGGCCGCAGTGCAGGATCCCGTCGCGGACGTGGATGCGGGCGCCGGGCCGCAGCGCCTTGCTGTCGCAGTAGAAAACGGCTCCGTCCGGGCGCACGAGCAGGTGGTCGAGGTTGGCCCGGCTGCGGGGGATGGCGCGGTCGTGGAGGATGATCCATCCCTGTTTGCCGCGGGTGAGGGGGTGCAGGAGCCGGGCGGTTCGGCGTTCGCCGGCCGCGCCGCGCCGCCATCGGCGGACGGCGTCGCTGGGCCGGTGGACGTGCCAGATCGCCCACAGCACCGGGAGTACGGCTCCGGCGATGGTCAGTGCGCTGGGCAGGGGCGGCAGCAGACGCGCGGGGATGCTGACCATGTAGGCGGCGAGTGCGGTTCCGGCGAGGAGGACGGCATGCTGCACGCTGTTCTGGCGCAGTTCGTCGCGGCGCAGTTGCCGGGCGCGGCGGGCGGCGGAGGCGCCGGCGTCCTGGGGCCGGTGACGGTGGTCATGCCGCTGGAGGGGACGGTGTGTGGTCGGGTTGGGTCTCACGAAGGCCTCCGTGAAAGGCCCCGGCCGGGCCGGTGGTGTTGGGCGACGGGCCCGGCCGGAGGCTGGTGGTGAGGGAACCGGTCAGGTGTGGGGGCGTGGTTCGTCGCAGGTGGACATGACCGCTCGGTAAAGGTCGGGCAGGGCGTCCATCAGTTGGCTGGAGGCGTCGCACAGGGCCTCGAGCTGGTCCTCGGGCGTGGGCTGCAGGCGGGCCGCCTCGATGAGCTGGCCGAGGTCGCGGAGGGTCACCAGGGTGTGGGTGATGCCGTCCAGCAGGGTCGCCTGCATCTGGCGGGGCGTCATGGGCTGAGGCGCGGGCCAGGAGGCCGGGTTGAGCCAGGTGATCCGCTGTTCCATGAGGTGATCGGCGAGTTCGTGATGGTCGTGGGTGGTGCGGTTGCGGGAGCGCAGGCGGCGCAGGTGGTGCAGCACGGCGGTGCCTCTCGATGGCGAGGAGACAGGGCCGGCCGCGCCGCGGGGGAGGGGGCGGCCGGCCCTGGGAGATGAGCGTCAGGAGCGCTCGGCATCGACGTCGGCGTCGTCGGTGGGCGGTAGGTGGCCCCACAGTTCGACGAGCCGCGATCGGTAGGTGAAGCGGGCGGCCAGCTCGAGGGCGCCGTCCGGGCGCCGGTGAGTGGCGGCGACGGCTCCCTGCCGCGACCGCTGCCGGTACAGCGCGCGGACCGCGTGCTTGAGGTGCTGGCTGTCGCTCGCCGGGAGGGCCAGGCACCCGCGGATGAGGCCGTCGGGCAGGATCTCCCAGCGGGTGACGGCGGGGATCTGCGCATCGCGCAGGAGCGCTTCGATGGTCCGGACGGCGCCGAGCTGGGTGGCGCGGTGGAGCTCGGCGGCGTCGTGGGTGCTGGTGTGCACCGGGATCACCGGGCCGTGGCGGTGGCCTTGACCTGCTGCCACAGCAGGCGCTCGGCCTGGTCGGCGAAGTCGTGCCACGCTGCGGCGCTGGTCGCCCAGGGGTCCGCGCCCTGGGATCCCCGGGTCATGGTCATGGCCGTGTGGGCGTCGAGCGCGGCCTGGTAGGTGCGCAGGACGTCCTGGTCCTTGGTGTTGGGCCGCTTCGGCAGGTCGGCGTAGCTCATTTCGGCGGTCGAGGGGTTCTTCCCCTGGGCGACTTCGCGCAGGGCGGTGCTGACGCCGTAGGCGTAGGGGTGCGCGGCCCGGCACCAGACCCGGGCCAGGCTCATGGTCAGGCCCAGGTGGGCGCCGCTGATCTCGTCGAGGACGCCGGCGTAGTGGCTGCGGGCGTATCCGTTGTACTGGACGGTGGCGGCGAAGAGGGCGATGTCCTGGGTCTCGTTGGCTCGCGAGGCCTCGCCGAGCGTCTGGATGGCGAGTGCGTCGGCGTGCTCGTAGGCCGTGCGGGCGCGGGCGGACGCTGCCTTGAGGCTGTGGATGCTGGTGAGGAGCTGGCTGACCCACATGGGCGTGCTGGACTGGGGCATGGAGAACTCCCTGGTGTTGGGCAGGGTGTGCGGTCAGGAGGTCCGGCGGGGCCGCCCGTTGGTGAGGCGGGCGGTGGTGTGTCCGGCGCGGACCGGGGGGCCTCGGATCAGTCGGTCTCGCTGGTGAGTGCGGAGACCAGTGCGGCACTGATGCCGAGGAGGGTGCCGGCGTCCCGAGTGGAGACGCCGGCGTCCACCAGGCGGCGGGCGAGCGGCTTGGCGGCCGTACGGGCCTGCTGGGCCAGTTCGTCGGCCTGGCGGCGTGTTTCACGGGCGGTGGCGAGGTCGTGGTCGAATTCCTGGTCGCCGGTGGTGGTGACCAGGTCCAGTTCGATGTCCTTGGGGTCGTGTGCCCCGGGGCCGTCGATCCTCGCGGCGATCTGTTTGCGGATCTGGCTCTCCAGGCGGGAGAGCGAGCGGTCCGCGGCTTGCACCTCGGGCACCTCGTCGACACAGGCTTTCCAGCGCCCGCCCGTGGTGAGGAGGGCGTGGGCCGTGTAGCTGCTCGGGGTGCTCTTGCTCATGGGGTCAGGGGGTCCTCTCGCGGATGATGCCGTACGGGCGCCACACGCTGAGCCAGTCCTCGTCGGTGTCGGTGTCGATCCCCGTGGCCTTGCGCAGCTGGGCCATCAGGGGCGGCAGTTGCTCGGCCGCGCGGCGCAGCAGTGCCGCGTCGTCCGGGATCGTGGACAGTTCGACGAGGGTGCAGGCGGCGTCGGAGACGTCGCCGGGGTCGACGGAGGCGGCGGGCCCGCTGGGCACGGCATGGGTGATCGTGGACAATGGCTTCCTCCACATCTGGAGGCGGGGCGCGGCGATCGTTGGCAAGCGGGAGCCGCGCCCCGCGTTTTGCGGTGGCCGGGCGGGTACCCGGCACCCCTCCATAGTGTTCAGGTGCTGAACAGTTGTCAATGACTTGAACGGAGTGTCGCGGCCGGGAAGTCGACATGCCGCGCTTCCTTCACCCACCGCTGACATGCCGGAAGGGGCGGGCCCTCGGCTGGGCCCGCCCCTTCCGGCATGAAGCTGTGTTCCTACCCCTGTGTCGGCTGACCCGGAGAGCAGTGGCTGGTTTCCGGTCCCGTGTCGGAGCCGGGCTCGGGAGCGAAGGCGCTCAGCACGGCCCTGGCCAACCGCTCGTAGTCGCCTGGACTGCGCGGCCGAGGGACGTTCTGATCCCACTGGGCGATGAATCGGGCGAGCGGCTCGAAATCCTCTGCGGGCACGTCGTAGTAGCGCATTCCCCCTCCTCACGGACGGTCTGCCGCAAGCATCCCACGCCTATGTCGCACTTATGGCGCACCGGTTGGGCGGGAGATCGTCAGGTGCTTGCCTTGAGGGCGGAGCTGGGGAGCCGGCCGAAGCGGGCGCCTTCCCGCTGCGCGTCGTATTGGCGGATGCGGACGGGGATGCGGGAGTTGGGGGCTTCCACGGCGGTGCCGGGGGTGACGACGATCAGGACGTGGGCGGGGCCGTCGGCTTGCATCTCGGTGAAGATCAGGTCGCCGGGCTGCTCCTGGCCGCTTGGGACGGGGGTGGCGATGGTGTACATCTCCTGGCTGGTGCGGACGGTGAGCTGGTAACCGGCCTGGCGCCAGCCGTAGACGATGAGCCCGGAGCAGTCGAAGGAGTCGGGCCCGGTGGCTCCCCAGACGTAGGGCTTGCCGACCTGCTGCATCATCACCTGCAGCGCCGTGGCCGTGGCGCCGGTGGCGGCGGTGGTGACGGCCGTGCATCCGGTGACGTCGACCTGGCCGTCGGTCCCGCCGCCGATCGAGGAGACGATCTGGACGGCGTGCTGTTCGTGTTTGGCGTAGGCGTCGGGGAAGCCGCTGCGCTCGACGGCCTGGGCCGCATTGTTGATGCTCATGGACTGCCAGTTGGGGACGTCGCTGTACAGGACGCTGAAGAACTTCCGGGCCGAGTACTCGGGGGTGAGGATCTGCTCGCGGGTGCCCCAGCCCTGCGAGGGCCGCATCTGGAACAGGCCGAGCGAGTCGAGATCGCCGTAGGGCAGGTTCCGGAGGCCGGATTCCTGCAGGGCGGCGGTGATGGCGACGACCAGGCCGCGCGTGGGGACCTGGAGCTGTTTGCCGACTCCGATGATGACCTGGGCCATCTTGATCTGCTCGGTGTCGAGCTGGGTCGATCCGTCGCCTTTGCCGATGGGGACGCCCGCGACGGGGCAGCTGACGCCGGTCATCGTGGTGGCGCTGGCGCCCGTGGTGGTCAGGGCGGAGAGGGAGAGGGCGGCGATGGTGCCGAGTCCGACGGTGGCCGCCGCGAGGGCAGCGGCCACCCGCCGGCCGGCCCGGGGGGCGGCCGGCGCGAGGAGCATGGTCATGATCCCGCCTGGGCTCCGGGCTTGATTTCCCCGACGAGCCACCGGTCGCCCGCCCACAGCATGCCGATGGTGACGGGGCCCCGGTCGGTGGAGACGGCGGCGGAGGTGATCGGGCCGCCGCCGGTGTCGGTGAGCTTGGCGTCCCCGACGCGGGTGGCCGGTACGCGCGAGGGGTCGGTGGAGCGCAGCATGGTCAGCAGCCGGTCGGTGGTGTAGGGCTCGAGCTGCTTGAGCCAGGCCCCGGGGTCGGGGTTGTGGGAGGCCCAGGCCTCGACGAAGGTGTGTGCGGTCTTGAGGGCCGCTGTGCTGTCGGGCCGGGCGGAGGCGGCTGCGGAGGGCGCCGCTTTCGAGGGCCGCGTGCCTTCTGGCGCGACGGTGGTCGCTGCCGTGTTGCTGTGGTGCTCGTCCTGGCAGGAGTTGGCCAGCACCAGTAGAGCGATGACGGCTGCGACGACGGCCAGGAGGCGCTTGGGGGAGTACAGAGGCCAGCGCAGGGCATCGCGGAGCTGGTCACGCATCGGGGTCCTCCTCGCGCTGGGGCGTGCTGGTGTCTGAGTCGGTGGTGTGGGTGGTGTAGCCGCCACCGTTGGTCGGGCTGTAGACGACGAACACGCGCTGGCCGTCGTTGTCGATCACCTCGGGCGCACGGGGAGGCTGGGGCCGGCTGCCCTCGTGCTCGGCCGCACCCGGCCCGGGCGCGACGCCGGAAGGGGGCGGGGACGGCGGGTTCGGCTGGCCCTGTGCGGAGCGGGAGAGTACCGCCAGCAGGGGCAGGAGATTGGCGTCGGGGGGCAGAATGGGCACGCTCGGCGTCGGGGCGCGACGGGGGCTGGCGGCTGTCGTTGTGCCGCCGGAAGCCGGCGGGGGCGAGGTGGGCCGGGCGGGCGGTACGAAGGTGTAGAAGCCGCCGTCATCCGGCTCGTGGACGTACGGGCGCGTCGGGCGCTCTCCGCGGGCATACGCTGCGGCCGCTTCCTGCTGCTTGGCCTCGGCTTTGCGCCCGGCGAGCACGTGGTGGGGTTCCGCGCCGTCGGCGGGCCAGGGGCTCTTGGGGGCGTGAGCCGGTTTCGGGGGAGGCCCGGCGGGCACATCGGGCTGGGGAACGTCCCAGGTGTCGTTGTGTTCGTCCCAGCTGCGGCCCGGGCCCCAGTACCCGGGGTGGTCCAGGTTGTCGGCGGGCTGTTCGGGCTCGTACGTGCCCACCTCGGCCCAGGGCTCGTCGGGGCCGCGCCGGGTGAAGCGGCGGGTGGTGTCCTCGTCGTCCGGGATCTGGTCGGCGTTGGCGGTCTCGTCGGGCTCCTCGACGCGCCGTCCTTGGCCGAAGCCGCCCTTGCCGTTGATCATCTTGCCGATCTGGTGCGCGCTCCAGCGTCCCTTGGCGTAGCCGAGGACGGCGCCGCCGGCGAAGGTCTTGGCCCGGCCGAGCACGCCCCAGCCGCGGCCGAACCAGTCCGTGTTCGGGCCGACCATGGCGTTCAGGCGCCGGAAGGGCTTGCTGATCGACCACAGCATCATCGTCAGGATCCAGATCAGGACCACGGCGAACCAGGTGGGCAGGCCGGAGCTCGGGTCGAGGACGGTGTCGATGAAGACGGCGTCCAACCCCGCGGCGAGGACGAAGAGGGGCGCGTTGATCATTGCCGCCGCGCCGGAGCGGCCCAGGGTGCGCAGGGTGCCGGCCATCTGGCGGTGCAGGGCGATCGGCGCGATCGCGGGCAGGAAGACCACGATGAGCTTGAGGATGAAGCGGGCGCAGATGATGACGATCGAGGCCATGAAAGAGTACAAATTGGAGGGAATGGCACCCATCGCCGTGTCGAAGGATGCGCCGAGCCGCCCGTCCGCCGTGCCCTTGACGTGCTCGTAGGCCTCGGCGTCCTCCTTCTTGATCTTGGCGGCGATGTCCTCGAAGGCCTTCTGCTTCTTCTCGATGACCTTCTGGCGCTCCTCGGGGGGCAGCTTGGCCTCGGCCCAGGTCAGGGCCTGGGCGTCGTAGAGCTGCATGCCGTACTTCTTGGCGACGGGGCTGTCGGCGCTGCCGAACTCGCCGCGCAGCCAGCCGTTGAAGAGCACGGCGGAGCCGAGGAGGTTGCCCTGGCTGGTGGAGGGGTCGGCGCCTTTGGAGACGTCGCCAGCGAGGCCCTGCTGGACCTGGCCGACGGTCTGGGTGATGGCGGTGTCGGCCAGGGAGCCGGCCTCGGCGGGGTAGGAGAAGGCGATGGTGGCGGTGGTCATCACCACGGCCGCCCAGATCAGCGACTTCGCGGTGGCGGGCAGATCCTTGCGGGTGGCCTGGTAGACGGTGATCACGCCCAGCAGCAGCAGGGAGATGCCGATCCACGGGGTGTAGACGGCGTCCCGGGCGGCCTTTGTGGCCTTGGCGAAGGCGGTGTTGAGCTTGGTCATGTAGCCGTCGCCGGACGCCTCCTGCTGGAGGTTGACGGCCAGGGTGGTCCACCATTTCGAGCCGCCGAAGAGCAAGTTGGCCCAGGTGGTGCCCATGGCGGCGTTCGCGCTGGAGACGAATCCGGCGGTGCTGGAGCACGAGAGGTCGTAGGTGTGCCACTTCAGGCCGGCGAAGCCGTACTGCTCGTAGATGTGCGCGGAGGCCCGGGGATCTGACGGGTCGATCGGCGCCGGGATGGTCTTGGGCTCGTGCTGGGCCCAGGAGTCGTCGCCCCGGCCGGGCATGGCCGGGACCGGGGGCTTCTTGCAGTCCGGTGCCGCGCCGAAGGGGTCCGGGACGAGGGGTTTGGGCTTGTCCGCCTTGTCGCCGGGCTTGAGGCAGTAGTCGTAGGCCGGGGTCCCCTTGAGCTTGTCGCACGCGTCATCGGCGGGCTTCTCCGCGGGCTTCTCCGCCGGCTTCTCCGCCGGCTTCTCCGCCGGCTGGTCGGTCTTGCCCTTGTCTTTGTCCTTGTCGCCGGCCTTGACGCAGAAGTCGTAGGCGGGGCTGCCCTTGAGCTTGTCGCAGGGGTCGGGATCAGCGTGGGAGATGCCGGCCTGGGGGCCGATGAGGAAGCCGCCGACGATGGTCAGCAGCAACGCCAGCAGCCACAGGCGCCGGGCGCGGTGGCTGGCGAGCCTCCGCTGCCGGGGGAGTCCGGTCATCGCAGGGCTCCCTCGTCCTTGACCAGGGAGAGCACGCTCTGGTCGGTCCACGGGTTGGTGGCGGCGGGGCGCTGCGCTGCGCGGGGGTTGGCGGTGGTGTTGAGGACGGCGAGCAGGTCGGGCCGGTGCTGGAGGTCGACGGTGATGCGCTCGATGCCGCCGTCGCCGTCGTCGAAGATGAACTCGCGGTTGGGCCGCTTGCCGTCCGATCCGCGGGTGCGCTGGGACAGGCCGGCGAGGACCTCTTCGTAGCCGTTGCCGGGCTCGATGTTGATCAGGCGCAGGGCGGCGCGCTGGGCTTCCAGGCCGGTGGTCTGCCCGATGAACGCGCTGTCGATCCAGTTGCCGAGGTCGGCCGCGAGGAGCTCCTGGGCGTCCTGCGAGGCGACCAGCGCGCGGACGTTGTGCTTGCGGGAGTCGCGGCCGGTCTTCTTGATCAGGGTCCGGCCGGACGCCACGCTCATCAGTGCCCAGCTCTCGTCGAGGAAGAGGCCCTTGCGGGCGTGCATCTCGCGGTCGTAGATCGAGCGCTGCGCGTACCAGCCGGCCAGGTACAGCAGCGGCATGGAGTATTGCTCGTCGAGCGTCCATTCCGAGGCGGCGACGCCGGCGGTGGGCAGGGTCAGGCCCTTGAGCGACATGACGACCAGGCGGTGGTGTTCGGTGAGGTAGGCGTCGTCGCCGCCGTCGACGGAGGGGAAGATCAGCTGTCCCTGGGGCAGCTCGGCCGCGCCCTGGAGCAGCTCGGCCAGGTGCCGGGCGTGTTCCTCCAGGGAGCCGTCGAGGTCCCGCAGGGCGTTGACGACGGCGTACGGGGAGCTACGCATCGAGGTGTCGGCGCGCATCGCTGCCATCATCAGCGCCTTGTTGGTCATCTCGCTGGTGCGCAGCGACTCGGGGAGCAGTCCGCGCAGGACGTCCACGGCGAGGGTGCGGCGCTGGGCGTGCGCGGCCTGCTCGGCGGCGCGGAAGGCCCGCTCGGCGGCGCCGGCCGGGTCGGGCTTGTCCTGGTACTCCTCGGGCGCGTAGTGGTCGCGCCTGGGGTCGGGGATGACGCGGTAGGGGTTGAGGGTGCCGGCCTCGGCGCTCATCAGGTCGATCTCGCGGGCGAACGGGCGCAGTTCGGGGAGCTGGCACAGGCGGGTGAGCGGGCCGGAGGGGTCCAGGCACACGAATCTCTCGCCCATGCGCGACGCGTCGTACATGATCTTGCCCGCGAGGGTGGACTTGCCGCCGCCGAGGGTGCTGACGATCGGGGTGAGCCCGGAGCGCTCGCGGACCTCGGTGCTGCGCCAGGGGTGCCACATGACGGCGCGGCGGGAGACGCCGCTGGTGTAGCCGAGGTTGATGCCGGAGCGGTCGCCGACCAGGGCGGAGGCGGCGGGCAGCGCCCCCGCGACCGTGGTCACCGGCAGGCGCCGCTTGTAGGCGTCGTTCGCGAGCGGCTCGCAGGGGATGAACTCCCTGGCCAGCCGGTACTGGTCGGCGGGGTGCTGGACGAGGATCTGCGGCTTGTAGAGGGTCTGGACGCGCTTGACGCGGTCGAGGACCTGCTCGGGGGTGGTCCCGGAGACCGCGACGCGGTACCAGCCGGCGGTGCGGGTCGAGATACCGGCGAATCCCTCGGACTTGATCTCGTCCTCGGTCTGCAGGCCCTGGTCGCGCTGGCGGGCCAGCTGCTGGGGGATGTCGACGTCGTGCTCGACGTGGTGCTTGACCTGGTAGTGGATGCGGGCGAGCTGGTCGCGCATCTCCTTGTTGACCTCCGCGCTGGGGCGGACGTCGAAGGTGGCCGAGACCTCGTAGGGGAAGGGCAGGCGGTCCAGGCGCTGGAGCCAGGGCCCGTAGCCGGACTCGGGGATGGCGGGCAGGGCCATGCGGCCAAGGGTGAGGACGGAGACGTAGCGCTGGATGGTGCGGCCGTCGCGGTGCCCGGTGACGGTCAGGTGCGGGGCGTACGGCTCGGGGGAAGCCCACTCGACGGCGTCGGTGTAGGCGGCGAGGTCCTCTTCGTGCCACTGGTCGTCCGGCTGTGCGGGGACGTCGAGGGGTGCGGGCAGGCCGAGGCCCAGGGACCGGCTGAGCAGCCAGTCCATGTCGGCGGCGGAGGCGGGCCGGGCGGACATGCCGGCCGAGCGCATGGTGGAGTCGACCTCTTGCACGTCGCGGGCCAGGGCGTCGAGCTCGCGCTGGCCGGAGGAGAGCAGGCGGTGGGTCTGGCGCCCGAGGCCGGACAGTCGGCCGATGTGCACGCCGTAGTAGACGACCTTGTCGTCCAGCGGCAGGTTGCCGACCTTGATCTGCTCCTCGTGCAGGTAGCGGTCCCAGCCCGGCAGCGGGTCGATGACGGTGGAGTGCAGGGCCTGGGCCCAGCGGGCCACGGGGTAGGGACGGTGAGTGACGCGCAGGTGCACGCGGCGGCCGGCGAGTTCGGCCAGGCGCTGGGCATGGGCGCCCAGCAGCGCGTTGCGGTCGGTGTCGGTCAGGAAGGACCAGCGCTGGGGCGCGGCGACGTACCAGGCGGTGACGGTGCCGGTGCGGCCGATGGCGAGGTGGCCGGTGATGCCGGTGAGCTGCAGGCCGCTGCGGTGGGCGGTGTCCTGCTTGGCTGCGGGGCGCCTGGTGGTGAACAGGCGGGCCGTCAGACCCTGCCTTTCGGCGCGGGGTTTGCGGGTGTGGTGCTGGGACACGGACTCTCCCCTTGGTGTTGGGCAGGCGGCTCTTCCGCGTGGTAGGCGCGGGCCGCGCAGGGGTGGGGTGGTGCGGTTCAGCTGGTGCGAGTGCGGCGGCGGAGGCCGCGGAGGGTCAGGCGGGTGTGCTTCGCCTCGTGCTTGGCCGTGCGAGGGGCGCTGACCTCGTGCCAGAAGGTCACGGCAACGGCCCGGGCCGTGTGCTCGTGGTCGACCCGGTCCATGATCTTCATCGTGGACCAGATGGTGATCAGCAGTCCGTAGACGGCGTTCCAGGGGCTGATCAGGCCGGTCCAGATCTCCAGGAGGAGGATCACGGCGTAGATGAGGATGCCGATGCCGTAGGCGCGGTAGCGCACGCGCCAGGGCAGGGTCTGGCGGGGCGGGCCGAGGAAGTAGTCGTCCACGGCATACACCTCGTCGTCGGTGTGCATGCGCATGACAGTCCTCGCCTACTTCCAGATCCAGCCGCTCAGGAATTCGCCCACGGCCGTGCCCTTGCTGGACAGGCCGATGATCGCCAGGCCGACCAGGGCGATGCCGCCGACGGTCATGGAACCGGCCCAGTCCTTGCGGCGCGCGCCGAAGATGATGACCAGGCCCGCGATGAGGATGCCGACCTGCAGGGCATCGGCCTTGAGGAACTCCTGCAGGCCGCCGGTGGTGAACGCGGCCAGGACCACCGGGGCGCCGGCGGCCTGCAGACGGCCCGGCTCCGGCAGCCCCCGCAGCGCCGCCCGCAGCTGCCGCCGCCGGCACCAGGAGCGAAGACGCCCGGCGCGCGGGGAGTCCGCGGGCACGGTTGGCGTGACGTCAGGGTCGTGCATGGTGGTTTGCCCTTCCGCTGAGGGTCACATGCCGTCAAATCACATGTGACTTACGGGACATGGAGAGCCAGCATAGGCTCTGAGGCCCTTGTTGCGTAGGCCAATTACCTAATTGCCCAGACGTTCTCTGCAGGTCAGAGCGGCCCCCCTAGCATGTCTAACGAGACTTGGCGGAGGGCCGGTTACGGGGCGGACAGAGTGGGGCGATGCGATGTGGGTGGCCGTAGGCAGGGGCAAGGGCGGCGCGGGCTGCAGCACGTCGGTGCTGGAGCTGGCCTACGCCGCCACCCGGCGCCGGCGAGGGCGCCGCGGCCGCAGAGTGGCGGTCCTCGACCTTGACCCCCAGGGGGACGCCACCGACGTCCTGGAGCCCGCCTCACGGCGCCTGGGAATGAAGGACGCCCTTTCCTCCCGGCCCTTTCCGCTGCGCGAAGTCCTCGTGCCCACAGCCTGGCCCCATGTCCTCGTCGCACCAGCCGACCGATTTCTCGCCAACAGGGAAATCGACATGACCGGAGATGCCGTTACGGCATTGCGCCGGACCCGCCTTTCCGGCGAGCTCGACGACCTCGTGGACGACGTCATCCTCGATTTACCGAAGGGCGTCGGACGGCTCACCACCGCCGGGCTCCTCGCGGCGCAGCACCTGCTCATCACAGCCCCTGCCACCGTCTGGGGGGCACAGGGCGCAGAAGAAATGCGATACACCGCAGAGCGCATCGCCAGGCAAAGAAACCAGGAACTGGACATTGCCGGGGTAATTGTCACCGAATTCGACAATTCCAAGGATTCGCAGCGCGTCCTCAACAACATGCGCGAGAAATTCGGAAGAAAAATGATCGGTCCGCCGATTCCCCGCCGGGTGCGTGTCCGCGAGGCAATCGAGAGCTATCACACAGCATGCAGAGAATTCGGCGGCGAGGATCTTTCCGAGGTGGCCGACATCTACCAGAGCATTTATGACCAGATGCTCTCAAGGGGGACTGTCACGTGACAGGCCAGAAAAGCGACCGCACTCGTGGGCGACGCCACAGGAAAAGGGTCCGGCAGGACCCCGCAGAAATCGTCGAACGAAAGGAGCCCGACCCTGTCGATCTCATTCTCGCCACCATGTCGCCCCCCGCGACAGCCGGCGGCGACACGGCGACAGCCCGGGCGACAGGCGACAGCGACACGGCGACACCGTCGGCGACAAGCGACAGGCGAGGCGACAACCCAGGCGACAGGCGACAGGCGACAGCGACAGTGTCGGCGACAAGCGACAGCGACAGGCGACACGAGGTCGGCGACACCGCGACACGGCGACAGGCGACAGCGACAGTG
>NZ_JBEZUS010000022.1:48129-75337 GCF_040636475.1 Streptomyces sp. NPDC037389
CGGCGACAGGCGACAGCGACAGTGTCGGCGACAAGCGACAGCGACAGGCGACACGAGGTCGGCGACACCGCGACACGGCGACAGGCGACAGCGACAGTGTCGGCGACAAGCGACAGCGACAGGCGACACGAGGTCGGCGACACCGCGACACGGCGACAGGCGACAGCGACACCGGCGACAGCCCGCCTTGTCGCGACAGGCGACACGACAAGCGCTGTCGCCGACACGACAGGCGACAGCGACACCCCGGGACGCGACATGACAGGCACCACTGCGACAACCCCCCACCCCCCTGCGGAGCTCGACGACACCGGCCACGAGCCCACAGCGGAACCGATTCCTCCGGAGGGCGTGCGCAACTACAGCTTCACCTTCCCCCCCAGCCTGATGCGCCGGCTCCGCTCCGCGCAGTGGCACACCCTCCAGAACCCCGACGGCCACCAGACCGTCTCCGGCCTCGTCCGCGCCGTCGTCGCCGAAGAGGTCGCCCGACTGGAGGACACCTACAACGGCGGTCTTCCCTTCCCCGAGGTCGAAGGACGGCTGCCACCCGGGCCGGGGCCTGCGGGAGCACAGCGGGGCGCTGCCATCCGCGCCATCAACCGGCGCAAGGCCAGGCAGGAAGCCGACAGCGGGGCGTAACGAAAAAATCCCGCCTCGAAGGGCGGGCGGTGGATGGTCGCTGAGTCCTCGGATTCTCGCGAAGCTGCGATTCAGGCCTCAGCGTACCACCACTGTCAAGCCCTGAGAGAAGGGGCGAGCCACCACAGCACGTCACCACAGGAGGGGAAACAATGGCACCACCCAGTACCACCGGCCCCCACACGGCCGACCGTTCACCCGTGGCCTCCGTGATCATGTACGGCCTCGGAGCCGGCCTTGTCGCCTACGCCGGAACCTCCCTGACCCACCAAACCCAGCTACGGATCCCCCTCCTGGCCGCGGTCGCCACTGTGACCCTCCTGGCCGCCCTCCTCGCCGCCTGGCAGCACCACCGAGCCCGGCCCGTGCGCGACCTCGCTGCCGCCCTCGCCCCGGTCCTGCGCCCCGACGACCCCCAGCAGATGATCAAGGCGCGCCGCCGTCGGGGAGGCGTCCCCACCCGCTTGACGATCACCTACCCCGCCACCTTCGACGAGCGCGACGACAAGGCCCGCAGCGAAGTCCGCGACATCATCGCGACACGACTTGGCGCCACGGTCGAGGCGACATGGCGGCCGACACGACGACAGATCATCTGTCGCATCGACCCGACAGCCGGCCCTGGCGACATCGTCGACAGCGACACGACAGCGACAACCGAGGCGACAGGCGACAGCGCCGAGCAGGCCCGGCTGCGTACCCGGACGACAGATGTCGTGCAGGCGATCATGGGTGCCTCCGCCCGTGTCGCCGACATCGCCTTCGACGGCGACAGCCCCACCCGGGTCGATGTCGCCTACGCGACAACCAGCCGCGACCTTTCGGAACATTTCCGCCAGCGCGTCATCATGCAGCTCGACAGCAAGCTGCCCGGCAGATGGCGTGACACCTGGGACCTGGAAAACGACACGGTCACCTTCCAGCTGCGACCGCCATTTCCCACCAATGTCCCCTACCCGCTCATGCACAAGCTGCAGCGCTATGAGATCCCGTACTCAGTCAGCGAGACCGGCCAGATCCTCACCTGGAAGCTGGGGAGCAAGAATCCGCATTGCCTGACCGTCGGCCCGACGGGCTCCGGTAAGACCGTCTTCATCCGCAATTTGGTCGTCGGTGCCCGCCTGCTCGGCATTCCCGTCGTGCTCTGCGACCCGAAGATGACGGAGTACATCGATTTCGAGGACTGGGACGGCGTCCGCGTCATCACCGACACCGAAGAAATCGCCAAGGCGATCACCCTGACACATCACGAAATGATGCGCCGATACGATCTCATCAAGCGTCGGCAGGCAAGAAAGGGTGAATTCGGAAAAGTTCTCTTCATTCTCGACGAATTCTATATTTTCAAGGAAGCGGTTCAAGAGCTCTGGGCCGCGATGCGAGCGAAGGATAAAAACCTCAAGGGGCGCGAGCACCCCTGCCTGTCTCACTGGAAGCGAAAGGTTGTTCTTGCCCGTACTGCTGAGATCCATCTCGTCGTGGGAATTCAGCGGCCGGATGCGGAATTCCTCACCGGACTGGCCCGGGATTCCTTCCGTCACCGCATCAGCCTCGACCGGGCGACCCCCGAGGCGGCCCGCATGATGTGGGGCAACAGCCGCATCGGCACCGACCTCCCCAGCATCCAGGGCCGCGCCGTCGCCACCACCGACCACGGTGCCGGCTACGTCCAGGTGCTCCGTCTGCTCACCCCGAGCGATGTCGACGACTACACCGAGGACGACGCCCGCACCTGGGAAGCGCTCACTCACCGCCTCACCACCCAGGCCGAGGCCTACGCCAACGGGGGGGAAGATCTCGCCTTCCTCGGCACCCTGGGTCACACGCCGCCGACCGGATCGCCCGCCCCTGCAGCACCGGCATTCGCCCTGGGGTCGGCGGAGCCCACGGAGACCGCCGCACCGGGCGGTGCGCCCGACAGCGACCCGGACGAGGGGGACCTCGAGGACGTCGGTGTGTACGAGCTCGAGCCCGGCGACGTCATCAGCCTCGAAGACGGCGGCCTGGTGGAGATCAGCGACCTGCACTTCGGGGAGGACGAGGACACCGGCGAGGAGTGGGTAGAGGTCGAATACACCACCGACGACGGCACCGTCGGCGTTCGCCAGCTGAGCGTGGACGCCAGCGTCGAGCGCCGGGTACCGCTCACCGTCTGAACGAGCTCGCCGGACTTGCGCCTAGTGGCCATCGGCGACCAGCGGATACTCCCGGTTCCCGGCCGCGTTGCGGCCGGGAACCGGGAGACTGCAGACGGGGTGGTGACACCCGCGCGCCCGGGGCGTTCACTGGACGTATAGCGGATTACGGCGCTACCCCATGCGAGGGGCAGCGCTTTCTGATCGGGCCTGTCGGACCCACCCGGCACACTGAGACAGGTGAACCCCTTTCTCCTCTCCCCGGTTGGCCTCCCGGACGTGCTGTTCGCCCGCGAGTCACTGGCCCGAATCCTGGACGACCTGGCGAATGGTCTCGCGCGGGAGGTCGCGGACTGGCCTGCCGACGATCTCCTCGCCACTCCCGAGGAGGACGTGGTCCAGCACTTGACGAGCAAGTACTCGCGCGACTGCCCCATCATTGACCAAGCCGCGATCTCGGTTCTTGATGACGACGGACAGGTCGACCGCGACATCTCCAACGGGCTGTTCAGGGACACCTTCACGGTTCGGCGGACGCTGATCACCATCGCAGTCCCCTTCACGGGCGACGCCGAGATCTTCAAGTGGAGGCCCAACAGATTCACGAGCGTCCCGCCTCGGGCGCAGGTCGTCGGCCAGGAGCTTCATCTCACCTGGGAGGGCAGCGACGGCGACCCGGACCGGATCAAGTCCATGGCCGACCAGGCCATCGCGGGTATCCAGCAGTGGCTCGATTGGTCTCGTCATCAGGTTGACCAGCACAACCGAGAGGTCGCGGCGAACGCAAGAAGCCGGGTCTCCGCACGCCACCGCAAGGTGCTCGGCGACCGTGACTTGCGTGCTGCCATCGGCTTTCAGCTCCGGCGGCGCGACGAGGGGGCGGCCGTCGCTGCCCCGATCAAGCGGCGGAAGATCACGACCCGCCCGTCGCCGCCCAGCACGGGCGCATTCAGGCCCGAGCCCGCCATCTCGGACGCCGACTACAACGCGGCGATCGAGGTCCTGATCAATCAGCGCAACGCGCTGGAGCGCTCGCCCTCCACCTACCGAACGTTGGGGGAGGAGGCCATCCGCAACATCCTCCTCGTCGGCCTCAACGCGCAGTTCGAGGGACAGGCCGCCGGCGAGGTGTTCAACAACACCGGCAAGACGGACATCCTCATCAGGGTCGAGGACAAGCACGCGTTCATCGGCGAATGCAAGATCTGGAAGGGGCCGAAGACCATCCCGGACACCCTGGACCAGCTGCTGGGCTACTTGACCTGGCGCGACACCAAGGCGGCGTTCCTGCTGTTCATCCGCAGTGGAGCCCCCACGGAGATCATCGCGAAGGCAGTTGCTGAACTGCGCAAGCACCCGAACTACAAGCGCGACGCCGGCGGCGACACCGAGGACCGCTACAACTTCGTTTTCCACGCGAATGGCGACACCGCCCGGGAGATCAAGCTAGCTCTCCTGCCCTTCCATCTGCCGACGGCCGACGGCAGTAAGCAGCCCTGAAGTAACCCCTGCGGGCATCACCGCGAAGGGACCGAGTGAATCGATCCAGTCGACCAGCACCGCCGCCACTCCTGCTCACTACAGGCGTTGAGGCGGAGGCTGTTCCTCTGCCCAGGCATCAT
Source organism: Streptomyces sp. NPDC037389 (assembly GCF_040636475.1). Taxonomy (NCBI): domain Bacteria; kingdom Bacillati; phylum Actinomycetota; class Actinomycetes; order Kitasatosporales; family Streptomycetaceae; genus Streptomyces; species Streptomyces sp. NPDC037389. The sequence goes on from NZ_JBEZUS010000022.1 coordinate 52,529, forward strand.
CACGCCCGCTCATTCTTGCCATGAGCCAACCAAGATTCGCTGCCCCTTGCTTTAAAGCAAGGGGCGGTGTCATGCTCTTGCTCTGACGCTCCCTCAGTGGGTGCTTCATCGCTTGAGTAAAGGGGGTTGTGCGTGTCTGACCTGGATGAGTTCCTCAGCAGTGCCCAGATCGCCAAGAAGCTGGGGGTCACTCGGCAGAGGGTGGACCAGCTGGTTGCCGAGGGCCGGTTGGTCGGGCCGGTGGGCCGCGTCGGACGTCAGCGTGTGTGGAAGGCGTCCGACATCGAGCTGGCCACCGCCGGGCTGAGCACCGCCTCGGCGCGCCTGCCCGTCCCGCACTGGGCCACGTTCCCCGTCCCGCAGCCCCCGCTGGCCCTGGTCGTGGACGACGTCATGGACGTGCCGGGCGTGTGGTTCGGCGAGACCCCCCAGGTGCACGTCCGCATCTGGCGCGGCACCGCCGCAGGAGCCCCGCGCACCGTCGTCCTCTACGGTGCGATCCGCGAATCCCACGGCATCATCGTCAACTACGCCGAGTCGATCGCCACGGCCATCGCGGCCACCTACCTCGGCGCCGAAGCCCGCCGGGCGCTGTTCTTCGGATTCTGGCCCCGCGGATTCCCCCGGCCGACGATGCAGATCCACTACGTCTCCTTCGAGCTCCCCCGCAAGTCCGGGACCGCGTCCGGCCTCATGGACACCCTCCTGCGCCGTGGCGCCCAAGAGGCATGGCGGGGCGAGTTCGCCAACCCGGTATGGCAGCCCATCGACCGAGAAGACCTCTCCCGCGTCATCGGCAGCGATCCGGACCTCGACTTCCCGCCCGACACCTACACCGCCAAGGTCGTCCGCGCCCTCGCCGCAGGCCGTCGGCCCACCGCCATTGAACTGGATCCCCTGGGGCTGGCCGCACAACTGCAGCGACTGACCACACTGCACCGGTACCGCGAGGCCCTCCTGGACGGCAGCGGCCCAAGCACCGAGGCGTCCCGCACTCCGGCACTTCCCGTGCTGGCAGGAAACAAGCGTGAGGACGCGCTGCGCGCCGCCGAGGCACTCGGCATCGCCACGCGGATGATGGCTGGCCAGGCCACCGGAATGCTCCGCCACTACCAGTCCCAGGCCTCCGCGACCCCGGACGATCCGGGCAACGCCCTGGTGACACGCCGCTGGTACACCCCGACGTCCGAAGAGGAACACGCGCTGGCCCACAACGCCGACGCACTGTCCCTCGCGCTGGACGACGCCTCCGCGGATCCGGATTCCGGCCTGTCGCTGGGAGACCTGCAGCGGACCCTCACCAAGATCCGCGCACTCTGCGATGGCCTGGCCAACGCCTACATCACCGGGGCTGTCCCCACCGACGCGCAGCTCCTAGACGCGCTGGAGTTGGCCGAGTCGGACATCAGTCAAGCCCGCCTGGCCTTCGACCCGGACCTCGTCGACGATCCCGGCCCCGCCCCGACCCTGCTCGACACCCCGGGGGAGCCCGAGGAGGGATATCTGGCGAAAGCCTCGTGGTGGGGGCCGGCTCCGGGGGACGAGCACCGGGCCGCGCAACTGCGCGACCACCTGTGGGAGAAGGACCGGGCCGGCGCCCGTATCGGCTACGACCCCTTCGGCCGCATGCTGTTCCACAACCCCGAAACCGGCGCGCTGATCGTCGAAAAGCCCCGCCGTCTGCCGCAGGCGCCCTACCCGGACGAGGCGGAGCTGCTGGCGACCCCCGGGAACATGACCGTCTTCGTCCGCCTCCCCGACGGTCGCCTCGACCTGCTCCCGGCCGATCCCCGCTACCCCCGCTACTCCGACTTCACCTGGGGATACGGCGGTACCGGGCCCGACAACCTGGCCCGAGCCCTGTCCTTCGCCCTCCTCGACCACCCCGACTCCGACCACCCCGAGACCCTGGAAGACCGCCCCCAGGCCTGGCGCGAGTTCATCGAGCACCTGGTCACCGAGGCGATCCCGCAGAAAGAGCCGCTGCGCCTCACCGTCGGCACCCTGCGCGCCCAGTTGCCCCCGAGCAGCTGACGACCATCCGCCTCCGATCCGGCCAGCCGCCCACCGAAATGGAACACGTATGCAGAACGGCCCTTTCCTGTCTGACTCCGACGACCCGTTCAGCGACTGGGAGCCGGCCCACGACCCCGGTCCGGCGCCCGACCTGTCGCACCTGAGCCTCCACGAGCCGCTCGAGGCCGAGTGGCTGCTGTCGGACCACCCGTGGGCGCAGGCCGAACGCGCCCGCCGCCGTGGCGAAGAGCGGCAGGCCGCTGTCGCCCACGCCGAGCAGGTGGGCTTGCCCGAGTGGGCGATCCGCGCGGAGGTCGACGCCGCCGAGCCCGACGCCGTCTACCGCTCCCGCATGCGGCGCTCACTCGAAGCCCTGCACCAGGCCGACGACCCCATGTACGTCTACCCGCCCGGCCTGATCGGCCCGATGGCGTCGATGTGGCCGCCCCCCGGCCACCCCGCGCACGTCCCCGGGCTCGAAGCCGGCGGCTGGAACAACGACCTCTGACACCCGGTCGGCCGCGCTCGCGAGCACATCAGGCATACACGAAGCGCACACCAGGAGCTCACCAACAGGATGGAGCCGCCCCTACGGTGATGCCGCATCCCCCTTCGCACACCCGAGGAGCTGCCGTGACCCCCAGTGAGCCCACCCCTTTACCCCAGCGCCCTCACGCCAAGGCGAGCGCCTGGGCGACCGCCGCGACAGCGCTGGGCACCATCGTCGCGGTGGTAGTCCTGGCCCTGACCGGCCACCCCGAGGTCGCCACCGCCGCGGCGGGCGTTGGCGGAGCAGTCAGTACAGCCGGAGGTATCCGTGTCACGGTGAACATCCGCCGCTGATCTCCCTCACCTCGTCGAACAGGCCCATGGGCCCCAGGAGCAGCGGCGAGAGAGAGCAGGGCTCCGACGAGGACGGACCGTCACAGACCCCTGGCGAGGCACGCGGCCCCTGGCGATCCCTCGCCGGGGGCCGTGTGCTATTCCTCACCCTCTACCCTCACAAGCTAGTGACTAGCTGTACTGTGCGTGGCGGTCGGCGGGGATCTGCCCGCCCTCGTCCTCTTCAGGGACCACCATGCTGACCTGCTTAGTCGTCATCGCCGCCGGTATCGTGCTGCGCCAGATCGACCGGTACCACTTCGCGCGGAGCCGCCCGCGCGTCGCGAGCGCCCGTGAGCTGATCGCCCTTCAGCGCGCTCGCGCCAACGACTGGACGCCCGCGCTCCTGCTGGTCGGGCAGTGGGTGCAGATCGCTGGGTGGTGGCTCCTGGCTGGCCACGGGCCGGTGGCGGCCGTGGTGGCCGTTGTCGGGGTGGCGGTGCAGTTCCGGCACCTCCAAGAGGTCAGCCATTTCGCCGTCCATGGCGTCCTTGCCCGTTCCGCGCGCGTCAACCGCGTGCTCGCCGAGGCCCTGGTCCATCTTCCCCTCGGCCTCGTGCCCGTGGCGGTCCGGCGTCGGCGGCATGTGCGCGATCACCACCCCAACGCCACCCTGGCCGCCGACCCCAACCTCGCGGAGCTCCGCGACGCCGGGCTCGTCCCTGGCGCCAGCCGCCTGCGCTTCGTCCTCGCGCTGCTGTTCCCGCTGACCCCGCGCGGCATCCGGGCGACCGTCACCGGCATCGCCGCGAACCTGCGCCGCTCCCCCGGCCGCGCGGCCGTCGTCGCCGCCGTCCTCGCCGCCGCTTTCCTCGTCGGCGGCCCGGCGGCCCTCGTGTGCGGGGTCCTCGTTCCGCGGCTGCTGCTCTACCCTCTGCTCGCCTGGGGCAGCCTGATCGTGGAGCACACGTGGTTCGACCCTGAGCCGCGTACCGGTTCGCCGGCGTGGGTGGAGGCGGGGCGCTGCATGCGGCTCTACCCGTATCAGCGGCTGCTGGCCGCGCTTGCTGTGGTGGTGTGGCTGCCGTACGGCGACCTCTACCACTACGCGCACTCCGCCCACTCCTCGGTGCGCTGGAACTACCTGTCCGCGCTCGAGCGGCACCTGGCGCCGCCTCATTTCATGCCCGCGGCCTTGCTGTGGGGGCCGGGCTCGGTGGTCCGCCAGCACTGGGCCGCCCTCACCCCGCCGTCCGCCGCCGGGGCGGCGCCGCGGAGACGGGTGACCCGCGCCGCGTAGCCGGAGACGCAACGCCGGAAGGCCCGACCCCTGGGGGGTCGGGCCTTCCGGCGTTCGTGCGGGTGGTTGTGGCGTTGGGTCAGGTGGGGCAGGGGGCGGACCAGCGGGCCCAGGGGCGTGGCGGGTCGGCCGGGGTGAGGGTGAGGCCGCCCTGGGCCACGATCTCGGCGGGCCCGGTGAGCTCCATGGCGCCGCCGGAGGTCACGGTGACGTGCAGGCGGCCTCCGGCGAGGTCCACGGTGTAGCGGCCGGGCCCGGCTTCCTGGCGGTTGTCAGCGTGACGGACGGCAGCAACGGAGGCGCAGGCGCCTGTTCCGCATGCCCGGGTTTCGCCGACGCCGCGCTCGTGGACGCGTACCTGGAGGTGCCGGGCGCTGCGCAGGCGTACGAAGCTGACGGTGACGCCGTGGGGGTAGGCGCTGGCGGGGGTGACGGTGGGTGGGGTGCGGAGGTCGCCGGCGTGGTCGAGGTCGTCGAGGAGGACGACGGCGTGGGGGTTGCCCATGTCGATGTGGAGGGCGGGCCAGCGGCGGCGGCCGACGGCGACTTTGATGTGGCCGGGGCCGGGCAGGCGGGGGGTTCCCATCAGGACGGTGACCGGTCCCTGGGAGTCGGGCCTGCGTTCGGGGACGCGGACGTGGCGGACGCCAGCCCGGGTGGCGATGGGGATGGTGCCGGGTGGGACGAGTTCGCCGTCGATGAGGTAGCGGGCGAAGACGCGGATGCCGTTGCCGCACATGGCCGCGCGGCTGCCGTCGGGGTTGCGGTAGTCCATGAACCACTCGGCCTCGCCGGCCATGGCGGCGGCCTCGGGGTCGGCGGCGGTCCGTACGGCGCGCAGGAGGCCGTCGGCGCCGAGGCCGGTGCGCCGGTCGCACAGGCGCCGGATCTCCTCGGCGGTGAGCGCCAGGCGGTGGTCGGGGTCGGGCAGGAGTATGAAGTCGTTCTGGGCGCCGTGGCCTTTGAGGAAGGGCTGGGCGGCGGGGAGGAGCTGGAAGTTCACGGGCGGGTGCCCTTTCCCAGGTCGAAGCGGATCCAGACGAATTGACCGGCTTCGGTATCACTGAGGCCGAACTCGGAACCGAGGTAGAACACGGAGACCGCCGCCGTCCAGTGCCGGAGGAGGGCGTCGGTGACGGGGGCCTCGACGCGCACGGAGCCGCCCTCGTCGGTGACGCGGATCTCGGCGCCGGTCAGCGCGGTGAGCTGTGCGCTTGCCGAGTGGATGACGGCGGTCCGCGGGTCGTAGGTCACTGCTCCCCGATCAGCCCAACAGAGTTTCACGAAGCGTGTTACTAGTCACTAGTTTTCTATCTAGTGACTAGATTCGTCAATCGGTACTGATCACGACTTGTGGGCGAGGAGAGGCATGAGCGGCGGAACATCACGCACCGCGCCCCACCCCTACGAGCGGGTCGCCGCCGTCTTCCGCGCCCGTATCGCGGATGGCACCTGGCCCGAGGGCTACCGCCTGCCGTCCCGTAAGGAGCTGGGCGCCGAGCTCGACGCGGGCGAGAATGTGGTCCGCCGCGCCCAGGAGGTCCTCATCACCGAGGGCCTGCTCGAGGGCCGGCCGGGGGCGGGCACCTTCGTGCGCCCGACCTACGTCCGCCGCCCCATGCCGCGCAGTCAGGCGTCCGGCGCTGGCCTGGCACCGGCCGGCTTCACCGGCACCTGGGAGTCCGACTGCACCGCGAAGGTCCCCGCGCCCGCGGACATCGCCCAGCGGCTGGGCATCGCGCCGGGCGAGGAGTGCGTGCGCACCGCGTATGAGTTCCTCGCCGGGCGGCAGCCGGTCATGCTGACCACCAGCTGGGAGCCCATGGCCGTCACCGGCCGCACCCCGGTCGTCCTGCCCAACGGCGGCCCCCTGGCTGGCCACAGCGTCACCGAGCGCATGGCCGCCATCAGCATCATCGTCGCCCGGATCACCGAGGTGCCCCGTCCGGTCCACCTCACCGACGACCAGGCGCAGCTGCTCGGGATGCCGTCCGGCGCGCAGGCCCTGCTGATCATGCGCACCCACTACGACAGCGGCGGCCGGGCGGTGGAGACGGCGGACGTCGTGGTGCCGCACGAGCGGTGGGATGTCACCTACGAGATCCAGCCGCCCGCACCGGCCGGCACCTGAGACGGGCAATTTCGTATTCGTGGCCCACCCCTGGGCCGAGGAGGGGGAACGACTCGTGTCCGCACCACCGAACCGCTCGTCCGGGGCCCGGGCCGTCGACGCCCTGGCCTCGTCCGCGCTGACCAACCTGATCGCCGTCGTCGGCATCATCACCCCGGTCGCCGCCTGGGCCACCTCCCAGCCGGACATCAAGAACTTGCTGATCATCGCCGAGACGGTGATCGTGCTGGTGCTCCTCGCCAACCTTTTATGGCGTCGCAGCCGCTTCATCCCGCTGCGACGGGCCAATAACCTCAAAGCCATGGATGACCCGCGCTACTACGACCTGGTCCGCGCGCACGTGGAGTCCGAGCTGATCTCCGAGTACTCCGAGATCGCCGACGGCCACATGCGCGTCTATGCCAGCGAAGTCCCCCGCCTGTCCGTGACCCTGGTCAAAACCCTGATCGAGTCCCAGTCCGCGCCGCAGCGGATCCTCGCGGCCGACCTGACCACCGACCCTGGCCTGCTCACCCGCCGCCGCGAGTACCTCGCCGCGAACCGGCAGATGATCGAGGCCGGCGGCGAGATCCAGCGCCTGTTCATCGCCTACCGCGACGACCTCGCCCGCGAGGCCTACGCCCGCGACCTCCTCGCTCTGATCGGCTCCCACCGGCAGCTCGGCGTCACCTGCGGCCTCGCTGTCCGCGAGCACCTGCGCCCCGAGCAGGCCGTCGACTTCATAGTCTTCGCGGCCGCGGCCGTCCTGGTCGAAGAAGAGCAGGGCGACGCCGACTACACGCGCGGGCGATCGAGCGTGTACTTCAAGGACTCCGCCCGCTGGACGGCGAGGTTCGAGTCGGCCTGGGGACACGGCGCCGACTCCGCCCCCATGGCCCTGCAGACCTACGAGGTCCTCACCCGCCCCATGGTCGAATCCGGCACCTGGGACACCGACCGCGTCAAGCAGGCCGTCGAAGGCATGTAGAGCGGTACGAGGAAGGGGCCCGGCGAGAGTCGCCGGGCCCCTTTGCTGTTCTCCACCACGCAGTACGAGGGCAGGCCGTACGGCTTCCGTCGCGGGCTCGCGTCAGAAGTCGGGCCAGTCGTCCGAGATCACGATGCGGGCGATGTAGATGCGGGGGCCGTCGTCGCCCGGCTCGCCTTCGCGCACGTGGTATTCGGCGAGGCCGATGTCCCGGGCGAGCGGTATCGAGAACCAGCCCGGCCGCCCGGGTACCGGGTGCGCGAGAGCAGGGACTGGGTGTTCGCGCAGCTCGACCATCAGGTTCATCACGGCGGAGAACACCGAGGCCGAGACCTCGGGGGCAAGCAGCGGGAAGACGGCAGGGGAGAGCTGGATACGGTCATCCTCGGCCTCGCCGTCGTCTTCCCACTCGTGGTGCTCATCGCTCACCGGCTATCAGCCTCGCGCGCCGCCTGGGCCTCACGCAGGACCGCGGCCGCCGGGCGCCCGGGGGCCGTCCCGGCCTCGACAGTGGTACGGACCGACTCCGGCAACGGGTCGGCGTACAGCACGGCCCGCATCCACCACCGGCGCAGCACGCCCAGCAGCTCGCGCTCGTCCGCCTGCCCAATCTCCCGGTAGAACTCCATCCGGTCCGCCGGTGGCAGCGCCTCTGCCACGCCGTTCTGGGTCCGCGGGATTGACGGCGCCCCGCTGTCGCCGTAGTGCACGGGTTGTGCGCTCATCGGTGTGCCCCTTCCGTCACCTCCGAGTCTGCCCTACTAGAGCTCTCGGGCTCGCAGGGACTCCTTAAGCCGAGAGACGGCCTGCCAGATCGCCGTTTCGCCCGGCGCAGGCGGGCCGGGAATTACGGTCTGGCCGGTCCTCGACGTTCACCGGGTCTCGCCGAGGCGTCCGGCGGCGGCGCGAGCTGGTCGGCACCGCACATCTCGCACGCCTGGGCGCCCGGCCGGCTCAGTGCCTCGAGCGCCTGGTCGGTGGTGAGGTCCGCGGTTCCCTGGGCGGTGAAGCATGAGGCGTGGTGGAGGACGCTCGGCCTCGGCCCGGTCGCGTTGTATGGATGGCGCGGGTATGTGATCTTCCAGCGGTCGGAGCCGTCCCCGCGCACCTGCGGCCAGCCTGTCCCTGACCCCTCACTGGCCGTGGTCTCGCGCGCCGGGAGCGGTGCTGGGGGAGTGGTGGGGCGGCGGCGGCCGGTGCGGGCGCGGGCGATGGCGGCGGGGTGCCGTCGTACGGGTACGCGCTTGTACGCCTGCGCCTCCTCGGGGACGGGGGCGACGTGGCTGGCGGGCACGGAGAAGACGATGTCGGCGGGTTCGGCCGTGTCCTTGCCGCGGATGATGGCGTGCGCCCAGAAGGTCAGGGTCACCTCGTAGAACCACGTGCCGTCGACGGCCTGCCAGCGGCGCAGGAGGTGGCCGAGGACCTCCTGCCCGTCGTGGAGCCGGACCCGGATCTGTGGTGTCGGCGTCCGCTTCGGCATCTCGCCCTGGAACTGCCCGTCCACGGCCGGGCCTACGCCGCCGCGCCGCCGGCCGCGGCCTCTTCGTCGCTGGCCTGCGCGTCGATGCGCTTAAGAGCCATCCGCGCCTTGACGACCTTCCCCTGCTCCACGGTGCCCCAGAAGGGATGCGTGCCGACGATGATCGACAGCTCCAGCGCACGGGCCCGCAGGGCAGCCATCTCCTGCTGCTGCTCCTCGGTCCAGCCGGGGCTGTCGGGCCGGCTGCTGGGGTACCAGTGCCCGTCGGGCCTGGTCCAGCCAGGCAGCGGGACGACTGACCAGGGCAGTGTGCGCCCGAGCGCGGCGAGGTCGGCGGTCACCTGGTGCAGCTCGGCCTGTGCCTGGCGAAGCGGAGCAGGGAAGTCATAGGTCTCGACCATAGTGGCGAAATTCTAACCTCATCCGCACAGGTGTTCTATTTCACGGGGCGGGCGGGGCAGTGCGAGGTTGTCGGTATGGGTCAGTCGTCGGAGGGGTGGCGGTAGCGGAACAGGAGAGTGTTCGCCTTCTGCTCGGTCGTCCCGAGGGCATAGGCGACCTCATCGATGGGGGTTTCGTCAGTGCGGATGTAGTGGGCGGCCGTTCGACCGGCCTGGGCGGCGATGCGCTCGAGGCCAGCGGCGGCCTTGAGCGCGGCCAGGGGGGTCTCCTCGGCGAGGTCGGTCAACTGCTCGTCGAGCTGCTCCAGGAGTTTCTGGACACCGCCGGGCAACGGCACCGTGCGTGCCTTGACGTCCTCGATGTGCTGGCCCCAGTCATCCGTGACGCCGGGGATGTCGATGTTGTACTGATCCTCGGCAACCCGCGACCAGTCGATCGGATAGAGGGGCCCTCCGCGCCAGCCGCAGGAACATGAGGCACGCAGATGGGTCGCCTTCGGGCGGCCGAACCTGCCGTCATAGACCGGCCAGTCCGTCGTTTTCGGCATGTATCCACTCGTGCCCATGTCGATGTAGACCGGTTTCGGCTCCGTCCCGTCAGCCAGTACCGCCCCGGCAGTGCCGACATGAGAAGAACCGAACTCCTCCGTCTCCCACCCCATTGACCTCTCCCTCTGCTCATAGCACGTGCTTGCAGTTCAGACGGCTCCGAGGATGCCCGACTCACCCGGGTCCCGGACCATGAACGGCAAAACGCACGCGCCGTCAGCCATACGCCCAGCCATGCGGCACCGGGCCCCGCCCGGAGGGCTGGTAGTCGGGCGTTGGGGCGGAGAGCACGAGCATGTCCTGGGTAGGTACCCGCCTCCGGCCTCCGGCTGGCAAGCCCCGAGGGCGGGGGAGAGTCCCTTGAGCGCGTCTTGCGAGGTTGGAGCGGGGAGCCGCAGGGCCCCACCAGGCATCGGCTCGTACTCGGGCAGGAGTGTCTTCACTCCTCAACTCAGGTGAGTCTCTGCCGCTATGCCGCAATCCACTGGCTGTCATGCCGCACCAAATTGGTTACGCACATAACATAGCGGCGCTAGGGTGGCGCACATATAACTACTTGGGGGAGGCGGCGGGATGAACGACACCATGGTGGGGGCTGAGCGTCAGACGACGGAGTTGTGGAACGCCAATCAAGTCGCTGCCGCGCTGGGCCTCTCCCCCACGGAAGTGGGTCGCCGCCTCAAGCGCGGCGAACCTCCGCTCCCGCGCTTCCGCGCCGGGGTCAACTCCGCCGCCTTGTGGCTTCCCGAGGAAGTCCGGCTCTACGCCCTCCAACGTGGTCAAGCCCTGGCCGACCACCCCGGCGCCGACCGCCGGCTGCCCGTACCGATGTGGCTCAACCTGCCGCCCTTGCCCACCCCCCTGCCGCGGATTGCCGACGAAGTCCTCAACCTGCCCATGCGCCTGTCGCACTCTCCCGGTCCTCACCCCATCCACGTACGGATCTGGCGCGGGCCGGCAGGGAACGGCACGCGGACCGTGTGCCTGCTCGCCGGCACCGACAGCGGGACCGTCCCCCCAACCGTCGCCCCGCTCGGACAGATCATGGCCCACGAGGTCGTCGAGGCCGGCCTGCTCACGGAGGACGTCGCCCGCACCGCTTTCTGGTTCGGCCTGGGCGTGCACCACCACAACCTGCCCGACGGCGACCCTCAAGTGCTCATGTACCTGTCCTTCGCCCTGACCGAGCGCCACGGGGGGCTGCTTCGGCGCTGGCGCACACCTGACACGCCCGAGCTGTTCACCGCCGCCAGTGCCGTTCCCGCTCGCCTCGCCCAGCTCGCCCACCTCACCGGGGAGAACCTTGAGCTCTACCCCCAGGGCACGCACACTCCCGAGGCCATCACCCTCTATGCCGCCGGGCAGCGCCCGGTCGTTGTCGACTGGGACCCTTACGACCTGGCCAAGACCGTCCACCGCACTGCCACCCTGCGCGCATGGGCCGACGCGGAGACCAAGGCCGGACGGGAGCGCGCCGCGGCCACGATCACCGACGCCGCCACCGCCCTGGCCGCCCGGGCAGCCGAGATCGACACCCGGTACGAGCACGACCACGCGGCCGAGGAGCACACCGTCGTCGACCGCCGCGTGCACCGCCTCGCGCCGGGTGAACGCGACGAGCTGCTCAACTACGCACGGTCCGCCGGAGGCGAGGACTTCGGGCACTGGCTACGTCTCCACCGAGCCCTCGCCCAGCTCACCGACGACACCGACACCGCCAACCTCGAAGACGAACGAGCCCTTGAGCGCCACGACGCGCTCACAGCCGCCTCCGCCTCCAGCACGGCCCTGCTCCGGCCCATCGCCATCGCCCACGCCAGCCAACGCGACGGCTGGCCGCTGCGCCTGACCACGACCGACAACAGCGACGCGGCCCGGTACTTGGCGACGTGCGCCTGGTACGGCCCCAAGGAAGAGGACACCCAGACCGCTCGCCTGCTCACCAGCGCGCTCTGGGAAGACGAACGTCATCAGGCCCAGGCCGCCTACGACCCGTTCGGCCGGCTGGTCCTCGCTACGGCCGACCGCACGGCCTTCGCCGTCACCTGCCCCGTCGCCCCTGGGGCTGGCGACCAGCTCATGGGTGCCCCGGGCTTCATCGCACTGCCCGACGGCCGTTACCAGCTGCGCCCGGTGGCTGCGGCACCCGGCTGTTGCCGTTGTGGGCAGTCGAGCCCCGACGTGGAGGCCGTCTGGGAAGCGGAACCCGACCGGCTGTACTGCCGGGCATGCGCGGAGCTCCGGGAAGCGGAGCTGGAGGGCATGCATGACTGATCCCGATCCAACATGATCAGGGCGGCACTCGTCAGCACGTGACGAAACGCGCGGGCGGCTGCTGGAAGCCCTGTGCTTCGGCCCACGGGCCGTGGCTTTCAGAGCGCGGGGTTCGTTGGGCAATACATGTGGAGCACCGAGGAGATTCTGGCCCTGGAGCAGGGGCTACGGGTGGAAGCCGAACACCTGGAGCGCGCTGTCGAGGCAGCACGCGCCGCATGCAGCTCTCCGGATAACGAGCTGGCCGTCCGCAGCCAGCTCCAATGGCGCGGACGCCCCGCGTGTGCTGACCTAGATGTGCTGTCTACGGCGGTTAGTGCCACGCCGTACAGTCAGTGAGGGGTGCCACAGCCGACTCCAACGGCTGTGGCACCCCTCACTGTTGCTCTTCGACTTCACATCCGAGTCGGGGCGATGTAGCGCCGGCCCGCGACCATGAGGCCGAAGGCCAGGGCGAGGCCGACGAGGTGGGAGCCGCCGAGGACGGTCTTGGCGGTGGTGCCGGTGAGGTCCTGGTCGTGAGTGACGATTTGCCCGGCGGCGTAGCAGGCACCCCAGGTGATCAGCATGGCCACGGCCAGGATGATGATGCGCGCGCCGAGGGGAAGCCAGTTGGGCCCCTTGGACGGGCCAATCTTGGTCTTGACGTGGGCGATGTGCGCGGCGAGGGCCTGCTCGCGGGTGCCCGCAGGGTGCCGAGGCATCCGGTCACAGCAACAGGTGGCCCGGAATCGGGCCGTACCGGCCGTGGTGGATGCGTCCTCGTCGATAACGATCGTCGGCAGATGCCGTCCGTCATCGATGGCGAATCGCTCGAGCACGGTGTGTTCCCTTCGTCAGTTCTGGGCGGTGGCGAGGCCGAGGGTCTCGGCGGCGAGGATCTGGCGGTGGGTGTGCTCGGCCGTCAGCTCGTCGTGCAGGGTGGCGGCTTCGGTCTCGGCGTCGGTGTCGGGCAGGGGCAGCGCGGGGTAGCCGGCGGCGAGGATGTGCTGCTCGTAGGCGTCGACCATCCGGTCCTCGCCCACGCCGCGGCGGAAGGCGCCCCCCTGAATTAGTGCGTCGGCGGCGGTCTTCCAGGTGTCGATGGCGCGGTGGGCGGCGTCGACGGCCCGGACGTACGCCTGGTGGCTGTGCAGCCAGCTGCCCTTGTTGGTCGGGTCGGCCAGCGCGTCCCAGCGGACCTTGACCAGGTGCAGGGCGCGGTCGCGCTCGGCGCGGGCCTCGTCCTCCTCGGCGAGACGGGTGCGCAGGCCGTTGTACGTCGAGAGGGCGGCGCTCAGGGACATCAGCCGCTTCGCCTCCTCGTAGGTGGCGGTGGGCTTCCCCTCCTGGAGGGACAGCATGATGTTGTAGATGGGGCGGCCGTCGTCCAGGTCGTTCGTGCCGTTGAGTCCCTCGATGGTGATGGGCGTGGTCATGTCCTTCTCCTTGGGGCGTTCGTCGGGGTCGATGTCCTGGTCGCGCAGGTCCGCGTAGACGGTGGGCCGGCTGGTACCAGCGGCCTCGGCGAGCCGGGAGACGTTGGTCTCGCCCGCCCTCCAGGCCGCGCCGACCAGTTCGGCCCGGCGCCCGGAGGTTGACTGGCGGGCCCAGTCGCGCAGTGCGGTCATCGCTTCGGCTCGTGTCGTGCTCACACCTCTGAGAGTGTTGTAAAACCGTTTTACATGGCAAGTGGCTTTACAGTGGTCGGCCGGATTCACCCGCCCATATGGCCGGAACCCAAGGCACAGTCATGGGGCGCGGTCATAGGCTCCCGCCCCATGACGCACACCGACGGAAAGCCGGTCATCCGGCTGCGCTTGGGGTTCTTCGAGGGTTTCGAGACCGTGGTGGGGCTGCTGCGCGACATCGGCGCACGGCGAGAAGAACCGCGGCTCTTCGTCCTCGACGACGGCCTGACGATCCACCAGGCAGTTGCCCTGGTGAAGCTGCTGGAGTACAGCCGCAAGGATGCGAACCGCCCCGTAAAGGTCATGGTCGAGCCGGGCATCGACCATCGCGGCTACTTGGAGGACAGCGCGGCCCTGTACGCGTGGTGGGGTACGAAGGACAACTGGCGGTGACGCCGCACCCGGCTACCTCATTGCTCTCGCCGCGGCACAGTGCTTGCCCGACTTCGCGGCGGCTGTCAGTAGGGACCGCTATTGTCTGAAGTATCTGGCCGCGCACCGGCCGAAGCCCGCGCCTCAGCCCATGACTGGGAGCCACTGAGGACGAAGGTGCCAGGACCCTGGTCCCAGCGCATCAGTGCGAAGAGCAAGACCGTCGTGGATCGCTGACGACGTTTCCGAGTGCCCGCGCAGTCCTTCTCGCTCGCGTGCGTCGGGTCATGGGTAACCGCTGCGCGCCCTTCGAGGGAGAAGCTGTGGTCAAGAAGCACGGTAAGAAGTCGCGCGCCCGCCAGAGGGCCCGCCGCACGGGAGCCCCGCATCAAGCTGCGGCCACGCGGACGACGCACGAGCACACGCCGTTGCCGGACATGACGGTCCTGGGGAACCTGCCGTACAGCGCGGGGCGCGCCCCGGACACCGAACTCGCGGCGCGGCTCGTGGCCGCGTGCAGGGCCGGATGTCGGCCCTGCCAGGATTCGCTCGCGCGGAAGGCGAGCGCCGACCGGCCGACACTCGCCGCGCTGGCAGGCGCCGTCTACGGGCTCGCGCTCAATCGCGGCGCCGTCCATTCGCCGATCCTCTCGGCGACGACGCGGTCCTGGTCGCCGCTGGCACTGGCGGCCGCCGAGTCCGGCGACGGCACTACGGCGTTCGCCGCCGTCGAGCACATGTCGGCACCGGGGGCCGCCGAGCTCCTGGAGGACGCGCTCGACCAGTGGGCCGTGGGCGGGGCAAGTCCCGACGAGATCGCCGGCATGATCAAGGTGATCGGGCCCCAGGATCTCGGCATGGAGCCCGAGGAGACCGTCGGCGCCTTCGATGCGCCCTCCCCGGTCGTGATGGTGCCGAACGCGCCCGGCGGCACGGGCAAGTCCACCACCGGGTGGCCCGGCGGGGACTACACCCTGCACCTCGGGGTCGTCGAGATGCCCGACGGGCGGCCGCTGCCGCTGCTGGCCCTTGAGCCGCGCACCGAGCGTGCCGGTCTGGAGGACCTGCGCCGCCGTTGCCAGTGGCGGCCGTGGAACGGCCGGGGCAGCGCCTTCCCCGAGCTCGACTTCAACTGGCGCCTTCGCGCCGGCATCGCGGCCCAGTCGCTGGAGGAGTTCTGCCACACCGACGCCGAGGGCTTCGACGATGTCGAGCTGTGGCGCGGGGCGGCGAAGGTGCCGGACGAGTGGTGGGAGCTGCTCGACGTCGCCCAGCACGCGCTGGTGTGCGGGCCGGTCGGCTCGGCCGACCCGGACGCAATCGCCGCGGCCGCCGCGGCGGGCGAGCTGGTGGCCGTCGTCGCCCGCGTGCGCTTCGCGTGAAGGGGCCCACCGTGGACGAGCCCCTGGTCTACCTTGCGCAGATCGCGCGGATTACCGGCGTCGGCCGTGCCGCCGTCAAGAACTGGCGCCACCAGTACGACGACTTCCCGGACGCTGTGGGCGGTACGGACGAAAGCCCGCTGTTCCGGCATTCCGAGGTGATGGCGTGGCTGCGCACTCACGACAAGATCTTCGAACCCGGGCCCCCGAAACCCCCTGCCACCCTGACGCTCGTCGGCGGGCAGACGGTCACTGTCCTTGGCCCCAACCTCTTCTCCAGCTCCTACGGCGAGGTGGTGTTTGAGGAGCTCGGCGGCTTTGTCGAGCACGACGCCCTCATCCCCTGGCCGCGGGTTGATGTGGCTCGGGCGGAGGTGCCCGGGCACCCGCCGTTCATGGTGGACCGGGCCGACGTGGACATCAGCTACGGAGCATCGCCGACCGTGAAGTTCCTGCAGCTGCTCTGGCGCACCGAGCAGCGCCGCCCTCTGCCCATCCCCCCGGCCGACGGTCCCACGCACACCGAGGAGGCACAGCGATGACCGACACCGTCCTGGAGGCAACGCCGCAAGAGTCCCTGCCCGAAGCGCTCGGTGCGCGGAGGATTGCCGGTCTGCTGGCGCAGCACTCGGGGGAGCCGGTGACGGCGGATGACGTTGCCGAACTCGTCGCGCACAAGCACCTCGTCTCCTGTGATTCGTACAAAGGCCACCCGATGTATGCGACGGCCGATGCGCTCGCGCTCGACGCCGAGCTTGTGCGCGGGCTGGTCGCCGAGCGGGTGGCGTGGGAGGCGGCGAGCCTGCCGCGGGATGCGGCAGCGGAGCGGATCGGCTGGCACTGGCGCGACATCGCGCGCATGGGCGCCGAGGGACGGGTCACCGTCGGCAGGGGCGGCCGGTACCTGATCGCGGACGTGGACCGGCTCGCCGAGGAGGCCGCCGGCGAGCAGCACATCACCGCGCAGGCCGCCGCCGACGTGCTGGAGATCCGGCACCCTGCTGACTGGCGGTACGTCGAGGCCGCTGGCTGGGTGGAGCCCGTCGGCTCCTACGAGCGGCCGGTCGGCTCCGGGCGGCGCACCGTGACCGTGGCGCTGTTCCGGCTCGGCGACGTTGAGGATCTGCGTGATCTGCCCGGGGTGGACTGGGAAGCGGTCCGGGGCCTGCCCAAGGGGACCCTGTCGCCGTTGCGCGAGTACGCGCAGCTCGCGCCGTCCCGGGCCGTCACGGTCAAGGCGTTCGCGCAGGCATTGGCCGACCGGCACGGCGTGACCGTGTGGGCGTGGAACTCGCCGTACTCGGGCGGCTGGGAGCTGGACTGGGAGCGGGGCGAGGGCGCCCCGGGCAAGGACCAGGTGGCGGGCGAGCTGGCCGCCGACCCGGCGGCTGGCAGCTATGCCGACGAGATCACCCTGTGTCCGCGGTGGGGGCGGCTCACCCGGCAGGCCCGCGCGCTGCTGGAGCCCGACGCCGCGGTGGTCCTCGACACCGAGACCACCGACCTGTACGGGCAGACCATCGAGATCGCCGTCATCGACGCCGCCACTGGCAAGAAGCTGATGGACACTCTGGTGAAGCCCACCGTGAAGATCACGCCGGGTGCCCGCTGGGTGCACGGTATCTCCGACGAGGACGTCGCCGACGCGCGGCCCTTCGACAGGGTTCTGCCCCGTCTGTGGAAGGTCACGAAGAACCGGGTCGTCTGTGCGTACAACGCGGAGTTCGACCGGTCCGTGGTCCTCGGTGACATCCGCCGGGTGGAGCGGAAGCCGATGCACCTGGAACCCTGGGACAACTGGTTCTGCCTGATGGAGGCATACGCCGCCTGGCTGGGCTCCGGCCGGTGGTTGCGGCTCGGCGGTGGGCACCGTGCGCTCGGGGATTGCCAAGCTGCCCGGGACGTATTGATCGAGATGTCCAAGGGGCGGGGTACGGAGTTCACGCCCAGGGCGAAGTAGAGCGGCCGGCCGGTGTCGGGGTGGTGGGACGGCACGATCCCACCACCCCGACACCGGTGAGGGCGCCGACGCGCCACCTTCCGGAGGGTGCACCTGCCCGGCGCCTCCCGGCAGCGGGGTGGCCCAGTTGCTGCGCAGCTCGAGCGGCGTAGCGTTGATCACGTGGCCAGTGCCGATCCTCGCCAGAACGCGAAGAAGGACCGGCTCCCCGAGTGGGTCAGGGGCGCCTGGGCAAGCTGCCGAGGCACTTGGCGGATTTTCACTCTGAGCAGGTTCAGGAAACTCGCGCTGTACGTCATAGCCAGCAGCGTGCTCGTTGTAGGAACGTTTTTCGTCTGGTTGGGCACGATCACGGGCTACGTCACGGCATACGAGATCTTGCTCGGGCTTACCAGCCCGTTCGGTAAGGCGACACATGGCGCCCTGCAGCAGACGCTCGCGGCGATCTTGCGCTTCCTGGGATGGCTCGCGCTCCCGACCCTGATCGGTCTCTTCGCTGCTCAGGTTTTCGCGCGCAGGCTTGCAGCGATCAAGGATCCCAATGACCCGCTCGTGACAAATGTCCGTGATCTCATCAAGGCCTCGGGCAGCACTCCGGGCGATGCGCCAGGGGAGGAGTGATGAGCTTCCAAGGGATGCTGAACGGTGATGGCACACCGGAAGAGGTATCGTTCGCAGCCAGATTCGTGAGAATCCATGATTCCGACAAGTTCACGGCCCAGGACCACTGGGAACGTACCCTGAAACTGGCGGTCCCCAACCCGTGCCCGGATGGAATCGGGCAAGCGAAGTGTTGTCACGAATACGCGTTCGCAGGATTGTCACCGCTGGCCAAGCACTCGAAGTGCCCTTGGTGCTTGGTCAAAGCCGGGACGTGAGAAAGGAGCCGTTCCGTTATGAGCGGCAAAATAGCCAGCGCGCACCGAGCCGGTACAGATGCTGAGAACCTCGCCGAGACGGAGAAGTTCAGCATCAGTCTGCTCAAGGCAGCATTCCCTGACGCGTCAGAAACCACCTTGGTGGGAGGCGCGAGAGCCCTGGCCCAAACGACAATGGCCGAGGTACGCGAAGGCAAGCCGGTCTCGAAGGAGGCCATTGATGAAGCGGCGCGGCGTCTTGCGACTGTCTTTGAGCTCCCCGAGCCTGATCTCGACTGACAGCCTGCCCCGGCTCTCCTGACACCGGCATCACCACAGGTCACACGCGCGATCCGCCAGCACGTGGCAGCCTCCGGGGTTCGCGGGCTCGCGCCTTTGGGCGCCCGCGTGCGCCCCTCGATCCGGGCGTGGAGCACCGCCGACACCCAATGGCCTGCTCCACGCCCTGAGGGCGCCTTGAACCATGTCTCGGGGCTGTTTCCGGATACCGCCCCGAGTTGTTCGCGTGCAACGAGCAGTGATCGCAGAAACGAGGCCGGGCAATCCGGTCCCCCACCCATCCGGGTGACCGGCGGCTCCGGCAAACTGTCGCTCGGCGGCCGTAGGTACCCACGCCCCGCGTGATACTGGGCCAGGAGCGACGCGGGGCTGGATGCGGGATGTGTTGTCATATGCAGATCAACGACTGAGGCGGCCTTCGGACCCGGGCAGGACCAGGGCCGGGTTTGCCGGTGCAGGAGCTCCCCCCTCACCTGGCCGCGGTCAGCCGAAGAGGTGGCCGAGGACATTTTCGGGTCGGCAGATCGCGCAGGTGACGGCTTCCTCCGGGTCGGCCAGCATGCGCAGGGCCCCGCGGTCGGTGGCGAGCTGCTGCGACAGGGCGCCCTGGGCGCAGTCGAGCCGGTACATGACCACCTCGTAGGCGCTCCCGGGCGGGGCCTCGGAGATCCGCCAGCGGTGGCGCTCGTCGGCCGGGGCGGGTCCAGGGCTGCGTAATCCTCGCCTTCGATCGGTTGGACGGTGGGGTGGCGGGCGGCGAATTCGACTTCCATGACGTCCGGGACGGGCCCGCGCGGGGTGTCACGTCTGCTCGGGAGCGTCACGAGGAGGTCGTACCATCATTCGCCCCGGAAGTGCCGGTGCCGGGTCACCCGCACCTCGAGGACCTGGTCGCCCTCGAGGCAGACGAGGACGCGGGGAAGCTGGTCCCGGGGAATGCCGTCCATGTCTCGAATGCTAGTTGCGCCGCCCCGTGCCCGGGCGCGGGCCAGATCCGGCAGACTGCCCGCGTGACCCACAGCATCCCCTCCATCCCGCAGGCACTGCCGTCTGCCCCGGCGGCGGGGGCCGGCCGGTGAGTGCCCCCGTGCTCGTGTTGCAGCTGGCCGCGCTGTTCCGGTGGGAGCAGCACCAGCCCGGCGGCTGCCGGTGCCTGTGCGGCCTCTACCACCGCGAGACCCCCGGCCCCTTCGGCGCCAGCGGCTGCACTGCCGCCGGCGAGCCCGGCCTACTCCTCCGCGTCGAAGCCCCCGGGGAATCGAGCGAGCCCCTGCCGGTCTGCCGCTCCTGCTACGGCATCCTTGCCCGGCTCGCCGACGCCTCGGAGCACGACTGCTGATAACCGCCGTCCTGCTCCGAGGGCGGCTGGGCGAGGTGTGTGGTCAGGGCAGTGCCTGCTGGAGGGTCGCCACCAGGGAGCTTGCCCACTCGGCCGCACCGGCGGTCGCTGCCCGAGAAGGGCGGAGGTCAGGCGGTCGGCCAGGATCCGCAGCCTGCCGATGTTGCGGGGCGTACTGGCCTGGAGCTCGCTGTCGAGGCTGTCCGTGGCCCGGAGTACCTCTGCCTCGCTGTCAGGGGCCAGGGCCAGCGTCCGGTTCCGGTCCGGATCAGCCGGGTGGCTTCCCGCAAGGCCCTGCGCGTCGGGGCCTGTGGCGGTGTGCTGTGTCTGTGTGACGCTGCGGAGGCGGTAGCCCGCCGTCGTTCTCGTAAGGCTCCGCGTCCGCAGGTGCGGAGCCCCCCAGCGGGCCTCCGGGTCGCGGCCGCGCACTTGGTCGAGCAGTCCGCGCCCGTACGGCGAGCGGATCCGGTCGGACAGGCCCCCGCTGTCCCAGGAGAACGGCTCCTGGGACTCGGGATCGCGCCGCTGGGCCAGCGCGCGGGCCTGCTCGACGTCCTGTCCGGGCTCCAGCATCAGCACCGGCAAAGGCGGTACCGGCGTGGAGCACCCCCCACGTCCTGGTTCGTCGACGGCTGATGGAGCCGGGCAACCACCAGCGCTTCGCCGACCGACCGCCGGGAGAACGTCCTGCGGTCCTGCACATAGCTCTCCGGCCCGCTGACTGCCTGTGCGAGAACTCCCTAGCCCCTGCGGATAGGGCCCGCTACGCCCGGGTCTGGCTGGTGCGGTGTCGCCCGCGATCCGTGTCGTACGCGTTCTGCGTGCGGGCTTCTGGACTGATCGAGGTGTCCACTCCGCCATCGGGCAGCAGCTCGGCGGGATGAATGTATCCGTTGGGGTCGATGGGGCCGGGCGCGCGTCCCCACAGCGGCGACTGGAACTCGCCGACGGCGCCCAAGAGGGCCTGCGTGTACCTGCTGACCGCCTCGGGAGGCGCCGTCTCCTCCAGCTCGGCCCGGGCCTGCTGAAGCTGCCGATAAGCAGTGGTGAGCGCCTGTCGGCGGACGGCGGCGAAATCATGGGTCGTCATGATTCGAGGCTAGTTGAAAGCCCCCAGGCCCTGGGATCAGAAACAGGAACTGAGCCGGTAGGCCCGGCGCGCATCGCGCCGGGCCTACCGGGGTGGGTCGGGTGTGGTGGCCTACCGCTGCTCGACGACGTCTTCCGAGATGATGCCGTCGACCACCATGCGCTTGAGGTACCGCTGGACACTGCGTGCGCCGACAGTGACGCGCTCGTCTTCGGCGATTCTGGCTCCGCTAACCGTGCGGCCCAGAGAGACGTATTCGAGAACGACGGCCAGAGCCCTGTCGTAGTTGTCCTGCTGCTGTTGGTCCCGACTGCTCTGCTCCTGCTGCTCCCGCTGGCTTCGCTCGTGACGTGTCTCGACGCTCTGCTCCACGACGTCGAGGACGGGCTCACTCGCTGGCTGCGGGATATCGCCATCGGGGAGTTCGATGACCTGCTGGCCTACCGGAAGCGCGGTCTGCGTGGGGGGATTCTGGAGCTCGCGCTGGGCGGGGATGGCGTCGGCCGGCAGTTCCATGATCGGGTCCGGGGAGGGTTCCGGGCTCAGGGGGAGAGTGTGCTGCTGGACAGGAGCAGGCGTCAGGTTCGGGGTGTACGGCGTGTAGTTGTAGACCTGATCTCTGGTCAGGGCCCCGAGGCGTAGCTCCGTCTTGAGGTCGAGGGGTGCCTTGAGGCGCCACGCCCGCCCGTACACGTTGCGCAAGGCCGTGATTGCGCGGACGCGCTGCCGCTGGTTTTCGAGGGCGCCTTTATAGCTGGTCTTGGCCTGCAGTCGCATGGAGCGCCACAGGTGGAAGGTGGGGAAGGGGGACAGGATCCAGTTGATGAAGGGGATGGGGTCTGCCCGGGTACCGGTGGCGATACCGACGTTCACCTTGTAGAAGTGTGCGACGACCTCGGTGAAAGCGACCCAGAGGGAGGGCAGCGCTGCGTGTGCGACCTGAGCGTCGAGATCCGAGGTCGCTGTGACATTGAGGTAGATCGTCACGCCGGTGAGGATGTACGGCACCCAGCGGACCCAGCCCAGCCGCATGTTCAGCCGGATCAGGACCAGGTAGGCCAGCCCGAATACGGGGATGGCGATGTCCACGGCCGCAGGGACCAACTGAGGGTGTTGGAACCCTCTCGTGCGCATGTGGGCCGTGACATTGCCGAAGGATGAGTAGAGGCCGATGACACCGACGGTGACAGCACCGAGCAGCACGACCACCAGGACGCCCCACTCGGCGAGGGTCAGTTTCGGCATGCTCCATTGGCCCTGAGCTCCGGCGCCCTCTGAGACAGGAGCCTCAGCGTCCGCCGTTGGCTGCTCAACGCGCTCCATCCCGCTCCTTCCGTGACACCCAGTCATGACGCGTACCCGATAAGCAGGTTCATGCTACCGGTAAGTCTCATAAGTTTCATGAAACTTGACAAGAAAACAGTATCTGCATCTCTCCATGGGTGCAAGCGACACGCCGGACCGCTCCAGATAATCAACCATTTTTCTAACTCTTCATCAGGTGAGCTCGCAATGAGGAGGCAGTTATCGACTATCAGAGGTACAATTTACCGAGGCCAGCAAACCCCCACAGATCCGGGGTTTTAAACCGTCAGCCGATTGAAGCTAGCCAGGTAAACAAAAGGCCACTTGCTCCAGGCCAGAATTCCCGATGGAAAGTGCGCCCTCCACGAGTAGGCCAATGCAGTAACCATGCAGCCATACAGCCGGCTCCACGATCGACTGAAATCATTAACTGAGACAAGCAAGGAAATAAAAGCACTAAGAGATATGCGGTTTTCCTTCCTCTGGCATTTCGCGAAGCGAAATGCCAAGGGTTTTTATGTGTTTCGGGGCGCTTTAGCGCCACGCCTGGATTTAGATACTGCGCGAAGCGCAGTATCTAAGCGCTAGCGG
>NZ_JBEZUS010000023.1:0-47399 GCF_040636475.1 Streptomyces sp. NPDC037389
GCGTTGACTTTTGGCACGCTGTTGAGTTCTCAAGGAACGGACGCTTCCTTTGTACTCACCCTCTCGGGCTTTCCTCCGGGCTTCCCTTCGGTGTTCCACCACTCTATCAGGAGTTTTCCGCCCCCGTTTCCGCTCCGTTCACCTCGCATACACAAAGGCATGCAGGCACACAGCAGCGGATCCAGGGAAAGGATCTCATCCATTGGAGTGCCGCCCCCGCCTCGCCAGCAGCTTGCTGCGGGCCTCGGTGGTGGGCAGGAACCCGACAGTACAGCGACTGCCAGGTCGAGGCAAATCGATTACGCACCGCACACGGTTCCCGCCCCGGCTCCTACGCGTGCGCAGCGCGCACGCTCGTGCGGAATCCTCAGTTCCTATGACTTAGGCTTCCGACCAGTGCGCCGTCCAGGACAGGTAGTGACGGCGCGTGATGATTCTCCACCTCTGGGAGGCTTCCCATGACCACCGTGTCGTCCCCGATCGCCGGACGCGCCATCGGACTCGCGGCAGTGCCCGATCCGGTCTTCTCCGGCGCGATGGTGGGACCCGGTACCGCTATCGACCCGGTCCGTGAGCCGCACGCCGCGGTTTCCCCGGTCGACGGCGTCATCGTCTCGCTCCACCCCCACGCCTTCGTCGTCGTCGACGGCGAGGGCCACGGAGTGCTGACGCACCTCGGCATCGACACCGTTCAGCTCAACGGCGAGGGCTTCGAGCTGCTCGTCAACAAGGGCGACACCGTCACGCGCGGCCAGGAGATCGTGCGCTGGAACCCGGTCGCCGTCGAGGAGGCCGGCAAGTCCCCGGTCTGTCCCGTCGTCGCGCTCGAGGCGACCGCGGACTCGCTGGGCGACGTCGTCGAGGACGGCGACGTGAAGGCCGGCGACGCCCTCTTCTCCTGGCAGTGACCTTTCACCTTCGGTGATCTTGAGCCGTCCGGCCGGACGGCGCGTACGACATCCACCGCGGCGGCCATGAGCCGCCGCATCCAACCGGAGACGTGAAATGGAGACAACGCTGCGAGGCGTCGGCGTGAGCCACGGTGTGGCGATCGGCGAGGTCCGGCACATGGGCACGGCGGTCCTGGAACCGCCGGCCAAGCAGATCCCGGCGGACGAGGCGCCGCGTGAGCAGGGGCGCGCGCGACAGGCCGTCGAGGCCGTCGCCGCCGATCTGATCGCGCGCGGCAACCTGGCCGGCGGCGAGGCCCAGCACGTGCTGGAGGCCCAGGCCATGATGGCCCAGGACCCCGAGCTGATGGCCGACGTCGATCGACGCATCACCGTCGGCAGCACCGCCGAGCGCGCGGTGTACGACGCGTTCGCCGCCTACCGGGCGCTGCTCGCCAACGCCGGTGAGTACCTGGCCGGCCGGGTGGCCGACCTCGACGACGTGCGCAACCGCATCGTGGCGCGGCTGCTGGGCGTGCCGATGCCGGGTGTGCCGGACAGCGACGAGCCCTACGTGCTGATCGCGCGGGACCTGGCTCCGGCCGACACCGCGCTGCTGGACCCGGCGCTGGTGCTGGGCTTCGTGACCGAGGAGGGCGGGCCGACCAGTCACTCCGCCATCCTGGCGCGGGCGCTCGGGGTGCCGGCCGTGGTGGCGCTGCCCGGCGCCGGTGAGCTTGCCGAGGGCACGGTGGTGGCCGTGGACGGCAGCACGGGTGACGTCTTCGTCGACCCGAGCGAGGAGAAGCGCGCCGAGCTGACCAAGGCGGCCGAGGAGCGGAAGGCGGCGCTCTCCGCGTCGTCCGGTCCGGGTGCGACGTCCGACGGTCACAAGGTGCCGCTGCTGGCGAACATCGGTGGTCCGGCCGACGTGGCGGCCGCGGTCGAGGCGGGTGCGGAGGGCGTGGGCCTGTTCCGTACCGAGTTCCTCTTCCTGGACGACAGCGCGAAGGCGCCGTCCGAGGCCAAGCAGGTCGAGGCGTACCGCGCGGTGCTGGAGGCGTTCCCCGAGGGCCGTGTGGTCGTGCGCGTGCTGGACGCGGGCGCGGACAAGCCGCTGGACTTCCTGACCCCGGCCGACGAGCCCAACCCGGCGCTCGGCGTGCGTGGTCTGCGGACGCTGCTGGACCACCCTGAGGTGCTGCGCACTCAGCTCACCGCGCTGGCCAAGGCGGCCGAGGGGCTGCCGGTGTACCTCGAGGTCATGGCCCCGATGGTGGCGGACCGCACGGACGCCAAGGCGTTCGCGGACGCGTGCCGCGAGGCCGGGCTCCGGGCGAAGTTCGGTGCGATGGTGGAGATCCCCTCCGCCGCGCTGCGGGCCCGCTCGATCCTTCAGGAGGTCGAGTTCCTCTCGCTGGGCACGAACGACCTGGCGCAGTACACCTTCGCCGCCGACCGTCAGGTGGGCGCGGTCTCGCGTCTTCAGGACCCGTGGCAGCCGGCTCTGCTCGACCTGGTGGCCGTGTCGGCCGAGGCCGCCAAGGCCGAGGGCAAGAGCTGTGGCGTCTGCGGTGAGGCGGCGTCCGACCCGCTGCTGGCCTGTGTGCTGACGGGTCTGGGTGTGACCAGCCTGTCGATGGGCGCGGCGTCGATCCCCTATGTGCGGGCGACGCTGGCCAAGCACACGCTGGCGCAGTGCGAGCGGGCGGCCGCGGCCGCCCGTGCGACGGACTCGGCCGAGGAGGCCCGTCTGGCCGCGCAGGCGGTGCTCTCGGGCGAGTAAGGCCCTGTCACGCCATAAGTGACGAGTGAGGGGTGTCCCACCTGCCGGTGGGGCACCCCTCACCTCTTTCTATTCGAGCTGTTCGAGCTGGAGGCCCGCCAGATAGTCGACTCCGGGCTCCGGGGGTACGGGTTCGCCGGTGCGGGTGTCGGTGCAGTAGGCGGCGAAGACCTCGCCCGCCGTCAGGGGGCGCAGTCCGTCGCCGTCCAGGCACCAGCCGCGGACGGTCTCGGGCTCGCCGGGACGGTTGGTGCGGAGGACGACGCCGCCGGGGCTGCCCAGGGTGATGCCCGCCGCGAGGACCGTGCAGAAGAGCAGGGCCGCTGCTTCCCCGAGCCTCAGCAGTCCGTCGTGGCACTCGGCTTCGATGACGGCGACCAGCGGGGTGTTCGCGTCGTCGGGCGCGGAGACGCTGCACACGAGGTGGT
This sequence comes from Streptomyces sp. NPDC037389, assembly GCF_040636475.1. Lineage (NCBI taxonomy): Bacteria > Bacillati > Actinomycetota > Actinomycetes > Kitasatosporales > Streptomycetaceae > Streptomyces > Streptomyces sp. NPDC037389. Next base: position 3,105 of record NZ_JBEZUS010000023.1, read on the forward strand.
GTCTGCCGTCGCCCGCCGTTTCGACGATGCGGCGCAGGAGCTTCGATGCCCTGGCGAAGGCGGCCCGGCCGGCGTCCTCGCCGGGTTCGAGGAGGGCGGAGGCGTATTCCCAGGTCGCCTGTTGTTCGGCTTCCCGGACGAGGTCGGGCAGCAGGTGAGCGAGGGGGCGGCCGTCGTAGGTGAGGGTGGCGCCGGTCGCCGCGATGTCGGCGGTGTAGCGGGTGCGGCTGGTGGGGGTGTCGGGGTCGAGGCGGGTGTCGGCGCAGTACTCCTCGTAGGCGGTGGGGTCGAAGAGGGCGAGGCTGATGTGGGTGCCCTGGGCGGCGAGTGCTCTGAGCAGGCCTTCGACCTGCCGGAGGTAGCCGGCGTGGTCGTCGAAGCGGAAGCTGCGGTATCGCCGCATGGCGGCGAAGTCCGTCTCGTCGGCGAGGACGGCCACGGTGCTCGGTGTTTCGTGGCGCAGCCTTTGTCGCGCGGTCGGTCGCTTCGGGCCGTTGCCGGTCGTGCGGCCGTTGTCGGTGTGCGGCATGAACTCCCCCTCGGCGCTACGTGAACCAATGCTCACTCAGCGTAACCAAGGGCACTGACAACGGCCCTCCGCGCTCCGTTCGCCCAGGTCAGCCGCGTTCGCGGGCCAGGCGCTCGTAGAAGCCCAGCAGTTCGGCGTTGTCGACGGACCCGGGGTTGACCGCCTTCTCCAGGGGGGTGCCCTGAAGGAGGCGCTTGACCGGGACCTCGATGCGCTTGCCGGTGAGGGTGTGGGGGACGGCGGGGACCTCGATGACCTCGTCGGGAACGTGGCGCGGGGAGAGCTGCTCGCGGATGGTGCTCTTGATCTTCGCGAGCAGGGTGTCGTCCAGTGTCGCGCCCGGTGCGAGGTGGACGAAGAGGGGCATCCAGTAGCCGCCGTCGGGCTGTTCGACTCCGATGACGAGGGACTCGCGGATCTCGGGAAGGCGTTCCACGGCCTCGTAGATGTCGGCGGAGCCCATCCGTACGCCCTGGCGGTTGAGGGTGGAGTCGGAGCGGCCGTGGATGACGACGGTGCCCCGGGAGGTGAGGGTGATCCAGTCGCCGTGCCGCCAGACGCCCGGGAACATCTCGAAGTAGCTCTCGCGGTAGCGGTGGCCGTCGGGGTCGTTCCAGAAGTGGATCGGCATGGAGGGCATGGGGTTGGTGACGACCAGCTCGCCGACCTCGTCGACGACGGGCTTGCCCTGGGCGTCCCAGGCCTGGAGGTCGGTGCCCAGGCAGGGGGCCTGGAGCTCGCCGATGTACACGGGGAGGGTGGGGACGGCGCCGGCGAAGCAGCTGCACACGTCCGTGCCGCCGCTGACGGAGGCGATCCACATGTCCTCGGAGACCTCGTCGTGGATCCAGCGGAAGCCGTCGGGCGGCAGCGGGGAGCCGGTGGTGGCGACGCAGCGGACGCGGGAGAGGTCGAAGTCGCGGCCGGGGTGGACGCCTGCCTTGCGGCAGGCCATGACGTAGGCGGCGGAGGTGCCGAAGAGGGTGGTGCCGGTGCGTTCGGCGACGCGCCACTGGGCGGCGGTGTCGGGGTGGCCGGGGCTGCCGTCGTAGAGGACGACGGTCGCGCCCACCAGGAGGCCGGAGACGAGGAAGTTCCACATCATCCAGCCGGTGGAGGTGTACCAGAAGAAGCGGTCGCCGGGGCCGAGGTCGCAGTGGAGGGAGAGCTGCTTGAGGTGTTCGACGAGGATGCCGCCCTGGGACTGGACGATGGCCTTGGGCAGTCCGGTGGTGCCGGAGGAGTAGAGCACCCACAGGGGGTGGTCGAAGGGGAGCTGTTCGAAGACCGGCTCGGTGTCGGCGGCGGTCAGGGCGTCCCACTCCAGCGTGCCCTCGGGGGCCGGGGTGCCGAGCAGCGGGATGTGGACGACGGCGCGCAGGGTGGGGAGCTCGGCGCGCAGCTCGGCGACGACGTCGGCGCGCTCGTGGCGCTTGCCGCCGTAGTGGTAGCCGTCGACGGTGAAGAGGACGACGGGTTCGACCTGCTGGAAGCGGTCGAGGACGCTGCGGGCGCCGAAGTCGGGGGCGCAGGAGGTCCAGACGGCGCCGACGGCGGCGGTGGCGAGGAGGGCGACGACGGCCTGCGGGACGTTGGGCAGGTAGCCGCTGACGCGGTCGCCGGGGCGGACGCCGAGGCGGCGCAGCTCCGCGGCGAGCGAGCCGACCTGGCGGCGGAGTTCCGCCCAGGTCACGGGGCGGGGGTCGTGGGTCTCGTCGACGTGGAGCAGGGCGGGCTCGTCGGCTCGCGCGGGGTCCTCCGCGGTGCGCAGGGCGTGCTCGGCGTAGTTGAGGGTGGCGCCGGGGAACCAGCGGGCGCCGGGCATGGCCCGGTCGGCGAGGACGCGCTCGTAGGGGGTGGTGAAGCGGACGTCGCACCACTCGGTGACGGCCCGCCAGAAGGTCTCCGGTTCGGCCACGGACCAGCGGTGGAGGGCCGCGTAGCTCTCCACGGGGTCGCCGGGGACGGGGGCGGGCGCGCCGTGGCGTTCGGCGGCCCGGGCGTGGAAGCGGGTGACCTGCGCGTTCGCGACGCGGTCCGCGCCGGGCCGCCACAGGGGCGCCGGCTGGTCGACGGGCTGCGGTGCGGTGGTCATGTGGCTGCTCCCGGGCTTCTGCGCGTCGTGGGCGGAGCTGTGCGCACGAACGGGGTGCGCGCGTGCGGTGGCTGTGAGGACGATGCCATGTGATCGACTCGTGCACCAGGGCCGGTGTCACACCGTCGCGGGAGGGGCACGTCCTTGCGGGGGTGAACGGGGGTTGAACGGTGCGCGGAGCGGCCCGGGCGGGTGGCAGGGTGAGCGGCATGGACGCGGGTGACCTTGTGCGATCGGTGAAGTGGATGGCCTCGTTGCGGGCGGTGGGGAGCGCGCAGGGGCTGCGGTCCGTGCGGTCGGCCTGGCGGCGGCACCGGGTGGACGCGGTGGCGCTGCCCCGGCAGGGGGCGGCGCGGGCCCGGGTGCCGGGGGTGGCGGAGGGCGCGGATCCGGAGCCGGGGGGCGGGGTGGTGCGGTTCGCCCGTTCCTCGCTGCGGGTGCGGGTGGCGGCGGGCGGCGCGGTGTTCTGCGGGTGGGACGGGGCGGTGCCGGAGCCGTCGTACGCGCTGGCGGGCGGCTGCCCGGAGGCGGACGAGCGGGCGGTGCTGGAGCCGGACACGGACGGCGGCTGGCGGGTGGTCTCCGAGCGGGTGCTGGTGGCGGTGTCCCGGCACGGCACGGTGGAGGTGCGTACGCCGGGCGGGGTGGTGCTGCGGCGCGACCTGGCGCCGCGCTGGTGGGAGCCGGCGGGCGCGGAGGGGGGCGGGCGGTGGGTGCAGCGCTCGGAAGTGGCGGCGGACGCGCGGTTCTTCGGGCTGGGCGGGCGGGCGTCGGGGCCGCGGCTGCGCGACGGCGTGTACCGGCTGTGGAACACCGATCCGGGCGGGGCGTTCGGGCCGGGGGACGATCCGCTGTACATCACGATGCCGGTGCAGCTGGTGGTGGCGGACGCGGGGACGCACCTGGTGTTCCACGACAACACCTGGGACGGCCGGGTCACCCTGTGGGAGGGCGAGGAGGGCGCGGGCTCGGGGCACGACCGGCCGGGGCGCTGCGAGACGCGGATGGAGGGCGGCCCGCCGCGCTACTGGGTGATGGTGGGCACCCCGGCGCGGGTGCTGCACGGCTGGGCGGCGCTGACCGGGGGTGCCGCGCTGCCGCCGGCGTGGGCGCTGGGCCATCAGCACGCGCGCTGGGGCTTCGGCAGCGAGCGGGAGGTGCGGCGGGTGGTGGCCGGCTACCTGGAGCGGGGGCTGCCGCTGTCGGCGGTGCACCTGGACATCGACCACTACCGGGGGCACCGGGTGTTCACCGTGGACCGGGAGCGCTTCCCGGATCTGCCGGGGCTGGCCGCCGAGCTGAAGGAGGAGGGGGTGCGGCTGGTGTCGATCGTCGATCCGGCGGTGAAGGCCGAGCCGGGGCTGGCGGAGTACGACACGGGGGTGGCGGCGGGGGCGTTTGTTCAGGACGCGCGGGGGCGTGAGGTGCGCGGCGAGGTGTGGCCGGGCGAGTGCGTCTTCCCGGACTTCACGGATCCGGGGGCGCGCGCGTGGTGGGGCGGGCTGTACGCGGAGCGGCTGGCGCAGGGCTTCTCCGGTTTCTGGCACGACATGAACGAGCCGGTGTCGTTCGCGGCCTTCGGCGATCCGACGCTGCCGCGCTCGGCGCGGCACGCGCTGGAGGGCCGGGGCGGCGACCACCGCGAGGCCCACAACGTGTACGGGCTGGCGATGGCCCGGGCCGGGTACGAGGGACTGCGGGAGCTGCGCCCGGACGAGCGGCCGTTCCTGTTCTCGCGCTCCGGCTGGGCGGGGATGCAGCGCTACGGCGGCACGTGGTCGGGGGACGTGGCGACGGGCTGGCCGGGGCTGCGGGCATCGCTGGCGCTGGTGCTGGGGCTGGGGTTGTGCGGGGTGCCGTATTCGGGGCCGGACGTCGGGGGGTTCACGGGGTTCCCGTCGCCGGAGCTGTATCTGCGGTGGTTCCAGCTGGGCGCGTATCTGCCGCTGTTCCGTACGCACGCGGCGATCTCGGCGGGGCGGCGGGAGCCGTGGGAGTTCGGGGCGGAGGTGCTGGAGCACGCGGGGGCGGCGCTGCGGGAGCGGGCGCGGCTGCTGCCGTACTTCGTGACGCTGGCGCATCTGGCGCAGCGCACGGGGGCGCCGTATGTGCGGCCGGTGTGGTGGCGTTCGCCGGAGGACCGGGCGCTGCGGGACTGCGAGGACGCGTTCCTGCTGGGTGATTCGCTGCTGGTGGCGCCGGTGCTGGAGCTGGGGGCGGACCGGCGGGCGGTGCGGCTGCCGCGCGGGCGCTGGTACGACACGGCGACGGGGCGTCCGTACGAGGGGCCGGGACAAGTGCTGCTGGACGCGCCGCTGTCGCGCGTTCCGGTGCTGGCGCGGGCGGGTTCGGTGATTCCGGTGGCGGGTGCGGACGGGGAGGTGGAGCTGGAGGTGTGGGCGCCGGCTCCGGGGCGTACGGGGGGTGGGGTGCTGATCACTGATGCGGGGACGGGGTGGGAGGGGCCGGAGGTGGTGCGGTTTACCTCGCGGGCGCGGGGTGGGGTCGTGACGGTGGAGCGGGAGGGGGCGGAGGAGGTGGGGTATCGGGTGCGGGTGCGGGGGTGAGCCTGGGGCCCGCTGCGCGGGTACGGCCCCTTCCGTACCGCCCCCGGAGCTGGTATTCCCGTGGCCATGTCGAGATTCTCCGCGCTCTGTCGCGCGCTCGTCCTTCCGTTCGCCGCGCTCACGGCCCTCGCCTCCGCGCCCGCCGCCCAGGCGGCCCCGTCCGGGCCGAAGCCGCCCCCGGGGTTCGTCGCCCTCGCCGACGTCGATCCGACGATCGTGCAGGAGATGCGGTACTTCACCCCGCACAACTTCACCGGCCACCGGATCGACGGCTACGAACGTCCGCGGTGTCTGCTGACGCGCCCGGCCGCCGAGGCGCTGCGGCGGGCGCAGCGGGTGCTGTTGCGGCAGGGGCTCTCGCTCAAGGTGTACGACTGCTACCGGCCGCAGCGCGCGGTGAACGACTTCGTCGCGTGGGCGAAGAATCTGGGCGACGAGCGGATGAAGACGGAGTTCTATCCGCGGGTGGCCAAGTCGCGGCTGTTCGAGGACGGCTACATCGCGGCGAAGTCCGGGCACAGCCGGGGCAGCACGATGGATCTGACGATCGTGCGGTTGCCGGCGTGGCCCACGCGTCCGTATGTGCCCGGTGAGCCACTCGTGCCGTGCTTCGCTCCGCGGTGGCAGCGTTTTCCCGACAATTCCCTGGACATGGGGACGGGTTTCGACTGTTTCGACACCCTCGCCCACACCCTCGACCCACGGATCCAGGGGCAGCAGCGCGCCAATCGGCTGCGGCTGAAGTCGGTGATGGAGGGGGCGGGGTTCGGCAACCTCCCGGAGGAGTGGTGGCACTACACGCTGCGCGGTGAGCCGTACCCGGACACGTACTTCGACTTCCCGGTCCGCTAGAGGTTTGTCAGACCGTTGCCGGGGTTCGCGCCGTGATGCCCGTCGCCAGGGCGTGTTCGACGACGGAGACCAGGACCCGCTTCACCGATTCGCGTTCGCGGGCGTCGCACATCACCACGGGCACCTCGGGGTCGAGGTCGAGGGCGTCGCGCACGGCCTCGGCGGAGTGGCGGGGGGCGTCGTCGAAGCAGTTGACGGCGAGGGTGAAGGCGATGCCGCGCCGTTCGAAGTAGTCGACGGCGGCGAAGCAGTCGGCCAGGCGCCGGGTGTCGGCGAGGACAACGGCGCCGAGGGCGCCCTGGGCCAGTTCGTCCCAGAGGAACCAGAAGCGGTCCTGGCCGGGGGTGCCGAAGAGGTAGAGGACGAGGTCTTCGCGGAGGGTGATCCGGCCGAAGTCCATGGCGACGGTGGTGGTGCGCTTGGCCTCGACGCCCGAGGTGTCGTCGACCGGGCGGCCCGCCTCGGTCAGCAGTTCCTCGGTGCGCAGGGGCATGATCTCGCTGACGGAGCCGACCAGCGTGGTCTTGCCGACGCCGAAGCCGCCGGCGACCAGGAGCTTGAGGGTCAGCGGCGCGGCCTGGGGCCGTATTCCGCGGTCGGGGCGCCCGAAAACCATGGGATTTCCTCCGAATTCAGGGTCGGTGCGACATGGCGCTCCCCCGTGGTCGTGCCCCCCGTGCTCCCCCTCGGTAGTGATCGTTCCGTACGGACGGCGGTCTGTTCAAGCCCCTTTCGGCCTCTGCCGTGGGCCGGCCGGCCTCACAGGGCGCGCAGGCCGTCGATCACCTCGCGCAGGATGCCCGCGTCGGGCAGTTCCGCCGGCGGGACCGGGCGGGAGGCCCGGACGTACCCGGCGTCGATCAGATCGCCGACCAGGACCCGGACCACGCCGACCGGCAGATCGAGCGTGGCGGCCAGCTCCGCGATGGAGTGGGGCTCCCGGCGGGCGAGGTCGGCGATGTCGAGGTGCTCCGGCGAGAGGGTCCGGTCGGCGATCGCGTACGCGCCGCCGGGGTGGGCCAGCAGGAACTCCTCGGCGATGACGAGCGCGATCAGGTCGAGCCGTCCCTCGGCCGGGGCCTTTGTGCGGCCCCGGGTCATGGTGTACGGGCGGACCACGGGGCCCGCCGCGTCGTCGTACCACTGGGCGGTGTGCTCGCCGCCGGGCGCCGAGCCCGGCCGGGCGGCCGGACCCCACCGGCCGGTGGTCCCGGCCGTGGGCCCGGAGGGTGTCTGCCGCGGGAACGCGGTGGGGTCCTCGGTCATACCACCGGTCACTCGCCGGCGACGCCGGTGCGCGGAGCGGTGGCCAGGTGCGCGCCCACCCGCTTGACGAGCAGCGTCATCTCATAGGCGACCTGGCCGATGTCGGAGTCGGCGTCGGCGATGACGGCCAGACAGCTGCCGTCGCCGGCGGCGGTGACGAACAGGAACGCCCGGTCCAGCTCGACCATGGTCTGGCGGACCTCGCCCGCGGAGAAGTGGCGGCCCACGCCCTTGGCGAGGCTGTGGAAGCCGGAGGCGACGGCGGCCAGGTGCTCTCCGTCCTCCCGGGACAGGCCCTTGGAGGTGCCCTTGGCCAGGCCGTCGCTGGAGAGCACCAGCGCCTTGCCGATGGTGCCGACGCGCTCGACGAGGTCGTCGAGGAGCCAGTTGAGCGCGCCGGATCCGGCGCGCGGGCTGCCCTCGCCCGTCGCCGACGGAGTGTTGCCTATCGCGGCCTGGTGCGCGGTCATCGACCGTCCCCCTCAGTTGTCGTTCCTGGTGCTGTGGTGCTCGTCGTCATCTCATTGTCCTCCCGTGCCCGTTGCCAGCCGCGCTGGAGGGCGGCCATGCGTGCCCGTACCTCCTCGGCGTCGCGGTCGGGTTCCGGGCCGGGACGGGTGCGGGCGGCCGGCGCAGGGGCGGGCTCCCGCAGCTGTGGGGCGAGGCTGGCCTGCCGGACGCGCCGGGGCAGGCCCCCGGTGGGGGTGCGCTCGTCGTGGGGGCCGTCGGCGGCCTGCTGGTGGGTCTCCTCGTCGGGGAACGCCGCGCGACGGGCCGGGGGGCGTACGGGGGGCCGGCCGCCGGTGTCCTCCCGGTCGGCCCGTCCGCCGCTCCGGGCGATCTCGGTGAGCAGCGCGGACGGGATGAGGACGACGGCGGTGGTGCCGCCGTACGGGGAGGGCTGGAGGGAGACGCGGACGCCCTGGCGGCGGGCGAGCCGGCCGACGACGAACAGGCCGAGGCGGTCGGTGTCGGACAGCTCGAACTCGACAGGATCGGCGAGGCGGAGGTTGGCCTCCAGCAGCGCGTCGGAGCCCATGCCGAGGCCGCGGTCGTGGATCTCCAGGGCGAAGCCGTTGGGGACGCGCTCGCCGAGGACGTGGACGGTGGTGTGCGGCGGGGAGAAGGCCGTGGCGTTCTCGAGGAGTTCGGCGAGGAGGTGGGTGAGGTCGGCGACGGCGGGGCCGTCGAGGGCCAGCCGGGGCAGTCTGCGCACCTCGATCCGCTCGTACGCCTCGACCTCGCCGACGGCGGCCCGGACGACGTCCATCAGCGGGACGGGCTTGCGCCACTGCCGGGAGGGGGCGGCGCCGGAGAGGATGACCAGGCCCTCGGCGTGGCGGCGCATCCGGGTGGTGAGGTGGTCGAGGCGGAAGAGGTCGGCGAGGTGGTCGGTGTCCTCGGTGCGGCGCTCCATGGCGTCCAGCAGGGTCAGCTGACGGTGAAGCAGGACCTGGCTGCGGCGGGCGAGGTTGACGAAGACGTCGGAGACGCCGCGTCGCAGGTCGGCCTGTTTGACGGCCGCCTCGACGGCGGCCCGCTGGAGGGTGTCGAGGGCCTGGCCGACCTGGCCGAGCTCGTCGGGCCCGTGGGCGGGCCGGGGGACCTCGGCCTCGACGTCGACGCGCTCGCCCGCCGCGAGGCGGCGCATCACGCCCGGCAGCCGGACGCCGGACGCCTCGTGGGCCTCCTTGCGCAGCCGGTGGAGGTCCTTGACGAGGCCCCGGCCGACGCGGAAGGAGATGACGACGGAGCAGACGAGGGCGATCAGGCCGAGGACGCCGGCGACGACGGCCTTGGCGATGACGCCGAGGGCGACGGGCCGGACCCGGTCGCTGAAGCGGTCGATGGCCTCGATGCTCATCCGGCCGAGGTCGTCGAGGACGGGCGTGACGGTGGTCTGCCAGCGCCGGGCGTCGATGGCGTGCGGGGCCCGGGCGGAGCCGGCGAGGACGACGGTGTCCTCGGCGGCGCGCAGCGCCTCGGCGTTGGTGCCGCGCCAGTAGTCCTCGTAGGTCTTCTGCTCGGCGACGGGCAGGACGGCGAGGTGAGTGTTGTAGAGGGTGCGGCGTTCGGCGATGTGGTCGGAGAACGCGCGTAGATCCTGACGGCTCATGCTGCCCGCGGCGAGGGCGGCGGCCAGCAGGGCGTCCTCGCGGGCGACGGCCTCGCGGGCGCGGCCGAGGCCCACCATGGCGCGGCTCTGCCGGTCCGTCTCGGCGTCCTGGAGGGCGGCGAGGCTGCCGAGGAAGTCGTAGTAGGGCTCGACGATGTCGTTGTACGCCTGGAAGGCGGCGTAGCGGGTGAGGGTGTCGTCCTCCACCTTGCGGCGGACGCCGGGGAGCCCGTCGAGGGTCTTCTCCAGGATGCGGAAGCGCCGGGCGGCGGTGGGGCTCATGTCCTCGCGCACGTCGCCGTGGATGCCGGCGCGGAAGGCGGCGACCGCCTTGTCGGTGGCGCGCTGCTCGGCGCGCAGTTCGCCCCGGACGTCGGCGCGGCGGGGGTCGGCGAGGTGGACGAGGGTCTGCCGGCGCTCCTTCTGGAGGGTGCGGACCATGTCCCCGGCGGGGTAGCCGACGGTGCGCATGACGTCGGCCGCCTCCATCAGCTGGACGGCCTCGTTGCCGGTGATGACGGTGGCGAAGGCCCACAGACCGGTCAGGGACACCAGGGGCACCAGGAGCAGCGTCACGATCTTCCGGCGGATCGACTTCCCGCGAAAGCGCATGGCCTCCCCTACGTCAACCCCGGCGCACGGGGATGGTGTTCCGATGAGATCGTGGCGACAGTGAGTGCGCCGCGAGCCTACTACTGCCACGCACTCGGCTCGAAGAGCAGTACGTCCGGGGCACATCGGTCTGGCCGGATTTCTCCTCGCAACGGGGAACCTTCCGGGCGTCCCGTTCGCTCTTCCCTCACAGGGGAGGCGGGGCTGTTCCGGGCGCTTCGGGAGAACCCGTGCGGGGCAGCCACAGGGGGAGGTGAGCCGCCATGGACCTGGAACGTGACGTCTCGTCCCATGACTCGGGCGCGCGCAGGTTGTTGTGGGTCGAGGAACCGGCGCGCAGGCCGCGTATGCCCGATCCGGTGCGTTCGTCCGCCGTGCGGGCGGTCCTCGTCATCGCGGGGACGCTTGAGGTGACCACCGTGACGGTGCTGTTCGCCCTCGCCGGGGTATGGCTGGTCCTCCCGGCCGTGCTGTGCGCGGTGGGGGGGACGGTGGCCGCGACGTGGGCGGTGCTCGATGTGTGGGTGACGCGGCAGGTGTGGCGCCAGCGGCACGGCGTGGTGTCCGTGCCGAGCAGTTCGGCCCGGGCGGTGCGCAAGGCACGACGCGCGCGGTTCCCCGGGGCGGTCAGCCCGGAAAGGTTGTAGGCGCGGTGGGCGTGGGCGCGGCGGCCGCGGGGGCGTGGGCGGGCGGTTCGGGCAGCCAGTCGCGCGCCGGTCGTACTCCAGTCGGCGGCCGCGCCCGGCTTCCCCGGCGCAGGCGGCGGTGAGGCCGCTCGGTCAGGCGCTGGTCAAGGTCGAGGCGTTCGCGCCGAACCGGGGCGGGACCTTCCTTCTCGAACGCCCCCGGCCGGGGCTGCCGCCCGGCAAGTGCCCCGGCTCGCCGACCACATCACGCGCGCCTTGGCGGGGTGGGCTTGCCCGCCCGGCGCGCCGGGCGGGCAAGCGGCGGATCAGGCGCGGGCGGGCTCGGCGAGCTCGTCGGCCGGGCGGCGGTACATGCGCGTGGCCGTGATCTGGCCGTGCACCTTCTCCTCCTCCGGGTCCTGCGGCTGCGGCAGGCCCGGACGCAGGTGCTCCTCGACGCTGATGTACTTCAGGCCCGCCCGCAGGTCCGCGTCATTGCGCAGCCGGATGACCAGCGGGAACTCGGCGAGAGCCGTCGTGTCGAACAGGCCGGTGGTGTAGAGCAGCTGGACGCCCAGCGCGTCGGCGACGGCCCGCTGGAGCTCCAGCAGGTACGTGGCGTTGGCGCGGCCGATGGGGTTGTCCAGGAACAGCGTTCCCGCGTGCGCCTGCTTGTCGCGGCCCCGGTCGTTGCTGCGCAGCGCCGCCATGGTGCAGTACAGCGCGATGGCGGCGGTCAGCAGCTGGCCGCCGGAGAAGACGTCGCCCATCTGGCCGACGGGGACGCGCTCGGCGCGCAGCACGGCGTCCGGCTTGAGGATCTCCACGGCCACGCCGCGCGGCAGCAGCGCCGCCCGGACACCGCGCAGCAGCAGCGACATGCCGTCGCGGCGCAGGTCGGAGTTCTTCTTGACGGCGGAGCGGGTCGCCTCGTCGATGACCTCGCCCAGCCGCTCGGTGAGCGTGGCCTGGTCGGGGTCGTCGAAGCGGATGCGCAGGAACTCCTGTCCCGACCACTCCCCCAGGCCCTCGGGCAGCCGGGAGAGCCGCTGCGCGGAGCGCAGCGTGGTCAGCGAGGACTCGACCAGCCCGCGCAGCCGGTCGACGATGCTGCCGCGGTTGCGCTCCAGCTGCTCCAGCTCGTCGGTCAGGACGCGCAGGCGGGGCGCGAAGGCCTCGGCCCAGGCGGTGGCGTGCTCGGGCAGGGCGGCGGCGGGCAGTTCGCGGATCTGCTGCCGGGCGGGGGTGCGCACCTGCTCGTAGCGGGTGGAGTTGGCGTGCCGGACGAGTACGTCGCTCGCCTCGCGGACGGCGGCGTCGGCGGCCGACAGATCGCCCGCGCAGCCGCGCAGCGAGCGCCGGGTCTCGGCGGCGGCCTGCCGGGCCTCCTCCAGCGTGCCGGTGTACGGCTCGGGCTGCTCGGCGTCGTCCTCGGGGGTGTTGTCACGCAGCAGGTCGCGCAGGAGCGCGGCCGTGTCGTCGAAGCCGGTCGCGGCGTCCTCGGCGGCGCGGTGGGCGCGCAGCAGGTCGTCGTGGGCGGTGCGGGCGCTCTCCAGGGCCTCCGTGCGGGCGGTGAGCTCGCCGGTGGCGGTGCGCAGCAGCTCCTTGGCCCGGTCGGCGCCGTCGGGCACGAGCTCCTCGGGGAGCTCGGTGTGGGCCTCGCCGTCGGCGGGGGCGAGGCGCTCGGCCTCGCCGCGCAGCCGGCCCAGCTGCTCGCTGGCGGCCGAGGTGCGGGACTCCAGCACCTGGACCAGCGACTCGGCGCGGGCGGCGGCGGCCTGGCGGGACGGGCCGTCGGCGCCGTCGGTGCCCTCCAGGAGCTGGGCGGCGCGGGTGCGCACCTTGTTGGTGAGACGGTCGAGTTCGGCGCGGGCGGCGGTCTCGTCGCTCTCGGCGCGGGCCTGCTCGGCGCGCAGGTCGGCGCCGACGCCGACTTTCTCGTAGACCTGGGAGGCGGCGCGGTAGGCCTCGCGGAGGGCGGGCAGGGAGGCGGTGGGCGCGTCATCGCCGGCGGCCGCGTCGTCCGGGGCACCGGCGATCTCCGCACGCTCGGCGCGCAGGGCGCGAGCGGTACGGCGCGCGTCGTCGGCCGCGCGCTGGGCGGCGCGGCGGTCCTCGTCGGCGGCGCGGGCGCGGTCGACGCAGACCTCGGCGCGCTCCTCGGCCTCGGCGGCCTCCTCGGCCAGTTCGCGCTGCCTGCTCTGCCAGTTGGCGCGCTCGCGCAGCCGGTAGGCGAGACCCGCGAGGGCGTCGGCGACGCGGCGGGCGCGCTGGGCGGTCTCCTGGCGCTCGTCGCGCAGCCGGGCCGCCTCGGTGGCGGTCTGGTCGGCCTCGGCGCGGGCCGTACGGGCCTCGGCCAGAATCCCCTGGGCGGTGTCGGCGGCGGTGCGGCAGCGCTCGGCCTCGGCGGCGAGCTCGGCGAGCCGCCCGGCGGGGCAGCCGGCGCGCCAGGACGCGATGCGGGCGGCGAGCGTGCGGTCGCCGGCCAGCCGGGCCGCGACGGACCGGATCTCTTCGTCGCGGGCCAGGGCCCGCTCGCGCAGGGCGTGCCGCTCCTCGTCGGCGGCGCGCTCGTCGTGCATGGCCGGGTTCGGCGGGACGAGGAACACGCCGTCGCCGCCGTCCGCGGCGGGAGCGGGGGCGAGGAGGGCGGTGGCGGTGCCGACGGCCACGGCCGAGCGCGGCAGCAGGGAGGCCGCGGCGAGCACCTCGCGGGCCCGGGCGTGCGAGTCGGTGTCGGTGATGATGACGCCGTCGACGAGCTCGGGGCGGGCGGCCAGGACGGCCGCGTGCTCGGCGGGGTCGACGGACTGGGCGAGGTAGCGCCAGCCGGGCAGGGCGGGGATGCCGTGCTCGCCGAGGTACTCCACCGCGGCGAGCACGTCGGCGCTGGGCGGCAGCAGGCCGCCGTCGCCGAGGGCGCCGAGGATGCGGGAGTCGTCGGCGGCGGCGGTGCGCAGGTCGAACAGCTGCCGCTCGGCGGCGGCGACGTTCTCGTCGAGCAGCTCGCGCAGCGCGTCGGCGCTGCGGTCGAGCTCCTCGGCGGTGAGGGCCCCACCGGGGGCGCTGCCGCGCGGGACGGCGCCGTCGCCGGGCGCGGTGCCGGTCCTGCCGTCGCCGGCGGCACCCGTGTCGTCCGTCCCCTCGGCGCCGGAGGCGCCCCGCTGGCCCGGGACCTGGCCGGAGGCCGTCGGCTCCGGCAGGCCGAGGAGTTCGACCAGGCGCCGGTCGGCGCCGATGGACTCCGCCGCCCGGCGCTCGGCGTCGTGGGCGGCCTCCGCCGCCGTCGCCGCGTCCGCGGCCCGCGCCGCGGCGAGCTCGGCGCGGCCCTCGGCCGCGGCGGTCTCCTTCGCCTGCTCGGCGGACTGCCGGGCCGCCTCGCGGGCGGTCTCGTAGGCGGCGACGGCCGGCTTCTCGGCGTCGCTGGCGGCGAGCGCGGCACGGGCCGGGTCGGCGTCGGGGCCGCTGTCGTCGATCCAGCCGGCGCGGACCGCCTCGGCGGTCTCCTGCTCGACCTCGGCGAGGCGCTGGCGCAGATGGCCCGATTCGCTGCGGGCGCGCTGGGCCTCGGTGGCGGCGGAGGTGGCGTCCCGGTGGGCGGCCTCGCCGGCCTCCTGGAGGGTGGCGGACCGTTCCTCCTGCTCATTGGCGACCCGCTCGCCCTTCTCGGCGGCGGTGTTGAGGGCCCGTACGAGCTCGGCGGCGGCCAGGGAGCGGGCGGCCAGCGCCGGGGCGGCGTCCAGCTCGGCCTCGTGGATGGCGGCGGCGACGCGCGCGGAGCGGTCGGCGGCGGCGCGGTGGCGCAGCACGGTCTCGGCGGCCTGCCAGGCGGCGTGCAGCGTACGGGCGTCGTTGAGCTCGCGGCGCTGGGCGGCGGCGGACTTCTCGGCGGCGGCCAGCGCGAGGGAGGCGTGGCGGTAGGCGAGTTCGGCGGCGACCAGGGAGGCGCGGCCGCGCCCGGTCTCGGCGTCGGTGACGGCGTGCGCGGCGGCGGCGACCCGCTCGGCGAGCTCGACGACGCGGCCGCGCTCCTCGGCGCCGCGCGCGGACAGCCGGCGGGCGAGGAGGCGGGTGCGGCGCTCGGCGCCGGTGTGCACGCCCCGGGCCCGGTCGCGCTGCTCGGCGGACTCGGCGATGCGGGAGAGCAGGTCGAGGGAGCCGGCGGTGAAGTCCCGTTCGGCGGTCAGCTCGGCGCGGCGGCCCAGCTTGTGGGCGAAGCCGTGGACCAGGTCGGCGAGGCCGTCGGTGTCCCGGGTGTCGGTGACCGCGCGCAGCAGCAGGTCGGTGAAGTCGGAGTCGTTCTTGACGGCGAAGAGGCCGGCGGCCTCGCCCTCGTCGGCGTTCATCTCGCGCTGGTAGCGGAAGAGCTCGGGGTCCAGGCCCAGCTCGCCGAGGTGCTCGTTCCAGCGCTCGTGGATCTCCTCCCACACCACGTCCAGGTTGGGGTAGGCCTTGCCTGCCTCGGTGAGGGCGTCGCGGAAGCCCTTCATGGTGCGGCGGCGGCCCCGGGCGCCGGAGGCGCCGTCCGCCTTGGGGCGCATCGCACTGGACTCGGCGACGGGCAGCGAGTCCAGGCTGAGACCGGGGCCCGGCCGGAAGGAGTACCAGGCCTCGGCGAACTTGCGGGGGTCGTTGGAGACCTGGCGGCCGCGCCACTCGCTGACCTTGCCGACGACGACGCTCTCGCCGGTGAGGACGTGCTGCCACTCCAGGGCGACGTGGCCGCAGTCGTCGGCGAGGAGGAACTTGCGGAGCACGCCGGAGCTGGCGCCGCCCAGGGTGTTGCGGTGGCCCGGCAGCATCACCGAGAAGATCAGCTTGAGCAGGACGGACTTGCCGCCGCCGTTCTCCAGGAAGAGCACACCGGCGGGCGCGGGGCGGCGCGGCGGGCCGACGGGCTCGTCCTCGAAGAACTCCGCCTGCGCGGGCGCGGGGTTCGGCACCGGCGCGCCGACCCCGCGCAGGTCCAGCACGGTGTCGGCGTAGCGCGCGCCGGCGGGCCCGATGGAGTAGAGGCGGACCCGGGACAGCTCGTACATGGCGGCGGACTCTCGTTTGTTTGTCGCTGGGTTGACGGTTTACGGACGGGCTGACGGCCGGCCGGGGGTTCTCACCCGTGGAAGGGCAGGCCCGCGTCGGCGACCAGTTCGAGGTCGTCGGTGTCGTCCGGCGGGAGCAGGGTGGGGGTGCCGTCCCCGACGGGGACGACGCCCAGCTCCAGCAGCTCGGCCATGGCGGCGGTGGCGGCCATGTCGCGGACCTGGAGCTGGTAGCGGGCGGTGGTGCGGAAGGCGCCGCCCGCGTCGTCGCCGGTGCGCTGGAGGAAGCCGGAGTCGACGAGGAAGGCGACGGCCTTGGCGATGATGCCGGTGGTGGATCCGGCGAGGCGGCGGGCGTCCTTGGTGGCGCCGGTGGCACTGCGGCGCGCGTAGACCCGCCAGGCGGCCTCCAGGCCGGGGGCGTCGCTGGTGGGGTCGGTGTTCTCGCCCTGCTCGGCGGCCCGCTCCTCCAGCCGGCGGCACGCCTGGCGGACGAACGCGTCGACGCCGTTGACGGTGATACGGCCGATGTAGCCGTCGTCGGCGAGGTCCTCCGGGCGCGGGAAGGCCATGGCCGCGACGGCGAGGTGGGCGAGGCCGTGGAGGAAGCGGTCGCCGGAGTCGACGGTGGCCCGGCGGGCGTAGTCGCCCATGCGGACGGCGAAGACGGAGTCCTCGGCGGCGGTGACGGCCATGCCGGCGCGGGTGGAGACCTCCAGCACGATGAGCCCGAGCCCGGCGGCGACCGCGTCGGCGAGGCGCGCGAACGCGGGCTCGTCGCGGTGACGGCGCAGCAGGTCGGCGTACTCGGCGTCGCGGGCGGGCTGGAGCTTGGGCTGGAGGCCGAAGGCGATGAGGCGGGCGGCGTCGGCGGCGTCGGCGGGGGTCACGCCGCCGCTCGCCGCTCGGGGTGCGCTGTTCTCGCCGGTGCCGGGCTCGTCGGCCGGGGCCTCGGCGTCGTACTCAGTCACGGTTGGTGCTCCTGCTGGGGGTTTGCGTGGGGTACGGGTGGTACGGCACCGCCGAACACCTCGCCGGGGGTTGCTCGCCGTCGCGGCGGGAGGGGGATGCCGAACCGGCCGTGGTCGACGGTGCTCACGACGCCTCCGCCCGGTCCGCCGCCATGCCCGCCGCGTCCAGAAGCGCCTTGCCCACGATGAGGTCGGCGCCGCCGAACCCCGGGTCGTCGAGGCGGGTTCCGTCGTCGACGGCGAAGAGCAGGGACTGCTCGCCCTGGCGGTAGGCCGTGCCGACGGAGGGGCTGGCGGCGTGGACGGCCAGCAGGGCGACGAGGTAGGGCAGTTCGGGGTCGCGGCGGCGGGCCTCGGCGAGCAGGCCGGAGAGGCGGCGCGGCGCGTCGGCGGGCAGGTCGAGCAGTTCCATGGCGCTCGCCAGCTGCTCCTCGCTGAAGCGGCTGTCGTCGGGCGTCTCGACCAGGTCCGGCTCGGGCATCTCCGCGCCCAGGTGCTCGCGCTCGACGGGCGGCGTGAGCAGCATCTCGACGAGGTCGCCGACCCGTACCGAGGCCGGGACGCGCAGGCCCGTGCCGCGGGCGAAGAAGGCGTCGGTGACCCGGCCCGCCCGCTCCAGGGGCAGCGGCAGCACGGGGGCCAGGAGCTGGCCGTAGAGGTCGAGGCCGGCACTGGCGGCGGGTGTGGCGAAGGCCTGCCGGTCCTGCTCGGCGCGGAAGAGCGGGCCGGCCTCCAGGAGGCGGGACTGGAGCTGGGTGTGCCGGCGGATGCAGTCCTTGACGATGTCGACGAGCTCGGCGGCGCGCCGCTTGTGCTCGGCCGTCTTCGGGTCGACCGCGGCTTCCGCCTCGTCGCGCGCCTTGCGGATGTTGGTGAGGATCGCGTTCTCGTGGCGGTAGCGGTCGGCGACGTGGTCGAGCGCCTCGGCGATCATGTCGGGGACGGTCTGGAGCCAGTCGACGGCGCGGACGTTGCGCCGGGTGGCGTCGAGGGTCTTGCGGAGGGTCTCCGCGTACTGCACGGTCCGGTAGCGGGCCTGCTCGGCGGCGAGCTGGGCGTCGGCGAGGCGGCCCCGGCTGATGAGGACCTCCAGCTTGACCTCGGCGGCGATCTGCGCGCTGGTGACGTCCGTGTCGAGGGCGCCGACCAGGACGTTGACCGCCTCGTCGGTGGTGCGCAGGAAGACCGTGCCGCCGGGCCCGGGGACCTCCTCGATGAGCTTGAAGTCGTAATCGCGGCGGACGTACGCGCCGTCGGCGCCGAACGTGCCGTAGACGGCGCGGAAGCCCCGGTCGACGCTGCCGACGTTGATGAGGTTCTCCAGGACCCAGCGGGCGACGCGCTCGTGTTCGGCGGCCGGGCGCTCGGGGGCCTGCGCGGCGACGCGCGGCTGGAGCCTGGCCACTATCTGCTCGTGGTCGGCCCCGGTGTCGAAGTCCATGTTGAGCGTGACGAGGTCGATGGCGGACAGTGCCACCTCCGCCATGGCGTAGACGCCGAACTCCCCCGCGAGGTTGGCCTTGCGCGCGTCGAGGTCGTGCAGCGGCGCGGTGCAGGCGAGCGCGCGCAGCCGACGGGCCAGGCCCTCGTCGGCGGCGGGGCCCGGGGCCGGCCTGGAAGGCCCGTTGAGCTGGGGCGGAACGGCCGCCGGGGCTGGAGAAGTCACGTCGCACAGAGTAGGTGGTCGCACCGACAACGGACGAAACGGCACGGGCTCGGCCGGGCCGGGGGCCCACCAGTCTAGGGCCGGGCCCCGCCCGGCCGGACGGCGCCCCTCCGGTCGCCCGTCACACCGCGAAAACGGACATGATGCCTATATTGCAGCCGAGCAGGACGAACGCCGTGGGCAGCTGTGCCTTGATGGGCCCGTACTGGTCCGTCAGCTCCAGCAGGGCCGCCGGGACCAGGTTGTAGTTCGCCGCCATGGGCGTCACCAGCGCGCCGCAGAAGCCCGCGAGCATGCCGACCGCGAGGACGGCGGCGGGGTTGCCGTGCGCCTGCTCCACGAGGACGGGCCAGCCGACGGCGGCGGTCATCACGGGGAAGGCGGCGAAGCCGTTGCCCATGAGGACGGTGAAGAGGAACATGCCGCAGCAGTAGACGACGACCGCGAGGTACACCGAACCCTCCGGCAGCACGGCCGCGGTGAGACGGCCGACCTGCTTGCCGACGCCCGCGTCGGCGAAGATGGCGCCGAGCGTGGCGAGCAGCTGCGGCAGCAGCATGGCCCAGCCCATGGACTCCAGCATCGAGCGTCCCGCGTGCAGCGGTACGGACGGCCGCCGTTCGCGCAGCATCACCATGCCGAGGGCGAGCGCGACGACGGCACCTATGCCCAGCCCCAGGACGGTCTCGCTGCCCTTCTGGAGGACCGGCTCCCCGCCGAGGGACACCCGCTTCAGCCCGACCGCGCACACCAGGGCGACGGCGGGGATGGTGAGGGCGGGCACGAAGAGCGCGTTGCCGTGCCGGCGGGCGCCGGCCGCCCGCCGCTCCGGGCCGGCGGTGCGGGGCGTACCGCGGCCGGTGAGACCGAAGCCGGCCAGGCAGGCCATGACGAGGACGGCGGCGCCCAGCGGTTCGGGCGGGGCGCTCCCGTCGGCCACCCACGTGCCGTAGCAGAAGCCCGCGCCCAGCAGGCCCCAGAAGGCGGCGGTGCCCAGGCGCCGGGGGTTGGTGCGGTCGGCGAGCATCTGGGCGGACATCGCCAGGAGGACGCCGCCGACGAGCCAGTAGAACCACTCCGCCTTGATCACTTGGCCGCGTCCTCCGGTTCCCTGTGGCGTATCGGCGGGTGCGCGAGGGCGCGGTCCAGGCGCAGCAGCCGCCAGCCGTGGACGGCGAGTGCGCACAGCGCGGTGGGCACGGCCCACAGCGCGAGGTCCAGCGGCTCCAGGCGCGTGTGGTAGGTGGTGTTGACGAATCCGGTGATCAGCAGGATCGAGCCGACGGCGAGGAAGACGTCCTCGCCGAAGAAGAGCCCGACGTTGTCCGCGCTGGCGGCGAACGAGCGCACCTTCTCCCGGGCCCGGCCGGACAGCGGCCCGTGGCCGCGCTCGGCCGCGCCCTCCGCCATGGGCGCGGCGAGCGGGCGCACGGTCTGGGCCTGCCCGAACACTCCGTTGAGCCCGAGGGCCGCCGTGAGCTGCCGCAGCAGGAGGTAGAGGGCGAGGAAACGTCCGGCGGTGAGCCCGGCGAAGCGGCCGATCAGATGCTGGGCCTGTTCCCGGAGGCCGTGGCGCTCCAGCAGGCCGATGACGGGGAGGGTGATGGCGAAGACGGTGACCGCGCGGCTGGAGGCGAAGCCGGTGCCGAAGTCGGCGAGGATCCGCTGCGGGGACAGCCCGCCCAGCAGGCCGGTGACGATGCCGGCCGCGCCGACCACCAGCAGGGGGTTGCGCCTCGTGGCGAAGCCCGCCACGACCACGAGGACACCCAGGAGTACGAGCATGCGTGGGCCTTCCGCATTCTCGGACCTCACTCGATCAGGTGAGGCGACTGCGGAGGACGCTAAGATATTGTTCAACAATCCTCAATAGGTGACGCTGGACGAATGAGCGAACCCATGGCCCGAACCACCGCTTCCGGCGCCCAGCGCGTCGCCGCGGCGCTGCGTGACCGGATCGAGGGCGGGGAACTGCCGCCCGGCACCCGGCTGTCGGAGGAGGCCCTGGGGCGGGAGCTCGGGGTGTCGCGCAACACGCTGCGCGAGGCCTTCCGGCTGCTCGTCCACGAGAACCTCGTCGCCCACCTCCTCAACCGCGGGGTGTTCGTCCGGGTCCTGGAGCCCGCCGACGTCGCCGACATCTACCGGATGCGGGCGGCCCTGGAGACCGCGGGCATACGGGCGGCCCCCGGCGCCCCGCCCACCGCGCTCTCGGCCGTCACGGCCGCCGTGGCCGAGGCCGAGCGGGCCGCCGTCGACGGCGACTGGCGCCGGGTCGGCACGGCGGACCTGCGCTTCCACCGGGCCCTCGCCGCGCTCGCCGGCAGCGAGCGCGTCGACACGGCGATGGACCGTCTGCTGGCCGAACTGCGACTCGCCTTCCACGAGATGCCCTCGCCCCGCCGCTTCCACGAACCGTTCGTCGCACGCAACCGCGCGATCGCCCGGCTGCTGACGGAAGGCGCGCACGAGCGCGCCGAGGCGGAGCTGACCACCTATCTGGACGACGCCCGGGCGATCGTCCTCGACGCGATGAGGGAGACCGACCGATGACGCCGATGGTGACGCCGATGGACCTCAACGCCGACCTCGGCGAGGGCTTCGGCCGCTGGCGCCTGACCGACGACGACGCCCTGCTGTCGGTCGTCACCAGCGCCAACGTGGCCTGCGGCTTCCACGCCGGCGACCCCTCCACCATGCGGTGGGTGTGCGAGCGCGCCGCCGAACGCGGGGTGCGCGTGGGGGCCCAGGTCTCCTACCGCGACCTCGCGGGCTTCGGGCGGCGCGCCATGGACGTGCCCCCGGACGAGCTCGCCGACGAGATCACCTATCAGATCGGCGCGCTGCGCGTCTTCGCCCGGGCCGCCGGGACGGATGTGACCTATGTGAAGCCCCATGGCGCGCTCTACAACCGTGTGGTCACCGACGCCGAGCAGGCCGAGGCCGTCGTGAGCGGGGTGCTGCGCGCGGGCGGGGCGCTGCCCGTCCTGGGCCTGCCCGGGTCGCGGCTGCACGAGGCGGCGGAGCGCGCCGGACTGCCGGTCGTCGCCGAGGCGTTCGCCGACCGCGCGTACACCGCGCTCGGCACGCTCGTACCGCGCCGGGACCCGGGGGCCGTGGTCCTCGACCCGGACACGGTCGTCGCCCGGTCCGTCCGTATCGCCCGTGACGCGGAGGTCTCCGCGCTCACCGGTGAGGACGTCGCCGTCCGGGCGCGTTCGCTGTGCGTCCATGGCGACACCCCGGGGGCTGCGCTGCTGGCCCGGCGGGTGCGCGAGGCGCTCTCGGCGGCGGGGGTCGCGGTGGAGGCGTTCGCGTGAGCGCCGCCGGCGGCTCCCCGGGCGTACCGCTCGACGGCGGCGCGCGGCGCGTCCTGCCCGTCGGCCGGCACGCTCTGCTCGTGGAGGTCGCCACCGCCGAGGAGGCCCAGGCCCTCCACGCCGAACTGCTGCGGCGCCGCGAGGCGGGCGCCCTGCCGCCCGTGCGCGAGATCGTGCCGGCCGCCCGGACCGTGCTGCTGGACGGGCTCGCCGACCCGCACGGCCTCGCCGCCGAACTGCCCCGCTGGGACGTGCCGCCCGTGGCCGCCGCCGACGCGCCGCTCGTCGTGTTGCCCGTCCGCTACGACGGGGCCGACCTCGCGGAGGTCGCCGCGCTGTGGGGGGTTGCCGAGAACAAGGTGGCGCGCGTTCATTCCGGCATCGAATTCCGCGTCGCCTTCTGTGGATTCGCGCCGGGATTCGGCTATCTCACCGGGCTTCCGGAGCGTTTGCACGTACCGCGCCGGGACACGCCGCGCACCTCCGTACCCGTCGGCGCGGTCGGGCTGGCCGGCCCGTACACCGGCGTCTACCCGCGCTCCTCCCCCGGCGGCTGGCAACTCATCGGACGGACGGACGCGGTGCTGTGGGACCCGGAGCGGGAGCCGGCGGCGCTGCTCGCGCCGGGGACGCGGGTCCGCTTCGAGGAGCGCGGATGACCGACGTGAACGCTCTCACCGTCGTTCGAGCCGGGGCGCTCACGACCGTCCAGGACCTGGGCCGCCCCGGCCACGCCCACCTCGGCGTGCCCCGCTCCGGCGCCCTCGACGAGCCCGCCCACCGGCTCGCCAACCGCCTGGTCGGCAACCCGGTGGACCACGCCACGCTGGAGACGACCGTCGACGGCTGCGTCGTACGGGTCGACGCGGCCGTGACCGTGGCCGTGACGGGCGCGCCGTGCGCGGTACGGGCCGGTGGGCGGCCGGTGGCGTGGGGCGCGCCGGTGCGGGTGCCGGCGGGGGCGGTCCTGGAGGTGGGCGCCGCCACGGCGGGGCTGCGGTCGTACGTGGCCTTCGCGGGCGGGGTCGCGGTGCCGCCGGTGCTGGGCAGCCGGTCGCGGGACCTGCTGTCGGGGCTGGGTGCGGAGCCGTTCTCCGACGGCGCCCGGCTGCCGCTGGGGGCGCCCTGCGGGCCGCCGGCAGGCGTGGACGCCGTGCCGTGCGAGGCGTTTCCGCTCGGTGAGCTCGTCCTGCCGGTCGTTCTCGGGCCTCGGGCGGACTGGTTCGCGCCGGAGGCGGCGGGGGTGCTGGGGGGAGACGGTTTCCGGGTGTCGTCCGCGAGCAACCGGATCGGGCTGCGGGTGGACGGGCCGGGGTTGCCGCGGATCCGGGGCGGTGAACTGCCGAGTGAGGGGCTGGTCCTGGGGGCGGTCCAGGTGCCGCCGGACGGGCGGCCGGTCGTCTTCCTCGCGGACCACCCCACGACGGGGGGCTACCCGGTCGTCGGCGTCGTCCCCGAGCCGTCCCTCCCGGGCGCGGCCCAGTCCCCACCGGGCACCCCGATCCGCTTCGTCCCGCGGCGCGGGTGACCCTCTTGCCGGACGGCACCGCGCACACGCGGGCGCGGCGGCCGGGGCGGCGCAGGTCAGGAGTCCGGTTCGCCCTGTCTCCCCGTGTTGTCGCTGACTCTGATCAGCAACGCCACCATCAGCCAGTTCGCCACCAGCGACGAACCGCTCTTCGCCAGGAACGGCAGCGCCTTGCCGGTCAGCGGGATCAGGCCCATCACTCCGCCCGCCACCACGAAGACCTGAAGCGCCAGCGCCGCCGCCAGGCCCATCGCCAGCAGCTTGCCGAACGGGTCGGCCGAACGCAGCGCCGTGCTCAGACCCCGCTGCGCCAGCAGCGCGTAGAGGACGAGGACGACCATCGTGCCGGCCAGCCCCAGATCCTCCCCGACGGTCGTGAGGATGAAGTCGCTGCGGCCGGCGAAGCCGATCAGCTCCGGGTGGCCCCGGCCCAGCCCCGCGCCCGTGACGCCGCCGCTGCCGAAGCCGAACAGCGCCTGGGCGGCCTGCGGGGAGAACGTGCTGCCCGGCTCGAACGCCCCGAAGGGGTGCAGCCAGGCATCGACCCGGCTCTTGACGTGCGGCTCCAGCGAGCCGACGACGCCCGCCCCCACGACGGCCATCAGCAGGCCGCACACCACCCAGCTGGTCCGCTCGGTGGCCGCGTAGAGCATCACCACGAACAGCCCGAAGAAGATCAGCGAGGTGCCCAGGTCCCGTTCCAGGACCAGCACCATCAGGCTCAGCACCCACACCGTCACGATCGGCCCCAGTTGCCGGCCGGGCGGCAGCCGTACGCCCAGGAACCGGCGGCCGGTCAGGGCGAGCGCGTCGCGGTGGGTGACCAGATAGCCCGCGAAGAACACCGCGATCATGGTCTTGACGAACTCGCCGGGCTGGAAGGACAGCGGCCCGATGAAGATCCACCGCTTGGCGCCGTAGGTGTCCCCGGGGAAGAACGCGGGCGCCATCAGCAGCACCAGCGCCACGGCCATCGTCAGATAGATGTAGCGCTGGAGCCGGCGGTGGTCGCGCAGCAGCGCCAGCACGGCCACGCACAAACCCACCCCGATCACCGTCCACATCAGCTGGCCGGAGGCGGTGGGCTCGGCGTGGTACCGCGCACGGTAGGCCGGGTCCAGCCGGTACAGCAGCACCAGCCCGAACGCGGAGAGCAGCACCGCCAGCGGCAGGATCAGGGGATCGGCGTACGGGGCCCAGCGGCGCACCGCCAGATGCGGCACCAGCGCCAGGCAGATCATGCTCCCCGCGAACCCCGGGAGCCCGCCGGGCACGCTCCCCGTGGTCGCCAGGCCGGTGTACACATAGCCGAAACAGCTGATGAGGACGGTGAGGCCGAGCAGCAGCGCCTCCCCGCGCCGGCGCCGGTACGCGGTGGCTCGTACGGTTTCCACGGTCACACCGGCCATGGTGATCGGCGGGTGCTGAAAGAAATCTGAGGTTCCTGAAGGCTCGTTCAGAAGCTCCGGAATCAGAAGCCCCGGAAGCGGCGCTTCCCGACCGGTTCGCCCGTCCCCTCCGGCAGCGGGAAGCGCGCCGCCAGGAGCGCCCCGCCGCCCGCCCTCGCGCCCGCCGCCAGATCACCGCCGTGCGCCCGCGCGATCTCCCGGGCGATGGCCAGCCCCAGCCCGCTGCCGCCGCTCTCCCGGTCGCGCGCCGCGTCCAGCCGCACGAACCGCTCGAAGACCCGCTCCCGCTGCTCCGGCGGGATCCCGGGCCCGTCGTCGACGACCTCCAGCACCGCGCACCGGCCCGTTCCCGCCTCCGCCGCAGCCTCCGCCTCCATGACGTACGCCCGCACGGTGACCCGTGAGGCGGCGTGCCGCAGGGCGTTGTCCACCAGGTTGGCCAGCAGCCGCTCCAACTGGGCCGCCCGGCCGCGCAGCGGTACGGGCACGGGGGCGTCCACCGTGACCGGCACCCGGGGCGCGGGGCGGCGGGCGGCCTCCTCGGCGGCCAGCAGCGCCAGGTCGACGGGCTCCGTCGCGCCCGAGGGGACGCGCGCGTCGAACCGGGCGAGCAGCAGCAGGTCCGCCGCGACGCGCTGGAGCCGCACGGTGTCGGCCAGGGCCGCCCGTACCGACTCCGGCGTCGGCCCGCCGGGCGCGCTCAGCGCGACCTCCAGCTGGGAGCGCACGGCGGCCACGGGGTTGCGCAGCTCGTGGGAGGCGTCGGCGACGAACTGCCGCTGTCTGCCGACCGCCTGCTCCAGCCGGTCCAGGGTGGCGTTGACGGTCAGGGCCAGCCGGGCCACCTCGTCGTCCGCCGGCGGCTCCGGCACCCGGCGGTCCAGCTCGCTGGCGGTCACCGCCGCCAGCTCGGTACGGATCCGGGTCACCGGGCGCAGCGCCAGCCCGGTGACCGCCCAGCCGAGGCCGGCGGCCAGCGCGATGAGCAGG
This sequence comes from Streptomyces sp. NPDC037389, assembly GCF_040636475.1. Classification (NCBI taxonomy): domain Bacteria; kingdom Bacillati; phylum Actinomycetota; class Actinomycetes; order Kitasatosporales; family Streptomycetaceae; genus Streptomyces; species Streptomyces sp. NPDC037389. Next base: position 28,691 of record NZ_JBEZUS010000023.1, read on the forward strand.
GGCGCGGCGGCGAGCAGTCCCATGGCGATGGTGTGGGTGGCGTCGTCGACGTCGCTGAGGACGGTCAGCGCGTAGACGTAGCGCTCCTGCGCGCCCGGCGGTGTGGCGCGGACGACCACCAGGTCGCCGCGCTGGCCGCCCATGGCCCGGCTCACGGCTCCGGCGGTGTCGGCGCCCGGGGCGGGTCGCAGCGGGGCGACCCGGCGGGCCAGGGGCTCGGCCGAGGGGCGGGTCGTGGCGATCACCGTGCCGTGCGGGTCGAGGACGAGCACGACGTCGACGCCGTCCCGGGGCGCGGGCAGCAGCGCGGGCAGCGGACCGGCGTCCGCCCGGGCCGCCACCTCGCGGGCGGCCAGCTCGGTGCGGCCGCTCACGTTGTCCAGCAGGTTGGCGCGCAGGACCGTGTAGAGCCAGGCCCCGCCCGCCGCGAGCAGCAGCGCCATCGCCAGCGCGGCCGCCGCCGCGCAGCGGCCCCGGACGGTGCGGGGGAAGGGGCGGGGAAGACGGCGGGGAAGGCGCGTCTCAGCCACCGTCGGGTCAGCCACCGTCGGGCGCCATGCGGTAGCCGGTGCCGTGCACGGTGAGGATGGACCGGCGGCCGAAGGGCGCGTCGATCTTCCTGCGGAGGGAGGAGACGTAGACCTCGACGATGTTGGGGTCCGTCCCGCCGGGTGAGTCCCACACCTCGTCGAGGATGTCCCGCTTGGCCACCGTCCCTCCCTCGGCGGCCATCAGGCAGCGCAGCACGGCCAGCTCGCGGGCGGTCAGCTCGATCTCCCGGCCGCCCCGGCGGCAGCGCCGCCCGGCCGTGTCCAGCTCCAGGTCCCCGGCCCGCAGCACTGGGCTGCCGGCCGCGCCGCGGCGGCGGCCCAGTGCCCGCAGCCGGGCGAGCAGCACCACGAAGGAGAACGGCTTGGTGAGGTAGTCGTCGGCGCCCGCGTCGAGCCCCTCCGCCTCGTCGTACTCGCCGTCCCTCGCCGTCAGCATCAGCACCGGCGTCCACACGCCCAGCCGGCGCAGCCGACCGCAGACCTCGTAGCCGTCGAGGCCCGGCAGCATCACATCCAGGATGATCACGTCGTACGGGCCGGCCAGGGCGGCCTCCAGGCCCCGGTGGCCGTCGTGGACGACGTCCGCCCAGTGTCCCTCGGCGGCCAGCCCTCGCCGGAGGGTGTCCGCGAGACCCGTCTCGTCCTCGACTATCAAGATGCGCACGCCCCAAGCCTCACATAGCCGACGGGACGCAACTCGTGCACCGCCATCCGGAGTCACGGTGCGTGATGTCGCGCACACTTAGTGGAAGGGTCGTAACCGGGCGGTGTCGCGGCGGGTTGACGCACCGGCACCGCAGGATCGACGACGCAGGACGGAGCAGTGGTTCAGCGATGAGCAAGCGCCAGAAGGGCCGCCGACACCGCAGGGTCAACCGCACGCCGCGCCCGGTGGGCCCCTCCCGCCACGGCGCGGCCCGGCCCGAGCCGAGGCCGGAGCACCGGGCGGAGCAGCGCCACGAGCCGCGTGTGGAGGGGCGCGTGGAGGCGCGTGCGAAAGCGCGGTCCAAGGAGGTCCCCGCGCTCGGCCGTCATGAGGCACGCACCTGGGACGGGCTGCTCGCCCGCGGCGCCGAGGGCGCCTCCGTCGACGAACTGTGCCTCGCGGTGGGCTATCAGGCGCGCACCATCCTCAAGCACGTCGCCGGGCTCGCCGATCACGGTCTGGCGGAGCTGCGCGACGAGCGCTGGTACGCCACGGCCGAGGCCCTGGCGAGCACCGGCCGGCAGCCCGCGGCCGTCGGCCGCTGACGCGCTCCGGGCCGGGGGGATCCCGCACTCCCCCGGCCCGGGGTCCTCTCTCACCGGCCGGTGTTCCGCGCGCCTCCGCCCTCGCGCCGGGTGCGGGCGAGGGCGGCGAGCACGGCCTCGTGGCCGAGGAGCGCGTCGGCCGCGCGCTCCAGGGACCGGGCGGCGGTCTCCGCCCGGCCCGCGTGGGCGAGGAGGTTCCGCCGCAGGGCCGTGCCCTCCGTGCCGGGCAGCGCCACGGCCTCCGCCCCCGCCCGCAGCCGCCCGGCCTGCTCGCGCAGCCGGCCCGCCTGGGCCCGCACCCGCCCCGACCAGGGCGCCCCGCCCCCGGCGTCCGGGGCGCTCACCGCGCACCCGGCCAGGGGGCGAAGACATTGCGCGCGCCCTCCAGAGCGGGCGCCAGCTCCGGGTGGTGGCGCAGCAGGACGTCCCGCATGCCCGTCCGGTCCACCCACTCCAGGCCCTCCCGCGTATAGACCTCCGGCCGGTAGTCGACGGTGAAGAAGCGGTCGCTCTTCAGCCGCCGGGACGCCATCAGCACGAACACCCGGAACGCCGTGTCGCTGAACGCGAAGCCGCGCGGCCGGGGTTCGGCGTACATGCCCACCATCGTGTCGACCCGGTCCAGCCGCCCGTCGTAGACCTCCCGCAGCTCGGCGGCCAGCGCCCGGTCCCCGCCGGTGAGTTCCTCGAAGTCGCGCACCGGGGGGCGGTGGAGGGCCGCGCGGAAGGCGGTGTAGCGGGGGACGCCGCGCTCGCGGTCGCGCAGCACGTCGACCGTGCCAAGGTCCACGCGCTCGCCGGAGATCCTCAGCAGGTCCCGCAGACAGTCGGGGTGGTTGTGGAGGGTGATGGCGCCGGGGTGCATGGTGCCGAAGGAGTAGAACAGGTCGGTGAGGCCCCATTCGTCCACGGTCTTGCGGGTGGCCAGTGCCTGGAGCGGCTCGAAGCCGCAGCGCTCGACGATCTCACCCGTGCGGTGCGAGCGGATCTCGTACTCGTCGCGGATCAGCGGGTGCAGCCGGTAGGAGGTGACGAACTCCTCCGTCATCGAGTACGGGGCGCTGTGGTGCGCGGTGGGGGATCCGAGGATGCCGAAGAGCGCCTCGCCCCCGCCCCGGCGGCGCACCCGCCGGCGGATCCGGGCGGGCAGCACGCCGTACCAGTTGAGGTGCATCGCCGCCCGGGTCACCGGCTGGTCGATGGCCGCCGGGGTCCACTCCACCGTGTGGATCTTCGCCATCACGGCGGCGTTGACCAACCGGGCCGTCTGGAAGAGCCGTTCGTCGTCCCAGGTCGGATGGGCGGCGGCGATCCGGTCGCAGATCGCGTTGTGCTCCTTGGCGAAGAGCGTGTGCAGCAGCGACAGCCCCACCCAGTAGTTGTCGATGAAGCCCGTGGCGTCGATGCCGGAGAGCCCGGGCGCGCTCTCGTCCGGCAGCCTGCCGTCGACGACGGTAAGTCTGCCACCCTCGCCCGTCCTCAGCTCCCGGCACCGCTCCTCGCTGGAGCCGTAGATCTGCGAGCCGTCCCACCAGTGGGTGACCGTGTTCTCGTACGTCGGCGGCCGCCCGGAGCCGGTGTGGGCGACGGGGTCGGGGCGGGTGCGGCGGACGAGCATGGGGCACTGCGGCCAGTCGTCGCCCTCGCCGAGCGGCACGTCCAGGGGCCGGTCGGTGGTGTTGTCGCCGTGGCTGAACCAGCCGTGGTTCTGGAACTGGATCCAGGCCGCCGCCAGCAGGTTGAGCGTCGGGGCCGGGCGGAAGCCCCCGTCGCGGGCCAGCAGCCGCCGGCTCACCTCGCGGGGGCCGGGGGCGAACAGCCCGTCGTCCTCCGCCTCCGGGAAGGTCCCCGGAAGCGCGCAGTTCCGGTCGAAACGGGTGCCCGCCCGGCCCATGTCGGCGTCGTCCGGGTCGTAGCCGGAGCCGTCGTAGCTGCGGTGGGGCAGCAGCCGCGGGGTGGGCCGGCGGGGGCGCTCGCCGCCGGCGCCGTAGGTGTCGTGCAGGTTGTGGGCGCGCAGCAGCTCCCGCTGCCGCCTGATCTCCAGCAGGGCCAGCGGGAAGGGCAGGGAGTGCCATTCGCGGCGGGGCCGCGGTACCGGGGTCATCCGTCACTCTCCAGGGGTCGGTTCAGCGGTCGTGGAGCCGGAGGACGACGGTCTCCTCCACCCGGCCCCGGTACTCGCCCAGCAGGGCGTCCACCCGGTCGCGGGCGTCCGGCACCACCTCGTCGAGGCTCTGCGCGTACACCGCGGCGTTGTGGCACTGCGGGAAGTCGTGCGCCCGGTCCACCCAGGTGATCTCCAGCCAGCCGGCGGGCACCGGGAAGACCGACACGGGGCTGCGGCCCTCCAGGTTGGGCACCACGTCGTGCTCGTTGACGAGGCTGACCACCTTCGTGCGCGGGTCGTACGGGCGTTTGAAGTCGATCGGCGAGCCAACGGCGACGACGTGCGTGATCCGCCAGCGGTCGTTGACGTCGGGCAGCTCGGCCAGGTTCATGGCCGTGATGCCGCCCAGGCTGTGCCCGATCAGCGCCACCGACGCCCCCTCCGGCACCGTCCGGTCCAGGGCCTTGCGGACGGCACGGGTGTACGGGGTGTCGTTGCGGCCCACGGCGGTGACCGCCCCGACCAGGTCCTGCGGGGTGGAGTTGCGGGGCCGGCCGAAGGCCATCCCGGGCAGCAGCACCACATGGCGAATCTCGCCGTCCGGCCCGGCCACCCGGGTCACCAGCATCCGGCCGTCGGTGCCCAGGGCGGCGATGTTGCGCACGTGCGCGCTGACGCTCCCGCCGTGGTCCAGCCGGGCCGCCAGGCCCTCGTCCGCCACCACCTCGGCCCGGCCCGGGCCCCGGTCCCAGCGGGCCCAGGCGCCGATGGACGTGCCCAGCAGCGGATCGCCGTCGGCGCGCGTGCCGGTGACGATGTGCCAGGCGGCCGCGTCGTTGAACGGGTTCTCGTCCATCAGCGCGTTCCACGCCATCACCTCGGTCAGCGACGGCGCCAGCCGGGCCAGCGCCCGCTCGGCGCCCTCCTCGCGGACGTGCTCCCGCAGCACCCGCAGGGCCCTCGTCTGCCGCCCCGCCTCGATCGCGTCCAGCAGCCGCCGCACCGGCCCCTCCGGCCCGAACTCCGGGTGCCGCACCGCGCACAGCCGGATCCGCAGCTTCAGCGAGGCCACCGCCACGGCGACGGCCAGGCTCTCCCGGCCGGTGAGCACCCCGCCGAGCCACGCGGCCCGGCCCAGCCCGCCGCCGTCCGGGGCGTAGCCCAGTCCGGCGGGAGCGGTCAGCGAACGGGCCAGGGCCGTGAGGGCCCGCAGTCCGGTGCGCGGGGAGCGGGTCAGCGAGCCGGCCAGTGCCGGGTCGGTGGCCACGGCCGTCAGGGCCCGGCCCGCCGCGCGGATCTCGCCCGCCACCTCGCCCAGGGTCCGGGCCACCGCGGCGAGGGCCGCCAGGTCCTCCTCGGACGGCCGCCCGGGCACGGCGAGGGCGGTGCCCGCCGTCATGACCCCTCCGGCGTCCGGTAGGCGCGGTAGCCGATGCGCAGCCGCGTCGCGTCGAAGGCGTACGGCAGGGGCCGCTTGGGCCCCAGCCGCACCCCGGCCACCGCCAGTTCCCCGCCGCGCAGGAACTCGGCGACGAACCCGGTGGCCAGCAGGAGCCCCAGCTCCATGCCGCTGCACCGCGCCTCGCCCCGGCTGAAGGGGCTGATCGCCCAGTCCCGTTCGGCCGTGCCGTCCAGCCACTTCTCCGGCGCGAACCGGTGCGCGTAGTCGATGCGCTCCGCGTCCCGCGCGTGGAACGTGGCGGGCACCAGCACACTGACGCCGCCCGGGGCCACAGCCGACCGCCAGCGGGTCTCGGCGGTGGTGCGTCGCATCAGGTTCGCCACCGGCGGCCACAGCCGCGCGGCCTCCTGCACACAGGCCCGCAGATAGGGCATCGCCAGGAACCCGGGCGCCGTGTGGGCGCCGTGCGCCCGGTCCGCGTCCCGTACCTCCTCGGCGGCCTTCCGGTAGTGCGCCGGGTGGGTGGCGAGCAGGGCCAGCGTCTGCACCACCGCCGCGTGCACCACGGCCAGTGCCATGAACCAGTGGGCGACCTGTCCCTCGGGAGCCGTCTCCGGGCCCCGGGGCGAGGTCCGGAACAGCCCGCCGAGGCTGCGCGGGTCGGCGTCGCACAGATAGCGGGCCTGCCGCTGCATCATCCGGCGCCGCACCCGGCGGGTGCGTGCCGTCCGCCAGCGCCGGGCGCCCATCCAGTTGGCCTCGGCCAGCAGTTCGTCCAGCAGCCGGGAGAACTCCAGGTCGTCGGCGGCCGCGTCGCCCAGGAAGCAGCGCCGCCCCACCCGGTCGAGACTCTCGCGCACCCGGCCGGCCGGCAGCCCGGCCTCCGCCTCCGGGCCCAGCAGTTCCCGCGCCTCCTCGCCCACCACCCGCAGGAAGTGCCCGGCGAGCCGGTGCGCCGGGCAGCCCGCGTCCAGCACCGCGTCGTTGAAGGCGCGCCGTGCCGTGCGCTGCCGGCCGTGCGAGGCGATCAGGGCCTCGGGCTGCACGGCGGCGAAGCCGCTCACCTTCTCCCAGGTGTCCACCGCGTAGATCTCCACGGGCCCGGCCAGCACCTGCCGGGCGTCCCCGGCGTCCAGCACCAGCAGGGTGGGGCCCGAGGTGCCGCGCACCACGACCGGTCCCTTCCCGTGCCGGCTGCGCAGGGCGCGCATCAGCTCCGCGCCGTGCCGGCCGGGGTCCAGCCGGGCCACGAGCCGGGCCACGCGCGGCCGGGGCCGGAAGACGCCCTTGAGGTAGTTGGGCAGGAAGTAGGCCAGCGTCAGCCGCAGGTTCTCGCTCCGGGAGGCGACCGGCAGAGCGGTGCCCGCCTCGTCCCGGACGGTCGTGGTACCGGAGGTCTCGCTCGTCCAGGTCATGCCAGCACCTTCCCCGGGTTGAGGAGCCCCTCGGGGTCCAGCAGCCGCTTGATGTCCTGCTGCAACCGCAGGTTGCGGGCGGGCAGTTCGCGCTCCAGCCAGTCGCGCTTGAGGATGCCCACGCCGTGCTCGCCGGTGATGGTGCCGCCCAGCTCCAGCCCGGCGGCCATGATGGCGTCGTAGGCCTCCTCGGCCCTGCGCACCGCGTCGGGATCGGAGCGGTCGAAGACGACGGCCGGGTGGAGATTGCCGTCGCCCGCGTGCCCGGCCGTGGCGATGTACAGCCGGTATTCCTCGGCGATCTCCTCGATCCGGTCGACGAGGGCGGCCAGCCGGTCGCGGGGCACGGCGACGTCCTCGATGAACGCCGCCGCCTCGCCCGCCACCTCCCGGGCGCGGGCCGTGAGCGCGGGCATCACCATGCGGCGGGCGTCCAGCACTCCCCGGGTCTCCGCCGCGTCGGCGGCGACCGTCACGGACAGCGCCTTGGCCTCCCGGCACAGCCCGGCCATCTCCGCGAGACGCTCCGGAGCGTCGGGCGCGTCGGAGGCCACGATCAGCGTGGCCGCGTCCCGCCCGGCGTCGTCCGCCAGCAGCGGGTGGCCCAGCGCCGCGACCGCGGCGGTCGTCGTACGGTCCATCAGCTCCAGCGCGGACGGTGTATGGCCCGCGCGGACGATCGCGGCGACGGCCTCGCCCGCGTCGGCGGCGGACCCGAAGCGGGCCAGCAGCGCCAGCTCCGGCGGCCGGGGCGGGCGCAGCGCGAGCGTCGCCTCGACGATGACGCCGAGCGTGCCCTCGGAGCCGACGAACAGCCGGGTCAGGTCGTAGCCGGCGACGCCCTTGACGGTGCGCCGCCCGGTCCGCAGGATCTCCCCGTCGGCCAGGACGACCGTCAGCCCCAGGACGTAGTCGGCGGTCACCCCGTACTTCACACAGCACAGCCCGCCCGCGCCCGTGGCGATGTTCCCGCCGATCGTGCAGGTCTCCCAGGAGGCGGGGTCCGGCGGGTAGCACAGCCCGTGCCGGGCGACGGCCGCCGCCAGGTCGGCGGTGACCACGCCGGGTTCGCAGCGCACCAGCCGGTTGGCGGTGTCGATCTCCAGCACACGGTCCATCCGGACCAGGGAGAGCACCACACAGCCGTCCACGGCGTTCGCGGCGCCCGCCAGCCCCGTCCGCGCGCCCTGCGGCACCACCGGGACGCCGAGCGCGCGGGCCGTGCGCACCACGTGCCGCACCTGCTCCACCGTCTCGGGGAGCACGACCACGGCCGGCCGTCCCGCCACGCCGAAGGGGGCCGCGTCACGGCTGTGGAGGGCGCGTTCGGCGTCCCCGGTGAGCAGCGCGTCGGGGGGCAGTCCCGCGCCGAGGGCCGTGAGCAGCGAGGTGCTCTCCGGGGGGCTTGCTACGGAAACGGACATGTTTCAGCTCCATGCGGTGGGGGGCCGGTGGAAGACGTGGTGGAGCGGCCGCGCGCGGGCGGACGCCGTGCGCGGCACCGGGAAGCGGGAGGTGTCAGAGGACGGGCGGCACGGTGGTCACCGGGGCCTCGATGAGCACGGGCCCGTCCTGGCCGGCGGTGGCGGCGCCGACCAGCTCGGCGAGGTGGGCGGGGTCGGTCGCGCGGTGCGCGGGCACCCCGTAGCCCCGGGCCAGCGCGCACAGGTCGAGCCCGGGGAGGTCCAGGCCGGGCACGCCGGGGGTGTTCTCGAAGCGGCCGAACCATTTGAGGATCGCGTACTCGCGGTTGGCGGGGACCACGAAGGTGACGGGCACCCGGTAGGCGGCCGCCGTCCACAGCGCGGTGATGGCGTACTGCGCGGAGCCGTCGCCCACCAGCGCCACCACCGGCCGGTCGGGGCGGCCGAGCTGGGCCCCGACGGCGGCCGACAGGCCGAAGCCCAGGCCGCCGCCCGTCGTCATCAGGAAGGAGCCGGGCCGGTCGATGCGGACGTGGTCGCGGAACGCCTGGATGTTGGAGGGGGATTCATTGACCCACACGGTGTCGGCGGGGGCCGCGCTGGCCATGGCGGCGAGCGCGATGGACGCCGACATCGGCTCCCCGTCGGCCTCCGGGACCTCGACGGGGGTGTCGTCGGCCCGGTGCGCCGCCTCGTCGTGCGCGCGCTTGTCGACCAGCTCGCACAGCAGCTCCAGGGTGGGCCGCAGCCCCGCCACGAGCGCGTCGCCGACGGGCGCCCGGGCGGCCTCGCCGGGGTCGCTGGTGAGCAGCGTCAGCTCGGTGCCCTCGGGGAGCAGCGGGCCGGGGACGTACGGGTAGTAGCGGAAGACGGGCGCGCCGACGACCAGGACCAGGTCGTGCCCGGCGAGGGTCTGCGCCAGCGGCCCGATGGCCGGGGGCAGGACGCCCTGGTAGAGCGGGTGGGTCTCCGGGAAGCCCACGCGTCCCTCGATCGGCGAGGCCCACACGGGCAGCCCGCGGCGCTCGGCGAGGGCCACGGCCGCGTCCCAGGCACCCTCCGTGTCCACCGCGCCGCCCGTCACCAGCACGGGGTTGACCGCCGTCATCAGTTTGCGGGCGAGCGCCTCGACCTCGGCGCGGTCCGCCTGGGCGGCCCCGCCGACCCGGCGGGCGGTGGCGTGCCGGGCGGCCCGGGCCTCGGCCGCGTCGAGCTCCACGTCGAAGTCGTCCATCGGCAGCGAGAGGAACACCGGGCCGCGCGGGGCGCTCTCGGCGATGTGGAACGCCCGGGCGAGCGCGGCCGGCACGTCCTGGGCGCGCGGCGGCTCGTAGGCCCATTTCACGGCGGGGCGCGGCAGGAGGGTGGCGTCGACGTTGGTGAGCAGTGCCTCCATGGTCATCATGGCCCGCACCTGCTGCCCCGCCGTCACCACCATCGGGGTGTGGTTGGCGGCGGCCGTGACGATCGCCCCCATGGCGTTGCCCACCCCGGGCGCGGTGTGGAGATTGACCAGGGCCGTCCGCCCGGTGGCCTGGGCGTGGCCGTCGGCCATCCCCACGACCACGGCCTCCTGGAGGCCGAGCACGTACCGGAAGTCCTCGGGGAAGTCCTGGAGGAAGGGGAGCTCGGTGGAGCCCGGGTTGCCGAACACCGTCGTCGCTCCGCGGGACCGCAACAGCTCACGAGTGGCTGCGCGTACGGTCGTCATCGCCTGGCACCTCTTGGGATCCGTGGGCCGATCGGGGGAGGGGAGCATTGCCACTTCCCGCCCGCCGAAGCCAGGACCCCGGAAGATCACCTGAGTATTCATCCGAGCGGGTGAATACGCCTTGACCTGCGGGCTGTTGCCGTCGGGCGGGTTCTAGCGTCCCCCGTATGCCAGATATGGATCAGATCATCCGACGGATTCGCAGAGACATGAACACCGAGCTGCGCAAGCGGGCGCGGCGGGCGCTCGACGGGCCGTCGGGGTGGGCCGTCTCGGGCGAGACCGGTACGGGTGAGGCCGTCTCGGGCGAGACCGGCGCGAGCGGGGCCGGGGAGCCCGGCGAGGGCGTGCGCTCCGGCGCGGAGTCGGCCGCGCCCGCCGCCACGGGGCCCGCGCAGCAGAGCGAATAGCCGAAGCGCCCCGCCGTCCGGGGCATCGGACGGCGGGGCGTCGGCGGGAGGGGGAAGGGCGGGGTGCCGGGGGCGGGGGTCAGCGGCGGCCTCCCGGAGTGCCTCTGCCGAGAGTGCCCTTGCCGAGTCCCATGCGCGCGCAGGCGAGGGCGATCAGGCAGCACAGGGCGCCGATGACGACATTGCTGACGACGGCGCGGGTGGCGAAGGCCGTGACGAGGGCGTGGCCGGCGACGACCCAGGGCGAGACGATCGTCCAGAGGGCCAGGCCGACGGCGGCCCAGCTCATGGCGTGGGTGCGTTCATAGGCGGAGCCAAAGCCTCCGACCAGGCATGCGAAGGCGATGCCCACGATCAGATTATTGATGGCCAGGTTGGTCGCGAAGCCGAATCCCACAATCCATGGCGAGGCGGCCAGGTAAACGCCGCAGAGGAGTGCGAGGGCCTCGACGGCCTGGGCGGCGGTGGTCGCCGTCGTCTCCTCGGAATGGGCACGGAGCGCCAGGATGTCGGGGTGGGTTTCGATCCGGGGCGACGTAGGGACGGTCACGTCAGCCACCTTCTTTCCCTGTGGGTCTGGACCTGGCGCCATTTTACCCCAATTACCCTTTAATTCACCCAAATGGCCGGTGTATCGAGTGAGGGTTGGGGGAAGGCTTACGGGTCAGAACCGAACGGCAGGGGGAGGCGACCCACCATGGAAGAAGAGTCCGCAGGACGCGAAGAGCGCGCCCGCGCCCGCACCGACGCCCCGGACAAGGCGGCACCCCCGCCCACCGAGGACGATCCGGAGGGAGCGGAGGCCGCCGAGTCCCACATCATCCGCGGCATGGACTGACGACCGACCTGACGCTCACGGGACGTTTCCCGGGCGGAAAGATCCACGTGGCCCGACGGGCGTGCGGAACCCCGACAACAGCCGTATGCGTGTCGTCATCGTCACCGAATCGTTTCCGCCCGACGTCAACGGCGTCGCGCACTGCGCCTGGCAGACCGCCCGGCACCTCGTGCTCCGCGGCCACGAACCACTGGTCGTGGCCCCGGCAGGGCCCCGGGGCACGGAGCCCGGGGCCGGCGCGGCCGGGCCCTGCCCGGTCGTACGGGTACGGTCCGTCCCGCTGCCCGGCTACGCGCAGATCCGCGTCGCGCTGCCGGGCAGGCGGCTGGCCGCCGCGATCGGCGCCCACCGGCCCGACGTCGTCCATCTCGGCAGCCCGTTCGTCCTCGGCGCCCGCGCCGTGCGCACCGCCGGGCGCCTCGGGCTCCCGGCGGTCGCCGTCTACCAGACCGACCTCGCCGGTTACGCCCGGACGTACATCGGCGCGGGCGAGACCTACGCCTGGCACCGGCTGCGCGCCATCCACGGCGCGGCCGACCGCACCCTCGCGCCCTCCGCCGCGGCCGTCCGCGACCTGGTGGCGCACGGGGTGCCCCGGGTCCGGCTGTGGCGGCGCGGGGTGGACTCCGAGCGCTTCCACCCGGCCCGGCGCGACCTGGAGCTGCGGCGCGCGCTCGCGCCCGGCGGCGAGCTGATCGTCGGCTATGTGGGGCGGCTCGCGCCCGAGAAGCACGTGGAGTTACTGGCCCCCGTCTGCGCCCTGCCCGGCGTACGGGTCGTCATCGCGGGCGACGGACCGCACGCGGCGCGGCTGCGCGCCCTGCTGCCCGGGGCGCGCTTCCTCGGCACCCGCACCGGCGACGAACTCGCCCGCGTCTTCGCCTCGCTGGACGTCTTCGTCCACACCGGCCCCCAGGAGACCTTCTGCCAGACCATCCAGGAGGCCCAGGCCAGCGGCGTGCCGGTCGTCGCCCCCGCCGTCGGCGGCCCCCTGGACCTGATCGACCACGCCCGCACGGGCCTGCTGGTCCGCCCTCGCGACCCCGAGGCCCTCCGCGAAGCGGTCCTCACCCTGGAGACCGCCCGCGGCACCCGCGACGCCTACGGCCGCGCGGGCCGGGCCGCGGTCCTCACCCGCACCTGGAGCGCGATCGGCGACCAGCTCCTCGACCACTACCGCGAGGTCCTCACGGAACGGTCGGAGGGGCGGGAGGGGACGCCTCAGCTGATCCCGCGGCCGCGGTGACCGCTGTGGTCCGCCCGCCGGCCGGCTACCGGTCGACGTCCGCCGGGCAGAGGCGGCGCGGCTGCTTGTCGCCGCGCAGCTTCGCGTCGGCACAACCCCCCGGCAGCCCGTCGTGCGCCTTCGTACCGAAGTTGGCGGTGACGGTGAGCACGCCGTCACCGAAAACGGTCCGCTGGACGGTCCGGTCGTCCGTGAGCATACGGAAGTCCGTCATCGCCTCCGCTCCCACGGCCTGGCGCAGCGGCGAGAAGTGCTTCTGGAGCGCCGCCAGTTCCGTACCGCGCTTGTCCAGCGAGTCCCCGTCGAGGACGAAGTTGAGCGGCGTGTTGTAGAGCATGGCGAGCAGCGCCCGGTCCGTCTTCTGCGCGGGCAGCTTGTCGTACGGGATCTCCCAGCGCTCGGTGTTGACGACGGAGTCGTGGAGCGCGGCCTCGTAGAGGGGGACGCGGTAGGCCGGGTCGTACATGGCCTTGGCGACGTCGGCGGGGAGTTCGGCGGGCTTGAAGAAGACGCCCGGCGCCTTCGCGGGGGTGCAGCCGCCCCACTTCTCCTTGTCCCTCTCGGCCTTCCACAGCCCGTCGTGGACCGGGGCGCCCGAGCCGTGGTCGAAGGCCACGACCTGGTTGGCCCAGTCGCCGGCGGACTCGGAGCCGAGGACGAGACGGGCGTCGCCGGAGAGGCGCTTCATCCGGGCGAGGCGGTTGGCGCGGGGCTCGGCCTTCTCGAAGGCCTCGGAGCTGAGGTAGCAGCCGCGGTCGTGGAAGCCGGGCTCGGGGTGTCGTCGGCCCGCCTGACGCAGAAGTCCGGGTAGACGCTGTCGGGCCAGACCTGGGCGGGGGCGTCGGAGGTCTTGGGGTCCTGGCCGTCGGCGAAGGAGTCGTACGGGCCACTCCTCCCCGCCGGCCGCCCCAACCACCGCCCCGGCCGGGGGTACTGAGGGGCCGTCACACCGCCGCGCGGCACCCCCGGCCGGCGCCGGTCAGCCGCCCTGGAGGAGGTCCAGCATGTCCTGGCGGGCGAACATGGCCGCGGTGTCGACGGCCGAGGGCATACCGGCGGCCGGGTCCGCGCCATGGGCGACCAGAAGGCGGACGACCTCGCTCTCCCCCTTGAAGACGGCGCCCGCCAGCGGGGTCTGGCCCCGGTCGTTGGGACGGTCCGCGTCGGCGCCGCGCTCCAGGAGGGCGGTGACCGTCGCGATGTGACCGTGATAGGCGGCGAGCATCAGCAGCGAGTCGCCCCGGTCATTGGTGAGATTGACCGGAACCCCAGCGTCCACATATGCGGCCAGGGTATCGGTGTCGCCGTGCCGCGCCAGGTCGAAGACCTTGGCCGCGAGCTGGAGCACCTCCGGGTCGTGTGCGGGCTCGCCGGATACGGGTGTCGGCTCGGTCATAATTCGTCATCCTCCGTACGGGTGTATCCCCAGTTGCTTAAAAAATACTTTCTGTGAAGCTGGAGGAACTTGTGGTGACCGCCCCCAGTTCCCAGGAGATTCCCATGATCCTCTCCATCTCGGGCGTCGTACTGCTCGGTGTCGTCGTATTCCTGTTCTTCCGCAAGGACAACCTCAAGCCGTCGCACGGCCTCGTCTGCGCCCTGTTCGGCTTCTACCTCGCGGGAACCGGCATCGCCCCGAGCATCAAGGCGGGCGGCGCGAGCCTGGCCAGCCTGCTGGGCGGCATCAAGTTCTAGGAGAACGACGTGGGCCGGCGTTCACTCCCCCGCATCCCGACCGGACCCGCCGTGCCCTCCCCGGGCCGGGAGCTGGCGCGCGGCCTCGCCGACAACGCCCGGGACATGTTCCACCCGCTGCTCGTCGTCGCCCGCGGGCTGCGGTCGCTGGCCACCACCGGACGCCACGGCTGGGGGCGGATGCCACGGGAACGCCGCGGTCCCACCCTGCTCCTGGTGGCCTCGTGCCTGGCCATCGTGGCGCTCGTCCCCTACGGGCCGACGCTGGGCACGGCGGCCCTGCTGGCTGCGGGCGCCTGGGCCGGGCGCGACCGGGGCGGGGCGCGGGGGGCGGCGGCCGAGCCGGACGAGGAGCAGAGCCACCGGCTCCAGGCGCTCTACGAGGCGCTCGTGCCCTACTTCTCCGCCCCGCAGGACCCCCGGCCGCTCTACGAGCACGGCGGCGACTGGAGACGGGCGTTCGAGGAGTACGCGTTCGACGGCCTGGGCCGGCTGACCGCCCTCCGGCTGCGCTACCCCGGCTACTTCACCGACGGCGAGGAGGGCGCGCGGAGCAGGATCGAGCAACTGCTGCACCTCAAGGCGGGCCGGGGCCCGGAGTACCGCTTCGACTGGGACGAGGCCGCCAACCGCCTCGGCCTGGGCGTCCTGCCGGTGCTGCCCACCGACGTCTGGGCCCAGCGCTTCGTGACCGCGCCCGGCGAGACCGTGCTGGGCTTCACCGACCCGTCCGCCGTACTGCGGACCGTGCCCGTCACCGCCGGCGAGGAGACGTACGACGCGCCGCCCGTCGTCTGGCGCACCGGCCCGCGCTCCACCGAGCCGCACCTGCTGGCCCTCGGCCAGCCGTCGGCCGGCGTCACGACGCTGCTGCGCTCGGTCGTCCTGCAATCCCTGCTCCACGGCGACGTGGTGGTCGTGGACGGCGGGGGCGCGGGCGAGTACGCCTGTCTGGAGGGCCGGGACGGGGTGCTGGCCGTCGAGACCTCGCTGCCGGGCGCGCTCGCCGTCCTGGAGTGGGCCTCCCACGAGACCGAGCGACGGCTGCTCGCCGCCGGACGCGCCCGGCGGGAGGGGCGGTCCCTGCCGGACGACGTGCGGCGCCCGCTGTGGATCGTCGTGGACCGGCCCGGGGCGCTGAGCCATCTCGCCGCGCGGGAGGGGCGGCCCGATCCGCAGGAGCTGCTCGCGGTGCCGCTGCGGCACGGGCGGACGGCGCAGGTCACCGTCGCGGTGGGGGAACAGCTGGAGGGCGTGGGGCGGCTCGCCGAGGCGGTGCTCGCCCACACCCGGGCCCGGGCCGTCCTGGGAGCGGTCGCCCCGGAGCAGGTGACGGCCGTGCTCGGCGCCCCCTCGCACACCACCCCGGCCGACCACGTGCCGCCGGGGCGCGGCTACGCGCGGGTGGGCACGGGACCGGTCCACCGGCTCCAGGTGCCGGCGACGCCGGATCCCTACGACGAGGAGACGTCCGACGCGCAGCGGCGGGCGGTGCTGGCCTTGCTGCCGGCCCAGGCGGTGTAGCGCCGGGGCCGGAGCCCCCGGCCCGTCAGGCGACGTACGTGCGCGGCATCTCCACCGCCGCCGTCGCGCCGCTCGCGACCAGGCGGGCGGCTTCGGCGAGGCGGCTGGCGGCCTCCTCCGCGACGGCGCCGTTCACGGTGAACGGCAGCCGCACATAGCCCTCGAACGCTCCGTCGACGCCGAAGCGGGGACCGGACGGCACCCGCACCCCCAGGCGCTCGCCCGCCTCGGCGATCCGGGAGCCGGAGAGGCCGCCGGTGCGCACCCACAGGGTGAGGCCGCCCCGGGGGACGGTGAACTCCCAGTCGGGGAGGTGGCGTCGCACAGCGGCGACGAGCGCGTCGCGGTTCTCGCGCGTCTGGTCGCGCCGTATGGCGATGGACTCGTCCCAGCCCCCGGTGTTGAGCAGCCAGGTGACGGCGAGCTGGTCGAGGACGGGCGTGCCGAGGTCGGCGTAGGCGCGGGCGGCGATCAGGCTGCGGATCACCTCGGGCGCGGCGCGCACCCAGCCGATGCGCAGGCCTCCCCAGAAGGACTTGCTGGCCGAGCCGACGGTGATGACGGCGTTTCCGGCGGGATCGAAGGCGCAGACGGGCCGCGGAAGTTCGATGCCGGGGTCCAGGGCGAGCTCGGACATGGTCTCGTCGGCGACGAGCAGCGTGCCGGCGGCCCGGGCCGCCTCCACCAGCGCCCGGCGCTGCTCCTCGGGGGCGAGGGCGCCGGTGGGGTTGTGGAAGTCGGCGATGACGTAGGCCATGCGGGGCGCGGCGTCACGCAGGACCTGGCGCCAGGCGGCCAGGTCCCAGCCGGCGAGCCCGCCGGCCATCGCCACGGGGACGAGCCGGGCGCCGGCCTCGCGCATCAGCTGGAGGACATTGGCGTACGAGGGGGACTCGACGGCGACCCGCTCGCCGCGCCCGGCCATCAGCCGGCAGATGGCGGCGACGGCTCCCATGGCGCCGGTGGTGACCATGATCTGCTCGGGCATGGTGGGGATGCCGCGGGCCGTGTAGCGGTCGGCGAGGGCCTGGCGCAGGGCGGGCAGGCCGGCCGGGTAGTCGCCGTGGGTGTGGGCGTAGGGCGGCAGCTCCTCCAGGGCGCCCTGGACGGCGCGGGTGAGCCAGGGCTCGGGGGCGGTGAGGGCGGCGCAGCCGAGGTCGATCACGGAGCCCGCGGCCTCGGGCGGCAGCGGGTCCAGGGCTCTGGTGGGCAGCGGGTTCCCGGCGGGCACGGCGGTCCAGCTGCCGGCGCCGCGCCGGGACTCCAGGAAGCCCTCGCCGCGCAGGGCCTCGTAGGCGGCGGCGACGGTGGTGCGGCTGACGGAGAGGGCGGCGGCCAGTTCGCGCTCGGCGGGCAGCCGGGCGGCCACGGGGACGCGGCCCTCCAGGACGAGGAGCCGGATGCGGTCGGCCAGGGAGCGGTAGGCGGGGGTGCGCCGGCCGCCGAGCGGCGTGACGGTGTCGCGGTTGTGGGGTGAGCCGAGGAGGCGGGCCAGCTGCGGCGCCCCCACCGAAGAGGTCCACTGGGTCATCGCGTGCAGTCCACCTTTCCGGGATTGGCCATGGATCAATGTTCGATCCAGTCCACAGACTGTCATGCCTCAGGCCACTCGCACCACCACAGGGGGGATTCTCTTGTCCGCGCACACTTCCGCGCCCCGGAGTCCGGGGCTGGCCCGTCGTCTCGTCCAGCTGTACGTCGGGCTCGTGCTGTACGGGGTGAGCTGCGCGTTGCAGCTGCGCGCCGGGCTGGGGCTGGCCCCCTGGGACGTGCTCAACCAGGGCGTGGCGCGGCACACGGGCCTGTCGATCGGCACGGTGGTGATCGCCATCGGCGCCCTGGTGCTGCTGCTGTGGATCCCGCTGCGGCAGCGCCCCGGGCTGGGCACGATCTCCAATGTGGTGATGATCGGCCTGGTGATGGACGCCACACTCGGCATCACGCCCACCCCGGGTTCGCTGTGGATACGGATTCCGCTGCTGCTGTTCTCGGTGGTGCTGTGCGGGGTGGCCACGGGGCTGTACATCGCACCGCGCTTCGGCCCGGGCCCGCGCGACGGGCTGATGACGGGGCTCCATCGCAGGACGGGGTGGTCGGTGCGACTGGTACGGACCTTTATCGAGGTGGCCGTGCTGGCGACCGGCTTCGCGCTGGGCGGGTCGGTGGGCGTGGGCACGGTGCTCTTCGCGGTGTGCATCGGGCCCCTGGCCCAGTTCTTCCTGCGCCTCTTCGCCCCCGCGGAGCGGCGGCCGACGATACCGGTGGCACGCTCGGCGGACGCGCCGGAGGCCACTGATCAGGCCAGGTCCGCACAGGACGCACCGGACCCGGTTTAGGCGCGAAACCAGCGGGCCGGTAGTGTACGCCTCTGACCCGCCGGACGGACCGTTACTGCGCGCTCAAGTAGCAACAGCACAGGGTGACATCTATTGCCAGATGTGACAAAACGGGCGTTGGTGGGTACAACAAGGGGCGGCACGACGGGCGACGCATGTCCCTCAACGGGGAATCTTCACCGCCGACCGGACGTTGACCGGATGACGACGACAGCGACACCTGTCCTGTGGGCGACAAGCCCGGGAGGCACGAATTCATGAGTGAGCGAGCTCTCCGCGGCACGCGACTTGTGGTGACCAGCTACGAGACCGACCGCGGCATCGATCTGGCACCGCGCCAGGCGGTGGAGTACGCATGCCCGAACGGCCATCGATTTGAGATGCCGTTCTCGGTAGAGGCGGAGATTCCGCCGGAGTGGGAGTGCAAGGCGTGCGGCGCCGTGGCACTCCTCGTGGACGGCGATGGTCCCGAAGAGAAGAAGGGCAAGCCCGCGCGTACGCACTGGGACATGCTCATGGAGCGGCGCACCCGCGAGGAGCTGGAGGAGGTGCTGGCCGAGAGGCTGGCCGTCCTGCGCTCCGGCGCCATGAACATCGCCGTGCATCCGCGGGACACGCGCAAGTCCGCCTGACGGCGGTCCCGCGCGTTTCCATTCGCACGATCAAGGGCCCGGGCCACAGCGAGAGCAGTGGCCCGGGCCCGTTTATGCCCTGGGGCGGCCGAAGAGTTACGAAGAGCGGGGTGTAGGGGAAGAGTGTGGGGGTGGATGTGTTGATCTCGGTGGGGGGCGGGTGATTA
>NZ_JBEZUS010000023.1:47409-67869 GCF_040636475.1 Streptomyces sp. NPDC037389
CAGTGGCCCGGGCCCTTTTATGCCCTGGGGCGGCCGAAGCCCGGTGCGGAGATACGACTGCGGCCCGTCCGTGGCTGGTCGCGCAGTTCCCCGCGCCCCGTTCGGGGCGCCCCACTCCCAGCGGAGCGCTCAGCGCGGCAGCTGGGGGCCGTCCGTGCGCGGGGCCGACGGCCGGTCCTCGCGGACGACCTCGCCCTGGACGACCTTGCCGTCGGGCTGCCGCATCCGTGCCCGCTGCGCCTGCTGGAAGGCGTCCCCGAGGGTCCCCGGCGCCGCCTGCGCCGTGTAGCCGGTCAGCTTCCGCTCCGCGGCCTTTCGGATCAGCGCTCTCGTCGGCGGGAAGAGACAGAGCAGCCCGGCCACGTCGGAGATCAGCCCCGGCACCATGAGCAGCAGCCCGCCGAGCATCGTCAGGGCGTTCCCGCCGCCCTCGCCTTCCTGCGGGGCCCGCGGGGCGGCGCCCTGCTGGAAGGAGCCGCTCAGCCGCTGCCAGGCCCGCCGCCCGGCCCGCTTGATCACATACGAGCCGGCGATCACTCCCCCGGCCAGCAGGGCGAACACCGCGAGCCCGCCCGCCGCGCCCGCGACCAGCACCAGCAGCCAGATCTCCAGGACCGCCCACACGGCCACGCCGAGCGGGACCAGCCTGCGGGCCCGGCCGCGCCCCGGCGGCCGGTCGTTCAACGTCTGCTGCTGCTCCTGCGCTCCGAACGTCATGCCTCAAGTGTGCCTGGACGGCGGCCGGACGGCCGGAGCGCGTTTATGGGGTCCTTACCGGCCCCGGCGGGGCGTCACCGCTCCTTGCCGAGGGCCTTGGAGGTCGCCTTGGCGACCCGGGAGCCGACGCCCCAGGACGTGACCCGCCACAGCGCCTCCGCGACGATGTCACGGCTCATCTTGCTGTCGCCCAGCTCGCGCTCGACGAAGGTGATGGGGACCTCCACCACGTGGAAGCCCGCCTTGACCGCGCGCCAGGCGAGGTCGACCTGGAAGCAGTAGCCCTGGGAGGCCACCTCCTCCATGCCCAGCCCCTCCAGGGTCTCCCTGCGGAAGGCCCGGTAGCCGCCGGTGACGTCACGGATCGGCACGTCGAGCATGAGCCGGGAGTAGGTGGAGCCGCCCCGGGAGAGGAACTCGCGGGACTTCGGCCAGTTCACGACCCGGCCGCCGGGCACCCAGCGCGAGCCCAGCACCAGGTCGGCGCCCTTGAGCGCGGTGAGCAGCCGGGGCAGCTCCTCCGGCTGGTGGGAGCCGTCGGCGTCCATCTCCACGAGCACGCCGTAGCCGTTCGCAAGGCCCCAGCGGAAGCCCGCCAGGTAGGCGGCGCCGAGTCCTTCCTTGCCCTGCCGGTGGAGCACCTTGACGTGCTCGTCATCGGCCGCCAGCTCGTCGGCGAGCTTTCCGGTCCCGTCGGGGCTGTTGTCGTCCGCGACGAGGACGTGCGCCTCCGGCACGGCCTGCCGCACCCGGGCGACGATGGGCTTGATGTTCTCCGCCTCGTTGTAGGTCGGGATGATCACCAAGGTCGTGCCGAGCGGACCGAATCTCCGCTGACCACCGTCGTTCACTTCTGGCACTACTGGCCCTTCCGGTTCGAGGTCTCGTCCGACCGTGCCCGACGGGAGGTCAGGACTGCGGCCGCGCAGGACAGAAGACCCACCATAGCGAGCGCCCATTCCGGGCCCGCACCGACGCGGTCGGCGACGGTCGTGCCGTCACGCAGGGGGATGCGCGCGGAGATCACATCACGGGTGAACTCCTCGCTCCGCCGGAGCACCCGGCCGTCGGGGGCGACGACCGCGCTGATGCCGCTCGTGGCGGCCGTGACCACGGCCCGGCCGTGCTCGACGGCCCGCAGCCGGCTCATGGCGAGCTGCTGCTCGGGCTGGCCGGTGCGGCCGTAGGTGGCGTTGTTGGTCTGGACGACCAGGGCGCGGGCGCCGGCCGCCACCGTGTCGTGGACGATCTCGTCGTAGGCGACCTCGAAGCAGATGACGTCGCCGAGCCGGGCCGGGCCGACCTGGAGCACACCGGTGCGGTCGCCCGGGTAGAAGTCGCGGGGGACGCGCTGGAGCCGGGTGATGACCTTGCTCAGCTGGTCCCGGAAGGGCACGTACTCGCCGAAGGGCACCGGGTGCTGCTTGGAGTAGGAGGCGCCGGGGCCGGTCACCGGGTCCCAGACGATGCCCTTGTTGTCGATGTAGCCGCTCTTGCCGGGGTGGTCGACGAGGGCGCCCACCAGGACGGGGACGCCCACGGCCCGCACCGCCTCCTGGATGCGGTCGTAGGCCTCGGCGTACTGGAAGGGGTCGAGGTCGGAGGAGTTCTCCGGCCAGATCACCAGATCCGGCCTGGGCGCCTTGCCCGCCTTGATGTCCCGGGCCAGCTGGAGCGTGGCGTCGACGTGGTTGTTGAGCACCATCAGGGGGCGGCCCAGGAAGTCCATGCCGGGCTTCTCCACATTGCCCTGGACGATCGCGATGTTCACGGTGTCGTCCGCCTTCGTGGGCACCGGCACGGCGTACCCGGCGAGCGCGACCACCAGGGCCGTCCCGAGCGCCCCGGCGGCGGGCAGCACGGCCCGTACGTCCCGGCGGCCGCCCCGCGGCCGCCACCCGGCGAGCAGCGCGTACGCCAGCAGCCCGCCGGCCAGGGCCACCCCGAAGCTCACCAGCGGCGCCCCGCCCAGCGCGGCGAGCGGGGTGAAGGGGGAGCCGGTGTTGGCGAAGGCCAGCCGGCCCCAGGGGAAGCCGCCGAACGGCGTCCGGTCCCGCGCCCACTCCTCGGCGATCCACAGGCACGCCCCCCACAGCGGCCACACGGGCAGCCGGGAGGTCAGCGCGAGCCCGGCGCCGAGCACGGCCAGGAAGACCGCCTCGATGACCGACAGGCCCAGCACGGCGTCGTAGCCGACCACGTGCAGCCAGCGCAGCAGGAAGAAGAAGAACGGCAGCCCGAACGCGAAGCCCGTCCAGGCGCCCTGGCGGACGGTGCGCCCCCGGGTCAGCAGGGCCAGCGCGGCCACCGAGGCCACCGACAGCGGCCACAGGCCGTACGGGGGGAAGGCGAGGGCGAGCGCGAGCCCGGCGACGGCCGCGAGGGCGGTGCGCCGGACCTCGCGGCGGGCGAGCCGGGCCAGGCGGACCGCCCGGCCCGGGCGCGGCACGGGGGCCGGGGGCGGCGGGGCCAGGACGGCTTCAGGTGTGGTTTCGGGACCCGAGGGCACGGTCGCTTCTTCCTGGAGCTGGCAGGGGTGTCAGCTGACGACCGTACCTCGGTCGGGGGCGCTCGCGGCCCGCAGGGGCGGCGATCGCCCGCCCCTGCGCTCGGGTCGGAATGGGGGCCCGGTGTCCTTCGGGCCGACTCCCGGAACCGCCGGCTGCGGTCGGCCGAGAGCCGTTGTCTACTGAACGTCCGGGCCCCACCCGGGTCGCACCTGCCGGCCCGGCCGAACCTTCCCTCGCCCCCGTGCGCTGGACCTGGCTCCCAGTGGCGGGGCCGCCTTCCCGGCGCACCGCCCCATGGCCCAGCGGCGTTCGACGACTGCGTGGAGGTTCCCCGGTCGGACGTCCTTGGTGGACAGCGGAGAACCTACCGGCCGCCGCCCGGAGTGTGTCAACACCCTCGCGACCTGCGTGTGTCGCTCAAATCAGCAGGTCAGTACGGTAGATGAGGCCGTGCGGGGGCGACCCGGGGGACGTCGTTCGGCGGTACGTGGATCTTGGCGCGTCACTCGTTCGGGCGCGCGTGGACCGTCCGCCCGCCCACGACCGTCCGCAGGCACACCGGCAGCGGGGCGCCCGGGGTGAGGTCGGGCAGGCCGGGGGTGCCGGAGCGGGGGTCGGTGGACCAGTTCGCCACCCGGCTGTCGGGCACCTGGACCACCAGGTCGCCGGTCTCCCAGACCGCGTAGTCCGCGGGCGCGCCCGGCACCAGGACGCCCGCGTCGTCCCGGCCGACGGCCCGCCAGCCGCCGCGCGTGTGCGCGGTGAAGGCGGCCCGGACCGAGACACGGTGCTCGGGCGTGCGGTGGAAGGCGGCGGCCCGGACCGTGCCCCAGGGGTCGAGTGGGGTGACGGGGCTGTCGGAGCCCAGCGCGAGCGGGATCCCGGCGCGCAGCATGGCCGCGTACGGGTTGAGCGTACGGGCCCGCTCGCGGCCCAGGCGCTCGGCGTACATGCCCTCCTCCCCGCCCCAGGCGGCGTCGAAGGCGGGCTGGACGGAGGCCGTGAGGGCGAGCTCGGCGAAGCCCGCGATCAGCTCGGGGGTGAGCATCTCGGCGTGCTCGACCCGGTGCCGCGCGGCGCGGACGCGCTCCAGGCCCACCTTCTCGGCGGCGGCGCGCACGCCCTCGACGACGGTGGTGATCGCGGCGTCGCCGATGGCGTGGAAACCGGCCTGGATGCCGGCCTCGGTGCAGGCGGCGACGTGGGCGGCGACGGCGGCGACGTCCAGATTGGCGCTGCCCGTGCCACCGGGGGCATCAGCCTTGTCGACGTACCGCTCATGTAGCCAGGCGGTGTGCGAGCCGAGCGAGCCGTCCACGAACAGGTCGCCGGCGGCGCCGAGCGCGCCCAGCGCGCGGATCCGGCCGGCCTCCTCGGGGGTGGTGATCCGTTCGGCCCAGTAGCCGGTGACCCGGGGGCCGGGCTCCTCGGCTGCCAGCCGCAGCAGCCCGGTGAAGTCCTCCTCGGAGGAGATCAGCGGACCTGCGCACTCATGGACGGAGCCGATGCCCAGGGCCGCCGCACGGGCGAGCGCGGCGCGCTGCGCCTCGGTGCGCTGGGCGGGGCCGAGGGAGGCGTGCGCGGTGGTGCGCACGGCGTGGTGGGCGTCGCCCGTCAGCGGGGCGTCGGGGGCGAAGCCGGACAGCTCGCGGACGCCGGGGACGAGGTCGAGGAGGGCGGTGGTGACGACGGCGGAGTGGACGTCGGTACGCGTGAGGTAGAGCGGCCGGCCGCCGGTGGCCTCGTCGAGCTCCCGGCGGGACGGGGGCCGACGGTCGGGCCAAATACTCGCGTCCCAGCCGTGCCCGAGCAGCACCCGGTCGGCGGGGCGCGCGGCGGCGTAGGCCCGCACCCGGTCCAGGGCGGCGCCGAGCGTGGGCACGCCGGTGAGGTCCAGGCCGGTCAGCGCGAGGCCGGTGGAGGTGGTGTGCACGTGGGCGTCGGTGAACGCGGGGGTGACGAGCGCGCCGCGCAGGTCGACGACCTCGTCGACGCCGTCGGCGAAGGAGTCGGCGGCGCCCTCGGAGCCGACCCAGGAGACGCTGTCGCCCTCCACGATCATCGCGGTGGCGAAGGGGTCGGCGGGGCTGTAGACGTTGCCGTTGCGCAGCAGCACGGTGGTGGGCTCGCTCATGAGGATCAGTCTCTCCCCAGCCCCGCCCCTTCCCGAAACCGGGGCTCCGCCCCAGTCACCCCACCCGTGGCGGCCTCGCCTCGTACGGCGTCGACAGCACGATCGTCGTCCGGGTCGAGACGCCCGCCAGCGAACGGATCCGCGCCAGCAGATGCTCGAGCTCCAGCGGCGTGGCGACCCGCACCTTGAGGATGTAGTTCTCGTCACCCGCCACGCTGTGGCACGCCTCGATCTCGGGGATCTCCGCGAGCCGGTCCGCGATGTCGTCGGGCGCGCTGGGATCGAAAGGCTTCACCGAGATGAAGGCGGTCAGGGGCAGCCCGACGGCCTCGGGGTCGACGACCGCCGCGTAGCCGCGGATGACGCCCCGCTGTTCGAGCCGGCGCACGCGCTGGTGCACCGCCGAGGTGGACAGGCCAGTGGCCTTGCCCAGGTCGGTGTAGCTCATCCGCCCGTCCTTGACGAGCAGTTCCACGATCTCTTTGTCCAGCTCCTCCACATGGGTCAACCTACTGGTTCCTGGCGCGCCGGGCACAGTCGACGGCGCCGCAGGCGCGCGGAGCCTGTGACCAATGCCACAGACGTGCACCCGTGTCCTCCCGTGCGCGGCGATTACCCGCCTTGTCGTACGGGAAGTGCTTGCTGTGGCCGCGGCCGAGGTGCCCGGCCGGTCCATCCGAGGGGGAAAACACACCATGCCCAGCCTGGAACGCCTGGAAACCGACGGCGACGGTGGTCTGTACGAGGAGACCTACGAGATGTTCCGGGTGATGTGCCCGGACTGCGCGCGGCCCATCGCGCTCCTCGCCGACGAGGACGTGCTTCCGGAGCACGCGCTGTGCCCGTCCCCGTGGGATCCGTTCGGGCTGACGGTCTGCCCGGGCTCGGGGTGCGGTGTGGAGGAGACCGATCCGGCCGACGAGTCGCAGGGCGCCCAGGACCTGGACGCGGCGCTGCTGCTGACGCTGCCGGAGAGCCTGGACTGGCGGACGCAGCCGTTCTCGCACATCGGGGGGCCGGGCTCGCGCCCGCTGCGGGTGCCGGAGCAGGGCGGCCGCCGCTCCTGACGGCAGGTCATCCGGGGCGAGAGGGGACTGCTACGGTCGGGGCCTCGCGCGCCGCGCGGGGCCCCGACGACCCTTGAGGAGTTCGCGTGCCGTTGCCGATTCCCCTCCACTGCCCGCGCTGCGGTGCCGCCGCCGAGGACTTCTCGGGCTGCGCGGCCTGCCGGGAGGAAGGGATCGGCGCCAACCCCGTGCCGCCGCTCGCGGATCTGTCGGGGCTGTCCCTGGAGACGTATCCGGGCGGGCCGTGGGGCTGGCCCTCGGCGCTGTCGGCGCCCGTCGCCGCCCCGGTCACACTCGGCGAGGGCGGCACGCCCGTCGTGCCCCTGCCGGAGGACGGGCCTGACGGGCTGTGGGTGAAGTACGAGGGCGCCAACCCGACCGGTTCGCACAAGGACCGGGCGATGGCCGTGGGCGTCGCGGCGGCGCTGGCCGCCGGCGCGGACACGGTCGCGGCGGCCTCCTCGGGCAACGCGGGCGCGGCCGTCGCCGCGTACGCCGCCCGGGCGGGCCTGCGCTGTGTGGTGTTCACCACGGGCGAGGTCCCCGGGCCGCTGCGGGCGCAGATCGACGCGCTGGGCGCGGTACGGGTCGTCCGGGACGACACGGCCGCGCGGAACGCGGCGATGCGCGAGGCCGTCGAGCGGTTCGGCTGGTATCCGCTGACCAGTTACGCCACCCCCGCCCCGGGCGGCAACGCCTATGCCAACGAGGGCTACAAGTCCGTCGCGTACGAGCTCGCCCGGGACGTGCCCGGTTTCCGTACGGGCGCGGGGGCCGTGGTGGTGCCCACCTGCCGGGCCGATCTGCTGTCCGGGATCGCCCGCGGCTTCCGTGAGCTGCGGGCCGCCGGGCTGGTGACCGGTACGCCCCGGCTGGTCGCGGCCGAACCGGCGGGCGCGGCCCCGTACAGCGCGGCCCTGGCGCTCGCCGGACGGGCGGAGCAGGAGCGGG
Organism: Streptomyces sp. NPDC037389; assembly: GCF_040636475.1. NCBI lineage: Bacteria > Bacillati > Actinomycetota > Actinomycetes > Kitasatosporales > Streptomycetaceae > Streptomyces > Streptomyces sp. NPDC037389. The sequence goes on from NZ_JBEZUS010000023.1 coordinate 54,789, forward strand.
TGTCGGTGGACCCGGCGCCCTCCCCCGCCTTCTCGCTCGGCGAGAGCCGTCCGGTGTGGCAGGGGCTGGACGCGCTGTGGGGCGCGGACGGGGCGGCGCTCGCCGTGCCCACCGAGGAGTTCATGGCCGAGCACCGGGCGCTGGCGGCGCGCGGGTTGTTCCTGGAGCCGTCGTCGGCGGTGGGCGTCGCGGCGGCCCGCGGCTGGGTGCGTGAGCACGCCGGCGCCGGGCCGGTGGTCGTGATCGGCACCGCGACGGGGCTCAAGGACACGGCGAGCGTCGCCGGGCCCGCGGTGGCGGAGGAGCGCGTCCCGGAGCTGGCGAAGCTCACTCGCTGAGTGCGGGCCGTCCCTGGCTGGTCGCGCAGTTCCCCGCGCCCCTTACGGGGCCCCGTCAGCCCGACTCGGGCCCCGCGAGGTGCCGGGCCACCACCATCCGCTGGATCTGATTCGTGCCCTCCACGATCTGAAGAGCCTTCGCCTCCCGCATGTACCGCTCCGCGGGGAAGTCCGCCGTGTAGCCGTACCCGCCCATGAGCTGCACGGCATCCGTGGTGACCCGCATCGCCGCGTCCGAGCAGAAGAGCTTGGCCATCGCGGCCTGTTTGGCGAAGGGCCGACCCGCGTCACGGAGCCGGGCGGCGGCGAGGTAGAGCGCGCGGCCCGCCTCGATCTGGGTGGCCATGTCGGCGAGCATGAACCGCAGGCCCTGGAAGTCGGCGACCGGGCGGCCGAACTGCCGTCGTTCGGTGGTGTAGGACAGCGCCTGGTCGAGGGCGGCCTGGGCGACGCCGACGGCGCAGGCGGCGATGCCGAGCCGCCCGGAGTCGAGGGCGGACAGGGCGATGGCGAAGCCCTGACCCTCGTCGCCGACGCGCCGCGCGTCGGCGACCTCGACCCCGTCGAAGTGCAACTGGGCGGTGGGCGAGCCCTTCATGCCCATCTTCCGCTCGGGCGGCGCCGCCGTGAGGCCCGGGGCGTCGCCGGGCACGAGGAACGCGGTGATGCCGTGGGCGCCCTCGCCGCCGGTGCGTGCCAGGACGGTGTAGAAGTCGGCGATCCCGCCGTGGGTGATCCAGGCCTTGGTGCCCTCGATGGTCCAGGTGTCGCCGACGCGGGTGGCGCGGGTGCGCAGGGCGGCGGCGTCGGAGCCGGCGGCCGGCTCGGAGAGGCAGTAGGCGCCCAGGAGGCCCCCGCCGAGCATGGCGGGCAGGTGCGTCCGGCGCTGCTCCTTGGTTCCGTAGCCGGCGATGGCGTGGCAGGCGAGGGTGTGGACGCTGACGCCGAGGCCCACGGTGAGGCGGGCGGCGGCGAGTTCCTCGAGCACCTGGAGATAGACCTCGTACGGCTGGTCGCCGCCGCCGGACTCCTCGGCGTACGGCAGGGCGAGCAGCCCCGACGCGGAGAGCAGTCCGAAGACCTCGCGCGGGAAGTGCCCGGCGTCCTCCTCCTCGGCCGCGGTGGGCGCGATCTCCCGCTGTACCAGGTCCCGCACGAGCGAGATCAGGTCGCGGGCCTCCTCCGTGGGCAGCTGACGTTCCACCGGCCGCGGTCCGTGATCGGTCATGACGGTGGCTCTCCTCCCTGTCGGGCGCTGCGGCGGCGGTCGCCCGGGGGTGGGGGGCGACACTGCCGTGGATGCCCAGCCGATGGTCGCGCGCCGGGTCGCGGAAACGCGCGACCTGCGGCTGTGGCGGGTTGGAGTATGCCCGATCGGGGGCCCCGCGTCACCGGTCCGCCGATCTTGAATGTTTGCTCGGTTTGGTACGAACCATTGACCGTATTGGTCTAGTCCTCCTACGGTTTCCCCACCGTTCAACGCGTCCATGCCAAGAGCACGTTCCTCCCCCACCGAGGAGAACCTCATGCCCAGACCGTACGGACAGCGCGCCCGCGCCTGGCTCACGGCGGTGACCGCCGGAGCCGCCCTGCTGGCGGGCGGCCTCACCGCGAGCCCGGCCACCGCCGACGACACCACGGACACCTCGGCCGGCCACCGGGTGGTCGGCTACTTCACCAACTGGGGTGTCTACGAGCGCAATTACCACGTGAAGAACATCGAGACCTCCGGCTCCGCCGCGAAGCTCACCCACATCAACTACGCCTTCGGCAATGTCACCGGCGGCAAGTGCGCGATCGGCGACGCCTACGCCGACTACGACAAGTTCTACGACGCCGCCGGCAGCGTCGACGGCAAGGCCGACACCTGGGACGACGGCGCCCTGCGCGGCAACTTCAACCAGTTGCGCAAGCTCAAGAAGCTCCACCCGGGCCTCAAGGTGGTCTGGTCCTTCGGCGGCTGGACCTGGTCCGGCGGCTTCGGCGAGGCGGCGAAGAACCCCGCCGCGTTCGCGGAGTCCTGTTACGGGCTGGTCAAGGACCCGCGCTGGGCCGATGTCTTCGACGGCATCGACATCGACTGGGAGTACCCCAACGCCTGCGGGCTGACCTGCGACACCAGCGGCCGCACCGCCTTCCGTGACGTCATGGCGGCGCTGCGCGCGAAGTTCGGGGTCAAGAGCGTGGTCACGGCGGCCATCACCGCCGACGCCTCCTCCGGCGGCAAGATCGACGCCGTCGACTACGCGGGCGCCGCGCGCTACGTCGACTGGTACAACCCCATGACCTACGACTACTTCGGCGCCTGGGACGCCAAGGGCCCCACCGCCCCCCACTCGCCGCTGACGTCCTACAACGGCATCCCGAAGGACGGGTTCAACACCGAAGCCACCATCACCAAGCTCCAGTCGCTCGGCATCCCGTCGTCCAAGCTGCTGCTGGGCATCGGCTTCTACGGGCGCGGCTGGACCGGCGTCACCCAGTCCGCCCCCGGCGGCACGGCCACCGGCCCCGCGAAGGGCACCTACGAGGCCGGCTTCGAGGACTACCGGGTGCTGAAGAACGCCTGCCCGGCCACCGGCACGGTCGGCGGCACCGCCTACGCCAAGTGCGGCAGCGACTGGTGGAGCTACGACACCCCGTCGACCATCGCCGGGAAGATGGCCTACAAGAACCGGCAGAACCTGGGAGGCACGTTCTTCTGGGAGCTCGGCGGCGACACGGCCGACGGTGAGCTGATCAAGTCCATCAACTGACCCAACTCGCACGGAAAAACGCCTCCCGTCCGGCGGACGGGAGGCATTCGTCGTTTCACTCCGAGGGGAAGAGCCCGGGCTCGATCTCCGGCCGCTCCAGCGGCCGGGTGGCCAGCGAGGTGTCGGCCTTGGCGCGCTCGGCTATCTCGCGGCACGTCAGGAACTCCACGTCGCCGTGCGACATGCCGTACTCGATCAGGGAGCGCAGCGCCTCCGCCCGGCCCGGACGGCCGGTGAGGAAGGGGTGGTTGGTGAGCATGAACAGCGAGTTGTAGCGCCGCATCGCGTCCAGCTCGTACTTCCACATCGACAGCGTCTTCTGCGGGTCCTCGATGATGGACCCGATCTGCGGCGCCGGCAGGAACGCGTACTGCTCCCAGTCGTCCAGCGACCAGTGCGGCGGCAGTTCCACCACACCGCCCCGCTCGGTGGGCACATGGTAGGGGCGGTCGTCGTTCATCATCGACGAGTCGTAGAGCAGCCCGTACTCCGCGACCAGCGAGGCCGTCTGCCAGCTCGCCTCCCACAGCCCGGCGCGGTGGCCGTACACGGGCACGTCCTGCTTCCGGAAGACCTCCAGGGCGCGCTCGAAGTCGTTCCGTTCCTCGGCGGACGTCATCGACGTCGCCGGCACATGGCTGTAGGAGTGGTGCGCCACCTCGTGGCCCGCCTCCACCACCTGCGCCACGAGATTCGGGCGGCGCTCGGCCACCCAGCCCGGGAAGAAGAACGTGGCGGGCACGCCGAGTTCGCGCAGAATTCCCAGGATGCGCGGCACGCCGACATCCGGTCCGAAAGCCTGATGGGTCATCGTCATCGCGTGCCGTGCGTACTTCTCGCCCATGGAGAGCACACCGGTCTCGGCGTCCACATCGAATGTGAGCGCCACCGCGGCGGCCTTTCCGGGGCCAAGCCATGATGCAGTCATGAAAGGGACCCTAAACAGGGCGGCAACCCTTCACAATGGACACTCGCACATGATCACGGCCCCTTGCGTGTAGATCTGTACAACAGCCCCCACGGGGAGCCTTGTTAACAGACCTGACCTGCGCCGACACTCCGCCACCAGGGCCCGTCACCACTCGGACGGGTAGCCGGGCGGTACTACCCGAAGAGGTAGTGGAAGCGGCTTCACCGCACCTCGTACAGTCGTTGACGTCCCCGAGAAAAGCCCTCACGGAATGGCAGTGACAGTGATGGCATTACCCCCGACGTCCCGGGTACGGGCCCAGCCTGAAGAATGCCCGGAGCGGGAATTCCGCGCGGCGGCCGGTAAATTCGCGTCCGGTGTCACGGTGGTCACGACAAGAAATGTCGGCGAAGTGTTCGCCAAGACCGTCTCGGCATTCGGGTCGCTCTCCCTGGAGCCGCAGATGGTGTCCGTGTCCATCGGGCGGATGAGCCCGCTGGTGACGGCGGTCCTCGCCACCGAGGTCTTCGCGGTCAGTGTGCTCCGCGACGACCAGCAGCGCGTCTCCCGCCACTTCGCCACCCGCGGCAACGGCAGGGCGATCGGCGCCTTCCCGTCCGTGGCCACCGAATCGTTCGTCACCGGCGCCCCGGTCATCAGCGGGTGTCTCAGCTATTTCGACTGCCGGCTGGAGAGCGTGGTGGGCGGCGGCGACCACGCGATCCTGATCGGCAAGGTGGTCGCCACCGGCAGCGTCCCCGGACGCCCGCTGGTGTACTTCGACGGCGGCTACCGGGAGATCGACGCGCCCGGCGCAGCGACGGGCATACCGGCATGAGCCCGCTCACCGCCGCCTTCGACGCCCACGCCCGGCACACCCCCGACGCCCCCGCCCTGATCTGGCGCGGCACTCCCGTCCCCTACGGCGAACTGGGCGCGCTCGCGGGCGTCTTCCAGGAACGGCTGCGCCACCTGGGCGGCGACCGCACGGCACCCGTGTGCGTGCCCGCCCGCAGAACGCCGGAGACCCTGGCCCTGATCATCGCCGCCCTGCGCGACGGCCGCCCCGTGCTGCTGCCCTCCGCCGAGCTCGGCGCCGACACCCTGCGCGAGGTGACCGCCGGCGCGGGCATCGACCGGGTGCTGACGGCCGAACCCGCCTACGACGCGCCCGGCGGGCTCCACGTCGAGACGCTCGCTCCCCGGGCGGACGCCCCGGCCGTCCCCGAGGGGACGGGCCTGCTGCTCACCACGTCCGGCTCCACCGGAACGCCCAAGGTCGTGCCCCTGCCGCTCGACGCCGTCGGCCGTTTCACCGACTGGGCGGCGGAGCACTTCGGCATCGGGCCGGACACGGCGGTGCTCAACTACGCGCCCCTCAACTTCGACCTGTGCCTGCTGGAGGTGTGGACGACCCTGGCCGCGGGCGGCCGCGTGGTCCTCGTCGACCCGGAACGGGCCACCGACGGAGCCCATCTGCGCGAGCTGATATCCGCCCATGACGTCCACCTCGTCCAGGGCGTGCCGCTGCTCTACCGGCTGCTCGCCGAGGACGCCGACCGCAGTGAGGGCCCGCCGCCGAAGTCCGTGCGGCACGTCGTCCTCACCGGCGACGCGGTGCCACCGCGGCTGCTCGCCCGGCTGCCGGAGCTCTTCCCGGACGCCTCCTTCGCCAATGTCTACGGCTGCACCGAGACCAACGACAGCCTGATCCTGGACGCCGGGCCGCTGCTGGCCGGCGACCCGGAGACCGCGGGCCCGCTGCCGGTCGGCGGACCGCTGCCGGGCGTCCGCGTCCTGGTCCTGGGGGAGGACGGGCAGCCGGTCGACGGGCCCGGCACCGGCGAACTGCTGGTGCACACCCCCTTCCAGGCGCACGGCTACCTGGACCCCGCGCTCGGAGCCGACCGCTTCGTCCACCGCGCCGACGCGGACGGGCCCCGTATCTGGTTCCGCAGCGGGGACCTGGTCCGGCGGTCCGCCGACGGCACCCTCCATCTGGTCGGGCGCACCGACTTCCAGGTCAAGGTGCGCGGCGTGCGGCTCTCCCTGGAGGAGGTCGAGCAGGCCCTGCTCGCCCACCCCGAGGTGGCCGACGCGGTGGTCGTCACCGTCCCCGACGAGGCGGCCGGCAAACGGCTCCAGGCGCTGGTGCGCCGCACCGCCGGCTCCGGCCTCCACGTCCTCGCCCTGCGCGAGCACTGCGCCCGGCGGCTGGCCAGGACCGCCATACCGAGCGACATCCGCATCACCGACGCGGCCCTGCCGAAGGGCCCCACCGGAAAGAACGACCGCGCCGCCGTCGGCGACGTACGGCGGCTGAAGGGATAGAGGGCATGGACCGCCCCACGGAAATCAAGCGCTTCCTGATCACGGAGTTCCTGCCGGATCTGACCGCCGACCAGCTCGATCCCGACTACGACCTGCTGGCGACGGGCGTGATCGACAGCCTTCAGGTGGTCCGGGTCGTCAACTGGGTCACCACCCGTTACGCCGTTCCGCTCGACCAGGTCGAGATCACCCCCGGCGACTTCCGTTCCGTGAACGCCATCGACGCGTTCGTCACCGCTTTCGAAGAGACGAGGAACCAGAATGTTCACGCGTGAAAAGAACAAGGTCCAGACCGTCGAGTGGGGAAACGGGCAGAGCAGCAGACTGCTGACCGAGTCCGACGGAATGGGATTCACCGTCGCCGACACGCTCGTCCGCGCCGGCACCAAGTCGCGGCTCCAGTACCGCCGCCACCTGGAGGCCTGCTACTGCATCAGCGGCCGGGGCGAGGTGGTCAGCGCCGACGGCTCGAAGACCTTCCCCATCGAGCCCGGCGTCCTCTACGCCCTCGACGAGCACGACGCCCACTTCCTCATCGCCGACCCCGGCACCGATCTCCACCTGATCAGCGTCTTCAACCCGCCGCTGCGGGGCGACGAGGTGCACAGCCTCGACGAGAGCGGCTTCTCCCACTACTAGAACGCCCCGACGGGAGGCCGGGGACTTCCCCTCTCCGGCCTCCGTCCGGACCACACCGAGAAGGTCGGTACCTGATGCACTGGTCGGAAGATCAGCGAGAACTGCGGGCCGCCGTCGCGGCCCTGGGCGAACGGCTCGGCGAGGGGCACCTGGAGCGCGACCGCACGGGCGAGTTCTCGCACGACAACTGGAAGCTGCTGCGCGAGTCGGGCCTGTTCCGGCTGCCCTTCGAGGAGCGCTGGGGCGGCCTGGGCCAGTCGCTCACCACCACCCTGTACGTCCTCGAAGGCCTGGGGCAGGCGTGCCGCGACGCGGGCCTGAGCTTCTCGGCGACCACCCACATGGTGAGCACCGGCGTACCGATCCAGCGCTTCGGCTCGCCCGCGCTCAAGGAGCGCTTCCTGCCGGCGGTCTGCGCGGGCGATGTGATCGGCGCCCACGCGATCTCCGAGCCGGAGGCCGGCTCGGACATGCTCTCCCTGCGCACCACGGGCCGGGTCGAGGACGGCCACCTGGTCCTCAACGGCAACAAGGCGTTCGTCACCAACGGCCCCGTGGCCGACCTGTTCGTCGTGTACGTCTCGACGGGCGAGCGCGGCAGCCCCTTCGGGATCACGGCCGTCGTCGTCGAACGCGACCGGCCCGGCCTGACGGTGGGCAGCCCGATGGCGAAGATGGGCCTGCGCACCTCCCCGCTGTCCGAGCTGTTCTTCGACGACTGCCGGGTTCCCCTGGAGAACGTCATCGGCCGCGTCGGCACGGGCTTCGTCGTCTTCGACCACGTGATGAAGTGGGAGGTCCTGTGCTCCTTCGTCGTGAACATCGGCGAGATGCGGGCCCGTCTGGAGCGCGTGATCGACTACGCCCGCACCCGGAAGCAGTTCGGCAAGCCCATCGGCTCCCACCAGGCCGTGGCCCACCGGATCGCGCGGATGCGCGTCGCCACCGACACCGCCCGGACCGCCCTGTACGAGGCGGCGCTGAAGGTCGAGGCCGGCGAGGACGCCACGGTGGAGGTCGCCACCGCCAAGCTCCTGGCCAGCGAGGGCAATCTCGCCTCCGCCGTCGCGGCCGTGCAGACCTTCGGCGGCTACGGCTACATGGCCGAGTACGGCCTGGAGCAGGACCTGCGCAACGCCGTCGCCGGAACGATCTACTCGGGCACCACCGACATCCAGTACTCCCGCATCGCCACCACGATGGGTCTTTGACGATGAGCACTCCGGACTTCGCAGAATTCCTTCGTCCCACCGAGTTCCTCGACCACGACTCCCCCGAGGTCCAGGACTTCGTCGCACGGTCGGGGGCGCACGAGGAGACCACCGCGGCCCGGAAGGCCGTACGGCTCTACTACGCCGTGCGCGACGGCGTCGACTACGAGGTGTACGCCACCAGCCTGGAGCGCGCCGCGCTGCGGGCGAGCTCGGTGGTCCGCGCCGGAAAGGGCTTCTGCCTCCACAAGTCCGCGCTCTACGCGGCGGCGGTCCGCTCGGTCGGCGTCCCCAGCCGTCTGGTCTACGCCGATGTGCGCAACCACCTCGCCTCGGAGCGACTCCAGCGCATGGTGGGCGGCGAGGTCTTCCACCACGGCCTGGTCTCCGTCCACCTCGACGGCCGCTGGATGCGCGTCACCCCGGTCTTCAACGGCCTGCTGTGCCGGCTGTACGGGATGACGCCGCTGGAGTTCGACGGCACCACCGACAGCGTGTACCACCCGTACGACGCCCAGGGCGCGCGGGCGATGGAGTTCCTGACGGACTACGGCGACTACGCCGACGTGCCGTACGAGCTGCTGCTGGAGCGCATGCGCGCCAAGCACCCCGGCATGTTCGCCGCCGGGGCCGCGATCTCCGGCAGCGGTTCGCTGGCCGACGAGGCGCCCGTCCCCGCACCGTAAACCACCCGGAAGTCACCGGAAACCACCCGGAAGTCACCACTCCATGGCCTGGATCTACCTTCTCATCGCCATCGCGTTCGAGATCGTCTTCGCTCTCGGCGCGAACGCCTCCAAGGGCTTCACCCGCCTGTGGATCTCGCTGATCACCCTGGTCGGCATCGTGGGCGGCATCTACTTCATCAGCCTCGCGCTGCGCACGCTGGACGTGAGCGTCGGCTACACGATCTGGACGAGCGTGGGCGCCCTGGGCACGGTCGTCCTCGGTGCCGTGATCTTCAAGGAGAAGATCACGCCCGCCAAGCTGCTGTGCTTCGCCGCCATCATCGGCGGCGTGGTCGGCCTCAAGTCGATGGGGGCGGCCTGATGGGCGTACAGCGCACCGAGAGCGCGAAGGCCTGGACGCTCCTGCTGATCGCGGCCGCCTTCGAGATCGTCTTCGCCCTGAGCTCCGCCGCCAACGAGGGCTTCACCCGCCCGGTGCCGTCCCTGATCACCGCGGTGGCGGGCGGTGGCGGCGTGTATCTGCTGAGCCTCGCGCTCAGGACCCTCGACGTCGGCATCGGCTACACCGTCTGGACCGGCATCGGCTCGGTGGGCGCGGTGGTCTTCGGGGCACTGCTGTTCGGCGAGAGCATCACGGTCGGCAAGGTCGCCTGTCTCGTGGCGATCATCGGTGGGGTGCTGGGGCTGCACATGACGACGGAGAGCGCACCCGAGGCGGACCACGGGGCGGACGACGAGGCCGACCGGCCGGAATCCGCAGTAACGGACGCAGTACCGGACGTAGTACCGGACGCAGTACCGGAAAGGACAGCGAAGCAATGAAGCACAGCACACGGTCGATCGCCGTCGTGGGGGCGGGCCAGGCAGGCCTGCAACTCGCCCTCGGCCTGCGCCGCTCCGGCCATCACGTCACCCTCGTGTCGAACAGGACCGCGCGACAGGTCCTCGACGGCCGGGTGATGTCGACGCAGATCATGTTCGGCGACGCCCTGGAGACCGAGCGCCGCCTGGGCCTGGACCACTGGCAGGGCATCGCGCCCGCCATCGAGGGCCTGTCCTTCACCGTGGCCCCCGGCGCCGTCAAGGCCATCGACTTCGAGGCGCGGCTCGCGGCCCCGGGCCAGTCGGTCGACCAGCGCGTCAAGGTCGCCGCCTGGCTGGAGGAGTTCACGGCCGCCGGAGGCGACCTGCGCGTCGCCGAGGCGGGCGTGGCCGAGCTGGAGGGGCTGGCCGCGAGCCATGACCTCGTGCTCGTCGCCGCCGGCAAGGGCGAGATCGCCGGGATCTTCGAACGCGACGAGGAACGCTCGCCGTTCGCCGCCCCGCAGCGCGTCGCGGCCGTCTCCTACGTCCACGGCCTGCGCCCCCGCGACACCTTCGTCGCCTGCTCGGCCAACCTCATACCGGGCGTCGGCGAGTACTTCATCGTCCCGGCGCTGACGAAGAGCGGCCCCTGCGACTGCCTCTTCCTCAACGGCGTGCCCGGCGGTCCCCTGGACGCCTTCGCGGACGTCCGCTCCCCCGAGGAGCACCTGGACCGCACCAAGAAGCTGCTCGCCGAGTTCCTGCCCTGGGAGGCCGAGCGCGCCGCCGGGACGGTGCTCACCGACCCCGGCGGCGTGCTCGCCGGGCGGCTGACGCCGACCGTGCGCAAGCCGGTCGCCACCCTGCCCTCGGGCCGTAAGGTCCTGGGCATCGCCGACGTCCTCGTCGTCAACGACCCGCTGACCGGCCAGGGCTCCAACAGCGCCGCCAAATGCGCCGACGTCTATCTGCGGGAGATCCTCGCGCGCGGGGACGAGCCCTTCGACGCCGACTGGATGACGGCCACGTTCGAGGCGTTCTGGGAGTACGCGCGGCACGTCGTGCGCTGGACCAACGGTCTGCTGCCCCCGGCGCCCGCCCATGTGGTGGACCTGCTCGACGCCGCCCAGCGGCAGCCCGGGCTCGCCGCCCGTGTCGCGGAGGGCTTCAACAACCCGCCGAGCCTGGACCCCTGGTGGCACGAGCCGGAGGCGGCCCGCCGGGAGATCCTCCCGGAACCGGCCGTCCGGTGACGGGACGAGGAGAGGCATCATGACCGACCTGCCCGGTCTGTCCTTCCGGGCCGCCCTCGCGGCGGCCCGGAAGGAGGACCCCCACACCCACCACACCTACGACCAGCCGCTCACCCGGCACGAGATCGCCGCGCACTACGCCGCGCGGCACGCGGGCATCCCCGCCACGTCCTCCTCGCGCACCGAGGACATCGCGCTGTACACCCGCGTCACCGACGCGGCCGCCGGAATGCCCGTGGTGCTCGGGGCGTTCGGCGACGCGGAGCGCCTGCGGCGCTGGCTGCCCGGCCTGCCCCGGCGCACGAACGGGGACACCGTCGCCCGGCTGCTCGCCGCCTGCCAGGAGCCCGAGCACCTGGAGAGCTCGCCCTTCCCCCACGTACGGCTCGGCGAGGACGTCGACCTCGGGGCGCTGCCCGCGCTGTGGGCCACCGAGCGCGACGCCGGCCCGTACCTGACGACCGGGCTGCTCCACGCGCACGACCCCCGCACCGGGCGCGGCGCCACGGCCGTGCACCGGATGCTGGTCCGGGACCGGAACCAGCTGGTGATCTGGATGCTGCCCAGCCGCCGGCTGCTGGCGATGTACCACGAGGCGGTGGAGCGGGGCGAGCGCCTCCCGGTATCGGTGAACCTCGGGGCGCCGCCCGCCGTGATGGTGGCGTCGGCGGTGGGCAGCGACTTCCTGCCCGCCGGCGTGAGCAAGACGGCCCTGGCGGGCGCCCTGGCGGGCGGGCCGGTGACCATGGCTCCGGCGGTGAGCCAGCCGGTGCCGGTCTTCGCCGGGTCGGAGGTGGTCCTGGAGGGGTACTTCGACGGGACGACCGCCCCGGAGGCGCTGCCGGGCCGGCCGCCGGGGCATTCGCTGCCGGAGGTGCTGGGCTACGACGGCAACGCGGCGGAGGACCTTCCGGCGATCACGGTCACCGCGGTGACGTCCCGTGAGGCGCCGGTGTTCCCGGCGGTGATCGGGCCGGGCCGGGAGCAGTCGCTGATCCTTGGGCTGGCCGGCGCGGTGGCGCTGGGGCTGTCGGGGGCGGGTGGCGAGCTGCTGAGCGACGCCCACTACTCCCCCGCCGGCGGCGGGATGTTCCTGCTGGTGCTCCAGGTGCGCAAGTCGGGCCCGGGGGACGACGAGCGGGTGCGGGCGATGGCGAGGGACGTCCTGGACCGCCACCGGTTCGCCAAGGTGGTCGTCCTGGTCGACGGGGACGTGGCGCCGGACTCGGCCGAGGACGTGCTGTGGGCGATCACCACGCGCGCGGACCTGTCCGCCGACGCCCTGCACTTCACGGGCTTCCCCCGGGTCGGGCTCGACCCCTCGCAGGGGGAGGCGTGGGCCGCCGCGCGCGGGCGGGAGGCGACCGGGAGCCGTACGGTCGTCGACGCCACCGTGCCCTTCGCCCTGCGGGAGCGGCACGGCCGCAGCTTTCCCGGCGTCGTCGCATGACCGATCCGCGCACGACGGGGACGCGGCCCCGTCGGCTGATCGTGGGGATCACCGGGGCCACGGGTTCGGTGATCGGGATCAGGCTGCTGGAGGCCCTGCGGTCGCTGGACGTCGAGACCCACCTGGTGTTCACCAAGTGGGGGCGGGCGACGCTGGAGATGGAGACGGACTGGAAGGCGGCGGAGGTGGCGGCGCTGGCCGACCACGTCCACGGGCCGGGCGACCAGGCGGCGGCCATCTCCAGCGGCTCGTACCGCACGGACGGGATGGTCATCGCGCCGTGCAGCATGAAGACCCTGGCCGCGGTGCGGGCGGGGTTCGGCGACGGGCTGGTGCACCGGGCCGCCGACGTCACGCTCAAGGAGCGGCGCCGGCTGGTGCTGGTGCCGCGCGAGCTGCCGCTGTCCGAGATCCATCTGGAGAACATGCTGGCGCTCACACGGATGGGCGCGGTGATCGCCCCTCCGGTGCCGGCGTTCTACAACCGGCCGCGGAGCGTGTCCGACATCGTGACGCACATCGTGGCCAGGACGCTGGACCAGTTCGGCCTCGAACTGCCGGCGGCACGACGCTGGTACGGGCCGGGTCCGGCCCGCCGGGAGGGTGCCCGCGCCGGCGCGGTGACGGGCTGAGCGGCCGCACCGCCCCGGCGGGGGGGGGGGGGGCGCCGGGGGGGGGGCCGGCGGGGGGCGGGGCGCGG
>NZ_JBEZUS010000024.1:0-67097 GCF_040636475.1 Streptomyces sp. NPDC037389
CACGGCCGTGGTCAGCTCACTGACCGCGGTCCCCGACACGGGAACCTCCAACCGGACCGTCATCGAATACGAGACGCTGGGCGCCGTTGCCATGGCCGCTTTCCCCTGCTTTCGCTGTTCTGCGCTTGTTTCGATCGCTTCACCGTGGTTCGCGTCACGAAGACGCGACATGTCCCATGGAGGACGCGACGTTCGATCGTCCCACCTACCGGCGAGTAGGGGGTAACCAGGCCCTCATTCCGGAAGAAAGCTTCCGGAATCTTGTTGGAATCTTGGGAAGACAAAAACCGACGGGCGCCCTTCCGCATAAGGAAGGGCGCCCGTCGGTTCACGAAGAGCGACACCGACCCGCCATGCTCGCCTCGCGGCAAGTGGTCGCTCGTAGCGACGAAGGTTGGGCCCGGGGGCTTGGATCGAGCCGGTGTCGTACCCAGGCTAACAAACAGTCCACGGAACTGATTCCGTGCGGATCGTCCCACCGGGAGAACGGGCCGTACGGGCGGCCGGAACAGGCCGTTCGGCCGCACCGGTCCGGCCATCCGGCCCACGGCGAAAGCCCTGGGCCGGCCCGTTCCGCCCGTCGCCCGCTCAGTCGCGCAGCAGGTCGGGCACCCCGTGCTCGTCCGGGTCGTCCCGCTCGCCCGAGACCACCGTCAGCCGCTGCGTGGCCCGGGTGAGCGCCACGTAGAGCACCCGCAGACCGGCCGGTGACTCGTCGGCGATCCCGGCCGGGGTGACCACGATCGTCGCGTCGTACTCCAGGCCCTTGGCCTCCAGGCTGCCCAGCACCACCACGCGGTCGCTCAGTCCGGCCAGCCACTCCCGGGCCTCGGCCCGGCGGCCCATGGGGACGACCACGCCGACCGTGCCGTCCACGTCCGCCAGCAGGTGCTCGGCCTCCGCGCGCACGGTCGCGGCGAGGCCGTCGCGGGCGACCACGAAGCGGGGCTCGATGCCGGTGGAGCGCACGGCCGAGGGGGACTCCATCCCCGGCATGGCCAGCGCCAGCACCTTCGACGCCAGCTCGGCGATCTCCGCAGGGTTGCGGTAGTTGACCGTGAGCCGGAAGCGGCGGCGGGGGCGGGCGCCCAGCGCCTCGTCCCGGGCGGCGCCGGCCTCGTCGGGGTCGGACCAGGAGGACTGCGCCGCGTCCCCGACGATCGTCCAGGTGGCGTGGCGGCCGCGGCGGCCCACCATCCGCCACTGCATGGGCGTCAGGTCCTGGGCCTCGTCGACGATGACGTGCGCGTAGTCACGGCGCTCCTGCGCCAGCCGCTCGGCGCGCTCGCGACGCGACTCGAAGCGCTGCGGCATCAGCTCCTCAAGGCCGGTGAGCGCGTCGAGCGGGTCGGCCTCGCGGGGCTGCTTGGGGCGGACCGGAACGCCGAGGAGCGTCTCCAGCTCGTCCAGCAGCGCCACGTCGTGCACCGACAGCGGGCCCTTGCCGGCCGGGTCCAGCCGGCGCAGCGAGCGGGCCAGCCGACGGGTCTCGCGGGGGTTGAGGTCCCGGCGGGACCAGCGGCCCAGCCGCTTCTCGTCGGCGAGGCAGGCCAGCACCCGGCGGGGGGTGAGCTCGGGCCACCAGGCGTCGAGGAAACCGATGAAGGAGTCCTCGGTGGTGATGTCCTCGTCGAAGGCCGAGCGGGCCTCGGCGGCGAGCTCGGGGTCGGTGTAGCGGCGGGGGCCGCCGGACCGGGACCACAGGGCGTCGAGGATCAGCCGGCGGGCGCGGGGGCGCAGCAGGTTGATGGGGGCGGTGCCGCCGAGGGCCGCGTTCCGGATGCGCCGCAGGTCGTCGGCCTCCAGCTCGATCCGGGCGCCGAAGGCGACGACGCGCAGCCGCTCGGGCACGGGCGCGCTGGAGCGCGGGACGTCCAGGGCGCCCCGGACCGCCTTGCGCAGCACCTTGACCATGCGGGAGGAGCCCTTGATCCGGGCGACGTCCGGCTCGTCGTAGACCTCGGCCTCGGCGCCGTCGACGAGGTTGCCGACGGCGCGGATGGCGACCTGGCCCTCCTCGCCGAGCGAGGGCAGCACGCCCTCGGTGTAGGCGACGAGCAGCGGGGTCGGCGAGACGACGAGGATGCCGCCCGCGTAGCGCCGGCGGTCCTGGTAGAGGAGGTAGGCGGCTCGGTGGAGGGCGACGGCGGTCTTGCCGGTGCCGGGGCCGCCCTCGACCTCGGTGACCGAGGCGGCGGGGGCCCGGATGACCAGGTCCTGCTCGGCCTGGATGGAGGAGACGATGTCGCGCATCGTGTGGCTGCGGGCCTGGCCGAGCGCGGCCATCAGGGCGCCGTCGCCGACCACCGGCAGGGCGTCCCCGTCGAGGGTGGCGCGCAGCTCCGGGCGGAGCAGGTCGTCCTCGACGCCGAGGACCCGGCGGCCCTTGGAGCGGATGACCCGGCGGCGTACGACCCTGCCGGGGGCCACCGGGGTGGACCGGTAGAACGGCGCGGCGGCCGGGGCCCGCCAGTCGATGACGAGCGGGGAGTAGTCGGCGTCGAGCACGCCGATGCGGCCGATGTGGAGGGTCTCGGCGATCTCGGCGGTGTCGTCGCGTACGGCGTCGTCGGCGGGGTCGACGGAGGTATAGGCGCCGTCGGGGCCCTTCTTGCCGTCCTTGCCGAGGAGGAGGTCGATCCGGCCGAAGAGGAAGTCCTCGAACTCGTTGTTCAGCCGGTTGAGATGCACGCCGGCGCGGAACACCTGGGCGTCGCGCTCGGCGAGCGCTCCGGGGGTGCCGACCTGGCCGCGTTTGGCCGCGTCGTCCATGAGGAACTCCGCCTCGTGGATCTTCTCCTCGAGGCGTCGGTACACCCGGTCGAGATGGTGCTGTTCGGCACCGATCTCACGGTCCCGGATCCCTTCGGACTCCGTCGCCGTCTCTGTCGCCACGTGCGCGTGTGTGGCGTTCTGCGCGGCCACCCAGGCCCCCTTCTGCTGTGCTTAGGGCAGCCGTCAACCGTACGCGAACAGGGGTACTGAGCGCACCTGTCAGGACATGAGGGGTTTGCCACGAGTGTCGGGTGTTGACGGATCGCCCATCTGTCGATCACAGCGGGGCATCACAGCGTCACCGTGGCGAGGTGTTTGCCGTCGAGGGTGCGGATCTCGAAGCGGGCGATGTCCTTCTCGTTGAACGCGACACCGCCGTGGGTGTAGAGGGGCTCCTTCTCCGCCGTCCCCGCCGTGTAGCCCGGGGAGCCGGCGGGAACCCCGCTCTTGTCGCCCTTGTCGATGCCGTAGCCGGCTTCCGGGACCGCCCATGTGGTGGCCACCTGCTCCTGGCCGTTCTTGCCGACGGCGACGAGATCGCAGGTCAGCGGGCCTTTGACATTGCCGAGCTTCAGCGCGACATGGGTGCCCCAGGCCTTGTCCTGGAGGGACACGGTGGCGTTCACCTGGGTGACCGGGTCGGTGCCGCCGTCGTACTTCTCGCCCTGGTCGTACATCTCCTTGGCGGCGCTCACGCCGGTGTGGCCGGGCCCGGTGTCCTGTGCGGTGAGGGCGGCGCCGGCCAGCGGTCCGGCGACGATCAGGGCGACGGCGGCGGCGACGAGCCACAGCCGGCGGGTCCGCTGTGTCCTACGGGTCACGGTGACGTCGTCGAGCAGCCGGTCCAGCAGTTCGGGGCGGGGCTCGGGTGCGAGGGCCGCCGGGCCGGGGGTCGCCTCCTTGAGCTCGCCGAGGAGCGGGGTGAGGCCCATGAGCGTCTCCAGTTCGGTGGCGCACCGGGGGCAGTCGGCGAGGTGCTCCTCAAAACGGGCGGTGTCCGCCTCGTCCAGCACGCCGAGCGCGTAGGCGCCGACGGCGGTGTGCTCGTCGTCCCGCCGCGGGTGCTCATGGTGCGGTGCCGGCCGGTTCATGCCGTCACTCCTCGTTCCTCGAGCGAGAGCCTCATGGAGCGCAGCGCGTAGAACACCCGGGACCGTACGGTCCCGGCCGGTACTCCCAGCACTTCCGCCGCCTCGCTCACGGTACGTCCTTTGAAGTAGGTCTCGATCAGGGCCTCTCTGTGGGCTCGGGAAAGGTCGCCCAGCGCGTCGGAGATCGTCATCAGGCGCAGGGCCCGGTCGATCTCGTCGGCGGCGGGCAGCAGTTCCAGCGGCCCCGGGTCGACCTCGGGGGGCCGGGCCTGGCGGCTGCGGTGGTTGTCGATGACGATGCGCCGGGCGACGGTGATCAGCCAGGGCCGTACGGAGCCGGTGGCGCCGCGCAGCCGGTCGGCGTTGCGCCAGGCGCGCAGCAGTGTCTCCTGGACGACGTCCTCCGCCCGCTGGCGGTCGCCCGCCACGAGCCGGAGGACGAAGGCCAGCAGGGGGCCCGCGTGCTCCTCGTAGAGCGACCGCATCAGGTCCTCGTCGGGACTGGTCCTGTCAGCCACGACGGCATCCTTGCGCAAGCCTTCCCCCTTGGTCGAGAGCGCGGGCCGGGGTGTCGCCGCCGGGTCATGGCCGTGCCGTGGCCCTTCGACCAGGAGTACGGACGGCGGCCGGATCCCGTTCAGCGCCTCAGGCCTTGTCCCCCGCCGCCATGGGTTCGCCGGCGCGGCGGCGGTGCCGGGCCACGCGCTCGCGGTTGCCGCAGACCTCGCTGGAGCACCAGCGTCTGCGGCGGCCGCGGGAGGTGTCGAGATAGATCAGGGGGCAGTTCTCGCCCTCGCAGCGGCGCAGCTGGCCGCGGGCGACGGGGTCGGTGAGCAGGTCGACGGCGTCGCGGGCGACCTGTCCGAGGAGGGCGCCGCAGTCCGGGGCCTCGGCGAGGCGCCGGACGAGCCGCCCGTCGGCGCCCCGGGCGGCCGCGGGCGCGGGCGGCGCGGTGGCGGCGAGGGCGTTCACCCGCTCCAGGTCGGGCCCGGCGGCCCGGCCGTCCCCGTCGAGCTCGGCGTGCACGACGCGCGCGAGCAGCTCCCGGGCGGCCTGGAAACGCGCGAGCCACGCGCCGTCCACGGCGTGGAGCGGCGTGCCCGGCGGGACGACGCCGGTGCCGAGCAGCCATGCCTGTAAGCGCCGGGGGCCGTCGAGCCGGTCCGGTGGCTCGGCGGTGGCCAGCAGGTCCAGGCAGAGCCGCCCGCAGTCGAACCTCAGACCATTCGTGGCCGCCGCGGCCGGTGCCATGCGTCGTCACCTTTCCGTATGGGTGTTCCCCGGTTCCCCGCCGTTACAGGGTGCCCGGTGGGGCGGGCGGCGGGAAGGGGCGGATCACGGGTTTCCGCCAACGGCCCCGGAAGGGGGCGGGTGTTCGAGTGGGGCACGCCGGATGGGGGATGGGGTGGGGCTGCTCGGGTACGGACTTTCGCTCGGATCGCCGGGGGGTTTCCGCCGGACGGTCGGCCTCTCGGCCTACGCCCATCCGGAACGGCCCGTTCGTGGGAGCGTGCTTGATCGCGCCTACGCCCGCGGCCGCGGGTGGGCGCCGTCCCCCGCTCCTACGCGGCTTCTTGGCAGGGCTCTGAGCTGGGCAGCCGTTAGCCCGATGGCCTTATCAGATGCGTACATGTGCACGAGGAGCTGTGCACCCGGGCATACCTGCACAACGTCGAAAGGAAGCAACCGTTACGCCGACCGGCCCCTAGCAGTACGCACAGCGACTTACGGCAATGAGCCATGCCATGTGCCATCCGCCCTGGTCAGCGCCATCCCTCAAGTGGGCTGCCAAAGCGACTGAGGGCCGGCGAGCAACCCACAAACTGCTAGCTTGCACATAGGGACGTCCCCGGATGTCCTGGCGTGCGGGAAGGACATGATCGTGGCTATTCCTGGTGCCGTGGTACAGCGGCAGCAACTTCGCACGGAGCTCAAGAAAGCACGCGCCAAATCCCGGCTCACCCAGCTCCAGGTGGCGGAACGCATGGACTGGAGCCCCTCGAAGCTCATTCGTATCGAGTCCGGTCAGGTGGGCATCTCGACCAATGACCTCCGGGCGCTTCTCCGCGAATACGGGATCACGGATCAGGAGCAGGCGGAGTACTTCCTGGGGCTGGCCCGGGCCAGCCGGAAGATGCCCTACCGGGAGTATCGGGGGCTGCTCGCGAAGCCGTACCTGGACCTGCTCTCGTACGAGATCTCCGCGTCCATCGTGCGTGCCTTTCAACCGCTACTGATTCCAGGTCTGTTGCAGACCGAAGAATACGCGCGGGCATTGAGCCATGCCTTCACTCCGGACCTCTCAGCCGATCAGGTCGACCGTATGATCGAGATCAGGCAGCAGCGTCAGGAGCTACTGGAGAGCGAGGGGCCGCCGGAATTCTTCTTCGTCATCGACGAGGCGGTGATCCACCGGTGGATCGGCGGCCCGGGGGTGATGCGCGGGCAGCTGAACCGCCTCAAGGAAATGGCGGCCCGCCCCGGCATCACCATCCAGGTCGTCCCGTTCAGTGCCGGCGCCCACTCCGGCCTGCAAGGCCCCTTCGTCCTGCTCGAGTTCGACGGGGACATCGACCACATTCTCTATCAGGAGCAGTACGCGGGGGAATCCGTCTTCAGTGACGCGCCGGAAGCCACCGCCGCGTACCTGGAGCGCTTCTGGGAGCTGGAGCGGATGGCACCACCAGAGGATCTCCCCTCATTGATCGACCGGGCGATCGAGGGACTGAGCGACCGTGCGGACACAACTCGCTTGGAGGAGGTCGGCGTGGCGACGTAGCGGAGACCCGTTCCCAGGCGGCAGCCGTACGGCACAGCGGGGTATCCGGTCGGAGACATTGCTATCGGAGTGGTTCGTGAAGAGCACAGTCAGCCCTGCCGCCGTCGCGTCACGGGGACGCACACGCAAGTGGCAGAAAAATGGCCAGTCGTAACGCCAGGCAGCACGCAGCCGACTTCTGGGGCACCGTCAAGATCGTCCTGCGGGAGGTCCTTCCGGACTCTCGCAGGACGCTTCACCTGCTGCTTCTGCTCACCGTGCCACCGCTGATGGTCGTATCGGTACCGATGACGGTGGTGTTTCTCCTGTTGCCCGATCCATCAGCGCTCCTACAGGTGGCACTGTGTTCTTTCGGCTCACTCGCCACCTCGGCGGTCGCCGTACGGGCCGTTCGGCGCCGTTCGCTCACCCTCGGCCGGGCCGCGCGGCTCGGCGACGGGAGTCAGCGCGTGGTGCCGGAGCCATGGGAGGGCGGGACAGCGGACGCCGCCGAGACAGCCACCGACGCACCAGGCTGAGCAAGGTCGGGGCGATCCATCCCGCCGCCAACACCACGACCGCTGCCACCAGGAACTGCACCAGGACCGACCCGCCGGCGACCGAGGCGGCCAGCGCCCCCGCACCGGCGGCGGTCACACCGGAAGCGAGGCCGTACACCGCCCACACGAGCCACCTCACGCCTCGGGGCGGGGCGGCAGGGCCTGTGCTCACCATGACGTCTCCTCTGGCGGAGGGCTCGGTAGGTCCCCAGGTTAGGGGATGAGCTGCCCGGACGTAACCGGACGCATTAATGCAGCACAAGCGGTGACCGATCACAGCATATGCAAGTAAATACCGAGTTTCCTCTGTATTGCGTACGCGACCAGAGCCCCCCTTCCCTGACCGTCATCCGGTTGCCACTCTGGAGGGAAACCGAGCGGGAAGGGGACGCACATGGGTGACCGAACTCCTCGACCACACTGGCGTAGGAGCAGCTTCTGCGCCCCGGAGGACTGCATAGAAGTCGCCCTGACCGATCAAGGAGTACAGGTTCGCGATTCGAATTTGCCGGACCGGCCTGTACTCAGCTTCGAACGAATCGCCTGGACGGAATTCCTCGCCGAGTTACCCACCTCGTCATGAGCCACCGCGTTCACGGCCGGGGGCCCGGAGCGGCGGGCCAGAAGAGCGACTTCGCCCCCGCCACGGCCTCAGCGTCCTCCAGCACCGCTCCCGGTTCGGTTCCCGAGCCCAGCAGTTCCCCGCCCCACCGCATGCCCATGTACGCGGCGGACGCGCGCAGCGAGCCGAGGAGCGGTTCGGCGACCGTGCGGCCGTCGCTGCTCGAGGCGGCGACGGCCCAGAGCGTCGAGCCCCGCATCCGGTCGCGGAAGCGCAGTTCGGGGATGCTCAGCCAGTTGACCCAGTGGTCCAGGTAGAGCTTGGTGCCGGCGGAGACGGAGTACCAGTACACCGGCGAGGCGATCACCAGGTCGGTCGCGTCGAGGGTGGCGTCGAGCAGGAGCTTCTCGTTGCCGGTGGGAGGGGTGAACGTGCGGTCGGCGCTGTGCCGGAGGTCCTCGAACGGGGGCAGCGGATGGTCGCTGAGCCGCAGCCACGTCTGCCGTACGCCGGAGGGCAGTTGGGCTGCCGCCCGGCGCGCCAGCGTCTCCGTGTTGCCGCCCTCGCGGCCGCTGCCCAGCAGGAAGAGAAAGGAGCGCTTAACGTTCTGATCAGCATCCGTCATGAACGGCTACAACAGCGCTCATCTCATCCTCATTCCACGCCATATGACGACCTTATGAAGACGTCATGGCGTCTTCATCAAGGCCGCGTCGGCTTCCGGGAGCCATGCGTCCACGGGCCGTTCCAGCCACCCTCGCGCCCCCGTGAGATCCCGCGCCGCGTGGCGCAGTGCGTCCAGCCCGGGGTGGCGAAGTCCCCGCCGCCACACCATCGCCACGGGTGACAGCGGCACCGGGTCGACCAGGGGCCTCAGCACCATCCCTGACACCTCGATGAACTCCTCACTCGCCAGCACCGCCCAGCCCCGTTTCCGTATGACGCGGACGAACTCCTCCTCGCCCTCGATCCCGGGGAACGGCTCCGCGACGGCGATGCCCCGGCCGGCGAAGAGCCGCTCCGCGAGGCCGGTCCACTCCGCCGTGTCGGGGTTGCCCGCGCCGGCGTAGAGCGTCTCGCCCCGCAGCGCGTCCAGCGGTACCCGGTCCCGGGCCGCCAGAGGGTGGTCGTCGGGCAGCAGTACGGTCATCCGCTCCAGCCGTACGGGCAGGTGCTCCAGCCCGGCCCGGACGTCCGCGGGGAGGCCGGCGATCCGGCCGAAGGAAACGTCGAGCCGGCCGGCGAGGATCCGTTCGGCCGCCCCGGTGAGGCCGGAGCGGTAGCGGGCCACCAGTTCCAGCCGGGGTGCCGTCCGACGGGCCTCCGTCAGCACCCGCCGGCCGGTGCTGACCGGACCGCCGACATCCACGAGCAGGGGGCGGCTCTCCCCCGCGCACGCCGCCGCGAACTCCTCGTACGCGGCGAGGACCCGGCGTGCGTACGGCAGCAGCCGCTCCCCCTCGGCGGTGAGCGCGACCGCGCGTGTGGTCCGGGAGAACAACTCGGCGCCCACCTCGCGCTCCAGCCGCCGGATGTCACGGCTGAGCGCCTGCTGGGCGAGGTACAACCGCGCGGCGGCGCGCGTGAAATGGAGCTCCTCGGCCACGGTCACGAAGGCGCGGAGCAACCGGGGTCCGGCATCGAAGGCGGTGTACGGCTCGGGCACGCACGGCAGTTAACAACACACGCGCGTGAATGGCCACCGATCAGGTGTTGGACCCCGGCCCCCACCTGCGGCGACCGTGGAGACATGATCCGCTTCCTCGCCGCTCCCCCGACCTGGACCGAACCGACCTGGACCGAGCCGGCCGGGCCCGTACGCCCCGCCCTCCGCACCCGGCTCCGCCGCGCCCTGGGCCGTGCACGCCGGGGCGCTCGGTGAGGCCTGGGCGCTCAGTGACGGCTGGGCGCTCAGTGAGCCGTCGCCCGCCCCCGTCGGCGCACCAGCAGCACCACGGCCCCCGTCCCGGCGGCCAGCACCGCGAGCCCCGCGCCCGTCCCCGCGACGATCACCGCGGGGCCGGGGCCGTCGTCGCCGACCGCCTTCGCCGCGAGGGCCCCGACCGCCGCGCCGGTGATCTGGAGGTTTCCGGTCCGCTTCACCCGGCCGTGGTGGCTGATCACGGTCACGGGGTAGCGGCCCGGCTCCAGCCCCACCCGGACCCGGGCGGGGCCGTAGTAACGGGGGTCGTCGCCGTCGCTCGCCTTGCTTTCGTCGCGCCGCAGCGGAACCGGGCGTTCGAAGGCGGGCGAGGTCGCCGTGAGCCGGTCGTCCTCGCCGGGGTCGGGGGCGGCGTCGCGCCACAGGACGTTCACCGTGCCGCCCGCCGGGACCCGGTGGCCGTACGCGCGGGCGGTCTCCGGGCGGCCCTCGAAGGAGAAGAAGGCGGGGCCGCGCGCCCTGCCCACGTAGTCGCCGTCGCCGGGACGGGCGGCCCGGACTACGAGCGGCTTCGCGTCGACGCGCCGGCCGCCGGGCGCCGTCAGCGTCACCTTGTACGTGCCGTCCTTGGCGTCCGGCGGCACGGAGACCAGGGCCGTGAACATCCGGGGGTTGTTCCAGTGGGTGCCCCGCGGGTCGTGGACCAGCGGGATCGCGGCGGGGAGCAGCGGTGAGGCGATGGCGAAGGAATCGCCCGTCTCCCCCGGGTAGAGATCGTCGTACGAGACGCCCAGCTGCTCCCCGGGCCGCAGCACGTCGTCCTTGACGCCCACCCGGAACTCCGGCCGTCGCGCGGCCCTGATCTCCACCTGTTCCTCGGCCACGACCCGCCCGCCGGCATGCACGCGCAGCGGATACGTCCCGGGCCTGGCCCGCGCCGAGACGGCGGGCCGCGCGTGCAGTCCCGAGCCGCCGCCCCGGCCCGCGGCGCCGGGGTCGTCGTAGGGGTCGAGCCGTACCCGGCGGTCGAAGACGGGCGAGGTGACGGTGGCGCCGGAGGCGGCCCGCAGCCCCCGGACGTCGATGTCGATCAGTTCCCCGGGCCGGTTGTCGAAGGCCCCGTTGAGCAGCACCTGCACCCCGCCGGGGTCCCCCCGGGTCCCCCGGGGCCCGTCCTGCGCGACGGCCGCGGCGGCCCCTCCCAGCCACAGCGTGCCCGTGCCCACCACGGCGACAGCAGTTCGTGTCCAGTTCACCGGCCACCCCCTATGTCACCCAGGAAGAGGGCTCGTCCGGCCCCCCGGTTGCACGGCGGCTACCCTTCCGCGCGTGAGCGACGAAGCAAACAAAGCAAGCGAAGCGAGCAACACCACTACAAACCGTAGCTATGAACTCGGCCCGGGTGTACCGGCGACGGAGACCTACCGCGCCCTGCGCGCCGCGACGGGCCTCGGCGCGAAATCGGTCGAAGGATCGGCCGTCGGGCTCCCGAACACCTGGTACGGGGTGCTGGTCCGGGAGGAGGGGAACCCCGAGCCGGTGGGCATGGGCCGGATCGTCGGGGACGGCGGCTGCCACCTCCAGATCGTGGACATCTGCGTGCTGCCCGAGCACCAGGGCCAGGGCCTGGGAAAGCGGATCATGGAGGCCCTGACGGCCGAACTGGAGCGCCGGGCGCCGGAGGGCGCCTATGTCTCCCTGATAGCGGACGGGGACGCCCGCCACCTCTACGCGAAGTTCGGCTGGACCGAGGTGGCCCCGGTGTCGGTGGGCATGGCGCGGTTGTTCTAGCCGCGCCTTTCCAGGGCGCTGCTGCCGCGCGGCAGCAGCGCGCGGCAGCAGAAAAGCGTACGGCCCGCGAGTCAGACTCGCGGGCCGTACGCCTACATGGGATGAGTGGAGATGGCGGGAATCGAACCCGCGTCCAACGGTGCGGAATCAGGGCTTCTCCGTGTGCAGTTCGCTGCGATTTTCTCGGCCCCGGAGATCACGCGAACAAGTCTCCGACGGGCTCAGCCACTGTTTGATTTCCCACCAGGCCCCGTGGCCGGGCCTAGTGGTTTAGTCCCCTAGCTGATGCCAGGATCCGGGTCGGGAACAGCCCCGGGCTGACACTTCGCAAGTCGCTACTTAGGCAGCGAGGGCGAAGGAATCGCGCTTGGTGTTGGCGATTATTGGTTGCGACATATGGTTTACGAGATCATTGCCGCTTCCTCGACACGCTTCCCCTGCTTCGACATCCGCTGTCGAAACCGATCATCCCCATGTTGTTTTTTCAAGGTGCGCACCCGGTACCACCCGGTGTGCCGCATTGCCCATCGTACTGGAACGACGCCGGGCGGGGCCAGCGTATTCCCGCAGGCTAGCCCCGGGCCGCCGCTGCCGACGTCCGCTGCCGGCGCCGCGCCGCCGCGATCGCGCGGTTCGACTCGCGGGTGTCCTGCTTCTCGCGGAGCGTCTGCCGCTTGTCGTACTCCTTCTTGCCCTTCGCCAGGGCGATCTCGACCTTGGCCCGGCCGTCCTTGAAGTACAGGACCAGCGGGATGATCGTGTGGCCCGTCTCGTCCGCCTTGGAGGCCAGCTTGTCGATCTCCGCGCGGTGCATCAGCAGCTTCCGCTTGCGCCGCGCGCTGTGGTTGGTCCACGTCCCCTGGGCGTACTCGGGGATGTGGGCGTTGTGCAGCCAGGCCTCGCCGCCGTCGATCTGGACGAAGCCGTCGACCAGCGAGGAGCGACCCTGGCGCAGCGACTTGACCTCGGTGCCGGTGAGCACCAGGCCGCACTCGTAGGTGGTCAGGAGGTGGTAGTCGTGACGCGCCTTCTTGTTCTGCGCGACGATCTTCCGGCCCGACTCTTTCTTGTCCTTGTCTTTAGCCATAGCACCGTCATTCTCGCACTACGCCCCGCCTCCGAGGCCACTCAATACTCTCCGGCCCCGCGCCTCGGCGTCCCCCTCCCCGCCGTCCCCGGCCGGTCCCCGCACGGCCAGGTCGGGGGTGATCCCGGTGCCGTCGACCGCCCGGCCCGCCGGGGTGCGGTAGTGGCCGACGGTGAGCTCGGCGACGGAGCCGTCCGCGAGCCGGCTGGGCATCTGGACCGAGCCCTTGCCGAAGGTCCGGGAGCCGACGACGACCGTGCGCCCCCGGTCCTGGAGCGCCCCGGTCAGCAGCTCGGCGGCGCTCATGGTGCCGCCGTCGACGAGGACGACGAGGGGGCGGCGGGTGTCCCCGCCCGGCTCGGCCCACAGGGCGTGCCGGCTGCCGCGCACGTCGTACGTGGCGACGAGCCCGCCGTCGAGGAACGCGGAGGCGGCCGTGACGGCCTCGGTGACCAGCCCGCCGGAGTTCCCGCGCAGGTCCAGCAGGATCCCCTCGCCGGGCGCGGCCTCCCGGACCGCCTCCCGGACCCGCTCGCCGGTGCCCCGGGTGAAGGAGCTGATCTTGATCAGCGTGGCCGGGAGGGCGCCCGCCGGCCCGTCGTCGCGCCGCTCGACCTCGACGCTCTCGGTGAGCAGTCGCTCGCGGCGCAGCGTCCGCTCCCAGCGCTCCGCGCCGCGCTGGATGCCCAGGCGGACGGTCGTACCGGAGGCGGAGACGGGCCACGAGCCGAGGGAGCGGCCGTCGCCGCGCAGCAGGGAGACGACCTCCGTCACGGGACGGCCGGTGACGTCCGCGCCGTCGACGGTCAGGAGCCGGTCGCCGGGGGCGATGCCGGCCCGCTCGGCGGGGCCGTCGGGGCGCACCCCGTCGACCTCCATCCGGCCGCCCTCCACCCGCCGGGCGGTGAGGCCCACGCCGACGTACGCGCCGTCGAGGGCGAGCGCGAACCCTTCGTACTCCCGGGGGGTGTAGACGGCGCTCCAGGCGTCGCCGCTGCGGCTCAGCAGCTCGGCCGCGGCCTCCGAGCCGGACTTGCCGTCCTCCACGGCCCGCTCGGCGGCGGCCTCCACGGCGCGGCGGTCGACGGCGTGCCGGTCGGCGGCGCGGGGACCCGCGGCACTCCGGCCGACGGCCCCGTGGAGCACCTGCCGCTCGCCGTGCTCCCCCGCCGGGGGCCGGACCTGCCGCCCGTCGGCGACCCCCCACGCGGCGGTCGCGGCGCCCGCCGCCAGCGCCCCCATGAAGACCAACGTCAGCGCGGCCCCGCGCCTGGCGCGGCGCGGCGGTACGAACAACGTCGGGCCGGGCATGCGCGTGAGTCTAGGACACCGAAGGGCGCCGTACGGGGAGTTGACCGTACGGCGCCCTTGACTGTTCCACGCCTCTCTACAGCTTCTGCACCTTCCCGCCCCTTCGGGCGCCCTACACCTTCAGGTACTTCCGCAGGGCGACGAACGCGGCCAGCGCGGGCATCAGCAGCCCGATGGCGATCACCAGGGGCATCTTGGCGAAGACGGCGTCCCAGCCGATGAACTGGATCACGTCGATCTGGTGCGCCAGCCAGTTGTTGACCAGGAAGTACTGGACGCAGACCAGCAGGACACAGGCCAGTCCGGCGCCGAGCAGCCCTGCGAAGGCGGCCTCCATGATGAAGGGCGTCTGGATGTAGAAGCTGGACGCGCCGACCAGCCGCATGATCCCGGTCTCCCGGCGCCGGCTGAAGGCCGAGACCCGGACCGTATTGATGATCAGCATCAGGGCGACCACCAGCATCAGCGCCATCACGCCCAGGGCCGCGAGGTTCATGCCGTTGAGCAGGTTGAGCAGGGGCTCCAGGGTCTTGCGCTGGTCCTCCACCTCCTGGACGCCGGGCCGCTGGGAGAAGGCGCTGGAGACCACCCGGTACTTGGCGGGGTCCTTCAGCTTGACGCGGAAGGCCTCCTGCATCTGGTCGGGGGTGAGGAAGGGCACGATCGGGGAATTGCCGAACTGCTCCTTGTAGTGCTTGAACGCCTCGTCGGCCGTCTCGAACCGGACCGACTGGACGACCGGCATCTTCTCCAGGTCGGCCTTGATCTCCTTCTTCTGGTCCTCGGTGACCGCACCCTTGGCACAGGCGCCGCCCTGGCTCTGGGCGTCGTTCTTGTTGCAGAGGTAGATCGAGACGTTGACCTTGTCGTACCAGTAACCCTTCATCGTGCCGACCTGCTCACGCATGAGCAGGGAACCGCCGAACAGGGCGAGCGACAGCGCGACGGAGACGATCACCGCGAAGGTCATCGTGAGATTGCGGCGGAGACCGACGCCGATCTCCGACATGACGAACTGGGCGCGCATGGCGTCCTTTCAGTGCCCTCGGGCGGTTTCAGTGCTGGTAGCCGTAGACGCCGCGCGACTGGTCGCGCACGAGACGGCCCTGTTCGAGTTCGATGACGCGCTTGCGCATCTGGTCCACGATCTGCTGGTCGTGGGTGGCCATGATGACCGTGGTGCCGGTCCGGTTGATCCGGTCCAGCAGCTTCATGATGCCGACGGAGGTCTGCGGGTCCAGGTTTCCGGTGGGCTCGTCGGCGATCAGCAGCCGCGGCCGGTTGACGAACGCGCGGGCGATCGCGACACGCTGCTGCTCGCCGCCGGAGAGCTCGCCGGGCATCCGCTGCTCCTTGCCGCCGAGCCCCACCAGCTCCAGGACCTGGGGCACGGCCTTGCGGATCTCGCCCCGGGGCTTCCCGATGACCTCCAGGGCGAAGGCGACGTTCTCCGCGACGGTCTTGGTGGGCAGCAGCCGGAAGTCCTGGAACACCGTGCCCAACTGGCGGCGCATGTGAGGCACTTTCCAGTTCGAGAGCCGGGCGAGGTCCTTGCCCAGAACATGCACCTGACCGTGGGTGGCCCGCTCCTCGCGCAGCAGCAGCCGTAGGAAGGTCGACTTCCCGGAGCCGGAGGAACCGACCAGGAAGACGAACTCGCCCTTCTCGATCTCGAGCGAGACGTCCCGGAGAGCCGGACGGTTCTGCTTTGGGTAGGACTTGGAGACGTTGTCGAATCGGATCACGAGTGCACCACGTGTCGGCCTGGAGGGCGGCACGGAACGCCGCGTTCGCGGCTCCCGTCGGTGTGCGTGACCATACCGAACCGCCCGTGCACGCGCAGTCGGCCTCGGTAGTCAACGGGACAATTGGGTTCCATTTCGCGCTTCACCGGGCCGGCCGCGCCGGACGGCGGTAAAGCTGGCACAGTGGTAAGGGGAACCGCACCACGTTCCCGCGCGTTGGACGTACCGGAGGAGGACTTCGCATGACATGCGACCGACTGGTGTGCGCCAACTGCGCGGCCCCTGTCAATGAGGGCAGGTGCCCGGTCTGCCGGGCGAGCCGCGAGCGGTTGCAGCACCAGGAAGGCATCTTCGGCGGCCTCACGCCGGCCGCGCTGATCGCGCTGCTGGTGGTGCTCGTCGCTCTTGCCGTGCTCGCGCGCGGATTCACAGGGTAGCGACCCGGTCGCTCTCCGATATCGATACCGATGCTTGAATACTGATGCTTATGGGCCGGGGCCCGGGACGCTTTCCGCGTCCCGGGCCCCGGTCGTCGTGTGCGCGCTTACGGCCGGGGCCGTCAGGCGGCGGCCGCGCCGCCGCGCTCGATCAGGCGCGGCAGCATCCGGAAGCCGATGCCACCGGCGATCATCGTGGCGGCGCCGACCACGAGGAAGGTGGTCTGACCGGCACCGGTCTCGGCCAGCTGACCGGCCTGCGCGGGCTGGCCGGACTGGCCGCCCTGCCCGGACTGACCGGACTGACCGGTCTGGGCCAGCTCCTCCTTGGGCTTGCCCTGCTGGACGGGCTGGACGCCGGCGTTGTCGGGGCTGGTATTGCAGTTGCCGTCGGTGTCCACCGGGCAGGTACGGGCGTCGTCGCCGCCGTCACCGCCGGTGGAGCCACCGCCGGTCGTGGCGGAGCCGCCGGTGGCGGAGCCGCCGGTGGCGCCCGAGCCACCAGTGGTGGAGCCGTGGTCGCCGCCGGTCGTGGAGCCACCGGTCGTACCGCCGCCGGTGGTGGAGCCGCCCGAGGTGGAGCCACCGGTGGTGCCGCCGCCGGTCGTGGAACCGCCCGTCGTACCGCCGCCGGTGGTGGAGCCACCGGTCGTCGAACCGCCGGTCGTGGAGCCGCCACCCGTGGTGGAGCCACCGGTCGTCGAACCACCGCCGGTGGTCGAGCCACCGGTCGTGGAACCGCCGGTCGTGGTCTCGCCACCGGTGGTGGAACCGCCCGTGGTGGAGCCGCCGGTCGTGGTCTCGCCACCCGTGGTGGAGCCACCGGTGGTCGTGCCACCGGTCGTGGAACCACCGGTCGTGGAGCCGCCACCCGTGGTGGAACCGCCGGTGGTCTCGCCACCGGTCGTGGAACCGCCCGTGGTGGAACCGCCAGTGGTGGAGCCGCCGGTCGTGGAACCACCCGTCGTGGAACCACCCGTCGTGGAACCGCCGGTCGTGGAGCCGCCCGTGCCGGACGTGGGCTGCGGGAT
Organism: Streptomyces sp. NPDC037389; assembly: GCF_040636475.1. Classification (NCBI taxonomy): domain Bacteria; kingdom Bacillati; phylum Actinomycetota; class Actinomycetes; order Kitasatosporales; family Streptomycetaceae; genus Streptomyces; species Streptomyces sp. NPDC037389. The sequence goes on from NZ_JBEZUS010000024.1 coordinate 17,031, forward strand.
CTCGGTCGGGCCGGTGGTGGGGTCGTCGGCGGCCGCGGTGTGCACACCGACGCCGCCCTTCACGCCGAAACCGCCGACCTCGACGTCGACACCGGCGGCCGAGGCCGCACCCGCGGCCGTCAGCGAAGCGCCGGCGGCGATCATCGCGCCGGCGGCTATGCGCGCAACGCGCAGTCGCGTCTTACTCGTCATCTGCCTGCTACCCCCAGTAGCTGAACTCGTCGATGGAGCAGCTGCGCACGGGGCCGCGGCGCTTCGGGGGACGGCGTGACCGATCCGGCCCCGTACGCATGTCGTACGGGCCGGGCCGCTCGCCCCCCGCCACACGCGCCCCAGTGATTCGCATGCCGCGCGCCAGCCTTCCCAGTTTTCTGGGCAGCGTCAAGGAACTTACGGGCGCGATGTCCGGCTATGCGGGGGTTGCGGCAAACAAGCGGAGGGAGTTGTTCTACTTCTCCTGCTGCTTGCGCCAGCGGATGCCGGCCTCGAGGAACCCGTCGATGTCACCGTCGAGGACGGAGGTGGGGTTGCCGACCTCGAACTCCGTGCGGAGGTCCTTGACCATCTGGTACGGGTGCAGGACGTACGAACGCATCTGGTTGCCCCAGGAGCTGCCGCCGTCGCCCTTGAGCGCGTCCATCTTGGCGCGCTCCTCCTGGCGCTGGCGCTCAAGGAGCTTGGCCTGGAGGACGTTCATGGCGGTCGCCTTGTTCTGGATCTGCGAGCGCTCGTTCTGGCAGGAGACGACGATGCCGGTGGGGAGGTGCGTCAGGCGGACCGCGGAGTCCGTGGTGTTGACGCCCTGGCCGCCGGGGCCGGAGGAACGGTAGACGTCGACGCGGAGGTCGGACTCGTCGATCTCGACGTGGTCGGTCTGCTCGACGACCGGCAGCACCTCGACGCCTGCGAAGGAGGTCTGGCGACGGCCCTGGTTGTCGAAGGGCGAGATGCGGACCAGGCGGTGGGTGCCCTGCTCGACGGAGAGGGTGCCGTAGGCGTACGGCACCTGGACGGCGAAGGTGGTCGACTTGATGCCGGCCTCTTCGGCGTACGACGTCTCGTAGATCTCGGTCTTGTAGCCGTGGCGCTCGGCCCAGCGGAGGTACATGCGCTGGAGGCGCTCGGCGAAGTCGGAGGCGTCGACGCCGCCGGCCTCGGCGCGGATGTTGACGAGGGCCTCGCGGGAGTCGTACTCGCCGGAGAGGAGGGTGCGGACCTCCATCTCGTCGAGCGCCTTGCGGACGGAGGTGAGCTCCGTCTCGGCCTCGGCGAGGGCGTCGGCGTCGTCCTCGGCCTCGGCGAGCTCGAAGAGCACCCCGAGGTCGTCGATGCGGCCGCGGAGCGTCTCCGTCTTGCGCAGCTCCGCCTGGAGGTGCGACAGCTTGCTGGTGATCTTCTGCGCCGCCTCCGGGTCGTCCCAGAGTGACGGGGCGGCCGCCTGCTCCTCGAGCACGGCGACGTCGGCCCTCATCTTGTCGAGGTCCAGAACGGCCTCGATCGACCCCATGGTCGAGGAGAGGGACTTCAGCTCTTCGGATACATCAACGACTGCCACGCACCCAGCCTAACGGCTGCGCCGGGCTTCCCGGTCCGAAGGAGCACCCGGAACGCCTGGAGGCCGCCCTTCCGGGCGGGGCGGGGGCCGCAGCGGGAGGCTTCGCCCCGCCCGGGCGCGGGTCCGAGGGGGGCCGGGGCGGCAGCCCCGGGAAACTGGGGGTACCTCCCAGCGGTAGCTGGGGGAGATCAGCCACCCGCTACGTGCCCGGCGGTGCCGGACCGCCCCCGCCCCGCGCCGCCCCCTACCGCGTGCCCGCCACCGGCGGCGCCGTGTGGTGGATGCCCGGCGGCTGGGAGCCGCCCGGCTTCGCGTCGCCCGTGTCCGAACCGCCGCTCGTGGCGAACCAGCCGCCGACACCCGCCGCCGCGGCCAGCGCGACGGCCGCCGCGCCGAGGCGGATGCGGCGGCGCCGTACCTGCTCCGCCGGGGAGCGGTGGCGCGCGGAGCCCGCCCGCGGCTGCCCCGGCGAGCGCGGAGCGCGAGCCGTCCCGTGGGGGCCGCCCGCGAGCTCCTCGGGCCCGGGCACCCGCATGCTGGTGTGGGTGTCCCGGCTGGAGTCCGAGACGCCCGCCCCCGGCACGAGCGGCACCACGCCCCGCCGGCGCGGCTCGGGCACGGCCGCCGCGGCAGAGGGAGCGGGGGCAGGGCCCCCCTCCGCGGCGGCGGGAGCCTCCTCCTCCGGCTCGTCGATGTCGAGCGGCGGAATCCCGGCCAGGTGCGGCAGCAGCTCCCGCAGCCGGGCCGCCAGCTCCGAGGCGCGCAGCCGGGACGCCGGGGCCTTGGCGAGGCACTGCACGACGAGCTGCCACAGCTCGTCGGGGATGCCCGGCAGCGGCGCCACCGTCTCCGTCACATGGCGCCGCAGCACCGCCCCGGGATGGCCGCCGCCGAAGGGCGTGAAACCGGCCAGGAGCTCGTAGAGGACGGTGGCCAGGGCGTAGACGTCGACGGACGCGCGCGGCGGCAGGCCCTCGATGATCTCGGGGGCGAGGTAGTCGGGCGTGCCGATGACGCTGCGGGCGCCCGGCGAGCGGTCACGGTCCCGGTCGCGGGCGGGCGCCGGGCGGGGCACGTCCACGAGCCGGGCGATGCCGAAGTCCGTGAGCAGCGCGGGGTGCGCGCCGGCGGGCCCGAGGGGGCCCTGCATGTCGAGGAGGACGTTCTCGGGCTTGACGTCGCGGTGCACCACCCCGGCGGCGTGCGCGGCGGCGAGGCCGTCGGCGACGTCGGCCACGATGGCGACGGCCGCCTCGGGCGCGAGGCGCCGCTCGCGGTCGAGCCGGGTGCGCAGGTCGGTGCCGCGGATGAGGTCCATGACCAGGGCGAGGTCGTTGCCGTCGACGACGAGGTCGCGGACGCCGACCACATGGGGGTGGTCGAGACCGAGGAGGGCCGCGCGCTCCTGCACGAAGCGGCCGACGAGCTCCTGGTCGGAGGCGAGATCCTCCCGCAGGAGCTTGATGGCGACCGGCCCCTCGGGGCCTTCGCCGAGCCACACCGTCCCGACACTGCCCCGTCCCAGGACCTGGTGGGCGGTGTACCGGCTGCCGATCTTCCGTGCCAAGACTGTTCCCCGACTCCTCCGCCATCCGGCGACATCATCCGACGGGCGCGGCCGGGCGGCCGTCACCCGCGCTGGCGACCAAGCTACGCGGCCGGAGGGGCGTTGGGGACACCGATTCAGTGCCAACCGTTACTTCTGAGGCAGAAAACACCCTTCGGGTGTCGACATATCGACTGCCTTATCGGTTCTCCAACACCCCGTCACCATCCCGGTGACTGGCCGGAACCCGACCCCGCTCCGGAGTCGGAGCCCAGGCTCGAGAGCCAGTCCTTGACGCTGGTGATCCAGTCCCGGGCGGCGTCCCAGAAGCTCTTGCCGTCGGCGACCCAGTCCTTGAGCGGCGTGAACTCCCACACCAGCCAGGAGCCGACGATCAGCAAGACGATCATGAACAGACAGCCCTTGAGGCAGCCCAGGCCCGGGATCCGCATGGGGTTCGCGCTGCGCTGGCGCGGCGGGCGCGGCTCCCGGCGCGGGGCGGGCGTCGGCTCGGGCGGGGGCGCGGGGGCGTACCGCTGCGGCTGGGGCTGGGGCGGCTGCGGGGGCTGCTGGTAGCGCGGTGCCCGCTGAGGCTGGGGCTGCGGCTGCCGCCGGGGCGGCCGCCGCGCCGGGTACTGCTGCTGCGGCGGCTGCGGGGCGTACTGCTGCTGGGGCGGCTGCTGGTAGCCCTGCGGCGGCTGGGCCGGGCGGCGCTGGGGCCTGCGGCGCAGCGGGTCCTCGCCCGGGTCGAGGTACTGGGTCTGCTCGTTGCGGTCGCGGGCGGCGCGCATCTGGTTCTGCCACGGGTGCGGGCTGTCGCCCTGGCCCGGCTGGGCGGACGGCGGCCCCGGCGGTACGGGCGGCATGACGCGCGTGGGGTCGCCGCCCTGCGGGCCGGAGCCCGCGGAGAGCACCTGGGTGGGGTCGGCGTCGCCGGTCCGCCCGGGGCCCGACAGGCCGGTGCTGGGCAGGACGCTGGTCGCGGCGTTCGGGTCGTACCCGGCCGGGGCGGTCCCGGCGGAGGACGGGAGCACCTGGGTGGGGTCGGCGTCGCCGGTGGCGGGACCCGTGCCGGGGAGGGTGTGGAGGCCCGTACCGGGCACCCGGGTGGGCTCGGGGTCGGGCGCGAGCAGCGCGCCGACGCCCAGCGCCGCCTCTGCCTGGTCCGGGGAGGCGTGCACGCCGACGCCGGAGGCGACGACGCGCAGGCCGCGGGCGAGGTTCTCGGCGCTGGGCCGCTCCTCGGGGCGCTTGCGCAGACAGCGCTCTATGACCGTCCACAGCGGCTCGGGCACGGTCGTGGGGCGGCGCGGCTCGGCGCTGAGGTGCTGGTGGAGGACCTCCAGGGCGGTGGCGCCCGCGAACGGCGGACGGCCGGTGACCAGCTCGTACAGCAGGATGCCGGCGCCGTAGATGTCCACGGCGGAGGTCTGCGGGCGGCCCTCGGCGGACTCGGGCGCGACATAGGCCGGGGTGCCGACGAACTCGTGGGTGCGGGTCAGGCCGGGCGAGTCCGCGAGGCGCGCGATGCCGAAGTCGGTGAGCATCGGGTGCATCTGCCCGGCTTCGCTCTTCAGCAGCACGTTGGCGGGCTTGAGGTCGCGGTGGACGATGCCGTCGGCGTGGCTGGCGGCGAGGGCGTCGGCGATCTGCGCGGTGAGCAGCGCGGCCGCGACGGGCGTGAAGGGGCCGTTCTCGCGGAGGTAGCGGTGGAGGTCCGGGCCGTCGACCAGGTCCATGACGAGCGCGAGGAGATCGCCCTCGACGACGAGGTCGCGGGTGCGGACGATGTTGGGGTGGGTCAGCCGCAGGAGCACGGAGCGCTCGCGCAGGAAGCGCATCACGACGTCCGCGTCGTGGGCCAGCTCCTCCTTGAGGACCTTGATCGCGACGGTCTCGCCGGGCTGCCCCGCCACCGCCGCCTCGGCGCCGGCCGCCTCACTCCCCCTGAGCGCTGACGCGCCAGGGGATGCCCCCATGCGGGCACGCCAGACGGTGCCCGTGGCGCCGCGTCCGAGCGGCTCCTCGAGCAGGTACTTGCTGCCTACCGGCCGCACGTCATGCGCTCCCTGGTCGTGATCCGGATGCCGAAGCCTTCGATACCGTCGCCTTCCACCGGCACCTCCGCCCCACTGTAGTGCCGCCGTCCGGACCGTCGGCCCGGCGAATCCGGTGGGCTTATGGGTGGGGCTCATGGGAAAGACGCGGGCCGGGTGCGGATGGTTGCCGCAAGCGGTGGCGCTCCCCTCAATATCGGCAATAAAGGGGTCGAGAGGAGGCAATTCCCAGAAGAAATCAGCCATCGCCCCACCACGACCAGCGCGTTTCGCATACTCGGACCGTCGTTCAAGATCACGAATCGAGTCTCGCCGGGCGAATCGTCCCCGGTGGATGCGAGGATGCTCGCGGCGAGAGGATGCTGCTCGCCAGCACGGATGCGGCGGGGAGGGAGCGGGAAGACCCCGCGCGACGTGGTGACCTGTACGTGCCGACGCGCCCGTGCGAGGTGGGGGAAGGCCTGGCGCCGCCCCTGCCGCGTACTCCGGGCAGGAAGGGACCGTTGACGGCGATGCAGATCCGGCTGACCGTCCTCGGGCCGCTCAGCGGCCACACCACGTGCGCCTGCGATGTGCTCGTGACCGCCCCCGCGGGGACCGCCCTGGCCGCCGTGACCAGCGGCCTCGCCACGGCCGTCGCGGCGGCGGGATCCGACCTCGGCAGCGGTGCCGTCGTCGTCCACTCCGGCGACGAGCGGCTCGACCCGCAACGCTGTGTGCTGGGCGAGCCGCCGCTGATCGACGGCGCGGTGCTCTCCCTGGGCGCCCCCGCCGACCCCGAACGCCACGTCCCCCTCACCGGCCCCCTCCCGGCCGCCGCGCGCCTCCACGTGGTCTCCGGCCCGGACGCGGGCGGCGTCCACCTGCTGCACGGCGGCGAGGTCCGCGTCGGCCGCTCCAGCTCGGCGGACATCCCCCTGGACGACCCCGACGTCTCCCGCCTCCACTGCGCGGTGACGCTTTCCGACGCCGGCGTCGTCACCCTCCACGACCTTGGCTCGACGAACGGCACCGCCCTGGACGGCGCCCCGGTCGACGGCACCCCCGTCCCCCTGGCCCCGGGCGCGCTGCTGCGGGTCGGCGAGTCGACGCTGAGCCTTTACGGGGTGGGTGCGGGGGCAGGTGCCTCGAACGCCCCCGACGCCCCCGACGCCCCGGGCGCCCTCCCGGCGACACCGGACGGCGAAGGGCACCTACGGGTGCCCGTGCGAGTGCGGGGGGCGGCCGGGCCCGGGGAGAGCGCGGTGGCGCTACCGGGCGCGCGACGCGATACGGGCGCCCCTGGGGGCGCCGGGGCGCTGGGCGGTGGCCTCGCGGCCGGCCCGGCTACGGCGGCGGCCTCGGCGGACACCGGTCCTGGGAGCCGGGGTGCAGGCGCCCGTACGGGCCATACGAGCGGACATACGAATCCGGACGGGCAGGCCGGCACAGCGGCCTCGGCGGCCGGCACGGTCGTACCCGGCGGCTCCGCCGGCCCCTCGGCCGGCGGCGGGGAGCCGGGCTGGGGCGCGGGAGCACAGGCCGGTTTCGCGGGTGGCGTGCCCGCGTCCGGGCGGGCGCCGGCCAGTTGGGGTTCGGACGCGCGGGCGGCCCGTGCGGGCGACCCCGAGCAGGGGCCCGCGTGGCGGAGCGGCGGCCCCCTCGACGCGTCCCCGGACCGGGACAAGGACCGGACGAACGGCCGGGGCGACGGCGGGACGAACCAGGCCGCCGGATTCGCGAACCTCACCGGAGCCGACGCGGCGACGGCGCCCCCCGGCACGTACCCGCCGCACCAGGCGGACGCCTACGGCGATGGCGGCGACGGCGGCCACGCCACCCACACCGTGCGCGGCAACGCCGCGTTGACCCCCGGCACGGCCGCCGCGCCCGCGCAGCCGCCGCAGGCGGACGGCGGCGGCAAGCGCCGTGCCCGCGGCATAGGAGCGTGGGCCCGCCGCCTCGCCGGTGGCGGGCGCGCCGCCGCGCAGCGCGAGGCGTCGGTGGGCGAGGGGCCGCAGGAGCAGGCCACTGGCGCGCCCGAGCGCGCCCCGGGCACCGCCGCCGCGCTGCGCGAGCGCTGGCCGGACCCCGCCGCCGTGCTGCTGACCGCGCTGGGGCCGGGCCCCCGGCTGTGGGAGCGCGGCCCGGGCCACCCGGACCTGCTCACCGTCCGGCTGGGCACGGCCGACCGTTACGCGCCCGACGGCGGCGAGCCGCTGCCGTCCGTACCGGTGACGGTCGGGCTGCGCGAGGTCGGGGCGCTCGGCATGACCGGGCCCCGGGAGCGGCTGTCCGGGCTCGCCCGCTCCGTGCTGGCGCAGCTGGCCGCGCTCCACGCGCCCGGCACCCTGGAGTACGTACTGATCAGCACCGACCGGTCGCGTCCGGCCGAGGAGCGGGCGGCGGAGTGGTCCTGGCTGGGCTGGCTGCCGCAGCTGCGGCCGGCGCACGGGCAGGACTGCCGGCTGCTCGTCGGCTACGACCGGGAACAGGCCGAGGCCCGTACCGCCGAGCTGGTGCGGCGCCTGGACGACGGCCCGCTGGGCACGGGCTGGACGACGGCGCCGCCCGAGGCCGTGGCGGCGGCCGCCGCGCGGCACGAGGGCCCGTACACGGTGCTGATCGTCGACGGCGACCCCGGTTCGACGGCGCTGCGCGAGACGGTCGCGCGGCTGGCGACGGGCGGTCCGGCGGCGGGCATCCACGTCCTGTGCCTGGCGGAGGCCCCGGCCACGACGCCCGCCTCCCCCGTCTCCGCGACGCTCGCGTCGGCCGAGGCGGTCTCCCCCGCGTTCGCGCACTGCGGCGCGGTCGCGCTGCTGAGCGGTGACGTGGCGACGGTGGTGCAGGTCATCCACCGCGCCTCGGCGCCGTCCGCGCCCGTAGCGCACCCCGTGCGCCCGGGCCACACGATGATCGCCGCGCTCGACGCCGTGTCCGGCGCGTGGGCCGAGCGCTTCGCGCGGGCCCTGGCGCCCCTGCGCATGGCGGACAACGTGGGCGACCCCGCGCACGCCTCGCGCATCGCGGCGGCGCTGCCCCGGTCGTCCCGGCTGCTGGACGAGCTGGGGCTCGCCCGGGCCACGCCCGCCTCGCTGACCGCCCGCTGGGCGGCCGCCACCGACCGGGGCACCCGGCCCGGGGGCCGGGCCGTGGCCGTACTGGGGGCCGGGCCGCACGGCCCGCTGTCCGTGGACCTCGCGGCGGACGGGCCGCATCTGCTGGTGGAGGGCTCCCCGGGCAGCGGGAAGACCGAGCTGCTGCGTTCGCTCGCCGCGTCGCTCGCGGCGGCCGACCGGCCGGACCGGCTCTCGCTCGTCCTGGTGGACGGGGCGGCCGCCGAGCGGGGCGAGGGCCTGCGGGTCTGCACGGACCTGCCGCACGTGTCGACGTACCTCGCCGCCGCCGACCCGGTGCGGATGCGGGAGTTCGCCCAGGCGCTCGCGTCGGAGCTCAAGCGCCGCGCCGAGCTGCTGGGCACGCTGGACTTCGTCGGCTGGCACGACCGGAACCCGGCCCCCGGCCCGAACGTGGTCGGCCCGCGCCGCTCCGCCGAGCCGACGGCGGCCCCGGCTCCGGTCGCCGCCGCTCAGGTCACGGCGGCCGCGTCCGGGCCCGTGTCCGGTTCGGGCATCGGTGCCGGTGGCGGTGCCGTCCCCGGTTCCGGTGCCGCCGATCTCGAGTCGGCGCCGAGCGGGACGCTCAAGTTGCGTACGCAGAGCGGCGGTCGGACGCGTACGGCCGAGACGGCCCTGCCCCGGCTCGTCGTGCTCGTCGACGACTTCGACTCCCTGGTCGCCCCCGCGCTGGGCAGCACGGGCCGCCCGGCGGCCGGTTCGGTCGTACGGGCCCTGGAGGCCGTGGCGCGGGACGGCGAGCGGCTCGGGGTGCATCTGATCGCCGCGTCGGGCCGTCCGGACCGTACGGCCGACACGGCGGCGGTCGAGCGGGCCGGGCTGCGGGTGACGCTGGACATCGCCCCGCCGTCGGCGGACGCCGGCGGAGACGGGCCGGGCGCGGGCGAACCCGCCCCGGGGCGCGGCCGGTTGCGGCGTCCGGACGACGACGCGACCACCCCGTTCCAGGCGGGCCGGGTCACCGGCCGCATCCCCCGCACGGCGACGCTCCGGCCGACGGTCGTGACCCTCGACTGGCAGCGTCTGGGCGACCCGCCCACCCGCCGGCCGGTGCGCGAACTGGGCAACGGCCCCACCGACCTCGCCCTGCTGGCCAGCGCCCTCCAGCGCGCGGCGCAGTCCGCCGGGGCCCAGGCGGCACCCCCGTTGCTGTAGTGGCGGACCGTCCGTGCCGGAGCGTCACAGCCCTGTCACGATCGGCTGGTTGACGTCGGAGACGGTATTGCGGCGGTCCGTGCCGGGGCGTAGGACTGTCGCACGGGAGTGCGGCCGTATGCCGGGGCGACGTGCGGCGCGGCCGTCGACGGGGACCGGGCACGGGAGGTACGGGCCATGCGCACGGCAACACGTACATCGCTCCGCGCGGCACGCGCGGAGCGCACTCCACGCCCGCGCGGAGCGGGCGGCGCGGGCGCGCGGAGGGGCGCGCTGGCCCTGGCCGTGGCGGGAGCGCTGGCGCTGACCGCCGCCGGCTGCGGGGACAGCGGCGGGGACAAGGACAAGAACGGCGACAGACCCGCCCCCGGACAGTCCGACCTCATCACGCATACCGTGCAACTCCCCAAGCTCAACGGGCAGAAGCTCAAGGTGACCGCTGTCTGGACGGGGGTCGAGCAGAAGAGCTTCACCAAGGTCCTGGACGAGTTCGCCAAGCGCACCGGCGCCGAGGTCGCGTACGTGCCCAGCGGCGACGACATGTCCGCCTTCATCGGCTCCAAGGTGGCTGGCGGCGACCCGCCGGACGTGGCGATGCTGCAACAGCCGGGCGCACTACGGGAGTTCGCCGGTAAGGGGTGGCTCAAACCGCTGGGCGAGGAGGCCCGGGCGCAACTGAAGAAGAACTTCCCCCAGGGCTGGCAGGATCTGGGCTCCGCCGACGGCAAGCAGTACGGCGTGTACTTCAAGACCAGCAACAAGTCCCTCGTCTGGTACAACACCAAGATCTTCGAAGCGGCGGGCGTCAAGGTGCCCGCGACCTGGCCGGATTTCCTGCGTACCGCGCAGGCCGTCGCCGAGTTCGGCGTCTCGCCGGTGTCGGTGGGCGGCGCGGACGGCTGGACGCTCACGGACTGGTTCGAGAACGTCTACCTCTCCCAGGCGGGCCCGGAGAAGTACGACCAGCTGGCCCAGCACAAGATCAAATGGACCGACCCCTCCGTCAAGGAGGCGCTGACCACGCTCGGCCAGCTCTTCGGCAAGAAGGAGCTGCTGGCGGGCGGCCAGGAGGGCGCGCTCCAGGCACAGTTCCCCACGTCCGTCACCCAGACCTTCAGCGGGGGCGAGAAGGCGAAGGCCGCCATGGTCTTCGAGGGCGACTTCGCGGCCGCGAACATCACTGCCGCCAAGGCGAAGATCGGCACCGACGCCAAGGTCTTCCCCTTCCCGGCGGTCGGCGGCCGCTCGCCCGTGGTGACCGGCGGCGACGTGGGCGTGGCCCTCAAGGACGGCCAGGCGGCGCAGGCGCTGCTGACCTTCCTGGCCTCCACCGACGCCGCCGGGATCTGGGCGAGGGAGGGCGGCTTCATTTCCGCGAACAAGAACCTCGACCTCGCCTCCTACCCCGACGACGTGCAGCGCTCCATCGCCAAGGCGCTGGTCTCGGCGGGCGATTCCTTCCGCTTCGACATGTCCGACCAGGCGCCCGCCGCGTTCGGCGGCAAACCGGGGCAGGGCGAGTGGAAGGATCTCCAGGACTTCCTGCGGAACCCGGCGGACGTGGAGGGCACCCAGCAGCGGCTGGAGTCCGACGCGGCCAAGGCCTTCAAGAACTGACAGGACTGGTCGCCATGACCACCGCCACAGCCGTTCCACCGCCACCCGATCCCCCCGTACGCCCGGCTCCGGCCCCGGTGCGGGGCAAGGGCCGGGGCGCGCTCGGCACACGGCCCTGGGTGGCCGCCTGCTTCCTGCTGCCCGCGCTGGCCCTGCTGGGCGCCCTCGTCGTCTATCCCATCGGCTTCTCCGTCTACCGCAGCCTCTTCGACGCCTCCGGCCATGGCTTCGTGGGCATGGACAACTACCAGGAGGTCTTCACCGACGCGCGGATCCGCACGGCGCTGAAGAACAATGTCATCTGGGTCGTCGTCGCCCCCTCCGTGGCCACCGCCCTCGGCCTGATCTTCGCGGTGCTCACCGAACGGGTGCGCTGGGGCACGGCGTTCAAGCTCGTCGTCTTCATGCCGATGGCCATCTCGATGCTCGCGGCGGGCATCATCTTCCGCCTGGTGTACGAGCAGAACCCGGACCGAGGCGTCGCCAACGCCGTCTGGGTCGGCATCCACGACACCTTCGCCGCTCCCGCCCCCTTCCCGGGGGCGCACCCCCGGCCGGCGGGGGACCTCGTGGCGAGCGACGGCGGCTTCTTGACGAAGACGGCGGCGCGGGCGGGCAGCGCGGTGGCGCTGCCGCTGGTGGCCGTGAAGCCGGAGGACGTGTCCGGCGCCAGGGACGCCATCCCCGCGCGGGACGTGGCCGGGAAGGTCACCGGCACGGTGTGGATGGACTTCACCCGGGGCGGCGGCGGAACGGCCGGGAAGATCGACGCGGGTGAGAAGGCCCTGGCCGGGGTGACGGTGGAGGCCGTCAAGGACGGTAGGACCGTCGCCTCCACCACCACGGACCCCGACGGCACCTTCACCCTGCCCGCGGCGGCGGACGGCGCCCGGTTGCGGCTGGCCGCGGCCAACTTCGCCTCCGCCTACAACGGCGTCGACTGGCTCGGCCCCTCCCTGGTGACGCCGTCGATCATCGGCGCGTACATCTGGATGTGGGCGGGCTTCGCCATGGTGCTCATCGCGGCCGGCCTGGCGGGCGTGCCGCGCGAGCTGCTGGAGGCGGCGCGCGTCGACGGGGCCAACGAGTGGCAGGTCTTCCGCCGGGTGACGGTGCCCCTGCTGGCACCGGTCCTCGCGGTGGTGGTCGTCACCCTGATGATCAACGTGCTGAAGATCTTCGACCTGGTCTACATCATCGCCCCGGGCTCCAGCCTCGACAACGCCAATGTGCTGGCCCTCCAGCTCTATCAATCCTCCTTCGGCACGGACGTCAACCAGGGCGTGGGCAGCGCCATCGCCGTTTTCCTGCTGCTGCTCGTCACTCCGGTGGTGATCGTGAACATTCGCCGGATCCGGAAGGAGCGGCAACGATGAGCCTTCAAGACACCGCTGTACGGGGCGAGGTTGTACGGGGCGAGCGCTCCCTCCCCGCCCGGCTGGCCGCCCGCCTGGGCGCGGGGGCGACGCGTGGTTTCCTCGTCCTGGTCGGGCTGTTCTGGCTGATGCCGACCGTGGGGCTGCTGCTGTCCTCGCTGCGCGACAAGGCCGACATCGCCGCCTCCGGCTGGTGGCAGGTCTTCGCCCACCCGTCCCAGCTGACGACGGAGAGCTATCGCACGCTCTTCGCCAACGACAAGGTGACGCACTCCCTTCTGACCACCGCGCTGATCACCGTCCCGGCGACGGTGCTGGTGATCCTCGTCGGCGCCCTCGCCGGATACGCCTTCGCCTGGCTGGACTTCCCCGGCCGGGACTGGTGGTTCATGGTCGTCGTGGGGCTGCTCGTGGTGCCCGTGCAGGTGGCGCTGATCCCGGTGGCCAAGCTCTTCAGCGCGCTGGGCATCTTCGAGTCCACCGTGGGTGTGGTGCTCTTCCACACCGCCTTCGGGCTGCCCTTCGCGGTGTTCCTGTTGCGGAACTTCTTCGCGGAGATACCGCGCGAGCTGCTGGAGGCGGCCCGGCTGGACGGCGCGGGCGAGCTACGGCTGTTCACCCGGGTCGTACTGCCGCTGGGCGGGCCGGCCGTCGCCTCCCTGGGCATCTTCCAGTTCCTGTGGGTGTGGAACGACATGCTGGTCGCGCTGATCTTCGCGGACAGCGGCAACCCTCCCATCACGGTGGCCCTTCAGCAGCAGGTCCGGCAGTTCGGCGACAACGTGGACATCCTCGCGTCGGGCGCCTTCCTCTCGATGATCGTTCCGCTCGCGGTGTTCTTCGCCTTCCAGCGTCAGTTCGTGAGCGGGGTGATGGCGGGCGCGGTGAAGTGACGGCGTGTGCGTGGCCATGCCACAGGTACGTGGCGGCTAACGCCACAGGTACGTGACGGCTAACGCCGCAGGTACAGCGACACCGCGCCTCCCCGTACGAACACCGTGGACTCCTCCCGGTACAGCGCGTCGAGCTCCCTGGCCTTGGCGGACTCGGCGCGCTGGGCCCGGAACCAGGGCGTCCCGACCGTGGTCGTGTCCGCCACCACCCACACCCGCGTCCCCGGGGAGAGCCCCCGTAGCCGGGAGCGCAGCTCCCACGCCCCGACCTCCTGGCCGTAGAGGGTGCCGGAGGCGGCGGGCGACTTCTTGAGGGTGAGGTCCCGCAGCCCCCTGAAGGCCTCCGGGTAGGCCAGGGATATGCGGCGCTCGTGGAGCGGGAGGAACAGCACCGCGTCCCCCGGCCGGGCCGTCCTCCCGACGGCGGCGGCCACCCGGGCGAGTTCGTCACCCCGGCTGGACGGCAGCCGCTCGCGCTCGTGGAAGGGCAACTGCGCCACGAAGACCGCCGCCACGGCCGCGACCCCGACCGCCGCCACGACGCGTGGCCACGGCAATAGCCCGAGGAGTCGTTCCGCGCCGGCGGCCGCCAGCAGCGGGACGCCCGCGAGGCAGAAGAGCAGATAGCGGTCGAGGAAGAGCGGCTGCAACTGGGAGGCCGCGTAGAGCAGCACCGGCGGTACGACGGCCAGCGGCAGGGCGATGGCGGTCAGCCGCAGCGGGCCCGTGCGGGGCAGGGGGGCGAGCGCGGCGACGGCCATCAGCGCGACCACGCCGGCCACCACGGGCTCACCGGGGCCCGCGAAGGCGTGGAGGAGCGCCTTCGCCTGCTCGTATCCCGGTGTGCGGAGCCAGGAGACCTGCTCGCTCTGGCCCCGGGAGAGCACGGCCAGCGGCGCCAGCACGGCGCAGGCCGCGGCCGCCGCGCAGCCCCAACCGCGCCATATCCGCCCCGGGACCCGGGAGAGCAGCAGCGTCAACCCATGGGCCGCCAGTAGCAGGATCGCGAACTCGTGCAGCAGCGCCGTGACCGCCACCACCGCGCCGTAGCCGGCCCAGCGCCCGGGCGAACCCCGCTCGACGGCCTCCAGCAGCAGCCACGTCGCCAGCGCGCCGCCCGCCGCGACCAGGGCGTACGAGCGGCCCTCCTGCGCGTAGTGGCCGACGAACGGGGTGGCCGCGTACAGCAGCCCGGCCCACAGGCCCACCCGGGGGCGGGCCAGCCGGCAGCCGATCGCGCCGATCAGCCCGGCGGTGACGGCCGCGGCCACGACGGACGGCAGCCGCAGCGTGGTCTCGTCGGCGCGCAGCGCCAGCACGGGGCGCATCAGCAGGTAGTAGAGCCCGTGCACGGCGTCGACGTGGCCGAGCAGGCGCAGGATCTCGCCCGTCGAGCGGCGCGCCACCTGGAAGGTGGCGGCCTCGTCCCGCCACATCGTGCCCCGGTCGAGCCCCCACAGGCCCAGGAGGAGCATGACGGCGGCGGGCACGATCACGGCCAGGGGCACGGCGGCGGGCAACCCCCGGAGCGTGTCCCCGAGCGTGACCGTCCATGGCGCCCTCGGCTCCGTCCTCAGCTCGGGCCGTACCGCGGTCCGTGCCATCCTCGCCCCTCCCCACATCCGCTGCTGTCGGCCACACGCGGTCGCAGAATGCCCCGATTACACATACTTATTGGATAAAACTGTGCTTTATGGCAGTGAACGGGAGTGGAATCCCTGTCGCACACCCCGCCGCCGGGCTCCCGGCGGCCGTCCGGGCCGACGCCCGGGTCGGCGTGATCGTCATCGGCTACGACGACGCCGCCCATATCGGCCACGCCGTGCGCTCCGCCCTCGGCCAGGGCCCGGCCGTCGCCGAGGTCGTCGCCGTGGACGACGCGTCCACGGACGGCACGGGGGCCCTCCTCGACCGACTGGCCACGCGCGAACCCCGGCTGCGGGTCGTCCACCGGGCCGTCAACAGCGGTGGCTGCGGCACTCCCCGCAACGACGGCCTCCGGGCCGCCACCGCGCCCTATGTGATGTTCCTCGACAGCGACGACATCCTCCCCCGGGGCGCGGTGACTGCCCTGCTGCGCGGCGCCCTGGCCCATGACGCGCCGGTGACGGCGGGGCTGTGCGTCCGCCGGGAACTCCCCCGGCGGCGGGACACGCCCTGGCAGCCCGCCCTCTACCGGCGGGCCGCCGTCCACGACTCCCCCGAGGAGCACCCGGCGTTGCTGCGCGACACGCTCTGCGTCAACAAGCTCTACGCCCGCCGCTTCCTCGCCACGCACGGCATCGACTTCCCCGAAGGCCCCTTCCCGTACGAGGACTTCGTCTTCAGCGCCCGCGTCCTGGCGGCGGGGCCGCGTGTGGCCGTCGTCCCGGACCTGGTCTACGTCTGGCACGTGCGCAGGGGCGCGGCCCGGCCCTCGATCTCCCTGGACCGTGAACGGGTGGCCAACTGGCAGGCCCGTGTCCGCGCCCATGAGCGGGGTGTGGAGGTCTTCCGCGACGCCGGCAACGAGCCGCTCGCCCACGCCGCCCGGGTGAAGTTCCTCGACCACGACCTGCGGATGTACGTCCGGGAGCTGCCCGGCCACGGCCCGGCGTACCGCGCCGCCTGGTGGCGGGCGGCGCGCGCCGCGCTGGCCGCCTGCGACGAGGCCGACCTGCGTGCCGCGCGGGCCCCGGCCCGCTGGATCGCCCGGGTCGTGCTCGCCTCCGAGGCCCCGCGCGACCTGGACCGGCTCGCCCAGCTCGCCGCCCGGCCCGCCCGGCTGCTGCCGCCGTACGCCGAGACCGCGGGGCGGCCGGTCTGGGCGGCGGACCTGCCGCAGGCCGTCCTCGACGGCCTCACCGGCCCGGGCGCCAAACCGGCCCGCCGACTGCCGGTCACCGTCGACGCCGCCCTGCGCCACCGCGCGGGGCGCGGCCGCCACGCCGAACTCCGGCTGCGGGTGCACGAGCTGTACGGCCGTCTGGCGGCGGCCCGGCCACACGGCGTCGACGTCGAGCTCCGGCTGCGGGACGGCGCCTCGATCCTGGAACACACCGCCTCGCCACAGCCGGACGAACCAAATGGCCCGGACGGGCCAGGCAGGTCGGGCGGGCCAGGCAGGTCGGGCGGGCCGGGCGCCGGGGCGTCCTGGGTGGTCTCCGTACCCGTGGACCTCGCGGCGCTGGCCGCGCGGGGGCTCCTCGACGCCAGGGCCCGCAGAGCCCTCACGACCGGACCGCAGTCCTGGGACGTACGTGTCCGCATCCACTGCGCGCACGGCGGCACTCTGCGGACGGCGGTACGGGCCGTGGGCGCCGGCTCCCGGCCCGCCGTGCTGCTCGGCGCGCGGTACGGCCTGCTGCTGGCGCAGTCGCGCACCACGGCGAGCGGTTCGCTCGTCCTGCGGCTCGCGCCAGGCGCCCGGTGCGTGCTCGGTGTCGCCCTGCGCAGGGCCCGTACGCTCCTCCCCCGCCTGCCCCGCCTGCCGTTCCTGCGGCGCACGGCGGCCGCCCGTCCCTAGCCTCGTTGCACTCATGTCGCATCCCCCCTGTGGCCGGTCCGGTGGCGGACCTAGCGGTCGATCTCCTCGAACAGCGCCTCCCAGCGGTCCAGGACCGCCGGCAGGGCCAGTGGCGCGACGTGCTCGCGCGCGGCCCGCCCGTAGCGTTCACGCGCCGGGCCGTCCCCCATCAGCTCCCCCAGCGCGGCCGTGAACGCCGCGGTATCCCCGTGCGGAACGAGCGTGCCCGTGCGCCCGTGGACGACCAGCTCGCGGACGCCGCCCGACAGGTCGAAGCTCACACAGGGCACCCCGGCGGCGGACGCCTCGGCGAGGGCCATCGGCCGGCCTTCGCGCTCGCTGGTGAGGGCCACCAGGGACAGCTCCCGGTAGGCGGCGGCCATGTCGCGGACAGTTCCCCGGAAGTGGACCCTGTCGCCGACACCGAGCCGGGTCGCCCGCGCCCTCAGCTCCGGTTCCTGGGGGCCGTCACCGAAGAAGTGGAGCTCCCAGCCGGGGTGTTCGGTCGCGACGGTGGCGAAGGCGTCGAGCAGCCGGTCCAGCCGTTTGACCGGCTCCAGCCGTCCGACCGCGCCGACGCGCCGACCGTCCAGGGGCGCGGGGGCGGGAGACGCGAAGGGCAGCGGGTTCGGCATCACCCCGGCGTTCGGCAGCCGCCTGCGGCGGAACTCCGCCGCGTCCGGCTCGCTGAGGAACAACGATTTCTCCAGCGCCGGATAGTGGCGCAGGATCAGCTCCAGGTTGACGGACACCCTCGCCTGGTGGAACGACTCGTGGTACTGGCCGATGACCCGCACGCGGGCCGGCCTCGCCACGGACTCCAGCCAGACCGCCGCCCACGGCGAACCGGCGATCACATACCCCGTACCGTCCTCCGGTGTCCCGGCGAACCGTCGCGCCAGCAGCGTCCGGGCCCGCTGTCGCTCCCCGCGCTCGGCCCGTGCCGACCACAGCCGCGCCGGGCTCAGCCGCTCGGCGAGGGAGTCCGCCCGCCAGGAGGGCGCGGCGGGTGCCCGGTAGAGCGTGGTCCGCCGGTAGGCGGGATCGGCGATGTACGAATGGGGCCGGGGGCTCGGCCGGATGCCGATGAGCTCGACGGCGTGGCCGCGCTCGGCGAACCCCTGGGCGAGGGTGTGCAGCACTCTCTGCGAACCGCCCGTCGAATCGACGTCGATGCCGAGCAGGAACAGCCGCCTCCGGCGGTCCGAGTCCGGGCGGTTCACCGGGCGCTCCCCTCGAAGAACAGGTCGACCACGGCCTTGCTCGACCATCCGGTTTCCAGGGGGTTGAACCGCTCATGGAAGCGGGCGTACGCACCGGCCCACCGCTCGCGCACCCCTGTCAGATCGCCCAGCGCCTCGGCCAGGTCCCTCGTGGTGGTGAGCATCGGGCCGGGGGCGATGTCCGGCAGGTCGTAGTAGGCGCCACGCGAGAGGGAGCGGTATTCCTCGTAGTCGTCGGTGTAGAGCAGGATGGGCCGGCCCAGGTTGGCGTAGTCGAACATCACCGACGAGTAGTCCGTGAGCAGGGCGTCCGAGGCCAGCTGCAAATCGTTGAGATCGGTGAACTCACGTCCGTCGCGCACCGCGTGCCCGAGCTCGCGGGGCACGGTGAACCGTTCGTAGTAGTGGGGGCGGACCACGACCGTCCACTCCTCGCCGACCGCGTCGACGAGCCCGGCCAGATCGACGCGGATCGACGCCCCGCTGCCGCGCTCGCCGTCCCGGAACGTGGGGGCGTACAGCAGCACCTTCCGGCTGTCGGGGATCTGTAGTCGTTCCCGGGTGCGGGCCGCTCGGTCGAGCTGCCCCGGCTCGTTCCAGCGGACGAGCACGTCGTTGCGCGGCAGCCCGGTGCGCAGCAGCCGGCCCGCGTAGCCATTGGCCCGGACGAACGTCCGCTCGAACTCCTCGCTGGGGGAGATCAGCGCGTCCCAGCGGGCCACCGTCGCACGGTGCTGTCGGCGCCGCTCGGGGCCCGCCAGCCGTAGTTCGGGGATGTCGAACCCCATGTGTTTGAACGCCTGGCCGTGCCAGGTCTGGAGATAGCGGGTGCCCGCCCGTTTGGCGAAGGGCGCGGGGAAGCCGTGCGAGTCCACCCAGTAGCGCGCCCGGGCGACCGTACGGGCGTACTCCCAGCTGGCGCGCCGGACGAGCTCCACACCCTCGGGGAAAGAGGACCGGTCGCCGGAGTACGACCAGACCACGCGGAGCGGGAGGCCGCGCCGGACGAGTTCCTCGTGGATGTAGCGGGGGCTGTCGGCGTAGCCGCGCCCTTCCAGGGCCTCGAAGACGACCAGCTTGTCGTCGATGGGCAGTTTCCGCAGCTCGTGATAGGCGAGGGCCTTGACGCGAGGCCCGGTCGCGCGGCGGATCAGCCGGTGGGCACCGCGGCGCAGGGCGGTCCGGCCGGGGGCGAGGGCTTCGGCCCGGCCGAGGGCGCCCGTCCGCTCCCAGGTGAGCTCGAACCGTCCGGCGCCGTGTCCTTCGCATCCCGCCCGCACCAGGTGCCCGCCGATCCGTGCCCGCAGGGACGGCGCCGGGGCGGGGGCCAGCAGCGGATCGGTGCGGGTCAGCCCTTGCCGGGTGAGCACCACGTGGGGGTGGTGTCGCCCCCGGAACCCGGTGGGCCCGAGGGGTACCCGGCGCAGATCGATCTCGGCCCGGGCGGTGCGCGCCTCCGGCGCCTCCGTGCCCTCCCCGCCCGGCGCGCAGCCCTCCCCGCCCCGCTCGCAGCCCTCCCCACCCGGCTCGTAGTGGAGGGGGACGACGAGGGACTCGGCGGTCGCACTGACGCGCAGCTCCGCCGTGACGGGCACGGGCCCGGCCAGCAGCCGTGCCGGGTCGTAGGTGCGCAGGGTGAGGCGCAGGCGGCTCCCGGCCGGTTCGACGCGTGTCACCTCGTGCCGTAGGGGGCCGGTGGTGAAGGGCTGATCGTCCAGGCGCCATTCGGTGATGTCCAGCTCCCGGGCGGCCCGTTCGTCCTCGGGCAGCTCCCGCCCCCAGTACCGGCGCCCGGCGGTGTCGCGCACGGTGTGGCGAGGGGCGATGCGGGGCCGGTCGAGGGTGCGCGCGCATTCGGCGGCCTCTTCGAGGCGGCCGGCGAGGAGCAGGTACTGGCAGACACGCTGTTCGCGCGGCACCGTCTCCCAGGCGTCGGGCGAGATGCCGGCGAGGTAGGGGGCGACGAGGGCGGCGAACTCCCCGGTCCACCGCCGGTCGCGGAAGGGCAGGTCGCCGAGGTGGAGGCGGAGGTCGTGCCGGAGGAACTTGGCGTCCTTCGCGGGCCGCAGGCCGGCGTGGCCCGACTCCTCCAGGAAGGCGTCGACGCGCCGGGCGACGGCGATGCGGTCGGCGACGTTCCGCAGTTTGTGGCGGCTGGAGGAGATGGAGGGTCCCGTGGCCGGGTCGCCGGTGAGCCGCCAGGTGTAGACGGGCCAGGGGACGACGGCGAAGGACCGGGCCAGGGTGAGGGCTTGGGCGGTGAAGAGCTGGTCCTCGTAGTGCAGGTCCTCGGGGAAGCGCAGGCCGTGGCGGGCAAGGAAGGCGGCGCGGTAGAGCTTGTTGGTGGAGAGGTGGTCGAGGAGGTACCCGGGGGCGGCGCGCAGGTCCGTCACGAGGCGGGCTTCCCCGAAGAGCTCGGGGTACCACAGGGCGATGGTGCCGCTCTCCTCGAAGAGCCGGGTGACCTCGCCGGCGACGAGGTCGGCTCCCGTCTCCTCCGCGGCCAGCAGCAGTGATTTGCAGGAGTGGTAGGGGAGTTCGTCGTCGCTGTCGAGGAACATCACATAGGGGGCGCGGACAGCGGCGATGCCGGCGTTGCGCGGGGCGCCGCAGCCGCCGCTGTTGACCGGGAGCCGCAGCAGGCGCACACGGGGGTCGCCGACGGCCAGCGCCCGGGCTACGCGGGGGGTGTCGTCCGTCGAGCAGTCGTCGACGACGATCGCTTCGAGGCGGCGCAGCGACTGTCCGAGGACCGATCGCACGGCGCGCGGCAGCCGCCCGGCGTCGTTGTGGACGATCACCACTACGCTGACCTCCGGGGTGCCGGAGGACACGAGAACGGACATGGTTCACCTCGCTTCCGGATCGGGCCGGGCCTCAGCCTCCGAAACCTTTGAACACGGAGAGTAGCTGCAACTACTCTCCGTGACAACCCCTTCGCCCCGCCTCCTCCCCCGCCACGCCGCCAGCCCCAGCACCGCCGCCAGCCCGCCGAACATCACCACGTCCCGGAACGCGTGCCGCTGCCCGCTGTCCACCCCCGGCCACGGCACCCCGCCCAACTGCGGCACCAGAGGCATCCAGAACCACACCGACCTCACGGTCGCCCCCCGTACCACCACCGATGTGGCCAGTGAGGGCACCACGACCAGCGCGTAGTTGAGGAACGACGGGCGCGAGACCACGAACGCGGCCAGCATCAGCAGCGCGGCGCACTCCACCAGCCGCAGCGCCGGGTCTCCCCCGCGGCGCCACCGCAGCCACGCGAAGTACAGCACCGCCGTCCCGGCCACGGCCGCCAGCGCGAACGCCAGCGTGTGCGGCACCCCCAGCCGGGGCAGCACGGCCGGCCACGAGGCGTCGTACGGACGGGCGTACGCGTCCTGGCCGTGCAGCAGGAACGGCAGCGTCCGGGTGAAGAACAGCCCAGGCCTGGGCAGCGCAACCGCCGCCGACAGCGAGATCGCGGCGGGCACCCCCAGCGCCCACGCCAACGCCCGCCACTGCCGCGCCAGAAGGAACAGCAGGAACAGCGGTACCAGCATCGGCTTCAAGGCGACGGCCGCCCCGACCACCACCCCCGCCGCGGACCACCGCCCGTTCCGCGCCAGCAGGAGGGCCGCCGGGAAGGCGACCACCGACGCCGCCGTCCAGTTGCCCAGGAACACCAGGCTCTGGAAGGGCAGGAACAGCGCCGTCCCCAGCGCCAGCGCCACCGCCAGCCGGCTGTCCGCCCGGACCCCGAAGATCCGCAGCGCCAGCACCCCACCCACCGCGACCAGCGCGCCGGTCACCACCGGCACGGCGTAGAACAGCACCTTCTCCGAGAGGAGCGTCTGCGGCAGCGCCACGAACACCGCCCCCGGCGGATACAGGAAGCGCTTGTCCGCGTACGGCGATCCGCCGCTCAGCAGCGCCCGCGCCGCCCGCACGACCACCGCGTTGTCGATGCCGGAACGCGCCTTGCCGTACGCCCGCACCGAGCTCAGGGTGAACACCAGCACCGCCGAGACCAGCGCGGGCCGGGGAGCCCGGCCGCGCAGCCACGCGGAGGCCACGTCACCGAAGGACGGCACGGTCACCGGCGCGGTCTCCGTCGCGCTCATCGTCCGACGACCTCCAGCAGCACGCGCCCGCCCGGCCCCTGGGCCGCCTTCCTGAGCGCGGGGTCGCCGGGGGCCAGGCCCGCCGCCCCGTTCTTCTGCAGCACCCACCGCACGCCGTACTCCTTGAGGATGCCGAGCCGCTCGGCCCGGGGGGTGGCCGGGGCGAAGTAGCGCCGCGTGGCGTCGCGGCGCCGCTTCTCGTCGGGGAGGAAGAGATCGGGATAGGCCGGGGCGACGGTGTACGGGCCGTACGCGGGGAGCGCCCGCAGCGCGTAGTAGTCGTTCGTCATCACCGTCGCCCCTTTGGGCACATGCGCCACGGCCCAGCCGAAGCGCGGCCACAGCGCGATGACGGGCGCCTCGCGCAGCCCGGGCGGCACGGCCTCCCTCCGCAGCACGTACGACAGCACTCCCGCCTGCGCCCACGCCCCGGCCAGCAGCGCCGCCAACGCCACCACCGGCAGACCGCGCCGCAGCCGCTCACCACCGGCCCCACGGCCCTTAAAGGCCTCGCAGCCCTTAGAAGCCTCACAGCCCTTAAAGGCCCCACGGCCCTCAAGGGCCTCGGCCGTCTCGACGGCAAGCGCGAGCTGAGCCGGGATCAGCACGGCCGGCAGCGCCCTCCCCCACACGTAATGGCCGCTCACCCAGCCCGCCGCGACGACCGCCGCGCCCAGCCCGAAGAGGAGCGCCAGAGGATCACGGCGATCGCGCCACCACCGCGCCCCGAGGGCCACCATCCCTACGGCCACCAGGCAGAACCGTTCCGCCGCACGGCCGTAGAGCGCCCGGTGGACGGGGTCCAGCCCGCCCCCGCCGAGCAGCGCGGGAAAGGAGTAGTACGGCCAGCACAGCGACAGCGCCAGCGCCACGGCACCCCCCGCCGCCAACCGCGCCCACCCCGCCCCAGCCGGCCCCGGCCGTGTGCCGAGCAGCACCGCCAGGACCCCCAGCACCGCGACGACACCGGTGAACTGATGCACCAGCAACACCGAGCCCAGCAGAAATCCCAGCCCCACATGCCCCAGCAGCCCCCAGCCGGCCGTCCGTGCCCGGCGCAGCAGCGCCCACAGCCAGCAGGAGAGGCCCAGGGCGAAGGTGCCCGGATAGGCGAGGGTCAGGCTGAGCGAGGCCAGCCCCGGCATCCCGCTCCACGCGAACGGCACGACCCCGTACAGCAGCAGCACGCACAGCAGCGCGAGCGGGACGGCGGCCCGCGCCCGGCTGAACGTCCGGGTGAAGGCGGCGAGGCCCGTGCCCAGCAGGGCGAGGCCGGCGAGCCCGGCCAGCCGCAGCACCCCGAAGGTGCCCCAGCCGGTCGCCGTCGCCACCAGCGCCAGTACGACCGTCCACGGCGAGTAGTACGGGCTCGGTGTGTCCTCGTCCACCAGGGGGTTGCCCGGGTGGGCCAGGTCCGCGCGCAGCCGCTCCAGGACCGCGGCGTGCATCCCGAGGTCGCCGGACCACGGCAGCCGCACCACCATGAGCAGCAGCAGGACGCCCAGCAGCAGGACGGCGACCGCGGCCGTCCTGCGCGGCAGGCCCGCCCGGCTCGGCGGGAAGGTCCGGGAGAGCGGCGGCCGGGGCGTCCTGAAGGCCGTGGGCGGGCTCACGGGTCAGCGGGGGCGCTTGCCGGCCGCCGGCGCGCGGAGCGCTCTGGACCGCAGCCGCCAGGGCATGGCCACGGATTCGAGCTGCACGGCGAGGTTCATCTTCGACTCCCCGGCAGTGCGGTCCTCGAAGTGGATGGGCACCTCCATGACCGTGAAACCGGCGCGCAGCGCGCGGTACTTGGTCTCGACCTGGAAGCTGTAGCCCGCGCTGTCGACGCTGTCGAGCCCCACGGCCCGCAGGGCGTCCGCGCTCCACAGGTTGAAGCCGCTGGTGATGTCGCGGACCCGGGTGCCGAGGATCCCGCTGGCGTAGGCGTTGGCCCAGCGGGAGAGCAGCTTGCGGTGGGCTTTCCAGGCGTCGGAGAGGGTGCCCCCGGGCACGTACCGGCTGCCGACGACCACGTCCGCGCCGGTGGCGAGGGCGACGCCGAGCATCTCGGAGATCTTCCCGGTCGGGTGGCTGCCGTCGGCGTCCATCTGGAGGACGTACACGGCGCCCTCGGCGACGGCCCGCTCCATGCCGGCCGCGTAGGCGCGGCCGAGGCCGTCCTTGGTGGTGCGGTGCATGACGCCCATGCGCGTCCGGCCGGGCTCGTTGTACTTCTCCGCCAGCTGTTCGGCGACGGTGCCCGTGCCGTCGGGGCTGTTGTCGTCGACCACCAGCAGCCGCAGCCCTTCGAGGGGCAGGGCCATGAGCGCCTCGGCCATGGTGGGGAGGTTCTGCGCCTCGTTGTACGTCGGCATCACGACGGTCAGCGGGGTACGGCCCCATTCGGCGGGCAGCGGTGCCGTGGCGGCGGGGGTGCGCGGAGGGCTCATAAACGGATCCTCGGCAGACGGAGAGCGGGAGTGGGCGGCTGGCGACAGTTGGCGGTCGATGGGCGTTCAAACACTGAAGGACGTTCAAACACTAAGTCGGTGTTCGCGTACGGGCAGGCGGTGACGCTCAGACGGCCGAGAAACGGATGGCGGCGTCCGGGATCGCGGTCCCGCACCAGACGCGCGCCCCCTCGCGCAGCTCGTTGTCCCCGCCGATGTCGGAGCGGTCCCCGATCACCACGTCGTCGAGGAGGGTCCGGGGGCCGACCCTGGCGCCGGCGCCGACCATGGACGCCCGGACGTGCGCGCCCTCCTCGATCCGGGCGCCGTCCAGCACGACGGAGCCCTCCACGACGGCGCCCGCCGCGACGTACGCGCCGCTGCCCACCACCGTGCCGCCGCGCAGCCGCGCCCCGTCCGCCACCCGGGCGCCGGGCAGCACCAGGTACTCGCCGGGGTCCCCGGGGACGGCCGGGGAGTGGACGACGCCGCGCACGAGGTCGGCGGACGCCTGGACGAAGGCCGAGGGACGGCCCAGGTCCAGCCAGTACGAGGCGTCGACCACGCCGTGCAGCACGGCCCGGGCGGCCAGCAGCCCGGGGAAGGTCTCCCGCTCGACGGAGACCGGCCGCCCCTGGGGGATGGTGTCGATGATCTCGCGGCGGAAGACATAGGCCCCGGCGTTGATCTGGTCGGTGACGATCTCCTCGGGGCGACGCGGCTTCTCGGTGAAGGCCAGGACCCGGCCGCCGGGGTCGGTGGGCACCAGGCCGAACGCGCGGGGGTCGGCCACCCGGGTGAGGTGGAGGGTGACGTCGGCCCGGGCCCGCTCGTGGCGCAGCAGCAGGTCCCCGGTGTCGAGGCCGGTGAGGATGTCGCCGTTGAAGACGAGCACGGGGTCGGTGGGCCCGGAGGTCAGGGCGATGGAGGCGTGCCGGATGGCCCCGCCCGTGCCCAGCGGCTCCTCCTCGTGGACGTAGGTGAGCCGCAGGCCGTGGGCGGAGCCGTCGCCGAAGTAGGGCTCGAAGACCTCGGCGAGGTAGGAGGTGGCGAGCACGACGTGCTCGACGCCGGCGGCTCTGGCGCGGGCCAGCTGATGGGCGAGGAAGGGCACTCCGGCGGCCGGGACCATCGGCTTCGGCGTGTTGATGGTGAGCGGCCGGAGCCGGGTTCCCTTGCCTCCGACGAGCAGTACCGCCTCGGTCATGCCAGTTCCTCACCCATCGCGGCCTCGCCCATTGTGGTCACATCGTCGCACTGCGTCAGTTTTTGCGGCAATTTACACTACAATCGGTTGTCTACGTGAGATGTCCGCTACGCGTGGCGACCGTATCTGGAGATGCCCTTGCGACCGACGGAATCGAGACCGACGGAATCGAGGAAGAGGCGTCCGCCCGGCCGGGGGCGGCTGTCGGCGCTGGCCCGGGAGTTCGCGAAGTTCGGCACCGTGGGCGGGCTGGGGATCTTCGTCAACCTCGGGGTCTTCAATGTGTGCCGGGGCGCCACTGGCCTGCCGGTGGTGCGATGCAGCGTGGTCGCGACAGCCGTCGCCATCGCCTTCAACTATCTGGGCCTGCGCCACTTCACCTACCGCGACCGCGACAGGAGCCACCGCAGTAGGGAGATCGCCCTCTTCGCGGCCTTCAGCGGAATCGGACTGGTGATCGAGAACGGTGTCCTCTACACCGCCACCTACGGCTTCGGCTGGGGCGGGGCGCTCCTCGGCAACCTCTTCAAGTTCCTGGGCATCGCCACGGCGACCCTGTTCCGCTTCTGGTCCTACCGTGCCTGGGTGTTCAGGGCCCTGCCCGGGCGGGCCGGGCGCCACGGCTCTCCTCACGGCGACCCGTCGAACAGCACGAGCAACCCGGCCGCGTACCAACCCGAGACCACCGCACCTCCACCGTAGAGACACACCCTCACCCCCAGCGGAACACGCGCGAGCGGCCGGGCCGCCAACAACAGCGGAACCGGCAGGAACGGCAGCATGAAACGTGGTTTGGAGTACGGCGAGCCCGGCGTCCCCACCATCAGCAGCCAGGCCCCGGCGACGACCACGACCAGCGGCCAGGGCACCCGCCGGTCCAGTGCCAGCGCCACCACCGCCGCCGCCGTCAGCAGCACCACGGCGACCACGGCGACGTGGCGCACATCGGTGACCGCGCGGGGATCACGGTAGAGCAGGACCTGCCGCAGGAAGTCCGCGGTGCCCGCGCCGAAGTCGAACGTCTGCCCCCAGGCCCGCTCCGCCTCGAACCAGCCGTCCCAGCGCCCCACCCGGCTGCCCAGGTAGAGCCAGCCGCCCAGCAGCCCCAGCGGCGCCAGGGCCAGCGCCGCCCACGGCCGCGCGCCGTCCCGCCCGCGCAGCACCGCCCCTCCGGCGGCCAGTACCACCGTGGCGATCAGCACCGTCGCCGTCGGCCGTACGGCGCCCGCCAGGGCGCACAGGAGGCCCGCCGCGACCCAGCGGCGCCGCACCAGCGCCACCAGGGACCACATCAGCAGGGCGCTGAAGACCGCCTCCGAGTACGGCACCCACAGCGCGAAGGCGTACGGCGAACAGGACCACAGCGCCACGCACGCGTACCCGGCGCCCCGGCTTCCCCCGCAGTGCCGTACGAGTGTGTACACCCCGGCCCCCGCCACCGCCGCCGCGCACCAGGAGATCAGCACCCCGGCGCAGTCGGCGGGCAGGCCGGTCGCCAGGTGGAGACCTCGGATCAGCGCGGGGACGAGCGGGAAGAAGGCGAGCCGGGTGTAGTCGGGCGTGCCGTCGGGGCGGTGAGGAATGAGACGGGGATAGCCCCGCTCGGCGATCCGGAGGTAGTTGCCGCTGTCCCAGCGGTACAGCAGCCAGCGCGTCCCATGGCCGAGGTGGTGGTTGACCAGCAGCAGGACGGCGAAGCCGACGGCGGCGACGGCCAGCTGGACGGCCGCCGCGACGACCGCCTCCCGGTGCGCCGTCCGGGTGGCCGTGAGCCGCGGAACGACTGTCATCCGACTCTCTTACGCATGCGAAAAGGGCGGCCCCGGGGGTTTTCCCCGGGGCCGCCCCCTTCATGCCGGTGCGGCGGTCACCCGTCAGGTGTGCGAACGCAGCAGGGTGCGCATCGTGCGCATGGCCACCGACAGGTTGGCCAGGTCGAACGCGTCCGACCCGCGGATCTCGTCCAGCGTCGTCCGCGCCCGGGTCAGGATCGCGGCGTTCCGCTCCTCCCACGTGGCGAAGCGCTGCTCCGGCGTGGAGGAGCCGTTGCCCGCGGAGAGGACCTCGGCCGTCAGCGAGGCGTGGGCCGAGTAGAGGTCCTCACGGATGGAGGCACGGGCCATGGACTGCCAGCGGTCGGCGCGCGGCAGGTCGATGATGCGGTCCATCAGCTGGGTGATGTGCAGCCGGTCGGCCAGGTCGTAGTAGACCTCGGCGACGCCCAGCGGCTCCTTGCCCGTGCGCTCGGCGGTGGCGACGATGTCCAGCGCCGGGAAGACGGACGAGAAGCCCGCGACCTTGACCGCCAGCTCGTCGGGCACGTCGGCGGCGACGAGCTCGTCGTGGATCGACTGCCACCACTCGATGTCGGCGCCGCGCAGCAGCTTGGGCAGCTCGGCCCAGACCGTGTCCACGCCCTCGCGGAAGAACGAGATGGTCTCCGCGAGCTCCAGCGGCTGCGGGCGGTTGTTGAGCAGCCAGCGGGTGCCGCGCTCGACCAGCCGACGCGAGTGCAGCCGGATGCGGGTCTGGACGTCGGCGGCGACCACGTTGTCCAGGCCCTCGACGGCGTCCCAGACCTCGTTCAGGCTGAAGATCTCGCGGGCCGCGGTCTGCGCCCGGACGATCTCCTCCAGCGAGGCGCCGGTCTCCTCCCGCAGGCGGTGGAGGAAGGTCGAGCCACCGGAGTTGACCGTGTCGTTGACCAGGACAGTCGTGACGATCTCGCGGCGCAGGGCGTGGTTGTCGATGTTCTCACCGAACGACGTGCGCAGGGCCTGCGGGAAGTAGGCGTAGAGCAGTCGCTGGAGGTACGGGTCGTCGGGCAGCCCGGTGGCGAGCAGCTCCTCCGCCGTAGTGATCTTGATGTAGGCGAGCAGGACGGCCAGCTCGGGCTGGGTCAGGCCGCGGCCGGCGGCCAGCCGCTCCCGGATCTGCCGGTCGGCGGGCAGGAACTCCAGGGCGCGGTCGAGGTGGCCGTCGCGGGTGAGGCGGCGCATGATCCGCTGGTGGGCGTGGAGCAGGCTGGGCGCCTGGGCCACACCGTTGGCCAGGGCCACGTTCTGCGCGTAGTTGTTGCGCAGCACCAGCTCGCCGACCTCGTCGGTCATCTCGGCCAGCAGCTTGTTGCGCTGCTTGACGGTCATGTCGCCGTCGGTCACCAGGGCGTTGAGCAGGACCTTGATGTTCACCTCGTGGTCGGAGGTGTCCACGCCGGCGCTGTTGTCGATGGCGTCGGTGTTGACCCTGCCGCCGGTCGAGTCCGGGCCGCCGGCCAGGGCGAACTCGATGCGGCCGAGCTGGGTCAGACCGAGGTTGCCGCCCTCGCCGATGACCTTGACGCGCAGGTCCCGGCCGTCGACGCGGATGGCGTCGTTGGCCTTGTCGCCCACGTCGCCGTGCGACTCGGTGGACGCCTTGGCGTAGGTGCCGATGCCGCCGTTCCACAGGAGGTCGACCGGGGAGCTGAGGATGGCCTTCATCAGCTCGGCGGGGGTCATCTTGGTGACGCCGGGGGCGATGCCCAGGGCCTCGCGCACATGGGCGTTGACCGGGATCGACTTGGCGCTGCGGGGGTGCACGCCGCCGCCCGCGGAGAGCAGCTTGGTGTTGTAGTCGGCCCAGGAGGAGCGGGGCAGCTCGAAGAGCCTGCGGCGCTCGGCGTAGGAGACCGCCGCGTCCGGCTTGGGGTCGATGAAGATGTGGCGGTGGTCGAAGGCGGCGACCAGGCGGATGTGCTCGGAGAGCAGCATGCCGTTGCCGAAGACGTCACCGGACATGTCGCCGACGCCGACGACCGTGAAGTCCTCGGTCTGGCTGTCGTGGCCCAGCTCGCGGAAGTGCCGCTTGACCGACTCCCAGGCGCCGCGGGCGGTGATGCCCATGCCCTTGTGGTCGTAGCCGGCCGAGCCGCCGGAGGCGAAGGCGTCGCCCAGCCAGAAGCCGTAGGACTCGGCGACCTGGTTGGCGATGTCGGAGAAGGTCGCGGTGCCCTTGTCGGCGGCGACGACGAGGTAGGTGTCGTCCTCGTCGTGGCGGACGACGTCCTTGGGGTGGACGACCTCGCCGCCGACCATGTTGTCGGTGATGTCGAGGAGACCGGAGATGAAGGTCTTGTACGAGGCGATGCCCTCGGCGAGCCACGCGTCACGGTCCACGGACGGGTCCGGGAGCCGCTTGCCGACGAAGCCGCCCTTGGCGCCGACGGGCACGATGACGGTGTTCTTCACCATCTGCGCCTTGACCAGGCCCAGGATCTCGGTGCGGAAGTCCTCACGCCGGTCGGACCAGCGCAGACCGCCTCGGGCGACCTTGCCGAAGCGCAGGTGCACACCCTCGACGCGCGGCGAGTAGACCCAGATCTCGAAGGCCGGGCGGGGCGCGGGCAGGTCCGGGATGGCCTGCGGGTCCAGCTTCAGCGAGAGGTACGAGTGCGGCTCGCCGTGCCCATCCCTCTGGAAGTGGTTGGTGCGCAGCGTGGCCTTGATGACGGTGAGGAAGGAGCGCAGGATGCGGTCCTCGTCCAGGCTCGCCACCTGGTCGAGGGCGCCCTCGAGCTCCTCCAGCAGCCCCTCGATCAGCTCGTTCCGGCCGTCCTGCGGGAGCGCCGGGGACATCCGGGCCTCGAACAGGTTGACCAGGAGGCGGGTGGTGTGGACGTTGTTGCTGAGGGTGTCCTCCATGTACGCCTGGCTGAAGGTCGTACCGGCCTGCCGGAGGTACTTGGCGTAGGCCCGCAGCACCATCGCCTGACGCCAGTCGAGACCGGCCCGCAGCACGAGGTTGTTGAAGTTGTCGTTCTCCGCGGCGCCGGTCCACACGGCCGCGAAGGCCTCCTGGAAGCGGGCGCGCGCGTTGTCGCCCACGATGTCCCCGGGCAGCCGCAGCCCGAAGTCGTAGACCCAGGCAGTGGTCCGGTCGGCGCAGCGCAGCTCGTACGGGCGCTCGTCGACGACCTCGACGCCGAGCCGGTGGAGCACCGGCAGGACGGCGGAGAGGGAGACGGGCTCACCCGTGCGGTAGATCTTGAAGCGGCGCTCACCGGGGCCCGCGCCGACCGGCTCGTACAGGCTGAGCTCGAAGTCCTGCGCACCGCCGGCGGTGGTCAGCTTCTCCAGGTGGGCGAGGTCGGAGACGGCGCCACGGGGGGTGTGGTCGGCCTTGTAGCCCTCGGGGAAGGCCTGGCCGTAGCGGCGCAGCAGCTCGGCGGCGCGCTCCTCGCCGACCTCGGCGGTGAGCGTCTCGGCGAAGCCGTCGGCCCAGGAGCGGGCGGCCTCCACGAGGCGGGCCTCGATGCGGTCGGCGTCGGCCTCGGAGAGCTCGGGCAGCGCGGAGCCGGGCTCGACGCGGACGACGAAGTGCAGCCGGGAGAGGACGGACTCGGTGTTCCAGGCCGTGAAGTCGACGCTGGTGCCGTTGAGCTCTTCCTTGAGGATGTCGATCAGGCGCAGCCGGACGCCGGTGGTGTAGCGGTCGCGCGGCAGGTAGACCAGGGCGGAGTAGAAGCGCCCGTACTCGTCGCGGCGCAGGTACAGCCGCAGCCGGCGGCGCTCCTGGAGGTAGAGCACGCTGGTGGCGATGGCGCGAAGCTGGTCGGCCTGGATCTGGAAGAGCTCGTCGCGCGGGTAGGTCTCCAGGATCTGGAGCAGGTCGCGGCCGTCGTGGCTGTCGGGGCTGAAGCCGGCGTCGTCCAGGACCTGGGAGACCTTGCGGCGGATGACCGGGACGCGGCGGACGGACTCGGTGTAGGCGGCCGAGGAGAACAGGCCCAGGAAGCGGCGCTCGCCGACCACGTTGCCGGCGGCGTCGAACTTCTTCACCCCGACGTAGTCGAGGTAGGAGGGGCGGTGGACGGTGGCGCGGCTGTTGGCCTTGGTGAGGACGAGCAGCTTGTGCTCACGGGCCTTGGCGCGGGCGTCCGCCGGGAGCCGGCTGAAGGACGGCGAAGTGGGGCGGGGCAGCGGGGCGTGGTGGCCCCCGTGGTGCCCGTTGGCCGTGTGCGAGGGGTCGGAGCGCAGGACGCCCAGGCCGGTGCCGGGGACGGCGGTGAGGACGTCCTCCTCCTCGCCGTCGGTGGTGACCTTGGTCAGGTCGTACTCGCGGTAGCCGAGGAAGGTGAAGTGATCGGCGGCCAGCCAGCGCAGCAGCTCACGAGCCTCGTCGAGCTCGGTCTGCGGGACGTCGGCGGTCGGCTCCTCGGCCAGGCCCTCGGCGATGCGCAGCGCGGCGTCGCGCATCTTGCCCCAGTCCTCGACGGTCTCGCGGACGTCGGACAGGACGCGCACCAGGTCGGCGGCGATCTGCTTGAGATCGTCGCGGTCGGTCTCGCGGTCGGTCTCGACGTGGATCCAGGACTCGACGAGCGCGTCGTGCGGCAGCTCGGAGTCCTTCCCGTTGCCGTGGGCGTCGCAGGCGGAGCCGAGGACCTCGAGGAGGCGGCCGGTCACATCACGGCGGACGACGACCTGCGGGTGGATGACGACGTGGATGCCACGGTTCTGGCGGGAGAGCTCGTTGGTGACGGAATCCACGAGGAAGGGCATGTCGTCGGTGACGACCTCGACGACGGAGTGGCTGGACGTCCAGCCGTTCTCCTCGACCGTCGGCGTGTGGACGCGCACGTTCGCGGTGCCCTGCGGCCGGTTCTCGGCCAGCCGGAAGTGCGAGATCGCCGCGCCGTAGACGTCGACCGGGTCACGGCCGGTGAGGTCCTCGGCAGCGGTGTGCAGGTAGTAGCGCTGGAGGTAGGCGGTCAGGGTCTTCTGGTCGAGTCCGCCCTCGCCCTTGGGGCCGGCCGGGTGCGCTCCCCCCGGGCTGCCTTCAGCGACGCGGGCCGCCCGCTCGAGCAAATCGGCCTTTGCTTCGTCCAGCTTGGTCTGCATGTCCTCTGGCTCCTGTCGCGCGCCGTTGCGTGACATAGGTGGTGATGGTTTCACGTCGCGACTCGGGGTGTCCGGTCGTCATCGACGGTCCGCCGGGATGAGGGGTGGCCGGGCGGAACACGGCGAAACGCCGTCAGGAGAGCCCGGCTCCGGGGATCCGCTGCGATGGCCCGGGCGCGGTGGCGGCCCGGGGGCAGGACAGGGGCGACGGCGCCCCTGCTGGATATCGCGCTGATCACCTGGTAAGGCTATCGCTCTTCCCCCAGGACGCGTCCATGAGCAGCTTCTATACATTACGGCCACGAAACCTTCGCACTCTGGACAGCACGGCCTCAGGCAACGAGACGTTCCGCCTCGGCGACGGCCTCCGCCAGACTGTCCACCACCGGCACGCCCGCCGCCGCCAGACTGCCCCGGCTGTGCGAACCGCCCGTGTACAGCACGGCGTGGGCACCGATGTGCGCCGCCGCGACGGCGTCGTCCACGGCATCCCCGATGACCACCGTACGCCCGGCCGCCACACCGTCCAGCCCCGCGAGATGGCGCGCCATGTGCTCCGTCTTGCTGCCGCCGGAAGGCCCGGTGCGTCCGTCCACCCGGATGAATCTGCGCTCGATGCCGAAGCCCCGCACCAGCGGCAGCAGGTCCTCGTGTCCGTACATCGACATGATCGACTGGGTGCCGCCGGCGTCCTGCCAGCGCGACAGCAACGACTCGGCGCCGTCCGTGAGGCCGCAGCGTATGCGGTGGTCCGCGTAGTGCCGGTGGAAGACGACGTCCATGTGCTGCCACTCGGCCTCGGTGGGGAGGCGGCCCATCAGGCGCTCGTAGAAGCGCGGGATCGGGACGCAGTACAGCTCCCGGTACCTGGCCAGGGTGATGGGCGCCAGGCCGATCTCGGCGAAGGCGGCGTTGGTCGCCGTGATCACCGCGTCGATGTCGTGGAACAGGGTCCCGTTCCAGTCCCAGACGATGTGCGGCGGGGCTTCCGTGCCCCGCTCCCCCGTGCCCCGCGTGCCCATGCTCTGCGTCCCCATGCTCACGACCGTACCGTCCGGGTCCGACAGACCCCTCAGACGAGGTTCGGGATCTCCTGGACGCCGAACCACATCAGCTCGTGGTCGTCGGCCCCGTCCACGGTGAACTGAGCGTCGTCGTCGCCCTGGTCCGCGGCGCCCAGCGCGGCCGCGGCGGCGGCCACGTCCTCCTCGGCGTCGTCCGCGTCGACGTGCACCGAGGCCGCCTTCTTCAGCGGCACGGCCTCCGCCAGCCGCACCTCGCCGAGCGCCGACTGGTCCCGCCCGCGCTCCGGGCCAGCGGTCACCGCCGTGTCGGGCACGTCGACCGCCACGACCACGCGCCGTCGCGGCGCCCGCGGATCGGCCGCCAGCTGCCGCAGCGAGCCCTGCGCGGCCCGGCTCAGCGCCGCGTACTCCAGTTCCTCGGTGTCGTCCGAGACGTACCACTCGCGCAGGGCGGGGGTGATGGCGTAGGCGTCCAGCGGTGCCGGGCCCAGCAGGCCCGCCTTGTGGGCCTCGGCGAGGCCGGGGAGGGTCAGGGGGACGTAGACGCGCATGACCGCCGCTTTCCTGCTTCCTGAGGGCTTACGAACAGTGCTGCCAGCATACGGGCGCGAGTCCCCCTTCGAAGTGCCGGAGGTCCCCTGGGGGCCGCCTCCCGGACGCCCCGGTCCCCGGCCGTGCCCGCCCCTCGGGCCCCGTGTCCCCCTGATAGGTGAACGATCCCGGCCCCGAGGCCGCCCCCGGGACGTCCTTGCCCGCCTCCGGACGGCACCGGTAGAAGATCCACGACCGAAGCCACGCCCGGTACCAGCCGGGCCGCGCACCACGGGGGCGATCGCGTGTACAGGACCAGGGGACCCGCCGGATCGGGCCCGGCCGCGCCACCACGGCGCACGGACTCCCGACGGCCGGCCGCCGACGCGGCCGCCCGTCGCCACGAACGCGAACGTCGCCATCCGCGCTACTGGTTCGCCGAGCGGCTGCTGCTCACCCTCAGCGGACAGCGCCCGGTGCACTGGATGCTCGGGCACACCCTGCCACCGGC
Organism: Streptomyces sp. NPDC037389; assembly: GCF_040636475.1. Lineage (NCBI taxonomy): Bacteria > Bacillati > Actinomycetota > Actinomycetes > Kitasatosporales > Streptomycetaceae > Streptomyces > Streptomyces sp. NPDC037389. The sequence continues at coordinate 51,770 of NZ_JBEZUS010000024.1, forward strand.
CTACGACCAGCTGGCCGAGCTGGCGCCCGGGGCGCCCCTGCGGCCCCTCCCGCCGGGGCGCGGCATCCCCTTCGTACGCCACTGCGACGAGTTCCAGCCCCGGCCCGGAGTGATCGAGGCGTTCGCCCGGATCGCCTCGGGGGACCGGCTTCGGGCGCTGGCCTTCCGGCTGGAGCACTGCCCTGACCGGCGGTGGCGGTGCGCCGCGGTGGAGCTGGGCGGAGCCCGTACCTGAACACGGCGAAGGGCGGGACACCACCGGTGTCCCGCCCCTTACGAGCCCTTGTGGGCGTGCCGCGTTACTTCTTGCGGCGGCGGCCGGCGGCGCCGCGCTGGGCCTTGCGGCGCTCGGCGCGGGTCATGCCGTCCGCCTCGGAGCGGTACTCGGTCATCTCGTCACCCGTGAGGTCGCGCTCGTCGAGACCGGCCTCGCCGTCCACCGTGGGGGCGGAGAAGTGCAGGCGGTCGGGGCGCTGCGGGGCGTCCAGGCCCTTCGCGCGGATCTCCGGACGGGCGGCGGGCACGGTGTCCTGGCTCTTCTCCAGGGACGGCGCCTCGCGCTGCTCGACGGGGACCTCCTCGAGCTGCTGGTCGACCTGGACCTCCAGGTTGAACAGGTAGCCGACCGACTCCTCCTTGATGCCCTCCATCATCGCGGTGAACATGTCGAAGCCCTCGCGCTGGTACTCGACCAGGGGGTCCTTCTGGGCCATGGCCCGCAGGCCGATGCCCTCCTGGAGGTAGTCCATCTCGTAGAGGTGCTCGCGCCACTTGCGGTCCAGGACGGACAGCACGACGCGGCGCTCCAGCTCACGCATGATGTCGGAGCCGAGGTGCTCCTCGCGGGTGGCGTACTGCTCGTGGATGTCGTCCTTGACGGACTCGGCGATGAACTCGGCGGTGATGCCCGCGCGGTCGCCCGCCGCGTCCTCCAGCTCCTCGATGGTGACCTTGACCGGGTAGAGCTGCTTGAAGGCGCCCCACAGCCGCTCCAGGTCCCACTCCTCGGCGAAGCCCTCGACGGTCTCCTGGCGGATGTAGTCGTCGATGGTGTCGTCCATGAAGTGCCGCACCTGCTCGTGGAGGTCCTCGCCCTCCAGGACGCGACGGCGCTCGGCGTAGATGACCTCGCGCTGGCGGTTGAGCACCTCGTCGTACTTCAGGACGTTCTTACGGGTCTCGAAGTTCTGCTGCTCGACCTGCGACTGGGCGGAGGCGATGGCCCGGGTGACCATCTTGTTCTCGATCGGCACGTCGTCGGGGACGTTGGCAATGGCCATCACGCGCTCGACCATCTGGGCCTTGAACAGGCGCATCAGGTCGTCGCCCAGCGACAGGTAGAAACGGGACTCGCCCGGGTCGCCCTGACGGCCGGAGCGTCCGCGCAGCTGGTTGTCGATACGGCGCGACTCGTGGCGCTCGGTGCCGAGGACGTAGAGCCCGCCGAGGCCCTTGACCTCCTCGAACTCGGCCTTGACCGCCGCCTCGGCCTTCTCCAGGGCGTTGGGCAGCGCGGCCGCCCACTCGTCGATGTGCTCCTCCGGGTCGAGGCCGCGCTGGCGCAGCTCCGCCTCGGCGAGGTCGTCGGGGTTGCCGCCGAGCTTGATGTCCGTACCGCGGCCGGCCATGTTGGTGGCGACGGTGACGGCGCCCTTGCGGCCCGCCTGGGCGACGATCTGGGCCTCGCGCTCGTGGTGCTTGGCGTTGAGGACCTCGTGCGGGATGCCGCGCTTGGACAGCTGCTGCGAGAGGTACTCCGACTTCTCGACCGAGGTCGTGCCGACCAGGATCGGCTGGCCCTTCTCGTGCTTCTCGGCGATGTCCTCGACGACGGCGGCGAACTTCGCGACCTCGGTGCGGTAGATCAGGTCCGACTGGTCCATGCGCTGCATCGGACGGTTCGTCGGGATCGGCACCACGCCGAGCTTGTAGATCTGGTGGAACTCGGCGGCCTCGGTCATGGCCGTACCGGTCATACCGGACAGCTTGGAGTAGAGGCGGAAGAAATTCTGGAGGGTGATCGTGGCGAGCGTCTGGTTCTCGTCCTTGATGTCCACCCCTTCCTTCGCCTCGATCGCCTGGTGCATGCCCTCGTTGTAGCGGCGGCCGGCGAGGATACGGCCGGTGTGCTCGTCGACGATCATGACTTCGCCGTCCATGACGACGTAGTCCTTGTCCTTCTTGAACAGTTCCTTCGCCTTGATGGCGTTGTTCAGATAGCCGACGAGGGGGGTGTTGACCGACTCGTAGAGGTTGTCGATGCCCAGCCAGTCCTCGACCTTGCTCACGCCGGTCTCGTGGATGGCGACCGTGCGCTTCTTCTCGTCGACGTCGTAGTCGCCGGTCTCCTCGACGCCCTTCTGCGGGTTCGCCGGCTCGCCCTTGGCCAGGCGGGTGACGAGCTTGGCGAAGTCGCCGTACCACTTGGTGGCCTGGTCGGCCGGGCCGGAGATGATCAGCGGCGTACGGGCCTCGTCGACCAGGATGGAGTCGACCTCGTCGACCACGGCGAAGTTGTGCCCGCGCTGGACCAGCTCGTCCTGGGACCACGCCATGTTGTCGCGCAGGTAGTCGAAGCCGAACTCGTTGTTCGTGCCGTACGTGATGTCGCAGCCGTACTGCTCGCGACGCTGCGCCGGGGTCATGTTGGCGAGGATGCAGCCGACCGACAGGCCCAGGAACTTGTGCACCCGGCCCATCAACTCCGAGTCGCGCTCCGCCAGGTAGTCGTTCACCGTGATCAGGTGGACGCCCTTGCCCGACAGCGCGTTCAGGTACGTCGGGAGGGTGCCGACGAGGGTCTTGCCCTCACCGGTCTTCATCTCCGCGACATAGCCCAGGTGCAGCGCGGCGCCACCCATGAGCTGGACGTCGTAGTGCCGCTGGCCCAGGACGCGCTTGGCGGCCTCGCGGACGGTCGCGAAGGCCTCGGGCAGCAGGTCGTCCAGGCTCTCGCCGTCGGCGTACCGCTGCTTGTACTCCTCGGTCAGGGCGCGCAGCTCAGCGTCGGAGAGGTGCAGGAAGTCCTCTTCGATGGAATTGACCTGGTCCGCGATGCGGTGCAGCTTGCGCAGGATCTTGCCTTCTCCTGCACGCATGATCTTGCCGAAGACGGACACGTAGGCTGGCTCCTTGCCGGTCGGGCCTGGGCACGGTTGGGGTGCGCGGGCACGACGGGACAGTCCCCGCCGCAACGGCCATCGTAAGCGAGGACCCCACCACGCCGGGAGGTCCGTCATCACCGAGGCCGGGTGTCACCCACTGTGAGAACGAACGGCAGTCCCGGAAGGTGCCGGAGCGGCGAAATTCGGACACGTCCGAGGCGCCCCGAATCTAGACTCCGCCCATGGAGCCCATACATCTGACCACCGAACGCCTGCTGCTGCGCCCGTTCACCTCGTCGGACGTACCCGCCGCGCACGCGGCCTGCCAGGACCCGGACATTCCGCGCTACACCGGCGTTCCCTCCCCCTACACGCCGGAGGACGCCCGCGCGTTCGTCGAGGAGAAGTGCCCGGACGGCTGGCGCGATGACTCCATGTACACGTTCGGTCTCTTCTCCCGCGAGGACGCCCGGCTGATCGGTTCCATGTGCCTGGTGCGGCTCGCCGAGCTGCGCACCCCCGAGCGTCAGGCCGAGCTCGGCTACTGGACCGCCAAGGACGCCCGCGGCCGCGGCTACACGGTGGAGGCCGCGCGCGAGGTGATCCGCTGGGCCTTCGAGGACCTGGGCGTCGAACGCCTGGAGTGGTACGCGGAGGCGGGCAACGAAGGCTCGCGCGCCGTCGCCCTGAAGGCTGGGTTCCGGATGGAGGGCACCATGCGCTCGAAGATCGTCCACAATGGCACCCGCCGTGACGCCTGGATCGGCTCGCTGCTCCCCTCGGACCTCGGCCGGCCGGCCCACACCCCCTACCTGCCGTTTCCCGAGCGCGGCTGATCATCACCGGGCGATGTCAGTGGTCCCCTCTAGGGTGATCGGCATGACAACTGCCGCCACAGTCAAGGCCGGTACGTCCGGCGCGCACCCTTCCGGGGATCACGGGGACGCCTTCCGGCTCTCCGCCGACGAGGCGCGCCGGGTGGCCCTCCGCGCGCAGGGCCTGCTCGGCACGCCCGACCGGAAGGGGGGCGTCCGGGGCGTGCTGCGCCGGCTGGGCGCGGTCCAGCTGGACACGATCTCGGTGCTCGCCCGCTCGCACGAGCTGGTGCCCTACGCGCGGCTGGGCGCCGTCGGGCGCGGTGCGGTCGAGGAGGCGTACTGGAGCGGGGACGCCGAGACGGGGGCCTTCGAGTACTGGTCGCACGCGGCGTGCGTGCTGCCGATCGAGGAGTGGCCGCTGTTCGCCTTCCGCCGCCGGGCCATGCGGGAGCGCGGCCACCGCTGGCACATCATGGCGGACGCCGACCGTTCGTGCGCGGCCGTCCGGGACCGGCTCAGGGCCGAGGGCCCCCTGACGGCCACGGATCTGGGCGGTGCCAAGAACGGCGGCGAGTGGTACGACTGGTCCGAGACGAAGATCGCGGTGGAGTGGCTGCTGGACACCGGCGAGGTGGTCTGCACCCGCCGGCGCGGCTGGAAGCGGGTCTACGACCTGGCCGAGCGCGCCGTGCCGGACGCCCTCTTCCACGACGACCTCGACGACGCCGAGTGCATGCGACGCCTGGTGGCCCAGGCGGGCTCGGCGATGGGTGTGGCGACGCGCGCGGACCTGGCGGACTACCACCGGCTCAAGGGCGAGCAGGTCGACGCTGTCATCGGCGGTACGGGGCTGGTGCCGGTCGAGGTGGCGGGCTGGGACAAGCCGGCGTGGGCGGACCCGGCGGCGCTGGCCGAGGAGCCCCGGGGCCGGCACCGTACGACGCTGCTCTCGCCGTTCGACTCGCTGATCTGGGACCGGCCGCGCACAGAGCGGATATTCGGCTTCACCCACCGGCTGGAGGCGTATGTGCCCAAGACCAGGCGCGTCCACGGCTATTTCGCGATGCCGCTGCTGACGGGCGGCCGGCTGGCGGGCCGGGTGGATCCGGCGCGCGACGGCCGGACGCTGGTGGCCCGGCAGGTGTCGCTCGAAGGCCCCAGGGCCGTCGAGCCCATGGCCCGGGCGCTGTGGGAGGCGGCCGAGTGGGTGGGCTGCGACAGCGTGCGTGTCGAGCGCTGCGACGACGCGAAGCTGGCCGCCGCCCTGGTGGGCGCCCTGGGCTGAGCCCCACGACGGCCCGGCGGGCGGGTGGGCGGTGGGCGTCGGGCGGCAGCCGGCGGCTCAGCGGATCTCGAGGATCTTCTCCCGCATCGCGTAGACGACCGCTTCCATCCTGGAGTGCAGCTGGAGCTTCTCCAGGATGTTGCGGACGTGGTTCTTGACGGTGTTTTCGCTGATGAACAACTCCTTGGCGATGTCGCGGTTGTTCATCCCGGTGGCGACGAGCTTGAGGACCTCCAGCTCGCGGTCGGTGAGCCGGGGGGCGGGCACCAGCCTGCGCTCGTCGGTGCGCTGGATCATCGACTTGAACTCGGTCAGGAGCTTGGAGGCCATCGACGGGCTGATCTGGGACTGGCCGTCGGCGACCGCCCGGATGGCCGTCGCCACCTCGTCGGTGGAGATCTCCTTGAGGAGGTAGCCGGTCGCCCCGGCCTTGATGGCGTCGTAGAGGTCGGCTTCCTCGTCGCTGATCGTCAGCATGATGATCTTCGCGCTGGGGGCCACCTCCTTGATGGAGGTGCAGGCCTCGATGCCGCCGCGCTTGGGCATCCGGACGTCCATGAGGACGATGTCGGGCAGCAGGTCGGCCGCCTTGTCCACCGCCTCCGCGCCGTCCCCGGCCTCGCCGACGACCTCGATGTCCTCCTCGTGCTTGAGGACGATCTCCAGCCCCCTGCGGAAGAGCGCGTGGTCGTCCACGACGAGGACCCTGATCGGCTCCCTCCGCGCGGCGCCCCGCCCGTCCCGGGCACCTTCCTCGTCGTCCTCGTCGGTCCCGATCACGGGCCCGAACCTGTCCGCCATCGTTCCTCCCCCTGAAGGCCATGGCCCGTCGCGGTCACTCGGTCCCGGCGCCGCCCCAATCGGCTCCGGCGGACCGGTGGTTGGTCCGGGCCATGATTTCATGCCGGACCGCCGGACGGTGCTTCCCCGGCCGCGGAGGTGGCGCGCCGCACAAGCGGTGCCCCGGGAGCGCGCCTGGCGCTCCGGGGCACCGTCACCGGTCCGCGGCTCACGGGGCCCGGCCGCGGCGTACGGCCGGGCCGCACGGGTCAGCCGCCGAGCTCGCCGCCCGCTCCTCCGGGCTCTCCGCTGTAGAAGGGGTCGCTGTTCAGGCGGATGACGCCGTAGTCGTAGGCGTGCCGCCGGTAGACGACACTGGGCATCTTGGTCTCGGAGTCGACGAACAGATAGAAGTCATGGCCGACCAACTCCATTTCGTACAGCGCCTGGTCGAGCGCCATGGGGGCCGCGGAGTGGGTCTTCTCGCGGACCACCAGGGGGCCTTCTCCCCGGATCTCCAGTGGTCCCATGTGGGTGACGGGCACCTCGCCCGCCCCCTGCTCCGCGACGAGTTCACCGCTGTCGTTGAGCTCTGCGGCGCCGATGACGGCGCCGACGTCGCTCGCCGGGACGCGTCCGTTGCCCCGACGGGAATGACGCTTGTCGTGCTGCTTGCGCAGCCGTGCCTCGAGCTTGCTCGTGGCCAGATCGAGCGCGGCATAGGGATCCGTCGCTGCGGCCTCCGCCCGGATGACCGGTCCACGGGAGATCACCGTGATCTCCACTCGGTCGGAGCGGTCGGCCTGCCTCGGGTTGGGCTCCTTGGACACCTCCACGTCGAGGCGAATCACCTTGCCGTCCAGCTTCTGGACCTTCTCCAGCTTCAGCTTCTCGGCCACGTGCTTGCGAAACCGCTCGGGCACCTCTGTCTTGCGGCCCTTGACGACGATGTCCACGCAGAACTCCGTTCCCGGATCGCTCCGCCGAAGGTTGCGGAGCGCATCCCTCTTGCATCAGGCCCCGGGGGTTCCGGAGCCACCGACTAAGCGGTTTTCACCTCCTCCTCCCCCGTCGGCGAGATCTACACCCCACCCGGCCTCAAGGCTCCACGGGCTTCCTACAAGCTTCCGCCCAGGCGCACAAAGCACGCCAATCGGAGATATCAGGCATAGATCCTGCCCTTCCTCACAACCGAACATATCTCGCTCGGAAGCCCGTCGGTACCCCCTATCGCGACGTACCTCCGTTCAGGTGTTTTCCGGCCGTTTCCCTCAGCAACGTGGGGCGTTCTCCGTCAGTTCCGGTTGTTTCCGAAAGCTCTCGGGGCCGCCGCGATCACGGCGGCGGCCACGACCCGGCCGTCGCCGACCGTCACCGCGCGAGCCGCCTCCGCCAGCGAGGCACCGGTCGTCATGAGGTCGTCCACCAGCACCACCGGACCTCCCGACCGCCACAGCCGCTCCGCGCCCCCGGCGGCCTCCATCGCCCCCGCCACGTTCGCCGCGCGCTCCCGGGCGTCCAGGCCCGACTGGTCGAGGACGGCCCGCCGCAACCGCAGCACCGCCGCCACCCGCGCGGGCACCCCGGAGCCGCGCAGCGCCCGGGCCGCCGCCAGCGCGACCCGCCGCCCGGCGTCATGCCCCCGCCCGGCCACCGCCGACCGCGCGGAAGGCACCGGCACGAGCAATAACGGGCCACTCCAGCCCCGTATGTCCCACCCCGCACCAGGACGACCGGCCGCCCCCACCGCGCCCGCCAGCGCGGCACCCAGCGGCTCGGCCAGCGCGAGCCCGCCCCGCTCCTTGTGCGCGATCAGCGCCGAACGCACCCCGCCCTCGTACCGCGCGGAGGCATACACACGTGGCAGCCCGGGCGGCACCGGATCGGGCCGCACCCGCAGCGCCCGCCGCCCGCCCAGTTCCGCACGACATCCCTCGCACAGCACGGACCGCGGCAGCCCGCACCCCGCGCAGTCCACCGGCGCCACCAGGCCGGCGAGCTCCCGCCACCACCCGCGCATGACTCCACTGTCGCGCGCGGCCCCGGAAGCCGCCACCCCTGTGGATAACCCGCGGCACCCCCGCGACACGGCCCCTGGCCTGCGCGAACGCGCCGCTCACCGCCCCGCCCGCCCACCGACGCCGACCGTCCCCGGTCACTGCGGGACGCCACCAACCGTCACCCCGGGTAGACAGGCGCCGTACCTTCCTTGCCCACCAGCTTCCAGTTGGTGTCCGGCAGCAGCCGTACGACCCCGCCGTCGCCCTCCGCGACCAGCGCCTGCGCCTTGCCCGGGTTCTCCGAGGCGGCCACGCCCCGCACCCCCGTGATCCCCGGCAGCCCGGAGGCGTTGGCCTGCGAGCCGTCGGTCTCGACGTACTGGAGCTGCTGGAGCCCGCCCTGCTCGTTGCCGGCCACCAGCAGCCGGCTCGCGCCCGCCCACGAGACGGCGTTGACGTCCACCAGCCGGGGCGCCACGTTCCGCAGCTCCTGCACCGACAGGCCGGTACGGCCCGCGCCCGCTCGCCGCTCGACCCTGCCGAGCCGCAGCACCGTGTGGTCGCCCTTCGTCACCAACAGCGCGATGCGCACACCGTCCGCGGCGATCCGCAACCCCGTGATCCGCCCGCCGTCCAGCCCGGGCACCTGGATCTCCTCGGGAGCGCCCGTGCCCCCGGACAGCCGCAGCAGCCTCGGCCTGTCCGCGTCCTGGTCCGCGACCCACAGATCGCCCAGACCGTCCCAGCTCGGCGCGGTCAGCCCCGCCTTGGCGCCCGTACCGCCGCGCACGGTCAGCCGGGCCTCGCCCAGCGGCGCGCCCGCCTGGAGGGGCGCGACGTACAGCGCCTGCCCATTGGCCGACACGCCCGCCGCACGGCGCTCCGCGCGGTCCACCGCCACCGAGCGCAGCGGGGCCGAACCGTCCGCGCCCAGCGGACCGGCGACCCGCCGCGCCTCGTCGTCACCGTCGGCCAGGCTCACCATCCGGTGCTGACCGTCGACGAAGTACTGCCGGTCCGGCCGTCCGGAGGTCAGGTCCGGCGCGTAATAGCGCGCCTGCTCCTTGCCGAGCACACACAGCCTGGAGCCGTCCTTGCGCTGAAGCGTCACGTCGGTGACCTTGGCCGACTCCTGCACGGTGTACAGAAGCTGCGCGGCCATCCGCAGGCACTGGTCCTGATTGGCGCCGGCGACCTTGTCGTTCAGCCGCACCTTCAGACCGTTGGAGTCGTCCAGGGACAGCCGCTGTTCCTCCAGCCGCGTCCCCGTGGGAAAGGCCGTGGCGGCGACCGGGTCCAGCCACGACGTCGGCCCGTCCAGCAGCGCGTTCACCGTCGACGTCACCGGGTCTATCCGCTTGCGCAGATAGACGGGGTCGGCGACGAGCACCTCGCGCGACTTCCCCGCGCCGCTCGTGCTCTGCCCCAACTCGGCAAAGTAGTACTTATTGACCGAACGGTAGATGCGCTGGAAGTCGGAGACCCCGAGCACCAGCCCCGGGTCCACGCCGTCGATGCGCCACTGGCCGTCCTCGCGTGCCAGGTGCAACTGGGTCTTGTACTCGCCCTCGTCCGGCTTGTACGCGTGCTTGGCGTCCACCGTCGCCACCCGCCGGCCCGTCAGCGTCACGGTGTAGCCCGGCTCACGGTCACCGCCGGTGCGCTCCACCCGCACCTGGGGCGTCTGCGACAGCACCGTCGTGGACGCCGACGGATCCCAGCGGCCCCGCACACCCTTCGCCAGATACTGCCGAGCCGTCTCGTAGTCCGTGTCGTCGCTGGTCGTCGCCTCCAGGAAGCCCATGACGAGCTCCAGCGGCTGCTCGTTCTTGCGCGGCGGCACACCGTAGACGCGCACCTGCGCGTCGGCGTCGGCACGCTGCTGCGGGGAGTCGACCGACTTCACCTCACCACCGTCGGGCATCGACGCGCAGCCGGCCAGCAGCGCACCGCTGACCAGCACGACGCCCGCCCCCGCGAACCGCCGCCCGCCGCCGGTTCCCCTACGCCTGACCGTCACGGTCGCCTCCGGTCCCGCTCCCGCCGCCCGCGGCCTCGCGACCGTCCCGGGCGTCTGCCCGACGGGCCGCCGTGTCACCGGCACGGTCACCACTCTTCTCGCCACCGAGCGCCCCACCGGGACGCGTCACCACCCGCGCGCCGCTGCCCGGCAGCGCGGTGGGATCGGCCGTGGCACGCACATTCCTGCTCTGCGCCGGTACGGGCGCCCCCGTGCCCGCCACGGGCGCGGCGCGCCCCGGCAGCGCGGGCGGCAGCCCGGACCCGGTCATCCCGCGGTTGCGCCGCGAATCCTCCGGCTCCAGCGGAATCGGCGACCCTCGCAGGGGCTCGCCCGCCGTGCGCGGCAGCGTCAGCCTGAACTGTGAACCGCCACCCGGCTCGCCCCACGCCTGGAGCCAGCCGCCGTGCAGCCGCGCGTCCTCCACCGCGATGGACAGGCCCAGGCCCGTACCACCGGTCGTCCGCGCACGGGCGGGATCGGCCCGCCAGAAGCGGTTGAACACCCGGGCCGCCTCGCCGGGCTTGAGCCCCACGCCGTAGTCGCGCACCGCGACCGCGACCGCGCCCCCGGCCACTCCCAGCCGGACGACCACGTCCCGGCCCTCGCCGTGCTCCACGGCGTTGACCACGAGATTGCGCAGCACCCGCTCGACACGGCGGGCGTCCGCCTCGGCGATGACGGGCTGTTCGGCGCCACGCACCAGCAGTCGGCTGCCCTTGCGGTCGGCGAGCGGCAGAGCACCCTCCACCACCCGGTTCACCACGTCGCGCAGATCGATCGGCTCGGCCTCCAGCGCCGCCGCGCCCGCGTCGAACCGGCTGATCTCCAGCAGGTCCGCCAGCAGCGACTCGAACCGGTCCAGCTGCCCGAACAGCAGCTCGGCCGAGCGCGCGGTCACCGGATCGAAGCCGTCACGCGCCTCATGGATGACGTCGGCCGCCATCCGTACGGTCGTCAGCGGCGTCCTCAGCTCGTGCGAGACGTCCGAGACGAACCGCCGCTGCATCCGCGAGAGCTCCTCCAGCTGCTGGATCTTCACCTGGAGGGTCTGTGCCATCTTGTTGAAGGCCTCGCCCAGACGCGCGATGTCGTCCTCACCGGTGACCTTCATCCGCTCCTGGAGCACACCCGCCGCGAGCCGCTCGGAAATGCTGGCGGCCATCCGTACGGGCGTGACGATCTGCCGCACCACCAGCCAGGCGATGGCGCCCAGCAGCACCACCACGAACACCCCGGCCGTGGTCAGCGTCCCCTTCACCAGACTGAGCGACTTCTCCTCCTGTGTGAACGGGAAGAGGTAGTACAGCTGGTACGGCTTGCCGTTGACGTCGTAGAGCCGCTTGCCGACGATCAGCGCCGGCTCACCCTCGTCGGAGGAGCTCCGCTTGATGGTCCCGGGCTTCTCGAACGTGCCCGTCCGGCTGTCCAGCTGCCTGCGCAGATCCGCCGGGACACTGCGCTCCGGGTCGATGTCCCCGGAGGCCCGCGGCCCCCGCGTCCCGCCCACATACGTCGTGTCGCCGTCACCCGCGCTGAGCGCCACCACGTGGTAGACGCCCTGCCCACCACTGGCGAGCTGCTGCACCAGCGCCGTCAGCCAGGCCCCGGAGTCGGGCGTGCCCCGGCCACCGGACTGGGCGCCGTCCTGACCGTGATCGGCACCGGCGGCGTCCGCGGCGTCGCGCGCCGCCTTGAAACCGCCCTCGGCCTGGCTCTGCGAGGCATGCTTCTTGGCGTCCAGCAGACCGTTGCGCACCTGCCCGATGACGACCACGCCGAGCAGCAGCACCACACCCAGCGACATCAGCAGGGTGGTCGCCACCACCCGCAGCTGGATGTTGCGCCGCCACAGGCGCATCGCGGGCAGCAGCGGCCGGCGCACCCAGCGCGCGTACAGCCGCAGCACCGGGTGGACCGGCGCCGAGCCCGCGCCGTCGGACAGCAGCCTGCCCGCACGCCAGAGACGCCGGAGGAGCGATATGCCCCCACCCGCGTCCACGGGCCGCCCCGCGTCCCGCTCCGGAGCGGCACCGTCACCCGGCATGTCAGCTGGGTCCGGCCTTGTAGCCCACACCACGGACGGTCACCACGATCTCCGGCCGCTCGGGGTCCTTCTCGACCTTCGAGCGCAGCCGCTGTACATGCACATTCACCAGCCGTGTGTCGGCGGCGTGGCGATAACCCCAGACCTGCTCAAGGAGCACCTCACGGGTGAAGACCTGCCACGGCTTGCGTGCCAGCGCCACCAGCAGATCGAACTCGAGCGGCGTCAGCGCGATCGACTGGCCGTCGCGCTTCACCGAGTGCCCGGCGACATCGATGATCAGATCACCGATGGTCAGCTGCTCCGGCGCGGGCTCCTCCGACCGGCGCAGCCGCGCCCGGATACGGGCCACCAGCTCCTTGGGCTTGAACGGCTTGACGATGTAGTCGTCCGCGCCGGACTCCAGCCCGACGACCACGTCGACGGTGTCGCTCTTGGCGGTCAGCATCACGATCGGCACCCCGGACTCGGCGCGGATCAGCCTGCACACCTCAATGCCATCACGGCCCGGCAGCATCAGATCCAGCAATACAAGATCGGGTTTGGCCTCACGAAATGCAGCGAGCGCCTTGTCGCCGTCCGCTACGAACGACGGCTCGAAACCTTCACCACGAAGCACAATTCCGAGCATCTCGGCCAGTGCGGTGTCGTCATCGACGACAAGAACGCGTCCCTTCATATCGACATCATCCCATTACCCGATCGTGACCTGGCACACAGCTCTGCCAGACCCGCCTCCGTCACGGGTGAAACAACCCCGTTTTCCGTGACAATGGCGGTCACCAACTCCGGCGGTGTGATATCGAACGCAGGGTTGTGGGCCTGCGTACCCAAGGGTGCCACCGGGTTTCCGGAGGCACTTCCCGGGAACTCCGTCACCTCGTGCCCGGGCCGCTGCTCCACCTCGATCGCGGCACCGTCGGCCGTCCCGAGATCGACCGTCGTGGTCGGCGCGACGACGATGAACGGCACATGGTGGTAGCGGGCGAGCACCGCCAGCGGATAGCTGCCCACCTTGTTGGCCACCGACCCGTCCGCCGCTATCCGGTCCGCACCGATCAGCACGGCGTCGACCTCGCCCGCCGAGAACAGCGAACCCGCCGCGCTGTCCGCGAGCAGCGTGTACGGCATACCGGCCCGAGCGGCCTCGTACGCGGTCAGCCGGGCCCCCTGGAGCAGCGGACGCGTCTCGTCCACCCACAGCCGCCGCAGCTCCCGGATCCGGTGCGCCGCGCCCGCCACCGCGAAGGCGGTGCCCTCGCCACCGGAGACCAGGGCGCCCGTGTTGCAGTGGGTCAGGAGGCGGTATCCGCCCCCGGGCAACAGCTCCCCGAGCAGCGCCAGGCCGTGCGCCGCCATACGGGCGCTGGCGTCGGCGTCCTCCTGGTGCAGGGCCCGGGCCTCGGCGAGCGCGGCAGCGGCCGCCTGGGAGCCGTCCACGCCGCTTCCGGCGGCCGAACGGTACGCCGCCAGCGCGCGCCGCACCCCATAGCCGAGGTTCACGGCTGTCGGACGGGCGTGGGCGAGCATTTCGGCGGCCTCCTCCACGTCGAAGCCGCGCACGGCCGCGAGGGCCAGGCCATAGGCGCCCGCGACGCCGAGGAGCGGGGCGCCGCGCACGGCGAGCGTGCGTATCGCCTCGATCAGCGCGGGGACGTCGGTACAGACCAGCTCGATCTCTTCCGTGGGCAGCCTCCGCTGGTCGAGGAGGACGATCACGGGTCCCTCGGGCGGCTCCTCCCAGCGCAGGGCCGGGACGGAGGATCCGGTGCCGGACGCGGGTGCCGCGTACTGATCAGCCATTGGTCCAGTCTGCCCCGCGCACACCAACTATTGAAGGCCTCCCCTGGCGGCCTCCCCCTTACGAGCCTCTCGGGCGCTTGCCGCCTCGCACGCGCTTACTGACACGATGACTGACCGGAACCGCTCGGACGGGCCGCTGGACGGCGCACACGGGCATCAGAGGGAGCTACAGGAGCTACAGAGAATGAACGACTCTCCGGACCGCACCCCGCAGGGCTGGGGCCGCGCCCGCGCCAACAGTGGAAGCGGCGACGGCAATGGCGGCGGGGACGGGGGCAACAGCGGCGGCTGGGGCGGTGGTGGCGGCTGGGGCAGCCAACAGTGGAGCCCACCACCTCCGCCGGCCCCTCAGCCCGGCGTCGTGCCCCTGCGGCCTCTGGGCGTGGGCGAGATCCTGGACGGCGCGGTCGCCACGACGCGCCGGTACTGGCGAACGGTCCTCGGGATCTCCGCGACCGTCGCCCTCGGTACCCAGGCGGCGGGGACCGCGGTAACAGGGCTGTGGTTCCGCGACGTTACGGGCCTGAACAAGCTCGCCGACCCGGGGACGGCCAACCCTCACGAGGTGCTGGACGCCTTCGGCAAGTCCCTGGGCAGTCTGACCGTCGCTTCACTGGTCGGGCTGGTCGGCTCGATCATCGCGAGCGCCATGCTGACGATGGTCGTCAGCCGCGCCGTGCTGGGCCGGCCCGCGTCGGTGGGTGACGCCTGGCGGGACGCCCGCCCCCGGCTGCTCGCCCTGACGGGGCTGTTCCTGCTACTGCCCGTGCTCATCACCGCGGCCTTCGCGGTCTGCCTGGCCCCGGGACTGGCGGTCGCGGCGGCTTCGGATGCCGGGCTTTCCGGTGGTCCGGACGGTGGCGGTGCGGGTCTGCTGCTTCTCGGCGGGCTCGCCGGCATGGTGGCGGCGGCCTGGCTCTGGGTCCGCTACAGCCTTGCCGCGCCGGCGCTCATGCTCGAAAAGCAGGGTGTGATCACGGCTATGCGTCGTTCGGCGAAGCTTGTGCGGGGATCGGGCTGGCGGATCTTTGGAATACAGGTCCTGGCCGCCTTTATCGTTTTCATGATCGGTTCAATGGCGCAGATACCGACGAGCCTCATTGACGGCATCGTGACTGGTGAATCCACCATGGATCATTTGACGTGGACGTCTTTGATCATCAATGGTGTCGGCTCGGTGATCGGCTCCGCGGTGGCGCTTCCGATCACTGCCGGCGTGACCGCGCTGCTGTATATGGATCAGCGGATCCGTCGCGAGTCCCTTGATATCGAGCTCGCGCGTGCTGCGGGTATGTGATCGGGTGGTTGTTGCTCTGTTCTGCTTCGGGCGGGCGTCCTGAGGATGCCGGCCCGGGGCGGGGCGGGCAGAGCCAACCTGTCCGTAAACGCAAGAAAGCCCTGGCAGGTATCCCCTGCCAGGGCTTTCTCCAAAAGAAGTTCGGCGGCGTCCTACTCTCCCACAGGGTCCCCC
>NZ_JBEZUS010000025.1:0-56872 GCF_040636475.1 Streptomyces sp. NPDC037389
GGCTCCATGGACAACGTCAACTCCGCGTACTAAACAAACCGGCAGACACGTCGCAAAGGGCGGCGGCACCCCACACCCCGGGGCGCCGCCGCCCTTTCACGACGAGGAGACCCACGACGCCGTGAGCGCCTGGACGGCGGAGCCGTCGGCGTCGGCGAGCTTGGTGCCGACGAAGTCGCGCGCCCAGGCGGAGGTCTGCACGCGGAAGGGCGGCCGCTCCGCCGTGAGCACGCCGACGACGGAGGCGGCGGCCTCGGCGGCGCTCTGCGCGTTGCCGAAGGACGCCAGGGTGCGGTCGATGTAGGCCTTCAGGGCCGGCGCGTAGGGCCCGGCGGCCTCCAGCAGCGCGGGGATGTCCAGGTTCTGGCTGGCGACGAACTCGCTGGCCACCGCGCCCGGCTCGACGACCGTGACGCCCACGCCCGCGGTCGCCGCGACCGGGGCCAGGGACTCCATGAAACCTTCGGCGGCGAACTTGGCCGCGCAGTACGCCTCATTGAAGGGCTGCCCGACGACGCCGCCGACGCTGGTGACCGTGACGACCTTGCCGCGCGAGGCACGGAGGTACGGCATGGCCGCGTGGGTCGTCTCCACGACGCCGAAGAAGTTCACCTCCATCGCCGAGCGGAACGGCGCGGAGCCGCTCTGCTCGACGGTGCCGACGACGCCGGCGCCGGCGTTGTTGACCAGGGCGTTCAGCCGCCCGTACGTGGCGATCACCCGGTCCAGGCACGCGGTGATGGAGGCGGGGTCGGTCACGTCCAGTCGTTCGACGCGGACGAGGCCGGTGACACCCGCCTGCTCGGCGGCCTCGCGCAGGGCGCCCGCCCTGGCCGGGTCGCGCATGGTGGCGATCACGTTCCAGCCCTCGCGGGCGGCGGCCACGGCGGTCGCCAGACCGATGCCGGAGGAGGTTCCGGTGATCAGGACGGTGTGGGGGGAGGTCACGGGCTCGTCTCTCTTCCGCTCGCGTGGGAGTTTTCGTGTGTGCGCACACACTATAACTGCGTGCGTGCGCACACAACCGGTAGACTGCGGAGATGGCGCGCACCGACCTCACCCTGGGAGACCTGTCCCCCCGCGACCACGCCTTCTACGGCCTGGTATGGGCGGGTACGACCCTCAGCGCCCACGTCGACCAGGCGCTCCAGCGGGCGCATGACCTTCCGCTCTCCTGGTTCGAGGTCATGCTCTGGCTGAACGGGCAGGCCGCGCCCGTCGCAGCGTCCGACCTGGGCGAGAAGACCCTGCTCAGCCGCAGCCAGGCCTCCCGCGTCGTCGACGCCCTCCAGGCGCGCGGCCTGGCGGCCCGCGTCCCGTCACCGACCGACGCTCGGTCCGTGCGGGTGGAGCTCACCGAGGCCGGGCGGCGCGCCTTCGCCGAGGCGGACGCGACCCGTCGCGCGGCCCTGGCGGAGGTCTTCGACGACCTCCTCGACGACACCGACATCCAGGCGCTCGAGACCGTGTGGAGCAAGCTCAAGCAGCGGCGGAAGAACCACCCGGCGTCCTGACGGCGGATCAAGGCCGGATTCCGCCCGCGAAATCACCTCGCCCATTGATGGGCCGACGCACCACCGCTTGCATGACCCTGCCCAGAGGCATCGCTGCCGCGTATGTACCGGAGGGGGAACCTTGCGCGAGCCCGGAGCACGGACGGCAGGACGGAAGGCAAGACGGGGAGCATCCAGAGCCCGGGGCGGCATCACCGGTGCGGCGGCGCTGATCGGCGCCGCCGCACTTGTCGTCCCGGCGGCTCCCGCCGGCGCGGCCGCCGGGCCGCCGGCCCCCGCGCCGGGAGAGGTGATCCCCGGTCGGCACACCGCGACGCCCGCCCTCGTCGAGGGCATCCGGGAGCCGGTGGCGGCCACGGGGAGCGCGGCGGACGCGGCGCTCGGTCATCTCGCCGCCGGGGAGAGCCGCTACCGGATCGCCGATCCCGCCCGCGACCTGGCGCCCCTGCGGACCACCGCCTCCGGCGCCTCGGAGACCGTACGGTTTCAGCAGAAGCACCACGGCGTCGACGTCCTCGGCGGGCAGTACCTCGTCCGCATGGAGAGGAAGAACGGCAAGCGCGTCGTCACCGGAGCCTCCGGCAAGTACTTCACAGCACTGACCACCGGCACCACGCCCGAGGTGAGTGAGGAACTCGCTGTCGAACGGGCCGTCGACGCCACGCTCACGCGGCTCGGCGCCCGCCGGTCCGACGCCCCGAACGGCCCGCGGGGAGACGACGACAGCCCCGCGCCCGAGCCGCTGACCGGCACGGCACGCGGCCTGGTCGTGCTGCCCAGGGGCACGGGTGTGCTCGCCC
The DNA here is from genome assembly GCF_040636475.1 of Streptomyces sp. NPDC037389. Classification (NCBI taxonomy): domain Bacteria; kingdom Bacillati; phylum Actinomycetota; class Actinomycetes; order Kitasatosporales; family Streptomycetaceae; genus Streptomyces; species Streptomyces sp. NPDC037389. The sequence goes on from NZ_JBEZUS010000025.1 coordinate 2,315, forward strand.
GGCACATCACCGTGCGCGGCACGGACCCTGCCTCCGGGGCGCCGGTGCTGGAGGAGGTCTACATCGACGCCGTCGACGGCTATCCGGTCCTCCAGTACAGCAGTATCAAGACGTTCGACGTGCCCTCGCGGGGCTTCCTCGACGGCGGCTACGACCCCAACGGCACACCCGACGCACCCGAGCCGCCCCCGCCGGGGCCCGGAGCACTGGGCTCCGGTGTCAGGGCCGACGGGAGCACCGTCGAACTGCGGCTGGACCGGGACGAGGCGCGCAAGGAATACGTCATGCGCGACTACTCGCGGGCGCGGGACGGCGGCAGCGGCAGCGGCAGCGGCAAGAAGCCCATCGCCACCTGGGACGCGCGCCGCAGGGGCCCCAGCGAGGTGGCCGGCATCTGGCCGTCCGGTCTCAGGGAGTTCGGCTCGGCGACGCCGGCCTTCGGCAAGGAGGCCACCGAGACCGGCGCGGTCGACGCCCACTGGGCGGCGGGCAAGGTCCACGACTACTACAAGTCCGTCCTCGGCAGGGACGGCGTCGACGGCCGGGGCATGGCGGTCAATTCCCTGGTGGGCGTCTGGGACTACGGGCACCCGCTCAAGAACGCCTTCTGGGACGGCACCAAGGCGGCGTACGGCGGGGGCGACGCGGAGTACCGCCCGTTCTCCGCGGCCCTGGACGTGGTCGGCCACGTGATGACGCACGGGGTCGTCGAGCGCACCGCCGGGCTCGTCCACGCGGGCCAGTCCGGAGCGCTCGCCGTGGCGGTCGCGGACTACTTCGGGGCCGGCGTCAAGACCGACGCACGGGGTACGTCCATGGACGACCCCGACTCGGGACTGCTGGGCGACGGGCTGTGCCGCACCAAGTCCCCGCGCGCGTGCGCCACCCGGGACATGAACGACGGCAGGACGACCTCCAAGTCCTTCCTCGGCGTGGGTTTCGCCACCGACAGCGGTGGCGTCCACCTCAACTCCACCATCTTCTCCGGCGCCCTGTGGGACATCCGCAAGGACCTGAACCGCACCCTCGCCGACAGAATCGTCCACCGGGCGCTCACCGACTACATGACCCCGCTGGACGGCTTCACCGAGGGCCGCGACGCCGTCATCGCCGCAGCCAAGGACCTCGGCGTCACCGGCAAGGATCTCAGGGCCGTGGAACGGGCCTTCACCGCCCACGGCATCGTCCCCGGCTGGGAGCTCGCCATCGGCGTGGACACCGACCGGCTCCTCGGCAGGGTCACCACCACCAGGACGAACGTGGGCGCGGGCGGCGGCTGGTGGGCCGCGTCCGCGTCGAACGAGAGCGGCACCGAGGCCAACTCGGTCTGGGCCGGGCGTACGGACGGCACCGGTGAGAAGAAGCTGATCAGCCCCAACGACGGCCGGAACCACGTCGAGCCGGCCACCGACGGCAGGACGGTGGTCTGGGTGGCGTACCGGGGCAACCGTGTGGAGGTCCTGGCGCGGCCGATCGCCGGCGGGCCCGTCAAAAAACTGTACGACGACCGGTACGGGATCCATTCGCCGCGCGTCGAGGGAAAGGACGTGGTCTTCGAGATCGGTCTGCGCAAGGGCGGCAACCGCGTGGTGTACCTGCGCATCGGTGAGATCGAGCCGACGGTGGTCTCCCCGGAGTCGGGCAAGCTCTGGGCCGAGACGGCACGGCCGTCCCTGCGCAATGGCCGGATCGCCTACACCGACTCGGGCCGCGTCTACGGCGTCTACCGTCAGGACACCAAAGTGCTGGACATCGCGACCGGCAAGGTGACGGTGCTGCCGCAGATCGGTACACCGCACGACCTGGGGCAGACCGCGATCACGGGCAAACATGTCTTCTGGCTGGTCAAGGACGTCAAGGACAGCGCCCGGACCGCCGTGCGCCGCGTCGGCCTCGACGGCGCGGGCGTCGTCGACATCAGCCCCGGACAGGGCGAGGACGCGCTGTACGGCGTCGGTCTGACGGCCTCCGAGGACGCGGTGACCGTCACGGCGAGGACGCCGGACACCGTCCTCCGCGATGCGACGCTGTCCAAGCTGTGGCAGTTCTCGACCGACGGCTCCCGCAAGGGCCGGGTCTCCTGTGGCCGCGGTGAGCAGCTGGGGGCCGCCGCCGCGGGTGGCGCCCAGGTGGTGTGGATCGACGCCACCACCGGGTACCCCGACCTCGTCACCCGGTCCCGCCCGGCCGGGAAGTGCGACTGACAACCCTCACTCCATGCCCGATCACGTCTGTTTGATTGCCCGATTCTGTTTACTTCTTCTCCATCCAGTCATTAGGGTGGCCGATAACAACAGATTCGGGCATCGAACGGAAGTAGTCCTTCATGTACGCACCGGAGCGTCAGCAGGAGATCCTGCGCCTCGCCCGTGAGCGCGGCCGGGTGGAGGTGCTCTCCCTCGCCGAGGACTTCCGGGTCACCGCCGAGACCGTGCGGCGCGACCTCAAGGCCCTCGACCGGGCCGGGCTCGTCCTGCGGGTCCACGGTGGCGCCATCCCCGCCGGACGACTCGACTTCGAGCCGGACCTCGCCGAGCGGGAGACCACGGCGGCGGACGAGAAGGACGCCATCGCGCGGGCCGCCCTCGCCGAGCTCCCCGCCGACGGCAGCGTCATCATCGACGCGGGCACGACGGCCGCCCGCCTCGCCGGGCTGCTCCCCCTGGACTCCACGCTCACCGTCGTCACCCACGCCCTGCCGGTCGCCGCCCGGCTGGCCGACCACCCGGGCATCGCGCTGCATCTCGTCGGCGGCCGGGTACGGCGCCGTACGCGCGCCGCCGTGGACGAATGGGCGCTGCGCGCCTACGCCGAGATCCACGCGGACGTCGCCTTCCTGGCGACCAACGGCTTCTCCCCCGACGGCGGTCTGACCACGCCCGATCTGGCGGAGGCCGCCGTCAAGCGGGCGGTGGCGGGCGCGGCGCGGCGCGTGGTGCTGCTCGCCGACTCCGCCAAATACGGTCAGCGGCACTTCGCGCGCTTCGGCGACCTCGCCGACGTGGACCTGGTCGTGACGGATACGGGCCTGTCGCCGGAGGACGCGCGGGCCGTCGAGCTGGCCGGGCCGACGGTGGTCCGCGCGTGATCCTCACCGTCACTCCCAATCCCAGCCTGGACCGCACCTTCGAGGTTCCCCGTCTGGAGCGCGGCGCGGTGCTGCGGGCCGGTGCCGACCGGGTCGACCCCGGCGGCAAGGGCGTCAACGTCTCGCGTGCCGTGGCCGCCGCCGGGCGGCGCACGGTCGCGGTGCTGCCGCTCGGCGGCGCGGAGGGCGCGCTGCTGGAGCGGCTGCTGGACGGGCACGGCATCGAGGTGGCGGGGGTGCCCGTCCATGGCTCGACGCGTGTGAACGTCGCCGTCGCCGAACCGGACGGCACCCTCACCAAGATCAACGCCGCGGGTCCCGAGCTGGACCCGGCCGAGGCGGACACCCTGCTCGCCGCCGTGGGGGCGCGGTCGGCCCGCGCGGACTGGGTCGCCTGCTGCGGCAGCCTGCCGCGCGGCCTGGCCCCCGAGTGGTACGGACGGCTGGTGGCCGCCGCGCACGCGGGCGGGTCCCGGATCGCCCTGGACACCTCGGGGCCCGCGCTCACGGCGGCCCTGCGGGAGCGCCCGGACGTCGTCAAGCCCAACGCGCACGAGCTCGCCCAGGCCGTGGGCCGGCCGCTGGCCACGATCGGCGACGTGGCCGACGCGGCCGAGGAACTGCGAGCCCTGGGGGCTCGGGCGGTCCTCGCCAGCCTCGGCGCGGACGGCCAGCTGCTGGTCGACGACAGCGGCACGCACTTCGGGACGGCGCCCGTCGCCGCCGTGCGCAGCGACGTCGGCGCGGGTGACGCGTCCTTGGCCGGTTTCCTCGTCGCCGGGGGGACCGGCCCCGCCGCCCTGGCCTCGGCCCTCGCGCACGGCGCGGCGGCCGTGGGGCTGCCCGGCAGCGTGATGCCGGTCCCGGCCGATCTCGTGCCGGAGGCGGTGACGGTCACGGCGACGGTGCCGTACGACCGCGCGCTGACCGAGCCCGCCTGACGTCTTTATCCTCCCCTTTTTCTGTCCCCCACCGCCCGCCGGGCGTCAGCGCGTGCAAGGGAGCCCGCGATGAGTGAACTGATCACGGCCGGACTGGTCGACCTGGACCTGTCCGCCAGTACCGCCGGTACGAAGGAAGCGGCGACGCGCTCGCTCGCCGAACGGATGCGGGCCCTGGGCCGGGTCACGGACCTGGAGGGCTTCCTGGCCGACGTCGCCGCGCGCGAGGCGCGGATGCCGACGGGGCTCGACGGTGGCATCGGCATCCCCCACTGCCGCAGCGCGCACGTCACCGAGCCCACGCTGGCCTTCGGCCGCGCCTCCGCCGGGATCGACTTCGGGGCGCCGGACGGCCCGGCGGACCTGATCTTCCTGATAGCCGCCCCGGCGGGCGCCGACAGCGACCACCTCACCATTTTGTCGGCGCTGGCGCGACAGCTGATGGACGCGGGGTTCACGGGCGCGCTCCGGGCGGCGGAGAGCGTGGAGGCCGTCGCGGCGCTGCTGCGCGGCGACGCGCCTCCGGCGCGGGAGCGGGTCCGGGCGGACGGGGACGCGGCGGCCGAGGGCGCGACGGCGGCCGGGGCCCCGAACCCGGTCAGGCTTCCGGACGGAGCCGGGACTCCGGCCGCCGTCGGCGCCGGCGAGCGGGCCCGGTCGTCCGCCGTGGCGGAGCCGACACCGTCGGCCGCGGCCGACGCCTCCCGGCGGCAGCCGCTCCGTATCGTCGCGGTCACGTCCTGCCCGACCGGTATCGCGCACACCTATATGGCGGCCGAGGCGCTGCGGCAGGCCGCCCTGGACGCGGGGGTGGAGCTCGTCGTGGAGACGCAGGGTTCCGCCGGGTTCACCCGGCTCGACCCGGCGGTCGTCGCGGCGGCCGACGGCGTGATCTTCGCCCATGACGTGGAGGTGCGCGAGCGGGCCCGTTTCGCGGGCAAGCCCACCGTGGACGTCGGGGTGAAGGCGGGGGTCAACCGGCCCGCCGAGCTGATCGCCGAGGTGTGCGAGCTGGCGGCGGCAGCCGGTGCACCGGTGGCACGACCGGCCGCGCCCATGGACGCGGGGGCCGGGGTGGGCGACGGGTTCGGCACCCGGTTGCGTACGTGGCTGATGACGGGCGTGAGCTACATGGTGCCGTTCGTCGCGGCGGGCGGTCTGCTGATCGCCCTGGCCTTCGCCGTCGGGGGCTACCAGGTGAACAAGGCGCCGTCCGTCGCCGACCACTTCCTGTGGACGGAGTCCGCGAGCTGGGCCGCGTTGTTCTTCCAGACCGGCGGGGCCGCCTTCGCGTTCCTGGTGCCGGTGCTGGCGGGCTATATCGCCTACGGGATGGCCGACCGGCCCGGGCTCGTGCCCGGTTTCGTCGGTGGCTCGATCGCCCTGACCGTGAACGCGGGCTTCCTGGGCGGGCTGATCGCCGGTCTCCTGGCGGGGGCGGCCGTCCTGGGCGTCCGGCGGGTGACCGTCCCGCCCGTGCTGCGCGGCATCATGCCCGTGGTCGTGATTCCGCTGCTCTCGTCGGCGGTGGTCGGATTCCTGATGTTCCTGGTGGTCGGCAAGCCGGTCGCCGCGCTCCAGAAGGCGCTCACCGACTGGCTGGGCGGACTGTCGGGGACGAACGCGGTCGTCCTGGGCGCCGTGCTGGGTCTGATGATGTGCTTCGACCTCGGCGGCCCGCTGAACAAGTGCGCGTACACCTTCGCGGTCGGCGGCCTGGCCGACCCCAACGCGGGCAGTCTGAAGGTGATGGCGGCGGTCATGGCTGCCGGGATGGTGCCGCCGCTGGCGATGGCCCTGGCCACGGCCGTGCGCGGACGGCTGTTCACCCGGGCCGAGCGGGAGAACGGCAAGGCCGCGTGGGTGCTGGGCGCCTCCTTCATCACCGAGGGCGCGATCCCCTTCGCCGCGGCGGACCCCCTGCGCGTGATCCCTTCCGCGATGGCGGGCGGTGCGGTGACGGGCGCCCTGTCCATGGCGTTCGGCTGCACCCTGCGGGCCCCGCACGGCGGTGCCTTCGTCGTCCCGCTGATCGGGCAGCCGCTGCTGTACCTCGTCGCGATCGCGGCGGGCACGGGGGTCGGCGCCGCGCTGGTCGTCCTCCTCAAGGGCCTGCGCCGCCCGGAGCCGGAAACGGAGACGGAGGCGCCGGCGTCGGTGGTCGCCGCCTGACACCGCTGTCGCGACGCCTGCGGGTCCCGGCCTCCCCGCGCCGGGACCCGCAGGCGTCTGCCGCTGGTCATGGGGTCAGCAGTTGCCCCCGTTGACCCCGTCGATCCGGCCGCCGAAGTCGCCCCCGTACGCCCGGCGCCAGTCGCCGTTGTGCACCTGGCGGGTCTCCTTCGGGTCCCAGTTGATGAAGCAGGCGTCGGTGCTCGCGACGAAGGAGCCGACGTTGTCGTGGAGGGCCGGGGGCATGTCGCGGTAGCCGCTGGAGGCCGTCCACTCCCAGCTGGAGCCGTGGTAGTCCGACCCGCTGAAGAAGCAGACCGAGCCGTTGGGACAGGCCGGTGGCCCGGCGGCCGGGGCGGCGAAGGCGCTTGTCGCGGGCATGAGGAGCGCGATCAGGGACATGGTGACGGCGGAGACGATTCTCATGGTTCGTCCTTTTCTACGGCTTCTACGACGGTCACGGAAGGCGGCGGCGATGTCCTGAAGCGGCTGCTTCACCGCCACCGACAGCGACATCATCCGCACCCTTGGTGAGCGCCGTCGAGCGCTTCGATCACCGTCGAAGGGCCGCACCCCGGCGGCTACGCGTCCCCGGAGGACGCGTGCGCCGCGTTGTAGCGCAGGAGGTGCGCGGCGAAGCCGGCGAGGTCGTCCTCGTTCCAGTCGGCGAGGCGTTCCTGGAAGGCCGTGTGGCGTCGGGCGGCGACCTGGGCGAGGGTCTCCCGGCCCGCCGCCGTGAGGTGGAGGACCTGAACGCGCTGGTCGTCGGGGTCGACGCGGCGTTCGACGAGGCCGAGGTGCTCCAGCGTGGCGATCTGCCGGCTGACGGTGGACTTGTCCAGCAGGTAGTGGGCCGCGAGGTCGGTGGCGCGGCAGCCCTGCCGGTCCTCGAGGTGGGACAGCAGGGTGAAGGAGACCAGGGAGAGCTCGGGGTGCATCCGGGCGGCGGAGGCGCGGGCGCGGCGGGCGAAGGCGGTCAGCTCCCGCTGGATGATCTCCACGGACTCGTCACGGTGGGGCACGGGGACTCCTTTCAGGCCATGTGGTTGTAGAGTACAACTTGAAGACAGAGTTGTATTTGCCAACTATCGCCACGGCTCCCGCACCGGGGAGCCCGAGGAAGGCACCGATGAGATCCACCAACGGCGGCGCGCTGCGTCATGTGCTGACCCATCTGCTCACTCCCCTGCTGATGTGCGTCGGCATGGGCCTCGCCTACCTGGGCGCGTTCGCCCACCCCGAGCCGCACCGGCTGCCCGTCGCCGTCGTGGGCTCCGGCACCGGCACCCAGGTGCTCGCGCAGACGATCAGCGACAAGGCGGGCGACCGCCTCGCCGTACGGACGGTCGCCGACCGCGAGGAGGCGGTCCGGCAGCTCAAGGACCGGAAGGTCTTCGGCGCCTACGTCCCCGGCAAGCGCTCCCCCGAGCTGCTGATCGCCTCGGCCGGCTCGGACACCACGGCCGTCGCCGTGCAGAAGGTCTTCCAGCCCGTCGCCGCGCACCAGGGCGCCCCGCTGAAGGTCACCGACGTGGTGCCGCCCGCCGAGGGCGACCCCACGGGCCAGGGCATCTTCTTCCTGCTGGTCGCGCTCAGCATCGGCTCGTACGCCGCCGTCGCCGTGATCGGCGGAGCGGGCGCGGTGCTGCCGATGCGGCTGCGGGTGGCGCTCGCCGGTGCCATGTCGCTCATCGTCAGCGTGATCGGCGCGGTCTTCGCCGGGCCCGTCTTCCACCTGGTCGACCAGGGCCTGCCGGGGCTGTGGGCCATGGCGTGGGTCTACTCGGCGGGCGTCCTGCTCGTCGGCACCGGACTGCACACCTTCCTGGGGCGCTGGACCACGCTGGGCGTGATGGTCCTCTTCGTCATGCTCAACTTCACCAGCGCCGGCGGTGTCTACCGCCCCGAGCTCCAGAACGGCTTCTTCGCCGCGCTGCACTCCTTCTGGAACGGCGCCGGGTTCGTCGAGGGCATCCGCAGCCTCGTCTACTTCGACCACGCCGGCCTGGGCCGGCACGTGTGGACGCTGGCGCTGTGGCTGGTCGCCGGCATCGCGGTCGTCTGCGCGGCCTGGGTCACCGAGGCACGGCGCGCCACGCCTGTAGCGGCCAAGGCCACCGACAACGCGGAGGAGGAGATGGAGGAGGCCGTGGGGGTCTGAGCGGCACCGCCCGAACGCGCCCGCCGGATCAGGCGGGCGCGCGGGCGCTCACCGTGGTCCCCGGCCGCGCCGGTGGGCATCCTGCCCCCATGACCACACCAGAACCCGCCGCCGGGCCCACCGAGGCCGCGTCGTTCAGCCCCGTCAGCAGGACGGCCCTGACCGTCGCCCGGGTCCGGGCACAGGAGAGCCGGCGCCCGGACGCCCTCTTCACGGACCCCCACGCCACGGCGTTCCTCACCGCCGCCGGGTACCCCGCCGAGCCGGCCGTACGGCCCGGGCCGTACGCCGCCGCCATCACCCATCACACGGTGATCCGCACCCGCTTCTACGACGACTTCCTGCTCGCCGCCTGCGCGGCCGGGTGCCGTCAGACGGTCCTGCTGGCCGCCGGGCTGGACACCCGCGCGTACCGGCTGGCCTGGCCGGACGGGGTACGGCTGTACGAGCTGGATCTTCCGCCGGTGCTGGCCTTCAAGGAGCACGTCCTGGCCGGGCGGGCGGCCCGGCCGCGCTGTGACCGGACGGCGGTGGCAGCCGACCTGCTGTCGCCCGAGTGGCCCGCCCTGCTGGCCGAGGCGGGCTTCGACCCGGCCGCGCGGACGGCCTGGCTGGCCGAGGGACTCCTGGTGTATCTCACGGAGGAGCAGGCCACCTGCCTGCTCCTCACTCTCGGCGGGCTGTCCCGCCCGGGCGACCGGTTCGCCATGGAGCGCGGCCGGGACCTCCCGTCGGCCGACGCCGAACCGGCCCTCGCGCACATCGCCCCGCTGTGGCTGGGCGGCCTGGGCCCGGGTCTGGGCGACTGGCTCGGCGCCAACGGCTGGGACGTGGCGACCCACCCCATCGAGGAACTGTCGCGGACATACGGCCGCCCCGGGACCGGTCCGGCCCGGGGCGGCTTCCATACCGCGACGCGACGCTGAGCGGCGCGCGCCCGTCAGACGGCCGTGACCACGGCGGGCTCGGGAGCCTCCTGCTCGTCCTCGGCCGCGCGCGCGGTCCGGGCCCCGGCGCCGAGCACGGGGTCGGGGTCCGGCAGCCCGGCGCGATGGGCCTGGACGCCCGCGCGGACCGCCCAGAAGTAGAAGCCCAGCGCGGACACACCCACCAGCGCGATGTCGAGGCCGCCCGGGATCACCCCGTGACCGCCGAACTCCTTGCTGCCCAGCGCCGACAGCGTCGAGAGCCACAGCAGGAACGCGACCATCCACCAGGCCGGCGCGAACTGGCGGCGCAGATCGCTCTCGCCCCGGCGGCTCAGCACGATCGCGGCGATGGGCACCGAGATCAGGGTGAGGACGGCGACCTTGCCGGTGTTGGGCCACTTCGACCAGTACAGGGCGCAGGCCGCGAAGGCGAAGGTGATGGGGCAGAGGACCTTGGCGGCCGGGAGCCGGAAGGGGCGGGGCAGCTCGGGCTTGGTCTCACGGAAGACACCGACGGCGATGGGGCCCATGAGGTAGGAGACGACCATCGCGGCGGAGACGACGCTGGCCAGGGCCTCCCAGCTGTGGCCGATGGTCAGCAGCAGGAGGACGGAGAAGCCCAGGTTGAGCCACATCGCGGGGCGGGCGGCGCCGTAGCGGGGGTGGACCTCGGCGATCTTCTTGGGGAAGAAGCCGGTCTCGGCGAGGTTCTGCGCCAGGTAGGCGGAGGAGGCGACGTTGCCGATGTTGGCGCCGTTGGGCGAGATGAAGGCGCCGAACTGGAGCATGGTGACGACCCAGTGCAGCATCAGCAGCTTGGCGAGGTCGGCGAAGGGGGAAGCGAAGTTGACGCCGCTCCAGCCACCGGCCTCGGCGAGCTTCTCGGGCGGGACGGCGCCGAGGAAGGCGACCTGGAGGGCCAGGTAGATCACCAGGCCGAGGGAGAGCGCGCCGACGAGCGCGAGCGGGATGGCGCGGCCGGGGTTCTTGGCGTTGCCGCCGAGGTTGACGACGGCCTGGAAGCCGTTGAAGGCGAAGACGACGCCCGAGGCGGTGACGGCGGTGAGGACCGCGGACCAGCCGTTGGGGGCGAAGCCGCCGTGAGAGGTGAGGTTCTCCGTGTGGAAGCCGGAGGCGATGAGCGCGCCGACCGCGAGGACGGGGATGGCGAACTTGACCAGGGTCAGGAGGTTGTTGGCGCGCGCCAGCAGCTCGACCGACCAGTAGCAGGCCAGCCACAGGGCGAAGGTCAGGATCAGGGCCGTCGCGATGCCGGTGGCGGTGAGGCTGCCGCCGGAGACCAGCCCCTTGGCCCAGCCGAAGCTCCAGGAGGACATGTACTGGGTGCCCGCGATGGCCTCGATGGGGATCAGCGAGGCGGTCGCGATCCACACGGCCCAGCCGGTGACGAAGCCCAGCACCGGGCCGTGGGATATGGAGCCGAAGCGGGCCATGGCGCCCGGCAGCGGATAGGCGGCGCCCACCTCGGCGTACGTCATGGCGATCATGCCGATGAAGATCGCGCCGATCACCCAGGCGACCAGGGCGGCGGGCCCGGCCACCTGGGCCGCCTGACCGGCTCCGAAGAGCCAGCCGGAGCCGAAGATCGACCCCAGGCCTATCATGATCAGGGCGAAAAGGCTGAGGCCTTTCCTGTTGGCCGCGCTCATGTCCACGAGCTGTTTTTCCGTTCTGCCGGGAGACAAGGACTGGAAGTCCCTATGCGCCTCTTCGGCGTACGGCTGCCGGGGCCGTCCCACCGGCTCGCGCCGATGGACGGCGACGCCTGTCGAACTGAGCGGGGATCAGTCGCCGACACCGCGTACCGGCCTGTTGGGCTTCGCCGGGATCGGCCCCGGGAACGGACACCGGGTACGACGCGACGAGCCCGGGGACTGCCCCCGAAGCGGTTCGGGAACGGTCCGGGCTCGTTGACGACGAGATGGCCGAGGACGCAATAGCGACGCCGGTCATACTACGCCAACCAGGAGTAACACCTCCAACCGCCCCATCAGCACCGGTGGTCCGGCCGCCCGGATCGTCCGTTCCGCCGCCTTTCGGCCACGCGGTTGTGTCCTGGCCGGGTGCGCGCCCCGGCGTACGACCTCCGCGAGAGTCGCGCCTCACTCGCACCGTCTCCCTCATGGAGCACAGCGAGCCCGCGATCAGCGCATATATTCCGACTCATCCCAGATGCATGCCTCTCGGGGTTCTTCATATGACCTGCCCCTTTCGGGTAAGGGGGTCCGGCCCCTGGCCGGAAGCCGATGCCACCGTCCTTGCGCCGTACCGGTCGCGGCCGCGAACGTGGTCCTCCCCTGCCCGGACGGGCCGGGCCGCCGAGGAAGCCGAGAGGAACCGATGCGCCCTGTTCCCGGTCCACGACCGCGGCACCTCCGCGCCGTCCCCGGTCCCCCGGCTCCGGCCCCGCGCGACGAGCCCGTCGACGAGCCCGTCACCGTGGCGATCGCCGGGGCGGAGTTCGGCTGGGGCAGCTCGGGGAAGCTGAGCGCCGTGCTCGGCGCGCTGCGGGAACGTTCGGGCGGGCGGCCGCCGAGGATCGTCGGACTGGGCACCGGCCTCGGCCGTCCCCTGCTCACCGGGCATCCCGTCGCGTCCTGGTACGACCTGCCGGGCACCGCGGCCGCCGCCCGCGACGCCGTCGCCGGCATCGTCCGGGCCCAGGGGGTGCGGGCGGCGCTCGTCGTCCTGGACGGGCCCGTCGCCATGGCCCTGGAGGCCGCCGGGGTGCCCACCGTGTTCGTCGACAGCCTGCCGTTCCTCTGGACCGACGGCGACCGGGACGCGCTGCCGCTGGAGGCGTCCGCCTACTGCGCCCAGCGCGCCGTCGAGTTGCCCGCCGAGTGCCGGGGCGTCCTGGCCGCCGTCCGTCACCCGCGCTGGGTCGAGGCGGTCGTCGCCGCCGCGCCCGGGGCGCCCACCGGCCCCGGCGCCCGCGCCGACGGGAGCCCGTACCGCACGGCCCTCGTCAGCCTCGGCGGGCTCCGGGCCCCTCGGCTCGCCGATCCGGCGTGCTACCCGCGCGCCGTCGTGCCCGCGGTCCTCGCCGCGCTCGCCGCCCACGGCGTCCAGGAGGCGCACATCGCGGGCAACCTCCCCGACGGCCTGGCCGCCCGGCTCACCGCCGGTCCCGCCGTCCCACCGCGCGTCACGGCGGGGCCGCTCCCCCACGACGTGTTCCTGCGCCGCCTGGGCGATTGCGACGTCCTTCTCGCCTCGCCCGGGCTCACCACCCTGCTGGAGGCCGGCCGGACGGCCGTGCCGACCGTGTGCCTGCCGCCGCAGAACCTCAGCCAGATCTTCAACGGCCGGTTCCACAGCCGGGCCGTCGGCGCGGACGTCCGCGTCACCTGGCCCGGGGACGTCCTCTCCGAGGAAGCCGCCCTCGCGCTCCGCTCGGGCGGCGAGGACAGCGCCCTGGAGCTGATCTACGGCGGGATCGCCCGGGCCGCCGCCGGCGACGTCCCCGCGCCTGGCGGCCGTACGACCCGCGACGCCCTGCGCGAGGGCGTCCTGGCCGCGCTGCGCCGGGCGGCCGGGGGCGCCGACTGGGGCGGGCTCACCGCCGCCGTCGGCACCGGCGGCGCCGCCCAGGTGGCCGACGCGCTGCTGGAGATAGCGCGGCGGGCACCCCTGCCCGCCTGACCCCGGCTGCGCCCCGCCCCCGTACGCACGCGAACGGTCCGGAAGGTCTCCCCATGCGCCAGCGCGACCGCTATCTGTTCATCAGGATCCTGGAAGCCTGCAACGCCGACTGCTTCATGTGCGAGTACGCCCTCTCCCGCGACACCTTCCGCTTCTCCCCCGCCGACTTCGCCGGTCTGCTGCCCGAGGCCCGGGAGGCCGGGGTGCGGTACGTGCGCTTCACCGGCGGCGAGCCCCTGATGCACCCCGACGTCGTCGAGCTGGTGCGCGCGGGCACGGCCGAGGGCATGCGGATGTCCCTCATCACCAACGGCGCGCTGCTGCCCAGGATGGCCGGTCGGCTCGCCGGGGCGGGACTGGCCCAGGTCGTCGTCAGCGTCGACGGCGCCTCCGCCGTCACCCACGACGTGTACCGCCGCTCCCCCGGCATGTTCGACAGCGCCCTGCGCGGTCTGGTGGCCGCCGCCGGGCTCGGCGTCCTGCCCCGGGTCAACACGGTCGTCGGGCCGCACAACTACACCGAGACGCCCCGGCTCCAGCGGGTCCTCACCGACGCCGGGGTGCGCCAGTGGGAGCTGTCCGCGCTCAAGCTCGACCGCCCCATCGCCTACCCCGACCCCGGCCACGTCCGCGCCGTCTGCGACCCGGTCTACGACGCCGACCCGGAAGCGCTGCTCGTCCCCCTGGGCAAACGGTTCTACGGCGACACGCCCGAGGAACAGGAGGACTACTTCCTCCGCTCCCGGACCCCGCGCGCCTCCGCGCCACTGTGCCACGTCGTGGACGACGTCATCTACGTCGACGGCAAGTACGGGCGGGCGTACGCGTGCAGCTGCCTCCCGCACCGCGACGACGGTCACGGGCCCGGCGGCGCGGCCCTGCGCGAGGGCGGCGCGCTCCGCCTCGACACCCCGGACTTCGCCGCCCACGCGGGCTTCTTCCGCGAGCGCGGCCCCGAGCTCTGCGGCGGCTGCTCCACGACGGCCGCCGGCTACAGCGACGACGTCGCCCGGCTGGGAACGGCGGCGCCGTGGAGCTACTGACCCCCGGCCGCCGGCCCGGCCCCCCGGGCCCCGCCGCGCCGTACCGCCGGGTGCTGCTGGTGTCCCGGGACGACGAGCTGGACTCGGTCCTGGCCCGCCGCCGCGTCGCCGCCCACCTCGGCGGCCTGCGCCCCGTGTCCCTCGCCCCCGGCGGCCCGCTCCCGGACGCCGCGCTGGTCTGCGACGACGAGCGGGCCACCGCCCGGCTGCTCGGCCTCGGCGTCCCCGTGGTGCACCTGCGGTCGGGGCACGACCCCGGCCCGGGCCCCGCCACCGGCGACGACGGCCGGGCGTTGCGCCGGCTGCACCGGCCCGGCTGGCTGCCCGGCCCCCGGCCGGCCGGGGCGCGGACCACGGGGGTGCTCGCGCCCGCCCGGCTCACCCGCGACCGTGCCCGCGCGGGCACCCTGCTCCTGCTGTCCCTGTGGGGCGTGCCGGACGAGGAGGCCGGCGCGTTCGCCGCCGGGCCGTTGCGCGCGCTGGTCCACGAGGCCGAGCGCCGTACCGGGCGGTGCGAGGTCGTCTGCGACGACCGGCTCGCGGCCGTCCGCGCGGGCCTCGGCGGGGCACGGCCGGTGCGCGCCGCCGCCGAGGTCGACGTGGACGCGCTGCACGCCGCCGCCGAGGTGTTCCTCGCCTCGCCGACGACGGGCGCGCTGGCCCTCGCCCACGCCCGGGGCGCGCCCCTGTACTTCCTGCCGCCGCTGGGCGCCGCCCAGCGGGACCTGGCCGAGCGCGTGGGCAGCGTCGTCCCGGTACCCCGGGTCTCCGATCCGGCGGACCCGTCCGTGTGGACACCGCCCGGGGCGGGCCCGCACGGGCTGTGGGACGCCGTCGATCCCGGCCTCGACGACCTGCGGGGCGCGCAGCGCGTCGCCCGGACCCTCCGTCAGCTCGCGCTCGCCCCGCTGTGAGCCCTGCTGCCGATCCCCTCACTTCGGAGGCGCCATGCCCGGCACGACCACAGACCCGCCGTTCCGCCCTCAAGTCCCCACCGAGCTGTGGGACGACTGGCGCTGGCACATGCGCAAACGCATCACCACCGTCGCCAGGGCCCGCCAGTGGCTCCGTCTCAGCGCCGACGAGGAGAAGGCGATCGCCGGGTCCGCCGGCCGGTACCGGTGGAGCATCACCCCGTACTACGCGTCCCTGATGGACCCCGATGACCCCTCCTGCCCCGTCCGTATGCAGGCCGTGCCCGCGCCGGCCGAGCTGGAGGAGTTCCCCGGCGCCGAGGTCGACCCGGTCGGGGACATGACCTACCGGAGGACCAACCGCGTGGTGCACAAGTACCCGGACCGGGTGATCCTGCTGGTCACCGAGGCCTGCCCGGTCTACTGCCGGCACTGCACCCGCAAGTTCCACACCACCGACGTCGACGGCACGTACTTCCGCGACGACGAGGGCGGCTCGTTCGACGAGGACCTGCGCTACATCGCCGCCCACCCGGAGATCCGGGACGTCCTGCTGACCGGCGGCGACCCGCTGTCCTACCCGGACGGCAGGCTGGAGGAGATCGTCGCCGGGCTCCGGGCGATCCCCAGCGTGGAGATCATCCGCATCGGCACCCGCTTCCCGGTGCTGCTGCCGCAGCGGATCACCGAGGACCTGTGCTCGATGCTGGCCCGCCACCACCCGGTGTGGCTGAACACCCACTTCAACCACCCCAAGGAGATCACCGCCGACGCGGCCCGCGCCGTGGACCGCCTGCTGCGCCACGGCATCCCCGTCGGCAACCAGACCGTGCTGCTGCGCGGCGTCAACGACGACGTCGCCACCATGCGCACCCTCATGACGGAGCTGCTGCGCGTCCGCGTCCGGCCCTACTACCTCTACCACTGCGACAACGTCACCGGCGTCTCGCACTTCATGACCTCCGTGGAGAAGGGCTGGGAGATCATGGAAGGCCTCCAGGGACACATCACCGGCTTCGGGGTCCCCCAGTACGTCCTCACCACGGAGATCGGCAAGATCCCCGTCGCTCGCCCGTACTTCACCCGCACCCCCGACGGCCTGCTGCTCCGCAACCACCACGGCCAGGAGCTGGCCGTCGGCGGCCCGGGGCACCCGATCACGGAGTCCGACGCGCGATGACCCTCGACAAGCGGCTCGGGCAGCGCTTCCTGCCCTACGGCGCCAACTACCTCGACTGGTCCGACATGACGGAGCTGCGGGAGGTGATCGACCAGCGGGTGCTGTTCCGCTACCAGACGGAGGGCGAGAGCATGGCCTCCCGGCTGGAGCGGCACGTGGCGCGGCGCCTGGGCGCGCGGCACGCGCTGGCCGTGCACAACGGCACCGAGGCGCTGCGCCTGGCCCTGGTCTCCACCCGTCCCCGCGTCGGCGACCTGGTGTTCGTCCCGGCCGTCACCTTCGTGGCGGTGGCCGGGGCGGTCCTGGCGAGCGGGCTGATCCCCGTCCTCGTCGACACCGACGAATCGCTCTCCCTCGACCCCGCCCTGCTGCCTCCGGACGCCCGGCGGGTCGTGGTGGCGCACATGGAGGGCACGGTGGGGCCCGTGCCCGAGGGCGTGCCGTTCGTGATCGAGGACTGCGCGCAGTCCCTGGGCGCCCGGCTGCCCGACGGCCGGCACGCCGGGACCGCGGGCTACGCCGGGACGTTCAGCTTCCACCACAACAAGGTGCTCACCTCGGGCGAGGGCGGTCTGGTCGTCACCGGCGACGACGAGGCCTGGGCGAGGATGCGCGGCTATCACGACCACGGCTCGGCGCGGGTCCCCGGGCGGTATCCGACATGGGACCAGGACGCGCACTTCGGGGAGAACTTCGTCACCAGCGAGGGCGTGGCCGCCATCCAGAGCCAGCAGTTCCGTCATCTCGACGCGCTCCTGGCCGGGCTGGAGCGCATGTACGCCATCGCCGTGGAGGCGCTGCCGGACCGTCCCGGTCTGGAGGCGCTGCCGCGGGCGGCGGGGGATGTGAAGGTCAGTCTGCGGTTCCGGTGGGAGAGCCGTGAGCTGCGCGACGCGGCCGTGGCCGGGCTCACCGACCGGGGGATCGCCAACTGGACCCTCGGCAAGTACTTCCTGCCCGAGCACCCGGTGCTCACCGGGCGGCGCTCCCTCTACGCCGACGGCTTCCCCTGGAGCCTCGCCCCGGACACGGCCCTCGTCCTCAGCCGCGACGGCTTCGCCCGCACCCGCGACCTGCTCGACCGGACCCTGTGCGTCCCGCTGTCGCCGGAGCTTTCCGAGCCGGATCAGGTCCTCGCCGTCAAGGCGATCCGGCAGGCCCTGGAAGCGGTGTGAGCGCGCCCGGAGGAGGGCCGGTGCTGCTGATGGTGGACGACCGCCCCTCCTCCTTCACCCGGTACGCGGTCCGTGCCCTCCCCGGCGGGCTGGTGCTGCTGCGTTTCGAAGGGCTCCGCCACGACCTCCCGGAGGGGTATCTGCGGCGGACCGCGCACCTCCCGGCGTTCTGGGTGCGCGAAGGGGTGCCGCTGGACGTGGAGGTGCGGCGGTACGAGCGGTGGGCCGGGCGGCTGCCGGCACGGCCGGCCCGCTTCTGCAATCCGTCCGAGCCCCGCCAGGGCGTCGCCCAGCGGTTCGCCGCGCTGGCCGGGCTGCCGCACCTGACGGAGCGACAGGTGGCGTGGGTGCGGGACAAGACTGCCATGAAGGACCGCTTCCGGCAGCTGGGGCTGCGTACGGCCCGGTACGCGCGGGTGCGGTCGGCCCGGGACGTGGAGCGGTTCGCCGGGCGGTACGGCTGGCCGGCCGTCCTCAAGCCGGTGGACTCCTTCGCCTGTGTGGACACCCACCGGCTGACCGGGCCCGCCGCCCCGGCCGGCCTCGACTTCGGGGCGCGGCGGTGGATGGTGGAGGAGCACCTCGGGGGCACCGAGTGGGAGGTGTGCGGGCTGATCCACGCCGGGGAGGTGCTGGACGCCTGGCCGAGCGCGATGCCCTGCCGTCCGCTGGACATCGTCGACGGCGCGATGAACGCCAACATCAGCGTGGGCAGCGGCGAGGGCCCGCCCGTGGACCTGCGGGCCCTGCTCCAGCGCGTCGTCACCGGGATGGGCATCGACCACGGGTACGCGCACATGGAGTTCTTCGTGGTCGGCGGGGAGGTGTACGCGGGCGAGATCGGGGTGCGGCTGGCCGGCTGCGAGATCCCCGCCAACCACGGGCACGCCTACGGCTTCGACGTCTTCGGCGCCACCCTGGACGTCTATCTGGGCCGCCGTCCCGTCCTCGACTACCGCGAGCGGCGCTGCGCGGGCGACCTGCTGCTGCCCCTGCCGGGCTCGGGCACCGTGCGCCGCATCACCCCGCGGGAGGAGCTGCTGCGCATCCCCGGGGTCATCGACGCCGTTCTCAAGGCGGGCGTCGGCGAGCCGGTGGCGGCCCGCCGGGCGTCGCACAACGCGTCCGGGTACGTGCATGTCGCGGGAACGTCGATCGGTGAGGTGGAGAGGCGTATGCGGAAGGTCCTGGACGTCTTCACGATCGAGGTGGCCCCCGCGTGACCGGCACCCTGCCCCGCCGTTTCCTCGCCCTGCTCACCCGGCGTCATGTCGCGGGCCCGGCCTGGTGGAGCGTCGTCGCCCGGATGCCGGTCTATCTGCTGTCCCTGGCCATGGTGCTCGTCGTCCGGGAGCAGGGCGGCGGCTACGCGCGGGCCGGTATGACTGCCGCGCTGTGCACCACGGGCATGGCCCTGGGCGGGCCGCTGATCGCCCGGCGGATGGACCGCGCCGGGCGCCGCGTGGTGCTGCTCGTCACCGGTGTGTGCCATCCGTCGGCGCTCTGCGCGCTGGTGTGGGCCACCCGTCCGGGCGGCTGGGCGCAGCCCGTCATGGCGTTCGCCGCCGGGCTGACGCTGCCGCCCGCCAACGCCTGCATGCGCTCGCTGTGGGCACGGCTGCCGCTGGAGGACGACGAACGGGAGCTCGCCTATCTGTGGGAGGCGCTGCTCACCGAGGTCCTGGTGATCGGGGCGCCGTTGATGCTGGCCGCGCTGATGCTCGTGGGGTCCGCGGGGCTCGCGCTCACCACGGTGGCCGTGATCGGCGGCGCCGGGGCTCTGGGGCTCGCCCTCACCCCGCTGCCCGCCGGTACGGACCGGCCCGATCCCCGGGCGCGGGAGGCCGGGCCGCGGCATCCGCTGGGGCCATTGCGGTCACCGGCGATGCTGGCCCTGACCGGCATCATGGCCGTGTGCGCCGTGCCCATCGGCCTGATGACGCTGGCCATTCCGGCATCGGTCGCCGCCCATGGCGGTACGGGCGGTACGGGCGTGGTGTACGCCTGCTGGGGCGTCGGCAGCGCGGTGGGGGCACTGTGGCTGGGGCGCGCCCAGTCGGAGGTCGCCGCGTACCGGCGCTTCCCGCGCCTGGTGTTCGCCTACGCCGTCGGCACGGGGCTGACCCTGCTCGCCACGTCCCAGCTCACCCTGGGCCTGGCCCTCGCGGTCGGTGGCGCGCCCATCGCCCTGGTGTCGGCGAGCGAGATGACGCTGGTCGGCACGGTCGCGGACCGGGATGCGCTGGCGGAGGCGTTCACGTGGGCGTCGCTGGCGACGGTCGTGGGGGACGCCGTGGGGCAGCAGGCCGGGGGGCTGCTGATGGATCCGCTGGGGCCGCGCGGGGTGTTCAGCGTCGCCTTCGCCACGGCCGTGGCGGGGGCGGGGCTGGCCTTCGGCTGCCAGGGGCTGCTGGGCCGGGGCTCCCGGCGGCGCGCGGAGTGCGCGGCGTGAGCCGCGCCCGTACGGCGAGGCCCCCGCCGGTCTCGCTCTTTCCCCCTCCGGCCCCAGGTCCCGCTTCCCAGGTCAGCGCGAGAACACGAGGTAACCCGTCATGAACACCGTCGCCACCGGTCCCGCGCACGACCGGGAACTCCCCCGGCCGGGCGCCGCCCTCTTCCGTACGGTCTCCTCCGGTCAGTTGCCCGACGCGGTACGGGAGTTCCTGGCCGCACCGGGCGGCACGCCCGTGCCCGTCCCGGTCGAGGGCCGCGCGGACCTGGAGCGGAGTGTGGAGCTGGCGGCCGGGCTGTACGCCGGGCCGTGTTCCCCCCACCCCCTGGACGTCGGCGTCGTGCTCGGGGAGAAGGAGCTGCCCGAGGGGATTGTGGAGCTGGCCCGGCCGCTCGCCCGTACCTGGGTGGCCGAGGAGGAGCTGTCCGGCGGCGACGGCCCGTTCGCGGCGCGGCATCCCGGGACCCTGCTGGTCGTGGGCTGTTACGACCGGCTCACCCTGGACCCGGTGCGGGAGTTGCTGCTGGCCACCTATCGTGGCGCGGAGCACGGGCTGACCGTGCTGAGCGGCCGCGACGGCGCCTCCGTCGCCTGGAACGTCGCCAAGCAGTACGCCGCGCCGGACCCGGGAGTCGAGGCGCTCGGCCTGTTCACCGACACGGACCGGCCGCCGCCTCCGGCGGGCGTGCGGGTCTTCGACGACCGCGACTTCGAACGCGTCGACATCCAGGCCGAGATCCTCGGCACCCGCTGGCGCCGGGTCGTCTTCCAGGGACACGGCAAGGACGACAGCGTGAACCTCGGCGAGTTCACCATCTGCGGCTTGAACCCGGACGTGCCCGCGCGGCCGGGGCTGCTCGGCCCCCGCTGCGCCTACGGCCTGCCCTGCTACAAGCCCGAGGACAAGCTCGTGCCCCTCCACCGGGTGGCGGCCGTGGAGCTCGTCCTCAGCGCCTGCAACAGCGGCCCGCTCGCCGACCTCGCGCTCTACGACCCCAAGTACCAGCTGCTGCTCAACGCCCTGGACGGGCCGGCCCGCACGGTCGTCTCCGCCGTGTCCGTCCACGACTCCGACCGGCCGGAGAACGTGGCGTGGATGCGGGCCGCCGCCCGTGGCGCGGACTCGGTGGACGCCCTCAACGCCAGCCTGGCGGGCTCGCACCCCTATCCGGCGTTCATGCGCTTCGGCCTGCCCGAGGCGCCCGGGCGGGCGCCCGGCGCGCCGGCTCCGGCCGGCCACCGGCCCGGCCCGCTCGTCCTCACCACCGCGCGCAGGCTCACCGCGCTGCTCGCCTCGGACCTGCTGCCGCACCACCACCCCCTGCGCCCCCGCCTCACCAAGCTCGCCCGGAAGGTGGACCTGTGGGCGGCCCGGCCCACCCATCTCGCCGACCGGTCGGGGGAGGAGATCCGCCGCTCGCTCTCGGCGGACCTCCAGTCCCTCGATCACGCCATCGCCGAACTGGTCGCGGCCAACCCCGAGAACGAGATCATGAACTACCCCGCGCACTTCGGGGACCGCAGCTCCCTCGACCCGGACGTCCGCGAGGTCACCTGCCACTGCGGACGCCCCGCCCAGGAGTTCACCCGGCGCGGGCTCCTCCCGTACGTCCTGGACACCACGTGCGTGGTCTGCATGCGCTGCGGCGACGTCACCTTCCGGGTGCCCGACGCGCCCTCGCTGCTGGCCCACGCCGCCGACGAGGCCGAGCGGGGCGGAGTGCTGGAGGTGCGGGCCGCGCTGACGGCCGCGCGCCCCGGGCCCGTCCGCCTGGGCCTGTTCGTCCCCACCTATCTGCGCGAGGACACCACGGTGGAACCGGCCACGACCAAGGTCCGGGCCACCCCCGGCCGGGTCGAGGACGTCGTCTTCCGGGTGCGCTTCGCGCCCTCGACGGCGCCCCAGGCCTACTACTTCACGGTCTTCGCCGTGCAGGACCTCGCCGTCTCCACCGCCCGGCGGCACTTCGGAGTGGTACCGCCCCGGGCCTGAGTGTCCACCGATCACCTCCCGTCACCTCCCGCGAAGGACGGTTGTTCATGGAACGGAACGCGAACGGGCCCTCGATCGAACTCGTCGAGCACGACGGCGAGGTGACCCTGAGCATCGGCGGCGAACAGGCCATGCAGGCCTGGGAGCGCGACCTGATGTGGGCGAGCGCCGACATGCTCTGCGCGTACGGCCAGGACTTCTACGAGGTCGGTCTGGGCCTCGGGCTGTCGGCCCTGCGCATCGCGGGCAACCCCGCCACCCGCCGCCACACCGTCCTGGAGCTCTACGGCGAGGTCGAGGACCTCTTCCGCGCCCGCCACCCCGCACTGCCGGACAACCTCACCGTCGAGCGCGGCGACTTCTTCGAGCGGATCTTCGAGCTGCCCTCGGAGAGCGTCGACGGGATGTTCTTCGACCCGGCCCTGGAGATGGAGGTGTGGAAGGACGAGGCGCTGTGGCGCCGGACCATGCCGGAGGTGGTGCGGGTGCTGCGGCCCGGCGGGGCGTTCATCCCGTTCTTCAGCACCCGTCCCGAGCTGCGGTGGCAGTACACCCCGCACTTCCGCGCGATCCGGGTGGAGCGCCACCCGTATGTGGCGTACGACTCCACCGAGTACACCTACGGCACCAGCGGCGACGCCTACATCCAGTGCTTCGTGAAGGAGCCGGCTGCTTCGTGAAGGAGCCGGCCCGGTGAGCGCCCGGCCGGGCCGCGTGGTTACGGGCGGCCCGGCCGGGGAACACCCGAACCGTGACCGCACACGCGCCCCACGTGCTTCGGGTGATGTCCTTCAATCTCCGCTACGCCTCCGAGAGCGATCCACACCCCTGGTCGGAGCGCAGGCCGGTGATGCGCCGGCTGCTGCGCCAGGAGCGCCCCCATCTGCTGGGCACGCAGGAGGGGCTGCACGGGCAGTTGCGCGACATCGCCGAGGACCTCGGCCACGCCTGGGTCGGCCTGGGCCGCCTCGGGGGCAGCCACGACGAGTTCGCGGCGGTCTTCTACGACGCCGAACGGCTCGTGCCCGTCGAGTACGACCACTTCTGGCTGTCGGACACCCCCGCTCTCATCGGCTCGGCCACCTGGGGCAACACCGTGGTGCGGATGGCGACCTGGGTGCGCTTCGCCGATCTGCGCACGGGCACGGAGTTCCTCGCCCTCAACACCCACCTCGACCACGCCCACCAGTATTCGCGCGAGCGCGGCGCGGAACTGATCACCCACCGGCTCCGGGAGCCGGACCCGGCCCTCCCCCGCCTGGTGACCGGCGACTTCAACGTCGCCGCCCATCGCAACCCCGTCTACGACGCGATGCTGGCCGGCGGCGCGCTGGCCGACAGCTGGGACACGGCCGACGAACGCGGCCCCCAGTACGCCACCTTCCACGGCTACAAACCGCTGGTGCCCGACGGCGACCGTATCGACTGGATCCTCACCTCGCCCGCCGTGCACACCCTCAGCGCCGCCATCAACACGTTCTCCGACGACGGCCGCTTCCCCAGCGACCACCTGCCGGTGCAGGCGCTCGTCGAGCTCTGACCGTCCGGCCGGGAACCCTCGCCGTCCGCCGGGCGTTCCTCCAAGCACATACCTCGATCCGGGGCGGGTGGGAGCCCGTCTCCTTCACGACGGGCGGACCCGGTGCGCGATCTGACTTCCGGAGGGAACCTTCCGCTGCCGGACGGCCCGGTGTCGGTCCAGGTGCCCGGCCCGTTCGACATATCGGCGCTGATCACCGGGGACGGCGGCAAGGTCTCCGGCGACGGCGACTTCGTCTTCTACAACCAGCCCACCGCACCCGGCGCCCGCCTGGCGCCCGGCGGGCTCACCCTCGACCCTCGACGGCTGAGGACCGGCGCGACCCGGGTCACCGTGGTCGTCACCCCCGCCGAGCCCGGTGCCGCGCTCGGCGGGCTGCCCGCGCCCGTCCTGTGCGTCGCCGCCGACGGGCGGGGCGCGCTCGCCCGGTTCGCGCCCGCGCGGCCGGTCCACGAGACGGTGCTGCTGCTCGCCGAGATCTACCGGCGCGGCCCGCAGTGGAAGCTGCGCGCGCTCGGCCAGGGGTACGCCGACGGGCTGGCGGGCCTGGCCCGCGACTTCGGCGTCGCGGTGGAGGGGGACGACGCCGCGCCGGACGCCGATCCCGCCACGACGGCGCTGGTCAACGCCGTACGCTCGCGCGCCGGCGCGCCCCCGCTGACCTCCGACGCCCGCCTCGTGGCGGCGGCCCGGGCGCACGCGACGGCCATGGCGACCCAGCGGCGTCTGGACGCCGCGGGTCCTGACGGGGCGTCGGTCTTCCAGCGGGTCACCGCCGGCGGCTACGCGTACGTGCGGCTGGCGGAGCACCTGGTGTCCGGGCCGCGTACCGTCGACGCGTTCCTGGACTACTGCCTCGCCGAGGGCCGGGCGCGGACCGGCCATCCGGCGCACGACCCGGCCTTCACCCACGTGGGCATCGCCCACGCCGTCGCGGCGTCGGGTGACACGTACTGGACGGCGCTCTGGGCCGCGCCGCTCACCGACGGGAGCCTGGCGGGCACGGTGGCGGAGGTCCTGGCGCTCACCAACGCCGAACGGGCCACCGCCGGTCTCCCGCCGCTGGCCGCCGACACCCGCCTGGCCGCGGCGGCCCAGGCGTACAGCACGGACATGGCCACGCGCGGCTTCTACTCCCACACCTCCCCCGAGGGCACCGAGCCCTGGGACCGGGCGGCGGCCGCCGGGGCGCGCCACCGGGGCATCGGAGAGAACATCGCGTGCGGTCAGCGCTCCCCCGCCGAGGTCGTCCAGGGCTGGATGGACAGCCCCGGCCACCGCGCGAACATCCTCAAGCCCGGCTTCACCCACCTCGGTGTGGGCTACGCGGGCGGCGGCCCGGCCGGTACGTACTGGACGCAGCTCTTCGGCATGGCCTGAGCGTCGGGCCGCCGCGTTCCGAGCGGCCCTCAGAACGCGGCGATGCCGTCCGGGGCGCGCTCGGCGCGGCTGAAGGCGCGCAGGACGGCGCTCTGGCCGTGCCGGCGCACGGCCGGAGCGGACAGCAGGCCGAGGACCCGTGCCAGGGCCCCGTCCGGAAAGCGGGGCGTGGGAACGCCGACGCCGACGGCCAGGTCGTCGCAGTGCACCGCGAGCTCCATCATGCGGGTGACGAGCAGGTCGTCGAGCGTCAGCGACCAGGGCCCCCAGAAGGGGATGCGCACCGCCCGGTCCGGCTCCGCCGGCAGCCGGGCCGTCAGTTCCCCGACGGCGGCGTCGGCACGGGCAGCCAGCGCCTCGGGCCCCTCGGCGGCCTCCCGCTCGCCGGACCGCCGGATCCGGACGTTGATGTCGGCGTCGAGGGCGGCGCCGGCCCACTCCACGCGCGCGTAGTGCTCCAGGAGCGATACGACCGGCTCCCGGGGCGCCGGCGTGCCCAGGATCCCGGGGACGGCGAGGACCTGGTAGGCCAGATGCCCGGCCAGGCCGCCCACCGCGAACTCCGGCAGGGAGCTCGGCCGGTCCCAGGCCGTGGCGACCGCCGACTCGCGCAACAGACCCGCGGCGACACGGGCCATGGACAGGAAGTCGTCCCTGATGTCGGTCATCCCCCCATCCTTCCCCCGGCGGCCCGGATCCGGGCGGAACGCAGCCGGATACCGACTGTCCGCGTACTCGCGGCGCGCCGATGCTGGACACGGCGACGCGGTGTCAGCCGACGGGACCGATGGTGAAAGGGGGACCGGGCCATGTGCCGTCTGTTCGGCATGAGCAGCACTCCGCTCCGTACCCGGGCCACGTTCTGGCTGCTGGACGCGCCCGACAGCCTCAGCGCCCAGAGCCGTCGCGATCCCGACGGGACGGGCCTGGGGTTCTTCGACGCGGCGGGGGTGCCACAAGTGCACAAGGCCCCCGTGGCCGCCTACGCGGACCGGGCCTTCGCCGAGGAGGCGCGACAATTGGAGTCGGCGACGTTCCTCGCCCACATCCGCTTCGCCTCGACCGGGCGGCTGGAGACGCGCAACACCCATCCGTTCGAGCAGGACGGGCGGCTGTTCGCCCACAACGGCGTCATCGAGGGCCTCGACGCGCTCGACGCCCACCTGGGCCCGGCGGCCCGGGCCACGGTGCGCGGGGACACCGACTCCGAGCGGTTCTTCGCCCTGATCACCCGTGAGATCGTCGCGCACGGCGGCGACGTCACGGCGGGCATCGTGGGGGCCGCCCGGTGGATCGCCGACGAACTGCCCGTCTTCTCCCTCAACCTCGTCCTCACCACACGGGACGAGCTGTGGGCGCTGCGCTATCCCGACACCCACGAGCTGTACGTGCTGGAGCGCGCGGCGGGCGGCCACCACGGCAGCCGGCACCTGGACCACAGCGGCACCGGCGGCCGGCTGCGCGTCCACTCGCACGACCTGAGCGAGGCCCCGGCCGTGGTCGTCGCCAGCGAGGCCATGGACGACAACCCCGGCTGGCGGCCGCTGGAGAGCGGTGAGCTCCTCCACGTCGGGCCGGACCTGGCCGCCACCGGCCGGATCGTCCTTCCCGCCCCGCCCCGCCACCGGCTGGCCCTCGGCGACCTGCGCCCCGAGGCGGCGCGATCGCAGAAGGCGCGCTGAGGTTAACCCCGCGTCGAGGTTCACCCCGCGTTCAGCAGCGGCCCCAGCAGCGCCGAGGGGTCGGTCCCGGCGGGCAGGTCGCTGACCTGGCCGTCGCCGACCTCGATCACCCGCCAGGCGCCGTCGGCACGCCGGGCGAGGTCGGTGGTGACGAACCGGCACCCGAGCGCGGCCACCAGCGGCTCCACAGCGCCCAGGCCGGGCATCGGCGTCAGGCCGGGGGTGTCCGGGTGGGCGGTGGTCAGCAGCGGACGCCCGTCGAGCCACCACACCCGTGCCTCGCCCTCCTCGCGGCGCAGCTCCTCGAAGGCGCGCAGGACGACGCCTCCGGCCAGGGAGTCCTCCTGGAGCTCCACGAACCGGGACACCACCGCGTGGAGCGCCGTCGTGTCGGCGAGGTCGGGCACGTGGCAGGCCCGCTCCCAGTCGTGCTTGCGGGACTTCACGAAGTCCTTGACGATGCAGGGACCTTGGGGGAGGCGAGCGGCGGCCTCCGCCAGCGCCGCCGGGCCCGGTGCCCGGAAGGGGGCGCAGGGCAGCCAGGTGCTCGCCGGTGTCACCGCCGTGAACGTGCCGTACCAGCCGGGCAGCTCGTGGGCGGTGCGGTAGCGCTCGGCGCCGGTGCGCAGGAGGGCGCCGCGCGCGGCGAGCGCGGTCTCCAGCCCGTCGTAGGCGGTGGCGGGGATCATCCAACCCCGGTACCACAGCGGTCCGATGTCCCTGGGTACGCGCCGTACGGCCTCGTCGGCGCGGCCCGCGAGCAGCGCGTCGTGGTCGAGCAGCGCCACCGTCGCGCCGGCCTCGCGGGCGGCGGCGGCCTGCGCGGCGAAGTGCGGGTCGCCGCCGGCGGGGCGGAGCGGGTCGGCGCAGAGCAGCAGGGAGTCGGTCATCGCCCCACCGTAGAGGGTCTCCGTTCGGGTGATATCGGCGGTCGGCGCGAGCGTGCGGGAGGCCGGGGCCGGGTGTGCTGGCAGGCTCGTCGCACACCGACGAACGAAAGGCGGAGCTGTGATGAAGTGGTTGGCGGCGAGGACGCGTTGGGCGCTGCGGGCGGCCGTGAGCGCGGTGGGCGTCCTGACCTTGCTCCTCGCCACCGGGCCGACGGCCTTCGCGGCGACGTCGTGCGGGGGGCAGTCGTGCCTCACGGTGGACGCGAAGGGCCGGTACGTGTTGCGGGCGTCGGCCACGCCCGCGCCGGACGGTGACTTCCTCGGCCTGTTCCACATGTACGGCGGCGGCCTGGACGGCAAGAGCGCGCTGCGGCACTGGCGGCCCGGCCAGCTGTACGGGCTCGCGCTGGGCCGGACGGTGCCGGACCGTACGTGGATCTGCGTCGACGGGTGGCGGAAGCTCGACGAGGGCGGCCTCGCGCCGCACGGGCACGCGTGCGTGCGGATCCACGGGTAGGCGCTCGCCATAGGGGACCTGGCGACACCCCCGGGAGGGGTGCGGGCCGGTTGGGACGGAGGCTGCCCCCCACCGACGTGGCCGCGCAGAGACTCGTCGGCACCGTCCTGTGCGGCTGACGGCTACGGCTGACGCGCTGGCGCCTTCACGGCCGCGCGGGGCCGGTCAGCTCCTTGGCGACGATGTAGCCGGAGCCGCCGTTGACGCCGTGTCCGGGCCAGGTCGCGGCCCCGACCATGAAGAGGTTGGGGACGACGGTCCGGTGCGAAGGCCGGCCCGGGAGGGGGCGCATGAGGTAGCTCTGGGCGAGTTCGTGGCTGCCGCCGTAGGGGTCGCCGGGGCCACAGTTGGGGTTGAAGCGGGCCAGGTCGGGCGGTGCGATGACATGGCGGCCGAGGACGGCGCCGGGCAGGTTGGGGGCGTGGCGGCCGGCGAGTTCGAGGACGCGGTCGGCGAAGGTGTTCTTGACGTCGTCGGTCCAGCCGCCGGCCGTGTCGATCTCGCCGGCCGCGTCGCCCCGCAGGCGCAGCGGGACGTCGAGCAGTTGCAGCCGGGCCACGGCCGCGCCCGGTGGGCAGCGGGTGGGGTCCGCCGCGGCGGGGGTGTCGATGGAGATGGTGGGTTCCGCGGGGAGGAGGCCGCGGGTGGCCTCGTTGACCGAGCGGGAGAGGGCGTCGAGGCCGCCGGTGAGGTGGGACTGGCCGGTCCTGGTGAGGCGTTCGTCGGCGAAGCGGGGCGGTTCGGAGAGGGCCAGGTGGATCTGTACGCAGCCGCGCCCGTAGCGGTAGTCGCCCGCCTGCCGCCGGATGAGGGGCGGGACGACGCCGTCCTCGTGGCCGAGCAGCCGGAGGTAGAGCTGGTCGGGGTTGACGGAGGCGACGATGGCCTCGGCGGCGCGCACGACCTCGCCGTCGGCCGTGCGGACGCCCACGGCGCGGCCGTCCTCGACCAGGATCCGTTCCACCCGGCGGCCGGTCTCGATCCGGCCGCCGTGTCGTTCGGTCAGGGCGGCGAGGGCCTGGGCGAGGCGTTCGCTGCCGCCCTCGGGGGTGGGCATGCCGGCGGAGGTGACGGCGAGGAGGACCATGACGGTCCAGAAGGAGCTGTTGACCTCGTCGGGGCCGCGGCCCAGGTGGAGGGCCCAGGGCGCGAGCAGGCCGTGCGCGACCGGTGAGGCGAAGGTGTGCTCCAGCAGGTCCCGGCCGGTGCGCAGGAACTGCTGGGCGAAGGTGGAGTAGTGCCCGTCGTCGTGCATCAGTTCGTGGATGACGCGGGCGGAGCCGGGGCTGTCGAGCTCGGCGGCGAACAGCCCGAACACCGGCCCGGCATGCGGCTGGAAGTCCTTGAGCAGGGCGGTCAGGGCGGCGCCGTCGCCGGGGGCGAGGCGCTCGGCCTCGGCCGCGTTCTCCTCGGGGTCCGTCGACAGCACGGCCGTCCGCTCGCCGGGCATCGACACGCCCACGCAGTAACGGGAGTTGCGGTAGGTGAGGCCGAGGGCGGTGAGCTCGGGACCCAGTTCGGCGTAGGCGGGGCCGGTGGTGAACAGGGGGTGGGCGGAGGAGTAGGTGTCGTGGAGGAAGCCGGGGACGGTGAGCTCTTCGGTGCGTACCAGCCCGCCGGGCCGGTCGTTTCCTTCGAGGACGACGACGCCCCGGCCCGCCCGGGCCAGATATGCCGCCGTGACCAGGGCGTTGTGGCCGCTGCCGACCACCACCACGTCGTAACGCCGCATGATGGATGGTGGCACGCGGGTTTCGCCCGGGTGAAGTACGCAAAGGGCTGAGACGGGCCGGGCTCCGTGTCTACGCTCCGCCGCCGGGGCCCGCTCAGGCCAGTCCCTCCAGCAGGGTCCGGGAGGCGTCGAGCATCAGCCGGCTCACCCGTTCCGGGTCGGCGCCGGCCAGTGGCTCCTGGCGTACGACCAGCCGGGTGAGCCCGATGCCGAGCAGCCAGGCGAGGACGAGGGCCGCGCGCAGCTCGGCGTCCTCCTCGCCGGTGAGCCGGGCCAGGGCCCGGGTGTACTCCTCGCCCAGGCTCCGGCTGGCGTCCGCCACCTCGTCGTCGCCCCCGGCGGAGCGCAGGAAGACCTCCAGGGAGCGGTCCCCGCGGAGGGCGTCGCCGGGGACGAGCAGCCCGCGCAGGGCCGACTCCAGCAGCAGTTCGGGCGGGGTCTCCCGCAGCCGTCTGCGTCCGTCGTTGGCCATGACCTCGCCGAAGAGGACGGTCTTGGAGCCGAAGTATCTGAAGAGCAGGGCCTGGTTGACGCCGGCGCGGTCGGCGATCGCGCGGACGGTGGTCCGTTCGTACCCCCGCTCGGCGAACAGCCCGGCCGCGGCGTCGATCAGCGCCTGCCGGGTGGTGTCGGCGTGACGTCGTCGTACGGGCTTGTCCTCGGTCATCCCCCGGTTCTCCTCCCCACGAGTCCCCATGAGACCGCACGGTGATCCCCGGCGGGTCCGACAACCCTGGCCGAAGGCACCGTTGACGCGCTACCCACCCCGCCCTACGTTTTTGTAAGCAGATGCTTACATCGCGAAGAGGGGTCTCATGTCCACCTCCCACGACGAACCTGTCGTCTATCCCTTCAACAACGCCGAGGACCTCGCCCTGTCCACGGCGTACGAGCGGGCACGGCACGGCGAGGGGCTGCTGCGGGTGCGGTTGCCCTACGGTGAACCGGCCTGGCTCGCGACCCGGTACGCGGACGCCCGGCTCGTCCTGGGCGACCGCCGGTTCAGCCGGGCCGCGGCCCAGGAGCACGACGCGCCCCGCCAGTCGGCGGGCCGGAGCGACGCCGGCCTCCTGTCCATGGACCCGCCCGACCACACCCGGCTGCGCACCCTGGTGACCAAGGCGTTCACCGTGCAGCGGGTGGAACGGCTGCGGCCTGCCATCCGGTCGCTGGCCGAGAGTCTGCTGGACGACATGGTCGCGGCGGGCCCGCCCGCCGACCTGGTGGAGTGCTTCGCGCTGCCGCTCCCGGTCGCCGTGATCTGCCGGATGCTCGGCGTGCCCGAGGAGGACCGGCCGCTCTTCCGCAAGTGGAGCGACGACGCGCTCTCCACCAGTTCGCTCACCGCCGAGGAGTGGGAGGCGAGCCGGGACGAGCTGCGGGCCTATATGGCCGGGCTGGTCGCCGGGCACCGCGCCCGGCCCGCCGACGACCTGATGACGGCGCTCATCGAGGCGCGGGACGGCACCGGCCGGCTCTCCGAACTGGAGCTGGTCGACCTGTGCGTGGGCATCCTCGTCGCCGGCCACGAGACCACCGCCACCCAGATCCCCAACTTCCTGCTGACGCTCCTGGAGCACCCCGGTGAGCTGGCGCGGCTGGGCGAGGACCCGGAGCGGGTCCCCGCCGCGGTGGAGGAGCTGATGCGCTTCGTCCCCCTGGGCATGGCCGCGGGCTTCGCCCGGTACGCCACCGAGGACGTCGAGGTGGGCGGCACGCTGGTGCGGGCGGGCGAGCCGGTCCTGGTGGCCGTGGGCTCCGCCAACCGCGACGCGCGGCGGTTCGACTCCCCCGACAGCCTCGACCTGGGCCGGGAGGGCAATCAGCACCTGGGCTTCGGCCATGGCGTCCACCACTGCCTGGGCGCGCCCCTGGCCCGTCTGGAGCTCCAGGAGGCGCTGCGGGCCCTGGCCCTGCGGCTGCCCGGCGTCCATGTCGCCGGGGAGATCGGCTGGAAGACGGAGATGCTGGTCCGGGGGCCGCGTTCGATGCCGGTGGGGTGGTGAGGGCGATGGCCTGGCGGGTGACGGTGAACCGCGTCCGGTGCATGGGCTCGGGGATCTGCACGGCCCTGGCGCCGGAGCGGTTCACGATGGACGGCGAGCGGTCGCACGGGCCGGACGGGGAGTGCGGGCCGGACGAGGAGCTCCTCGACGCGGCCGACTCCTGCCCGGCGAGGGCCATCACCGTCGTCGAGGACGGACGGGTGATCGGCCCCCGCGACTGAGCCCGGCGCCGGACCCGCGCCGGGCCCCTCCGCCGGCCGGGGGCGTCAGCACTCGACGAGCAGCTCCCGGATCCCCCGGATGACGAAGCCCGGTCTCCACTCGGGCTCCGCCACGAGCCGCAGGTCCGGTGCTCGCCGCAGCAGCTCGCCGAAGGACGCCGCGAGTTCGAGCCGGGCGAGCGGCGCGCCCAGGCAGTAGTGGATGCCCGCGCCGAAGGTGAGGTGGGGGTTGTCGGCGCGGGTGAGGTCCAGCCGGTCCGGCTCGGGGAACCGGGCCGGGTCGTGGTTGGCGGAGCCCAGGAGCAGGGCGACCTCGCTGCCGCGCGGGACGACCGTGCCGCCGATCTCGATGTCGTCGAGCACCCAGCGCTCGAAGAGCTGGAGCGGTGTGTCGTAGCGCATCAGCTCCTCGATCGCCCCCGGCAGCAGCCCGTGGTCGGCGCGCAGGGCCGCGAGTTGCTCCGGGTGGCGGAAGAGGGTCCACCAGCCGTTGCCGGTGGTGTTGACGGTGGCCTCGTGACCGGCGTTGAGGAGCAGGACACAGGTGGAGACCATCTCCTGCTCCGTCAGCCGGTCCCCCTCGTCATGGGCGACGATCAGCGCGCTGATCAGGTCGTCGCCTGGGTCGGCGCGGCGGGCGGCGATCAGTTCCCGCAAGTACGCGGAGAACTCGGCCGAGGCCCTTACCGCGCGCCGCGCCGTCTCCTCGCCGGGGTTCAGCTCGTACATCCCGCAGATGTCCGCCGACCAGGGGCGCAGCAGCCCCCGGTCGGCGGCGGGGATCCCCAGCATCTCGGCGATGACGGCCACCGGCAGGGGCTCGGCCAGCGTCGCCATCAGATCGCCGCCGCCCTCGGCGAGGAGGCCGTCGACCAGTTCGCGGGCCAGCCGCCGGACGACCGGCGCGAGCCGTTCGACCGTGCGCGGGGTGAAGGCCTGCGACACCAGGCGCCGGATCCTGGTGTGGTCGGGTGGTTCCAGGTCCAGCAGGCCCTGGTCGTTGAGGGTGTGGAAGGGCTCGTGCTCGGGGGGCGGCGGCGTCCGCCCGAACTCCTCGTGGGTGAACCGGTGGAGATAGGTGCGTCCCAGCCGCCGGTCGCGGAGCAGCGCCGAGACGTCGGCGTGATGGGGCACCAGCCACTGCCGGCTGGGCTCGAACCAGTGCGCGCGCCCCGCCGCGCGCAGTCTTTCGAATCCGGGGTAGGGGTCGGCGACGAACCGGGGGGACCAGGGGTCGAAATCGGCGCTCGCATCCATGTGCGGATGCTACTCGGGGCGGTCGGTCGCCAGCCGGGCGTGCAGATGGGCGTCGTGGCGCCGCCCGGAGGGTTCCTTGAAGGCATCCCGCATCACCCCCTCCGGGCGGAAGCCGGCGGCGACCGCCACCCGGCACGAGGCGACGTTGGACCGCACGTGGTCGAGCGAGATCCGGTGGACGCCGAGCCCGCCGTCCTCAGGGGCGGCCAGCGCCCAGCCGGCCGCCGTGTCGAGGGCGGTCCGGGCCGCGCCCCGGCCCCGGGAGCGCGGCGTGACCCAGTAGCCGACGACCGCCTGGTCCGGAAGCCGGTTGATCTCACGGACACCCAGCGCCCCGTGGAACTCTCCCGTCGCCTCGTCGGTGATGGCGAAGTAGGCGTCCCCGGCCGCCCACCCGGCCATGCGCAGCCGCAGCCACACGGCCGCGCGCTCGTGGACGGGCGCCCGGACGGTGGCGGAGCCGGCCGCCCAGCGGAGGATGTCCGCGTCGCGCAGCGCTTCGGCGACGGCGGGCTCGTCGCTCTCCCGGAAGGGCCGCAGGAGCAGGCCCTTCGCGGAGAGGGTCGTCGGGGCGAGGGACGGTGTCGCAAAGGTCATCCCTGTGTTGTAGTCGATCTCCCTTCGCCGGTGCCGGGCGGGGTGTTCACAAGCCGTAGCGCCGGTGCCGCGACGCGTACGAGTCCAGGGCCAGGTCGAATTCGTCACGGGTGAAGGAAGGCCAAGGGACGTCGCAGAAGTAGAACTCGGAGGCGGCTGTCTGCCAGAGCAGGAAGCCGGAGAGCCGCTGCTCCCCCGAGGTCCGGATGATCAGGTCGGGGTCGGGCTGGTTGCGGGTGTAGAGGTGTTCTGCGATCAGGTGCTGCCAGTTGCCCGCCGGGTCGTCGGCGTCGGCCGGCGGTATCGTGCCGGCGCACAGGATCTGGCGTACGGCGTGGGCGATCTCCCGGCGGCCGTCGTAGGCGACCGCGACGTTCACGGTCATGCCGGGTGCCCGGTGGCTGGCGTCGCGGGCCCGTTCCATGGCGGCGCGCAGATGGCCCGGCAGGGCCATGAGGTCGCCGATGGGGTTGACGGGCCAGCGCCGGAGGGCGGCCAGTTCCTCGATGGTCTCGCCGATCAGCGGGAGCAGGCCGGACAGTTCCTGGTCGGACCGCTTCAGGTTGTCGGTCGACAGCCCCCATAAGGTCAGCGCGGTGAGCCCGGCCTGCTCGGCCCATTCGCACACCTCGCCGAGCCGGCGCGCGCCCTCCCGGTAGCCCTCGACGGGGTCGAGCCCCCGGGCCCGCGCCCAGCGCCGGTTGCCGTCCATGATGATGCCCACGTGCTGGGGTATCGGCCGGGCCGTGGCCGGCCGGGCCACGGCGGGGGTCGTACTGACCACTCCTGACATGCGGTGCCTCCTTGCCGCTCACCCGGGCTCCGCCGGCGGATGCCGCCCGGGTGCCGGGAACGTACGCAGGGCCTGTCTCGGTGGTGGACCGGGGACCGTCACACCTCACACCTCTGAGCCCCGGAGAGCAATCACCCTCACGGGGGGCTCACGCGCCTCAGCGGCGCACAGCTACAACCGGCGACGGGGAACCCCGGGCTTCTCGCTCCGCGCGCCCGCGCTCCGCGCCTCGTACGCCGGAATCGGCCGGCCGCCGCGATGGTGATGAACGTGAGCCACGGTCACACACTTTCCGTGAGGCGGCTGACTCAACCTCGGCAACTTTGTTCGCCCGGGCTACGGAGCTACGACACCTTCGGCCACAAGGCGGGCGGCATATTCCGTAGGCGGCTCGCCGGAGGCAGGTGCCGGCCCGTTCCCGGGTCGCGTATCAACGCCCCTGGAGGGCCTTGACGTTGTCGCCGAAGGTCCAGTTCCGTGCCCCGTCCCAGTTGACCGACCAGGTCATCAGGCCCTTCAGGGCGCCGCCGTAGGTGTTCCACGCGCGGGCCACGAGGCCGGGGGACATATGGCCGCCGCCCGCGCCCGGCTGGGCCGGGAGCCCCGGGACCTGCTTGTCGTACGGGACCCTGACCGTGGTGCCCTGGACGACGAGTCCGCTGTTCAGGCAGTCGGTCTGGGTGGTGAACCCCTCGACCGTCCCGGCGGAGTAGGAGTCGCCGGAACAGCCGTACATACTGCCGTTGTAGTACTGCATGTTCAGCCACCAGAGACGGCCGTCGTCCGCGTACTTCTTCACGATCGGCAGGTACGCGCCCCAGATCGAGCCGTAGGTGACGCTACCTCCGGTGACGTAGGCCGTCTCCGGCGCCATGGTGAGGCCGAAGCCCTGGGGCATCCGGGCGAGCACGCCGTCGATGATGCGGATCAGATTGGTCTGGGAGGGTGAGAGCCGGCTGATGTCCCCGCTGCCGACGAGACCGGTCTCGATGTCTATGTCGATGCCGTCGAAGTTGTACGCCTTGAGAAGGGGGACGATCGTCTCGACGAACCGGTCGGCGACGGCGGCGGAGCTCAGGTCGATGCCCGCCGCCGCGCCGCCGATGGACAGCAGGACCGTCTGCCCGGCCGCCTTGGCCCGGCACATCCCGTCCGGGGTGGGGACCTTGACGGTCGCGTCCATCCCGTCCTCCCAGAGGGCGGTGCCGTCCGGGCGGATGACGGGGAACGCCGCGTTGAGCACGTTGTAGCCGTGGGCGGGGATACGGGGGTCGTCGACGGGGGTCCAGCCGAAGGGCGGATGGACGCCGTTGGCGGCGCCGTCCCAGTTCTCCCAGTATCCCTGGAGCACCTTCCCCGCGGGTCTCGGCTTGACCGCGCAGGTGTCTTCGCGCGTGACGCCGGCCGCGACCGGCGTGTGCGGCACGAAGGCCAGGGCCGTGCAGGCGACCAGCGGCAGGGCTCTCCGGAACAGTGCGCGCGGCATGTCCACCTCCGGGGCTGTGGGGGCCTGGAGACTGGTGCGGTGGGGTCGACCGCACGGTAGGAGAGCCCACGACCGACGTCAATAGGTCTGGACCAAGTCTCCTACTTCTTGAGCGAGCATGTGGCCGTGGCCGTTCTGTTCGGGTCGCTCTCCGAGCGCGCGGTCAGGGTGACCTTGCCGTTCCGGTCGGCGCCCGCCGCCGCGCTCACGGCGACGTCGACGGGGACCCGGGCGCCGGGTGCCGCGGTGGCCAGACGGTTGGGGAGCCAGGCGGACCAGCCGCGCCCGGAGGCCGTGGCGGAGAGCCGGTAGATGTCGGAGGCGCGGTACGGGTCGTCCTGGGGCGCGGCCCGGCCGGTGTTGGCCAGGGTGAACGTGCACAGCGCCCGGCCGCCGGCCGGCCTGCCCTTCGGCGCGCCCCGGCCGAGGGCCACGCCGCGCGTCCGGGCCGTCCCGGCGCCGTCCAGGGACCTGACGCCCACGGTGTAGGACAGCACGCCGGTGGCGCCGCGCCGGACGTCGACGATGTAGAAGTGCAGCCGGTTGGCCCGGTCGACGTACTCGTAGGAGCTGCCCGAGTCGGCGCCCGCGTGGAAGAGGGCGTCGCTGAGCTGGCGGTAGTCCCCCATGGTGATCTTCTGCTGGGTGCCGTCGGGGCGGGTGAAGTCCACCAGGCCGATGTCCTCGGGGTGGGCGTCGACCACCCAGGCGAAGGGCGCGCGGTCGGCGTTCTTGGTCTTGCTCAGGAGCACGCCGCTGTCGGGGGTGAAGGAGTCCATGCCCATGCGGTCGACGACCTCGACGGTGTAGTTGTCGTAACCGCCGCCGTCGCACAGCGGGTCGGTGGCGCGGTCGCAGGACGGGGACAGATCGCGGCGCATGGTGATGTTGACGCCTGTGAGCCCCTTGTCGCCGGGCGGCGCGGAGCGCGCGGTGACGCGGGCGACGACGGGGCCGGAGTCCTTGAGGGCGTCGCGGTCGAGGCGCAGCACGTTCTTCTCGTCGACGATGCCGAGCTTGAGCTTGTCGCGCAGGACGTGCTGGGCGCCCATCGAGCCGCCGCCGGTCGCGGGTATCCTCCAGCGGGTGTGCGGTCCGCCGGGGCCGTTGAAGGTGCCCCGGGAGAGCATGCCCCAGATGCCGGTGTAGGCGCGGCTCAGCGGGGTGCCGTAGGGGTTGTTGTAGTTGTCGCCGATGCCCAGGATGTGGCTGAGTTCATGGGCGTAGGTGGCCATGCCGGAGCTCTCGGCCTGGGTGGAGGAGCCGTTCTCGGCGTTGGGCCACATGCGGGCGGCCGCCTGCCAGGACGTCCAGGGCACATAGCGGGTCCGGGCGGCGTTGCCCCCGCCGGGGACGGGCGACGGCGGTCCCCAGGCGGGCGGGACGTCGCCGGGCCCGGTGAATTTCATCTGGCCGAACTCCTGCCAGGTGGCGGACTCGTCCTCGCCGGCGCCGAGGTAGAAGACGAAGTCGAACCCGTCCGCCTTGTCGGCGCCGACGTCGGTGATCCAGGCGTTCCTGCCGTCGGCGCGGATGTCCTTGCCGCAGGTGTCGCTTCTGGGGCAGGCACCGGGGTTCATGCCGGGGTCGATGCCGTACTCGTGGGACTTGCCGGGCATGCGGTAGACGCCGAAGGCCGTGAGGTCGACGCCGAGGCGGCCGCCGGAGTCCTCCATCCAGTACTCGTTGATGGTGTGGCCGTGGTTGAGCGCCCCGGGTTTGTTCAGGAAGTCCTGGTAGAAGCGGGGGACCCGGTCGCGCGGGATGCCGGTGGCGGTGGGCTGGGGGTTGCCGAAGACGTTCGACCCGGCGGGCCGGGTGACGGCGAACTCCTCGTCGGGGTAGTCGAGGAGGACGAGGGCGCCCTTGAAGGTGCGCCGGGTGGGTCTGACGTCGGGGTCCGCCCAGTCGGTGCCGGGGACGGGGCGGTATTCGGCCCAGGTCATGTCGTCGGGGTTGCGCCAGTGCTGCGGGTCGACCGGCTGGACGAGGGGCGTTCTCGCCCGGGCGGTGGCGTCGGGGGTCGCCCGGGCGGCTCCGGGGGCCACGACGGCCAGGGCACCGAGGAGCGCGGCGACGATGCCCAGGCGCCGTAAGCGCCGGGTGCGGCGGTTGTGGCTACGGCGAGGGAACACGGGACTTACCTCTTGTCTGACGTCCTCGGACGAGGAGATGGCAAGCCGTTCGATGGGATGTGCCCATCGCCGTCAAAGTAGGGCGGAGGGAGGAGTGACGCCAGAGCGCCTACGTGGCTCCCGGCGTGCCCGGGTCAGTTGGGCTGGCCCAGTGGCCGCACCAGGACCTGGTTGACGTCCGTCCCCTCGGGCTGGGACAGCACCCAGGCGACGCATTCGGCGACCGACTCGGCGGAGAGGGCCGGGCCGGGCGGACGGGTGCCGTCGGGGCGGCTGTCCCAGAAGGGCGTCTCGACCCTGCCGGGGGCGATCAGGCTGACGCCGACGCCGTCCGCGGTGACCTGCATCCGGGTGTTCTCCGCGAGGGCGTGCACGGCCCATTTGGTGACGGAGTACATATTGCCCGGGGTGTTCTTCACCCCGGCGACGCTGCCGATGAGGACGATCCGCCCTCGGGTCTCGCGCAGGGCCGGCAGGGCGGCGTTCACCAGCAGCGCCGGGCCCAGGACGTTGGCGAGCACCATGTCGCGCCAGCCTGCCGGGTCGCCGTCGGCGACGGTGTCGTGGGTGGAGAACCCGGCGTTGGCGACGGCGTGGTCGAGTCTGCCGAACCGCTCGGCCGTCGCCGCGACCGCCGAGGCGACGGCCTCGTGGTCGCCGGCGTCGCCGGGCAGGGTGAGCAGGCGGTCCCCGGCGGCCGCCCGCCCGGTGAGCGCGGCGAGCCTGTCGGCGTCCCGGCCGGTGGCCGCGACCCGGTG
Source organism: Streptomyces sp. NPDC037389 (assembly GCF_040636475.1). NCBI lineage: Bacteria > Bacillati > Actinomycetota > Actinomycetes > Kitasatosporales > Streptomycetaceae > Streptomyces > Streptomyces sp. NPDC037389. The sequence goes on from NZ_JBEZUS010000025.1 coordinate 41,023, forward strand.
GCCGGCCTTGAGCAGCCGGAGCACGGTGGCGGCGCCGATGCCGGTCGAGCCTCCGGTGATCAGCGTGACGGGGCCCTCGGGCCCGTTCGGTACGGTGGTGTCCGTCATGGCCGTATTCTCACTCAACTCATGTGCAAAATGGCAGAGTTGTTACGGGCGGCGTTGTTCTGAAACCTGGGCCCGTAGAACACCGGCCGGGTGAGATCGGTGCGGTCCGCCAGCAGCTTGTACTCCCGTGGGTAGAGGATCTCCAGCCGCTCCACCACCGCTTCCGGGACCGGCTGTCGCATGACGTTGAAGCAGGACAGCACCCGCATGTCGTTCATCCGCTCCACCGCCGCGCCCAGGGCGGGCCACCAGGTCTCGGCGGGGCCGTTCCAGGTGCGGTCCAGGGCCGTCATCATCGCGGTGTACGCGGCGTCGAAGGCGTCCAGTTCCTTGGCCGCGGCCGGGCCGTCCGGGTCCTCGGCGAGCACGGCCGCGTAGCCGTCGGCCGGGACGGCGAGGGTGTTGATGACGACCGGCCAGGGGATCTCCTCGCCTCGGAAGAAGTCCGCCTCGGTGTCCCGGGTGAGCGGCCGCGCCGGGTCGGGGGCGCGGTAGCGGCGCCGGTGGCGGAGCTCGGCGAACCGGGCGTAGTGCGAGCCCTCGTGCTGATAGACGCCGCCCGCCTCGATGGTGTGCTCGTGCTCGCCCTCTCCCTGGTGGGTGATGATGTCGATGCCGTGGAGGAACCGCTCGACCGGGTCGGCGGGGTCGTCCGGGTCGAAGGTGGGGTAGCCGAGGTTGCCGCCGACCTGGTTGGCCGGTGCGCCGGCCCGTACGGCCCGGCGCACCCGGTCGGCGTTGGCGGTGACGGCCTGGCGCAGGACGTCGTAGAAGTGGCCGATGGTGGGGTAGGCGGAGCGCCGTTCGCGTTCGGAGAGGAGACGGGCGGGGGCCTCGATCCGCAGGAAGTCGTCCAGCTGGCGGGTGGAGAGCCGGGCGAGGACCGGGGTGAGGTCCGGCATCACACCGCCGGGCAGGCCACCGCCCGGCGCCGGGTAGCGGGGCCCAAGGCCCTTGATGTCCGGTGAACCGCCCAGCGCGGCGAGCATGTTGGCGGCGATGGCCATGTGGACCATCTCCTCCATCAGGACGCTGCGGATGGTGTTGTAGGAGGGGTAGTTCTGCACCTCCAGCGAGTACATGGCGGCCGAGTACAGCGGCATGGTGGCGTGTTCGAGGGCCACCGCGGTCTGGAGGGCTCCCCGGAGCCAGTCCAGGTCGCGCAGGGCCGGGGGCGTGGTGCGGATGCCGGGCCCGGTACGTACGGCGGCCGCGGGCGGTCCGGCGGCGGTGACGACCGAGCGCGGGCTCACCGGCGTCCCTCGCGGCCGGCCGTCGCGCCGGCGGACGGCTCCTCGGCGACGCGGGGCAGCAGCATGTCCTGGAAGTAGTCCTGGAAGGACTGTTCGAGGTCGGGGTGCTGGTAGAACTCCGGGCCGACCTCCTCGAAGATGACGTCGCCCAGCCCGCTGAGGGTGTCGAACATCATCGACACGATCGTCCCGGTCTCCCGGCCCAGGTAGTGCGCCACCATGGCGACGGCGCCGCCGTGCACCCCGTAGGAGCCGGTGGACGTCCAGATACCGGTGCCGGGGTTGCCGATCCACATCCGGCGGCCGGCCGGCACGTTGAAGCCCTCGGCCCGCAGTCCGCGGGCCACGGCGGCGACGCAGGTGACGGGCGAGTCGTCCAGGACGCCGGCGCGGGCGAGCACGCCCACGCCGGAGCAGTTGGCGGCCACGACCCGGCCCGCCTCGTGGTGACGGCGGATCAGTTTCAGCACCCGCTCGTCGGAGGTGAGCTCCCCGGATCCGACGCCGCCGGGCACGTACAGGATGTCGAAGAGCTCGTCCGGGTCGAGGACCGAGTCCGCGACCACCTGGGTGCCCATCTGCATGGTCACCACTCCCGGCGTCAGCCCCACCAGGCGGACGTCCAGCTCCCGGGGCGCGGCCTCGCGCTGCCAGGGCGCGATGCCGCCGGAGGTCACCATCGCGGCGCCCTTGAAGATCTCCAGCGGGGTGATGGTGTCCTGCTCGCTGCACTTCTCGTAACCGAGCACCGCGATGGAGCGGACGACACCGCCGCCCGTGCCCGGACGTACTTCCTCCGCCGTCTCCCGTGTCCCCGTCGTCATGACGATTTCCCCCTCGGATTCGTTCGCGCGGCACTGAGCGTGGTGAACGCAGGAGAGTGAATCAGCGCCCCGGGCGCCCCGGCAAATAACGGAACCGGGGCCGTCCATAAGAGGAAATGACGCAATCCGCATCGAGGATTCCGGACGAAAGGATTCCTTATCGGGGGTGCATGGAGAGCTATTTGGCCCGCCTTCCCGGACGGTATAGCGTCAGTGCGTCGGCCCGCCGGACGAGGGGGTTCGGGGACGGTTTCCCGGCGGCCGCGGGGATTGCACGCAAGAGGGGGGACAATGCCCGTACCGAGTAATGACGTCATACCCGTCGACGTCGCGGAAAACCTTGTGGTGCGGATCGATCCGGGCCCGCGCGACTTCGCGGTGCTCCGTGAAGTGGTCCGCAAGGGAAGCCGTGTGGGAAACGAGCGGCTGGACGCGGACGAGCATCTGAACGAGATCATTCCCAAGCCTTGGGGCCTGGAATACCGGGTGTTCGTCGACGACTTCCTCGACGTATGGAATCTGCGGATCGAGGAGGGGCACGCCACCTCGCTGCACGTCCATCCGCGCAAGCTGACCTATCTGCTCTGCCTGGGCGGGCAGGGCGTCGCCAGGACCCTCTCCGCGGAGTATCCGGTCGGCGTCGGCACCCTGCTGAGGATCGGCGGCGGGGCGTTCCACTCCACGCGCTCGCTCGGGCCCGGCCCGCTCTTCCTCGTCGAGGTCGAGGCGCCCCGCAACAAGTTCGACCTGATCCGGCTGCGCGACGGATACAGCCGGGAGAACAGCGGTTACGAGTCCGAGCACCGGGAGCTGGCGGAGCTGCCCGTCCGCCCGGTGCCGTATCTGCCCGAGGCCCGGATGCGCGACCGCTCGCCCTGCGGCGGCTTCCGGTTCGAGATCCGGGCGGGCATGGACATCTTCTACCGGCCCCGCCCGGAGGACCTCTTCCACATCCCGCTGGGGCTGACCGGGGTGGTCACCGGGGAGCTGGGCATCCTCGCGCCGGCCCGCGGCGACACCCGGCGGCCGGCCGTCGACGAGTACTACCTGAGCCTCGCGCTCGCCACCACGGCATGAACGAACAGGAGAAAGGATCCGTCATGAATCGTCGCGCGGTGATCGTCACCGGTCCGGGATTCCAGGACCACGACGTCGTCTACACCTACTACCGCCTTCTTGAGGAGGGCTGGCACGCGGACGTCGCCACCCGGGACGGCGGCGAGGTCACCGGCAAGTACGGGGTGCCGCTGCCCATGGACAAGACCGCCAAGCCGCTCGTCTCCTTCGACCAGCTGGACGTGGCCGGGTACGACGCGGTCATCCTCACCGGCGGCCACGAGGCCCCGGACCGGGTGCGCCAGGACGCGCGGGTGCTGGACTTCGTCCGGGGCATGGACGCCGCGGGGAAGGTCGTCGCGGGGCTCTGCCACGGCCCGTGGATCATGGTCAGCGCCGGGGTGCTCAGGGGCCGCAAGGCGTGCGCCTACATCGGGCTACGGGACGATGTCGTCAACGCGGGCGCCCATGTCGTGGACGGCGACGTGGTGGTGGACGGCCACATCGTCACCTGCTCCTACTACGGCTACGTCGGCCGCTTTATGCAGGCCGTCTTCCAGACCGTACGGAACCGTACGGCGACCCCCGAGCCGGTGGCGCCCTGAGCGTGCGGGCCCACCGCAGGCGCGGGGACGGGCGAGCCGTTCCGTCCCAGAACCCCCGCCCGTCCCCGCGCGCCCACGAAGGAGCACAGCCATGCTGATACTCGACTTCGACGGCGTCGTCTGCGACGCCTTCGAGGAGTGCGCGGTCGTCACCCGCCACGCCGGGGACAGCGCCGCGGCCACCGCCGCGAAGTCCCCGGCCGAGCTGGCCGCCGGGCTCGCCCCGGCGTTCCTCGACCGCTTCCGGGCCGTGCGCCGGCACTCCCGGCTACTGGACCACTTCATGGTGGCCCTCGACCCGCGCAGCGAACACCTCGGGGGTCAGGAGGAGTTCACCGCCCTGTTCGACGACATCCCGGCCGACCGGCGGGAGCGGCTGGTCGCGGGGGCCACCGCGCTCCGGGCGGAGCTGCGCCGCCGGCACCGTGACGAGTGGCTGGGGATGCACCGGCTGTACCCCGGGATCCGCGGCCTGCTGGAGCGGCACGCGGGGCGCACCGGCATCGTCACCGCGAAGGACGAGGCGTCAGTGTGGGAGATCCTCGCCCACCACGGCCTCGACCGCGCCGTGGTGTCGGTGGTGGGCGAGTGCTCCGACAAGCGCGCCGCGGTGCTGGAGCTGGTCGCCGAGGACGGACTGCGGCCCGAGCACGCCACGTTCGTCGACGACAACCTGCGCAACGCCCTCCAGGTGCGGGACACCGGTGCCCGCGCCCTGTGGGCCTACTGGGGCTACCACACCGCCGACGACGTACGGAAGTCGCTGCGGCGGCGGGTGCCCCGCGTCTATCTGCCGGAACTGGCCGGGCTCTCGGCATGACGCCCGCCGCCACCATCTCGAACGCGAGCGAGAGGAAACGCACTGTCATGACCGTCAAGGTTCTGTTCGCCCTCACCAGCCATGGGAGGCTGGGCGACACGGGTCGCGCCACGGGCTTCTACGTACCGGAAGTCGCCCATCCGGCCCGGGTGTTCGCGGAGGCGGGCTGCGAGATCGGCTTCGTCTCGGTGCTGGGCGGCGCCCCGCCCCGGGACGGGGTGAAGCCGGACGACACCGTCGTCGCCGGTTTCCTCGCCGACCCCGCGACGCGGCGCGCGCTGGGCGAGACCCCCACCGCGGACCGGGTGGACGCCGGATCGGTGGACATCCTCTACTACGCCGGCGGGCACGGCGCCATGTGGGACTTCCCCCACGACACCGCCCTGGCCGCGCTCGGCGCCCGGGTGTACGAGCGCGGCGGCGTGGTGGCCGCGGTGTGCCACGGGCCGGCCGGGCTGGTCGACCTGCGGCTCTCCAACGGGACCCACCTCGTCGAGGGCAAAGAGGTCTCGTCGTTCACCGACGACGAGGAGGCGGCCGTCGGGCTGACCGACGTGGTGCCGTTCCCGCTGGAGACCACGCTGACGCGGCGGGGCGCGAAGTTCTCCAAGGCCCCGGACTTCACCGAGCACGCCGTCGCCGACGGCCGTCTGGTGACCGGGCAGAACCCCGCCTCCGCCGTCAAGGTGGCCCGGCTCGCACTGGCCGCCCTGCGGCCCTGAGCGACGGCGCGGAACCGCCCGGGCCGGACCGCGCGCGAACGCGAAGCACCAGCTCCCCTGGGAGCTGGTGCTTCCGTATGCCGTACCCACAAGCTCGGCGTCCGCCGCAACGCCTCACCGCCGCCGAGCATCTTTATGTGCGAACAGCGAGATGTGCGAACAGCGAACGTACTGTCGGCGTCATCACGGGGGAGACAGGCCGATGCAGTCCATGCAGCTGGGGTGGCTCCGTACTTTCGTCTACGTATACCGGCGTGGTTCGTTCACCCGGGCCGCGCGGGAGCTCGGGCTGTCCCAGCCGGCGGTCACCCAGCAGATCCGGGCCCTGGAGACGAAGCTCGGCAGACAGCTCTTCGAGAGGATGCCGGAAGGGGCGCGTCCCACTCCGGCGGCCGAGACCCTCATCCGTGAGGTGGAGTCGCCCATCGACACCCTGGGGCTGGTCACCGACCGGATCACCAGCTGCTCCAGGGCGGTGCCGGACCGGCCCGTCCTCCTCGGCGGGCCCAACGAGCTGCTCACCACCCGAGTCCTGCCGGCCGTCGGCGAGCTCGTACGCAGCGGGGTGCGGCTGTGGTGCGGGTTCGGGCTGGCCGACGCGCTGCTCCAGGACCTGTCGGACGGCCGTTTCGACCTGGTGCTGTCCACCAAGCGGCCGCGGTCGCGGGCGTTCTCGGCGATCGCCCTCTTCGACGAGGAGTTCGTCCTGCTCGCCTCGCCCGGGCTGCGCGACGAGATCCCGCTGGACCGGCTGGGCGAGGAGGGCCCCGCCGTACTGGAGAAGTACCCGGTCATCGCCTACGCGGAATCGCTGCCCATCGTGCGCCGCTACTGGCGCAGCGTCTTCGACGCCACGCCCGGGACAGCGCCCGCCGTGGTGGTGCCCGATCTGAGGGGCGCCCTGGCGGCCGTCCGCGCCTCCGCCGGAATCTCCGTCCTGCCCACGTATCTGTGCGGGGACGAGCTGGCGCGCGGTGAGGTGGTGCCGCTGCTGGAGCCGGAGGTCCCGCCGATCAACACCATCTATCTCACCACCCGCGCGGGCGGCCGGCACCAGCCTCATGTCCAGCTGGTGCACGGCCAGTTGCTGCTGAAGGCGCCGCTGTGGGGCTGAGCCCGGCCCTTGCCGCGCCCGGCGGTCACGCGGGCGCCGGGCGCGCCGCGGCCACCAGGGCCAGCGCGAGGACGGCACCCACGGCCAGGGTGATGCCCGAGGCGTGGAGGGTGGCCTGGGTGCCCAGCACCGCGACGCCCAGCGCGGCGCCCGCCTGCCGGCAGGCGTTCAGCGCCCCCTGGCCGGTGGCGGCGTACCGGGCGGGGGCGGCGGCCGCCATGTCGGCCGTGGCCCCCGGGATGGCCAGGGTCGAGCCGAAGGCCAGCAGCACCTGCGCGACGGTGATCAGGGCGAACGGGGAGTCCTGCGAGCAGAAGGCGAGGGCCGCGCCCGCGGCGGCGTCCAGCCCCAGCCCCGCGTACAGCACGGGCCGGGCGCCCCAGCGCGCGACGATCCGGCCGGTGAAGTACGGCATGAAGCACATGGGCAGGGTCATCGGCAGGAACGCCAGCCCGGTCCTCAGGGGCGAGAGCCCGCGTTCGTCGACGAGCCACTGGGTGAGGGCGAACAGCAGCCCGTAGAAGAGGAAGGACGCCATGCCTCCGGCCACCAGGTCGGCGCGGACCCGGGGCAGGCCGGTCAGCGCGGGCGGCAGGGCGGGGGCCTCGGCGCGCCGTTCCGCGAGCGCCAGCAGGACCAGGGCGACCGCCGCCACACCCAGCGCCGCCAGCGGCAGCGGCCGTCCCCAGCCGTCCGTGTTCGCCGCGATCAGGCCGTAGGCGAGCGAGCCCAGGGCGAGCACCGACAGCAGCATCCCGGCGCGGTCGGGGCGGGCGGCGGACTCGGGCCGCTCCCCGCTGAGCCGGCGGGCGGCCAGCAGGGCGAGGAAGGCGATCGGCGGGTTGACGAGGAACACCAGCCGCCAGCCGCCCAGGTCCACGAGCAGGCCGCCCAGGACCGGCCCGGCGATCAGCCCGATGCTGCTGAGCGCCGCCCAGGAACCCACCGCCCGCATCCGTTCCTTGGGGTCGGGGTGGAGCCGGGCCAGCAGCGCCAGCGAGGCGGGCACCAGCCCGGCGGCGGCCACGCCCAGCAGCGCCCGTCCGGCGATCAGCGTGCCCACGTTCGGGGCCAGGGCGCTGAGCAGCGAGATCGCCCCGAAGGCGACGAGCGCCGCGCGGTAGACGCGCCGGGGCCCGAAGCGGTCGGAGACGACGCCGGCGACGAGCAGCAGCCCGGCGAAGACGACGGTGTAGGCGTCGACCGCCCACGGCAGGGCCGCCGCCGGGGCGCCGAGGTCATCCCGTACGTCCGGCAGCGCCACATTGAGGATCGAAGTGTCCAGGAGGACGAGGAAGTTGCCGGCGACGACCCCGGCGAAGAGCAGGCGCGGGCCCGCCGGGCGCGCCGCACCGTTCTTCGCCCCGGGTGCCGCCCGGGGGATCTGCTCGGCTCTGTCATTCGTTGTCGACATGGCCCCAAGGCTCGCGGCCCCGGGGACATCCGACCAGGCCGGTTCTTCGATGGCCCCATCGGACTTCCCGATGGCATGCTGGGGCCATGGACTCTCGCCATCTCAGGGCTTTTGTGACGGTCGTGGACACGGGCGGGATCTCGGCCGCGGCCGCCGCGCTCGGCTACGCGCAGTCCACGCTCAGCGTCCAGCTGCGGCGGCTGGAGCGGGAGCTGGACGCGGAGGTGCTGCGCCGCTCGCCGACCGGCACCACCCTCACCGAGGCGGGGCGGCTGCTGCTGCCGTACGCCCGGGAGGCGCTGGAGCTGGAGGATCGGATGCGGCGCGCCGTCGGCGACCGGGCGCCCCTGCTGCGGCTGGGGGCGTTGGAGTCCCTCGCGGTGGAGTGGCTGCCGGACATCCTCGCGGCGTTCGGGCGCGGGGCGGCCGGGCCGGGCACCGGGGCGACGGAGGTGCGGCTGAAGGTCGCGGGGCGGGCCGTGCTCCAGGAGGAGCTGGCCGCCGGACGGCTGGACCTCGTCTTCCTGTTCGACAACGGGGCTCCGGGCGGCGGCCCGTCCTGTGTGGTCGGCCACGACCGGACCGTCGCGGTCGCCGGGCCCGGGCACCGGCTGGCCCGGACCCGGGGGCTCGCCCCGGAGGAGCTGCTGGAGGAGGAGTTCCTGGTGGCCGAGGCGGGCTGCACCTCGCAGATGCTCGTCGACCGCTTCGGCCGCGACCTGTCCCCGCGCGCCCGTCTGGGCATGGTCACCGGCTCCCTCGCCGCCCTCCGCCGCCTCGCCGCCCACGGCCGGGGCATCGCGCTCCTCCCCCACCTCGCCGCCCGGCAGGACCTGGAGACGGGCGAGCTGGTCGAGCTGGACGTCCGGCACGGCCTGGAGCCGGTCAGCATCGAGGCCCGCTGGCGCACGGGGCTCGACCCCGCCGAGCGCCCCCTCCAGGCCCTGGTCGCCCTGGCCCGCCGCAACGCGCCCTGGGCCGCGGGGTCGTCGCTCACCGGTGTGGCGCGCTCCGCCTGACCCGCCGGCGGCGGGTGACCGCGGATATGCGGATATTCAGCGGGCGGCACCCCCCGCGGCCTCTCCTTATTTGCCGCGCTTCCGGGCCGCTGCTTCACTCGGTTTCCCACCGGAGTTCAAGGGGGAAACCACGTGATCACCGTGATAGCTGAACAGCGAGTCGTCCCGGGCCGTGAAGAGGAACTCGACGCCCTGATGACCGGATTGCGCGACGCCATTCTCGAGAGCGAGCCGGGCTGTCTGCGTTTCGACTACGTCCACACCGAGGAATCACCGCTGCGCCGCCTTGTCATCGAGGAGTACCGTGACGCGGCGGCGCTGGAGACCCACCAGGGGTCGCGTCATCTCCGGGAATTCCTGCCCCGGTTGCTGGCCTGCCTGACGGAATTCCCGAAGGTCACCACGTACCGGAACGTGGTGCCCGTGCCGGACTCCGTACCGGATTCCCTGTTCCACGTGGGCATGGTGGTGCCCGACCTGGAGAAGGCGGTGGCGCTCCACTCCGACGTGCTCGGCGTCGAGTTCACCGAACCGCACGTCTTCCGGATCCCCCACCTGGAGGACCCGGAGCCGCACCCGGCGGAGCTGACCGCCGTGTTCTCCCGTACGGGGGCGCCCTACTACGAGCTCATCCAAGCCGCCGGGGACGGCATCATCTCGGCCGCCCACTGCGGAAGGATCCTCTACTACGGCGTCTGGGAGCCCGACATGGACGCCCGGCTGGAGCGGCTGCGGCAACAGGGCGTCGGCGTGGACGCCTACTTCCGCTCCGGGCCGGGCGCCACCCCGTTCGCCGTGATCACCGCCCCCGATCTGCTGGGCGCGCGCGTCGAGTACGTCGGCCTGAGCGACCGGCCGCCGATCGAGGAGTGGGTGCGCACCGGGCGCTATCCGGAGTGAACCGGACGTTCTGCTCCCAACGATCAAGTGCGCGGGAAGTCTTGTGCCGTCGGTACCGCTCCCCAATAATGATCACCCTCTGAACCGACAGAGATGCTCATGACAAGCGGTGGTCGACACGGGGGCGGAACGACGGCGTGATGAGTCCCGAACGAAAACAGGCGGCCTTCACGGGCACACGGAGCGTGGAGGCCGGGCTCACCTGGAGCCAGCAGGAGATCTGGTCCCTCATCGAGGGCGCGGCACCCGAGGACCACGTCTACAACGTGGTGGGCGTCATCGACGTCCCGGACGGCACGCGCGTCGACGAACTCCGCTGTCTTCGCGCGGTGTCCTTCTTCGTCTCGCGCCACGAGGCACTGCGCACGCTCTTCCCCCGGGACCGGCATGGACGGGTCTCCCAGCGGGTGCTGCGCGAAGGTGATGTCCCCGTCGCGGTGGCACGCACGGGTGAGCCGGACACCGCCGGGACCGGCGTCGCCGAGCTGACCGCCGCGTTCCGCGAGGACTTCGGCTCCCGGCCCTTCTCGTACGCGGACGAACTCCCCGTACGGATCGGGCTGGTCGTCTCCGGCGGCGACGTCCGCGCGGCCGTCTACGCCTTCTCACACATGGCCGTCGACTGGTTCGGGCTCGACGCCCTGCTCCAGGAGGTCCGCGCCTACTTCCGCGACGGCGGGACATTACCTCCACTCGCCGACGACGCGACGCGCCCGGCCGACCTGGCGGACCGGCAGGCGTCACCCGAGGGCGTCGCCAAGGGCACCCGCGCCCTGCGCCACATCGAGGCGACCTTCGGCGGCCGGCCGCTGCTGTCCCTGCCGCCGGCACTCGGCACGCCCGCGACCGGCCCCCGGCACCACCGGGCCGCCCTGCGCTCGCCCGCCGCGAACCTCGCGACCGGCGTGATCGCCCGGCACATGGGCATGAGCACGACGTCGGTCGTCCTCGGCTGCGCGGCCGCGCTGCTCGGCGAGACGACCGGCAGCGGCACCGTGGACCTCCTCCTCACCAGCTCCCAGCGGTTCGACCGGGACCTGCGGCACATGGTCGCGACCCTGATGCAGGAGGCGTACTTCTCCGTCGACGTCACCGGCGCGGACGTCTTCGAGACCATCAAGCGCTCGTGGCGGGCGTCGATCAGCGCCTACCGCAACGCGGGCTGCGCCACCGACGCGCTGACCGCCCTGCTCGGCCGCCTCGGGGACGGGCCCGGCGCCCCGCTGGAGCTCCTCCACTGCTTCAACGACAAGCGCGGCCGGACCGAACCGGTCCCCCTCGCTCCGGGAACGGACCCCCGGGACCTCCTGGACCTCCTGAAGGACTCCACGCTCACCCGGCTCCCGGTCACCGAGCGAGAACCCTTCTATCTGGTCGTCGACGGCGACCAGGAGGCCATGGAGTTCTCCCTGACCTGCGACGCCGCGCACTTCACCCCGGCGGACACCGAGGGCTTCCTCCGGGCGCTGGAGAGCTCCCTGGTCACCGCGGCCGCCCGCGTGCGCGCCGCCGGCGGCTGAACCGCGGCCGTACCGGCTTTCCGAATCCCCCACGCGATCCCGCACGCAATCCCCACGCACGACAACCCATCGCGAACCCTCCGCCGCCCTCCGGGCGGCCAGTCAGAGGTGCACCATGAACGACGCCGGTACCGGCGCCATGCTCGCGCGGCTCTCCGAGAAGTCGCGGCACGACCACTACAACCCGTACACCCGGTTCTCCTGGCCGGATCAGGTACCCGAGGACTCCTGGTGGATGACGCCCGAGTACCTCACCACGCACGGCACGGGCCTCGTCGAGGACGAGAGGATCCTCAAGGCGCTGGCCCGCCGTGAGACCGTCAACTTCTTCAGCCTGCACGTCCACGGCATCCGCGAGCTGATGATCGGGGTGTCCCGGCGCATCCACACCCCGGACTTCGCCGACTACAACGAATACCTCCACCACTTCATCGGCGAAGAGAACGCACACATGTGGTTCTTCGCCGAGTTCTGCTACCGCTACGCGGGCGGGATCTACCCGGAGGCGTACTCCCCGGTGCGCGGCGAGGGCTTCGGCCCCGCCTGGGAGGACGTCGTGGTCTTCGCCAGGATCCTGATCTTCGAAGAGATCTTCGACTACTTCAACAGCCGGCTGGGCAAGTCCGGCGAGATCCCCGGGATCCTGCGGGAGATCCACGCCGTGCACCACCACGACGAGAGCCGGCACGTGGCGTTCGGCAAGCAGCTGCTCAAGCACCTCTACGCGCGGGCCTGCGAGCAGGACCAGGCGGGTCCCGAGCGACGCCTGGAGATAGAGAACTACATCAAGTCCTATATGACGTACTCGGTGCGCAGCCTCTACAGCCCGCACGCCTATCGCGACTCCGGGATGCCGAACGCGCTCGAGACGCGCCGGAAGGCGATGGCGCACCCGGTGCGGGAGGCGTTCCACAGCAAGGTGATGGCCCGCGTCGACAGGTTCTTCGTGGCAGCCGGGATTTTCCGGACCGCTTGGGGGGTCGGCAATGACGTCAGCAAGTGACGAGGCCATGGAGAAGGTCGTCGACTTCCTCCGGAGGGCCAACGACGCCACCGACGCCTTCGACTGGGACCAGGACCTCATCGAGCTGCGGATCCTCGATTCGCTGGCGTTCGTCGAGTTCCTCGTCCTGCTGGAGGAGGTCACGGGTGCGCCCGTCGATCCCGGCACGATCGACGTGGAGAACTTCCGGACCCTCAACCGCATCCACGCGCTGATCGGCGGTGCCGGACATGCCCAGTGACCATCTGTTCCCGCCGGTCGACGTCGCCGACGGCTTCGTCACCCTCGGCCCCACCGCCGTCCGGCTCCGCTCGGCCCTCGACGCGGTCTTCACCGGCTGGGCCGCCGCGGCCGGGGCCGCCGAGGTCCTCTATCCCCCGCTGACCCGGGTCTCCGACCTGGCGCGCTTCGACTACTTCGTCAACTTCCCGCACCTGGCGCTCGCCGCGGCGCCCGTGGACACCTCGGACACCGGCGGGCTGCCCCGGCACCCGGTCGGCCGCGACGAGCGGCTGAGCGCCGACCGGTTGGGCGACGCCGGGCTGATGCTCCCGTCGGCGGCCTGCTACAACGCCTACGTGGCCCTCGCGGGCGCCCGGCTGGACCGGCCGGTGAAGCTGACGACGATCGCGCAGTGCTTCCGCCGTGAGAACGAGTACACCGGGCTGCGCCGGCTGCACGGCTTCACCATGCGGGAGATCATCGCGATCGGCGACCCGGAGACCGTCAAGGAACACCTGGACACCCACAAGTCGCTCATCCTGCGGTTCGCCGACCACCTCGGGCTGAAGCTGGCGACCGAGACGGCCACCGACCCGTTCTTCGACGCCAACGGCTCCCGTGCCGTGATGCAGAAGCTCTTCCCCACCAAGGAGGAGTTCGTCAGCGGCGGCGGGCTCGCCATCGCGTCGGTGAACTACCACCGCAACTTCTTCGGTGAACGGGCCGACATCCTGGTGTCCGGCGTGCAGGCCAGCACCTCGTGCGTGGCCTTCGGCGTCGAACGGTGGCTGCACGTGCTCGCCGGCCGCTTCGACGGCGACTGGGACGCGGCGTACGAGGCGGTGACGTCCTTCGCTCCCGTGACGGCCGGCTGACGAGGCGGACGTACCCGGCCGGTGAGCCCCTCCATGGCGGGCTCACCGGCCGTCCTTTTGACTGAGGAGATGTGTTGTGACGCAACTGCGGATGCCCGCGGAGTGGCATCGGCACGCGGCCTGCCTGATCGCGTGGCCGACCCGGGAGTCGCTGTGGGGTGAGGGTTTCGAGGGCACCGAGCGCGAATACGCGGCGACGGTCCGGGCCGTCGCGGAGTTCGAGCCCGTCACCGTCGTGGTGCCGCCCGGCCGGGCCGGCCGGGTGCGGGAGCTGTGCGGCGTGGAGATCGACACCGTCGAGATCCCGCTGGACGACTCCTGGCTCAGGGCCTCCGGCCCGGTCTTCGTCCACGGCCCGGCGGGCGAACCGGTCGGCGTGGACTTCCGGTTCAACTCCTTCGGCGAGCGGTTCTTCCCCTACGACCAGGACGAGAAGGCCGGCGAACGGCTCCTCGGCGCACTCGGTGTGCCGCGCCGGGGCAGCATGACGGTGCTGGAGGGCGGGGCGATCACCGTCGACGGCGAGGGCACCCTCGTCACCACCGAGCAGTGCTTGCTCAACGCCAACCGCAACCCCCGGCTGGGCCGGCGCGACATGGAGGCCGAGCTCGGGCATCTGCTCGGGGTCACCAAGGTGATCTGGTTGCCGTACGGCCACTTGGAGGGGGACACCGACGGGCACGTCGACCACGTGTGCCAGTTCGTGGGGCCGGGCCGGGTCGTCGTCGAGGCCCCCGGCGACCCCGCCGGGCCGGACCACGCGCGGCTCAAGGCCAACCGCGCCGTCCTGGAGGCTGCCACCGACGCGCACGGGCGCCCCCTGGACATCGTCGAGCTGCCGCCCCGGCAGACCGTGCGCGCGTACGGCGAGGACGTGGGCGTCAGCTACACGAACTTCTACATCGCCAACGGCGGAGTGGTGGTGCCCCTGGCCGGCACCGACGCGGACGCGGACGCCCTCGCCACCCTCGCGGCCGTCTTCCCGGAGCACAAGGTCGTCGGGGTGGCGGCCCGGGCCCTCGCCCTGGGCGACGGCGGAATCCACTGCATAACGCTGCAACTGCCCGCGCAGCGCCGGGAAGCGGGGGCGCCGTGAGCACCCCTGCCGGCGATATACGCGTACCACCGGACACCCTGCGCCGGGCCCACGTCGGGGTCTTCGCCACCTTCGCGCTGATCGGCGTGGTCAACGGCATCCTGGTGGCACGCCTCCCGGGGCTCGCCGGCAAACTGGGGCTGGACGCCGGAAAGGTCGGCGTGCTCATCCTCACCTGGGGCATCGCGGCCACGGTGACGATGCAGTGCGTGCGCTGGCTCGTCGCCGCCCTGGGCAACCGGGCGCTGCTGCGCGTCGGCGCCCCGGCGGTCACTGTCGCGGTGGGCCTCTTCGGCCTCAGCCCCGGCTATCCGCTGCTGCTCGCGGCGGCCGCCTGCTTCGGGATGACCTCCGGTGTCGCCGAGACCATGATGAACGCCCAGGGCAGTCTGGTCGAAAGGCTCTCCGGCCGGCCGCTGATGAACGGTCTGCACGCCGGGTGGAGCACCGGGGCGGTGACGGGAGGGCTGCTGGCGGCGCTGCTGGCCGCCCTCCACGTCTCGTACACCGTGTCGGTGGTGTCCGTCGCGGTGTGCGCGCTGCCGGTCGCGCTGGCGGTGGGCAGGACGTATCTGGACGAGCCGGCCGAGGAGGAGACGTCCGAGGCGCGGCGGAGCCTGCCCGCGAGCGTCTATGTGATCGGCGCGATCTCCTTCCTGGGCCTGCTGCTGGAGGGGCTGGTCGCCGACTGGAGCGGGCTGCTCCTCCACGGCGACCTCCACACCTCCGAGGCGCTCGCCGCGCTCGCCTACCCGGCGTTCGAGCTCGCGACGCTCACGGGCAGGCTGTTCGGCGACCGGCTGCGCGTCCGGGTCGGCGGCCGGTCGCTGCTCGCGGCGGCGGGCGGGGCGACGGCCGTCGGCGTCCTGGTGGTCGTCACCGCCGGGACGGCGTCGGTCGCGATCGCGGGGTTCGCGCTGACTGGCCTGGCGGTGTGCGTGGTCGTCCCGCTGACGATGTCGCTGGCCGGGACGGTCGCGCCGGGCCGCTCGGACGCGGCCATCGCCCAGGTGTCGGCCATGGGCTACTCGGGGCTGCTGGTGGGCCCGGTCGTCATCGGGTTCGTCGCCGAGGCGAGCACACTGCGCACCGGGATCGGGCTGATGACCGTGGCGGCGCTCCTGATCGCCGCGGGCAGCCGGGCCGTTCCCGCGCACGACGCCCACCGCCGGACGTCGGAGGGCTGACGGCACGTGAGGGGGGGGGGCCCCCGGGCGCCGGGGGGGCCCCCCCGGGGGGGCCCCCCGCAGCACTGCACGGCGCTGGCGCTACTGAGCCAGGCACTGCTCACCCGATTCA
>NZ_JBEZUS010000026.1:0-51423 GCF_040636475.1 Streptomyces sp. NPDC037389
CTTCGGAAACGACAGACGCAGGCTCAGAAGGCACACCGGCATCCTCACACTACTGAAGCCCCTGCACCCACAGAACTAACGAAAACCTCAGTAGTAGGACTTCGTTAGGTTGGTTGCCAGGTGCTTGCTTGGCGAGCATGTTGGAGGGATGGACGCCGGAGCGGTTGCGCAACTCCGTGACAAGTTGGCTGAGTTCATCGATGAGGTGTTCGTGTCGGTTCCTCGGAGGGACCAACGCGGATGGGGTGGGTGTTATCTGCGGGGCCTGATGCTCGACGGTCGGCGCAAGTCTGTCCAGCCGATGGCTGGGCGGCTTCCGGACGGCAACATGCAGGCTCTGCAGCAGTTCGTCAGTCAGTCACCGTGGGACCACGTCTCGGTGCTGCGGGCGATCGCAAGGAAGATGGCCGGGGCGATCGGCCCGCGGGCATGGGTGGTGGACGACACGTCCTTCCCGAAGTCGGGCAGCCATTCCGTGGCGGTGGCCCGGCAGTACTGCGGTGCTGTGGGGAAACGGGCGAACTGTCAGGTGGGAGTAAGCGTCCACGCGGTCACCGATGCCGCCTCCTGTCCGCTGACGTGGCGGTTGTTCCTGCCTCCGGAGTGGGATGACCGTGGCGATCCGCGCCGGGCCCGCTGCCGGATGCCCGAAGAGGCCGGGCACGTGTCCAAGGCGACGCTGGCGCTGGAGATCCTGGACGTACTCAGCCGGTGGGGCCTGGCCAGGAGACCGATGGTCGCCGACGCCGGCTACGGCCAGTCGGCCGCCTTCCGCCATGCTCTGCGTGAGCGGGGACTCGACTACGTCGTCATGGTCCGCGGTGACGAGATCGCGCACGAGGGGGCCGCGGAGCCGTTCCAGCCGGCCTATGGCGGCCTGGGCCCACCGACGCTGCCCCGCTACCGCACTCGCGCCCGGCCTCTGGCAGACCATGTCCTGGCGGCCGGCCGTGCAGGCCTGAGGTATGTGACCTGGCGGCAGGGCTCCCGTGGTCCGATGCGCTCGCGATTCCGGGTGTTGCAGGTCCGATGCGCGGGCAAAGCGGCCCGGGCCGCGGCCACCGAAGCCGGCGGAGGCCGCAATGCCTGGGACGGCGTCCTCCCTTTGGAGACCCTCCTGGCGGAGTGGCCCGCCAGGACTCCGGCACCGGCCAATTTCTGGCTGACGAACCTGCCACCGGCCACGGCCCTGCGGCACCTGGTCCAGCTCGCCAAGATCCGCTGGCGGATCGAGCACGACTACCGGGAGATGAAAAGCGGCCTGGGACTGGACCATTTCGAAGGCCGCACCTGGCGCGGCTGGTGCCACCACGTCACCCTCGTGACTGCCGCCCACGCATTCCTCACCCTCAGGCGACTCAACCCAAAAGTGCTGACCAGCCCCTGAGCTTCTTCCAGGCGCTGAAAGCCATGCAGAGCCTGCTGGCGTGCTGGGCCGGCACCTGCCCTACTTGCCGACGCCCCATCCCCACCCGCAGAAACCGCCAGCCCAGACCTCACCCAACCTAACGAAGTCCTACTAGCGCTCGCGGCAGGCGCCAATGTGGCGTTCGCCGCACCAACAGGCAAGGCTGCCAATCGCCTTGAAGAGGCCGCCGGTCACACTGTTATGACCGTCCACCGCCTGCTCAAGCAGCCCACCCTCGGTGAATCCCTCTTCGGTCGCGACACCCCTCTGGCCGACGCCGACCTGATCGTCATCGACGAGGCGTCCATGCTCGACATCCAGCTCGCTGCCAAACTCGCAGCTGCCATCCCCAGCGGCTGCCACCTCCTTCTCGTCGGCGACACCGGCCAGCTCCTCAGCGTCGGCCCCGGCCGCGTCCTGCGCGACCTCCTGGCCGTACCCGCCATCCCCCGCACCCGGTTCACCCAGGTCTTCCGCCAGGACGACGGCAGCACCGCCATCGTCGACAACGCCCACCGCATCCTGAGCGGCCTGCCACCTCAGGCCAGCCCCGGCGTCTTCGGCTGCCGCCCCATGGAGGACCCCCAGCGCATCGCCGAACACGTCACCGAACTCGTCGCCACCCACATCCCCCACCACTTCGGTATCACGCCCCAGGACATCCAGGTCCTGTGCCCCGCCCGACGCCATGCCGCCGGCACCCTCGATCCCAACATCCGCCTGCAGGCCCGCCTCAACCCACCAGCCCCCGGAAAACCCGAACATCATCACGAAGGGCAGACCTTCCGCCTCGGCGACCGCGTCCTGCAGATTCGCAACCAGCCCCACCGTGGAACGCACGGCGTCTTCAACGGCGCCACCGGCACCGTCACCGCTATCGACACCGACAGCCAGCACCTCACCGTCACCCTCCGCGACGGCGAAACCGTGCCCTACCCCTTCACCGATCTCCTGCACGCCTACGCCCTGACCGTCCACCGATCCCAAGGCAGCGAATACCCCTACGCCGTCATCCCCATGACCGCCTCAGCCGGCCAGCGACTCCTCCAGCGCAACCTCCTCTACACCGCCGTCACCCGAGCACGCCGAGGCGTCATGCTCATCGGCCAGCCCGATGCCGTCCACCGCGCCCTGGCCAACACCCGCATACGACTACGCCACACTGCCCTGGAACACCGCATCACCCGACGCGCCCTGGCCATGCCGCGGGCCCGCCACCGCCCCCTCGCTGGACAGCTGACCGGGGATTGACCAGTCGCCAGGCTTGGTTGTCTCCGTGGACCGGAAGATCCAGCCCCTCATCGGACACCACTGAGTCTTCGCGCGAAGCCCCGGATGCGGCTGCCCGGCGCTGCAGTCGGCGGGGTCCCAGGACTCCGCCTCGGATGGGAAGGCTGAGGGAGGCACCGCGGGGTCTGGTACTTCTGTGCTCTGCTGTACCAGGCTGGTGATGATCTGGCCGGTATCGGGAGCGCTTCTGAGGCCGGCGCTGAGCGCAAAGGGTCCATCGTGGCCGATGCTGGGCTGCCGTGGGGTGCAGGATGAGGCTTTGAGTGCGCCCTGACTCCCAGTTGCGTCCCGTGTGCGAGAACGCCGAAGTGCCGGATGGATTCAGCCCGGCCGACTTCACCCGCACCATCTCCTGCTACCTCATCGATCAGACGCCCCATTCCTTCGAACGGGTTAAAAGGATGGGTTAAATGAGAGGGTAAAGGCTGCTAGTGTCGGGGGAGGAGGTAGAGACATTGGCGACTGAGGAAGAGCTGTTCGCGTCTGTCGACGCTCTGCTGACGGAGGAGCCGCAGCTTCCGCCCCCGGCGGAGCGTGCCCGGCTGCGAGAGGCCGCTGGCATCACCCAGACCCGTCTGGCGCAGGCCCTCAAGACCACGACGCAGTCGGTGAAGAACTGGGAGAACGGCCGCTCCGAGCCGAAGGAGCCGCGCCTGTCGGCGTACCGGCGGCTGCTGAACGGCTGGGCGGCAAAACACCCGAAGCCCGGCACCACCTCCACGCCCGCTGCCACGCCACCACAGCCACTCCGGGAAGCATCGGCCGGCCCGTCCTCGCCCGGGGCGGAGAGGATGGCCATGCCCCAGGCCCCCGCCATCCAGGCAGCGCAGGAGCCGGAGCACCCTACTGCACGGCCGACATCGTCACGCCGTCCCACACGCCAGCGCACTGCCACAGCCACCAGCATCGAGCCGTACCCGCACGGGCCGCTCGCGGTCCTGGACGGCGACGGCTCCGCCTACGGCATCGACGGCATCGTGCTGGACTGCCCGGCGAACACCATCCCGGAGCTGGTGGAGTGGACCCTGAAGGAATCCGGGCTCGGCGCGCCACGCCTGCACCGCAACGGCAAGGACTCCGACCCGCTGATCGTGCTCACCGCGGCAGCTGCTGTGAAGCTCGGTCTCCCGGAGCGACTGGAGGGCCGTGAGCAGCGCCGCTCGCTGCGCCTGGACGATGACCACCCCGTGGTCAAGCAGGTGACCAAGGCGAAGTGGAAGCTGACGCAGCGCGGCTTCGGGCCGTGGGCACGGATCTACCGCCCCGCTCAGGCAGGCCAACGCCAGTGCGTGCAGCTGGCCGTCCTCTCCTGGGACGCGCTCGACACCCGCTCCTGGCCGGGTGTCGCGGAGATGGAGCCGGCCGACATCGCCCGGATCCTGGGCGCCTACGCCCAGCGCGTCATCACCCCCCGCGGCTCCACCGCCGTCTCGGGCCTGGAGCTGATGACCGCGCTGCGCCCGCCGACCCGGGCTATGCAGGACCGGGCGACCGGGAACTGGACCTCCGGCCATAACCCGGGCAGCCTGGGGACAGGGCCGATGGACCCGGCGCCGCCGGAGGCCACTCCCGAGCATCCCGTAGTCGTGAGCTCCGGCTGGAAAGGCGGGTTCCTGGACGAGGAGGCGTATCAATGGGTACGCGACGTCGACCTGCTGACCGATCAGGAGTGCCTGCTGCCCTTCGCGGTCGGCCTGGACCTGAACACCGCGTTCCTCGCGGCCGCAGCCCGCCTTGTCGTCGGCCTGTCCGGCCCCGATCACTTCCATCAGCCGCAGTTCAACCCGAAGCTCCCCGGCTCCTGGCTGGTGGACCTGTCCCACGTTGAACTGGACCCGCGCTTGCCGAGCCCGTTCACGCCATCCGGCAAGCGACCGCAGAGCCCGGCCTGGTACCAGACGCACACCATCGCCTACGCCCAGGAGCTCGGCTACAACGTCCAGCCCCTCGAGGCGTTCCTGAGGCGGGAGACCGGCGCGTACCTGGACCCGTGGCACGACCGCCTCAAGAACGCCTACATCGACACCCTCGCGGATCTGGGCGTCACCAAGGACCTGGACGACACGGAATTTCTCGCGGCGATGGAACGGCACAAGCAGGCCGACCCCGGCCTGGCCGCAGTGCTCGCCGCCATCAAGGCCACCGTCAAGGGCGGCGTGGGCAAGCTTCGCGAGCGCCCGCAGGGTCGCCACTACAAAGACGGCGAGAGATGGCCGGCCCTGGAGCGGCCGACCTGGCGGCCGGACATCCGCGCCGCCGTCATCTCCAAGGCTCGGGTCAACATGCACCGCAAGCTCGCCAACATGGCCAGGATGACGGGGCTGTACCCGCTGGCGGTGCTGTCGGACTGCGTCGTCTACCCCTCGCCGGGCCGCTCGCCGCTGGCCTTCCTGCCCTACGCCGCCTCGGGCAAGCCGCAGCCCGGCGCCTTCCGCCTCGGCCCCACCCCGGGCCTGGCGAAAGTGGAGGGTGTGCAGGAGATGTCCTGGGCAGTCGACCTGATGGAGCAGGGCCTCAACCCGGCCCGCCACATCAAGGGCGATGGCCACGACGCATCACTGGACGCGGGAGAGTAAGCCATGGGGGACATCGACGAGGCTATCGAGCGCGCCGACCAGGAAGCGTTCACCCGCGAGCCGCCAAAATCCGTCCAGGCCCGCGTGAACTTCCTGATCAAGCGCCTCAAGACAACCAAGGCCGTCGCCCTGGAGCTCGGAGTCACCCAACGCTCAGTGGAGCGGTACCGCACCGGCGAGCGTAAAAGGCCCCCGAAGGACGTCACCGACCGCCTGGATGCGGCCGTCCGCGCTCGCTGGCAGCCGCGGATCCGCAAGCGCCGCCGCCGACAGGCCGCCACCACCGGCATCACGATCGAGACCAGGGCGCAGTTCGGCTACACCGCGCCGATCGGGACGACCGACGACGGGCGCTTCCGCCGCCTGACCGTGCACCTTCCCCCGCATTACGCACAACGCTTGTTCGACGCCAAGGAGCAAGGGGCCAGCGACCAGCAGATGCGTGACATCGTCGCCGAGGGACTGCAAGAGGTGTACTTCAAAGACGGAGGAAACCGCGCCGCAGGCCTCGAAGTCGCGTTCACGAATATTGACTATTTCGACGTCTCGTTCTGAACGAGGAAAGGCGCTGGCGAGTGATTCACCCGCCATGAGCCAAAGCGCGATATCCGTCACAAAGACATGCAGACTGTCGCGTATGGTCTCCACAGGCTGGCTCGGCCTGAGGCGTCGGCAGTGGCTGGAACGTGAAGCGGACTCTCCCGCCTTGGGGGCGGGGAGGGAGAGAGGGGACTACTCTTCCACGGCGGTCTGACGCAGATGGCGGCTCACATCACCGAGGAAGTCGATGCGGGCCCGCTGCTGGGGCAGGATCGTCGGTGCCTGGGCCGCCGGCGACTACCAGGGTCTGGACGACGTGTGGACCACTGATGTGCTCCCGGACCTCGGCAGCCAGTGGGGCCAGTACGAGTACTGCACCAATGTCGACTCCGCCGCATAGCCGCCGTTGTAGGTTTTCGGGTTCTGTGTCGGTGGTTCCGTTCCGTTCAACAGATCTGCGGTCGGTCCGCGCGGGGCGGTGGCTCCTTGGCCGGTCGCCTGGTTGTCCGCAGCGCCCTGGGCCTGACCTGCCCTGCGGGCTCAGAAGGCGGAGTTGGTGAACCAACGTGTCAGCAGTTCCTCGTTCCCCGTCACCTGGAAGGCCTCCGCATTGCGGTCGAGACGCCCGTACAGGAGCAGCAGCAGGTCCGCAGCGGCTCCCTCGACGGTCGCATCAGCGGATGCGGTTGCCTCTGTGCCGCCGGGTCCCTGTTCGACACCGAAGTCGTCCGGCCGCAGGCGAACCAGCCAGTCGCCGTCTGTGTCGGTGCAGCGGAAGCGGAGGGTTTCACCGTTGCCGCGCAGGGCGGCTGTCGTGGGGGCGAAGAACGCGGCGAAGGGCAGATTGACGAGGAACTCGTCCACACCATCGGCCGCGAGGCCACGGTCGATCGAGGGCCGTCGGCCGAGGGCGAGTTCCGCGTCGGAGCGGTGTACCAGGGTCTCGAACAGCATCCGCCGCATCCAGAACCTGGCGTGCTGGTCGGCACCCCAGGCCCACATCGGGGCATCCGGGTCGGTGACGGCGAAGGTGCTCGCGGCTTCGGCCGCACTCGCGGCCAGCCAGTCGGCGTATCCGTCCTCGTGCTCTGGCAGGTGCAGCTCCACCTCGCGGCTGCGAGGCGGCTCCTGGACGAGCCGGCGGAGCAGGACAGAGAACCAGCGCTGCACGCTGCCGGTGTGCCGGACGAGGTCGGTGAGCGTCCAGCCCGGGCAGCCGGGCACCAACGTCGACAACCGGGCGTCCCGGACCACCTCCACGAATCTGGCACTCTCCGCCGCGATGGCATCCCGATGGGCGGCGGGGCCGGAATCCCAACCCGAATGATCCGTGCTGCTCATGTTTACGCTCTTTCTGAACTCGCCGGCCTGGCGACCTGGGCGGCCAGACCTCTTCGACGCAGCTTCCCACAAGGCCTGCAGAGTACGGGTGCCCAGGGCCACGGCAATGGGGCTGTGAGGGGGCTGCGGGCCAGCGGTGAGCGCAGCCTCGGCGCCTGCCGGCCCGGGCCGACGCTTCCTCGGCGAACGAACCGAGCAGCTCTCTGCGTCCTGCGCGAGTTGACCGGCGTCCGCTTGGTACTGGCTGTCAGCGGGGCCACCGCCGACGGGGCCGCCCATCTTGAGGCACACCTCACCGAAGGTCTGGCCAGCGAACTCGAGCGCCTCGACGCACCCGCAGCCCTGGGCCTGTTCACCGCACCCGCCGCGCCACGGCCGTGCCTTCCCCGCCCCCGACCCACACGCCAACCAGCAAAAATCGCATGCCGCGGTCCCGGCGAACGCTGCTCCGCTCACAGGACGGCCCTCGTCTGACGCCGCCCGCGGCTTTGGGGCCGGGTGCCGGAGCGGGAATCTGACACAAAGCGTGAGAAGTTCTCGCCGGTGACGTGGTCTGAGAGCTTTGGGCCAGTCCTGGTCGTGGCGTCGGCGGATGGACATGGCCGGTGAGAGCCTGCTGACCGGACACCGCTGCGCCGGACGCCCCGCCGCATACGGCATGGCACCCGCCCGCCAGAGCCTCAGGTGCCGGCCCGCGCCCGTTCCGCGGCAGGCCCCGGCCGCCCCTCCAGGAAGGGGAGCGGCCGGGGCTGCTTCGGGTCCGGGGGCGGCTCTGCTGCGCGATTCCCGTTGGTCATGTGGTGATCGCATCGCGAGGCTGTGCCGCCCCGGGAGTGCTCGGTCACTCACACGGGTCTGAGTAGCCGCACTCGTGCATGTGTCATGCTGCGGGCTTCTGCAGCCAGTCTGCTTCGGTGGTCCAGAACATGTGGCGCGCACCAAGGTAGTCGTGGGCGAAGTCCGTGAACCGTTCGCGGGTGTATGGCTTATCGGTCTTGGGGTCCTTGGCGTTGATGTCGGGTTCCTGGACGGCCATCGCGACGAGGGGAAGGGCATCCTTGTATGCGTGGAGGAACTTGTAGGAGTTCTCCATCTGGTACTTCCGGTCCGGCAGGGTGTCCGGTCCTCCGATGCCGATCTTCTTGTCCCTGGCGAGGTCGAACATCTCCTTCATGCGCTTGTGGTCGTCGTCATCCGGCAGGAAGTTGATGTACTGGATGAACTGCGTCTTGGTGAAGACCTTCTTGCCGTAGCGCATGTTGTCGATCTCGGCATCGATGTAGGACTTCGAGGTGTACTTGGTCTGATCCTTCTTGGTGTCTATCTCGACCGCGGTCTCCGGAAGGTTCACCCCGGCGAGCCTGCCGTCGAACTTCTCCGCCATCGCCTTCAGCATGGCCTGGAAGTCTGCTCGCACCTCTTTGTTCCACTGCGCGGCCATGGCCCCGTGGGTGGTGGGGTTGTCAGGGTTCTCATCGACCGTCGGCGCGACGCCGCCCTCGTCCTTCACATATTGGGGAACGTTGGCGTCCTTCATGGCTACATCGAAGAACCGGTCCTGAACCTGGACGAACAGTTTCTTGTGGCGTTCCTGGAGATACTTCAGGGCATTGTCCAGCCGCGACCACTTGTACTCCCCCTTCTTCCCCTCAAGGGCCTTCCAGGGCACCACCACCTGTACGCCGCCGATGTCCGTACGGTCGATCATGGCCTTGACCTTCGGGTCCTCGCCGGACGTGGCATCCTCGAATGCGCCGAGCGACATGTACAGATTGTCCGTCACCTTGCCGTGGGACACCGAGGCGGCGGCCTTGCCGGGGGCGGGAGCCGCGGCGGTCACCCCGACGGTGGCCGTCAAGGCCACGGCCGTGAGGACAACAGATCCGACTGCACCACGTTGCGTCATCATGAACGAGACGCTAGAGGAACGTTCTCAGCGAAAAATAAGAGCGTCCACCAAGGGGCGTGGGCACCTTCGGATTCAGGCCGGGGAGGCCGGAGAGCGGCTTCATCCGCATGCGGCGAGACGGTAGCTGAGGAGGGTGGGGCGGCCGGCCCGGAGGCTGCCGAGGGGGTGTTCGCGCCAGTGTGGGTACCGGCGCATGCGCGACCTGCCACAGGACGCTCGATGCGCCTTCCCACCCCGTGGAATTCCGCTCACCGTCCTGCGCAGCCCTCTCCGCGCCGCGGCCCCACACGGACCCCATGGCCCAAACGTGACGGCCGCGCTGCGTACACATGGTCCGGGACCCGCTCGTGGCCCCGTCCGCACCCGTCCGGCGCCCCGGCCGTCGTTGCCGGGCCAGGTCGTTCACCTTGCACATCGCAGCACGGAAGGAGCAGCTGACCGACAACACCCTCGTCCGGGGGCCGGGTACGGCGCCGGTTCTGGTGGTTTCGTAGGCGCTACTGCGGGCCGGAGTCTTCGTTTCGAAGGCACTTCAGTGATCTTGCTTTGGATTCGATGGGTGCAGGTGGTGGCAAAGGTTACCGGTTTGCGGTCGGGAGAGCCGGTGCCGAGTGGGAAGCCCGCTGCCCACGGCCTGGACGATGCGTGGACCACCGAGGCGCTCCCCGGACCGCGGCAACTTGTGAAGCGGCTTAGCTTGTCTTTTATGGTCTGAGTCGGTCGCGTTCGGTGACGTTCTCTGGTCGTTTGGCGGTTTTGCCCACGTCATAGCGGGTGGTGGGCCGTCGGTTCTTCGAGCCGAGTGGCCGTCCGGGACCGGGTCGTGAGGGTTTGGGTGCACGGGCCGGGTAGACGAGGTGCGGGCGGAGGTGCCGGAACCCCCGGCGGACCCGGGCGGGGGTGAGACGGCCGGGCTCGGCGGGCTTCTCCCAGGGGTGCCGCAGGTCGACTGCGGCCCGGCGGAGTAGCTGGAGTTGGGTGTGGGCTGCGATGATCAGCCATGTCCAGCGGTCGCCGGCTTCGGGGGTGCGGAGCTTCGGTCGGGTCCAGCCCAGGGTCTGCTTCATCAGCCGGAATGTGTGCTCCAGGTCGAACCTCCTCAGGAACGCCTGCCAGCGCACGTCGACGTCCTCGCTAGTCAGGCCGGTGGCGGATGACCACGGCCAGAGGGGCAGCGGGTCGTTGCCGCCGGGCAGGCGGTCGACTTCCAGGCGGATCGGCGTGCCTTCGGTGACGGGGAGTTCTCCGGTGTGGTCGATCCATGCGGAGCGGGTGGTCAGGCGAGGGTGGATGCGGTCCCAGGCCATCGCGCGGGCGGTGCCGTACCGGTCGGTGAGCTGCGTGGTGGCCGCGTCCGGCTCGCCCCAGGTGTTCGGCTTGGCGAAGCGGAACTCCGTGCCGTGCTTCGGCGGACGTCCGCCCTGGGGCGCGGAGATCCAGGGCACCGGGACCGGCTTGCGCATCACCCGGTCCGAGCGCATCCGGCCGAGGACCTCCACAGGCAGGCCCCGCGGGAGGTGGGCCATGCGCGGGGCGTCGTACCCGGCGTCGAAGACGATAAGGATGTCCCGGTCGCCGAGGTGCCACCGACCCATGTCGATGAGGTCCTCGACCGCCCGGCGGGCCTGTGCAGCGGTGACCTCGGCGACGTCGTCCTCGGGACCGATGCGGACGGCGCCCATGAGCCGGCACCAGGAGGTCCGGCCCGATTCCAGGGCGGCGACGAACGAGTGTGGCCAGCCGGGTATGAACTGGTCCGAGGACTGGCCGTTGCGGCCGTAGACGTGGCAGAACAGGCGGTTGGCGCTGGTCGGTGCGTCGGGGCGGAGCCAGTGGCTGATGCCGACCGCGAGGACCAGGCGCCCGTCGGCGGCCTGTGGCATGGGCAGACCTGCCAGTACCTGCCGAAGCCGGGGCACATCGACGTTCCCGCGGTTCAACGCGTCGTACATGGCGACGTGCCCACGCCGGTACTCGGCCACCAGCGCCAGGTCCACCGGCGCCGTAACCGGCCCATCCGCACACAGCAGCGCGTCCACCAGCTCGAACAGCACGCTCCCACGCGCGGTCAGGCAGTCAGATAGGTCCTCCCGGAAGCAAGACGTCACCGCGAACATTTCCTGCCGGACATCGTGGTGCAGCAGACTCACCTCCAACAGCGGCCCTGAAGCCGGTGAACTTCCGTGCTCTGGATCAGCACGAAGGATCACGCGAGGACTGCTGCCGGCGTGCTCCGAACTCCCGGGTGAGTGACCCCGTTCGACTGCCTGTGCGAGCCTGCCCACCCGGCCGGTCACCGCGCCAATCTGTGCGTTCAGCGCCTTGGCCAGGCCGGCGGCGCTCAGCCCCTGCTCGGACATCCACTCGACCAGCAGCTCATTGCGCATCCGTTAGGGTGTACTCGACCCCGAACTTCCGGCGGATGACCTCAGCGATACGGGCCAAGGTCCAGCACGGTCCTCCACCCAGCCGTGCGCGGCCGGCCCGGCATCCAGCTCGCCCTCCAGTAATCGCAGCTGGTCAGAGGTGAGCCGGCAGCGGGCGCCACCGGGCCCCTTCGAGACCAGGGCCTGCCTGCCGCCCGCGGCCAGGGCCCGCCGCCACCGGTTCACCGACATGCGCGTCACCCGGAAGCACCGGGCCACCTCCCGGTCGCTGGCACCGGCATCGATCAATTCAGCAGCAGCGAACCGCACTTGCTCACGACGGGCCCGTTCCTCCACGGTCAGCCCACCACCATCGGGATACCTCACACCTCAGGCATGGCGAACACCGCGTCAGCTGTCACCCAGCCGGTAACCTCAGCCATTAAAGATCTCTAGATCAGCCCGTTGTCCCGTGCGTAGAGCGCGGCCTGGGTCCGGTCCCGCAGGCTCAGCCGGCTCAGCACACGTGAAATGTGGTTCTTGACAGTGCCCTCACTCAGGTACAGCCGGGCCGCGATCTCCCTGTTCGTGGCGCCCGCGGAGATGAGACGGAGCACCTCCGTCTCCCGCGGCGTCAGCAGGTCCGGAGCGGGGGTGCTGGCGGCCAGCGCGGCGAGGACCGTCTGATCGAACTGGGCGACACCCGCGTGCGCCAGACGGGCCGCCTGGGCGAGTTCCGCCGCGGGCAGGTTCTTCAGCAGGTAACCGACCGCCCCCGCCCTCAGCGCCCGGCCGACATACTCGTCGTCGTCGAAGGTCGTCAGCATCACGATCCGGCAGCCGGGCAGTTGCCGACGCAGCAGCGCCGTGGCGGCCACCCCGTCCATGCCGGGCATCCGGACGTCCATCAGCACCACGTCGGGGTGGGACCGCCCGGCCACGTCCACGGCCTCGGCACCGTCGCGCGCGCTGCCCACCACCTCGATGCCGGGCTGGATGCCGAGCAGCGCGGCGATGCCCTCGCGGACGAGGTCCTGGTCGTCGACCACGAGGACGCGTACGTTCGCCCCCTCCCGCGCCACGGGACCGTTCACCACGGCACCCCCACCGTGAGCGCGGTGCCCCGGTCCGTACTGGACAGCTCCAGCGTCCCGTCGGCCAGGCGGACGCGTTCCCGCAGCCCGGCCAGGCCGAAGCCCTCCTCGGCCCCGCCCAGGCCATTGCCGTTGTCCGTGACGCACAGGCTCGCGCCGTGGTCGTCGTAGCGGACCCGCACGCCGATCTCGGTCGCGCCCGAATGCCGGCAGGCGTTGGTGAGGCCCTCCTGCGCCGCCCGGTACAGCACCAGCAGCGGTCGCCGCTCGACGCCCGACACGTCCAGGGAGATCCGGCGGGCGCCGCCGTCCAGGTGGTGGACGAGGTCGGCCAGTGTCCGGGCGAGGCCCACCGGCTCGGACTCCGCCTCGGGGCCGAGGGTGCGCACGGAGGCCCGCACCTCGTCCAGGGCCCGGTTCGCGGACCAGCGGGCATGGGACACGGCCTGCGCGGAGGCGGCAGGATCGAGGGAGGCGAACGCCTCGGCCTTCTCCAACTGGATGCCGATCGCGGTCAGATGGTGCCCGAGACTGTCGTGGATCTCGCGAGCCAGCCGGTTGCGCTCGCGGGCCGCCGACAACTGCGCCACCTGCGCGAGGGTGTCCTCCAGCCGCCCGCGGGCCCGCCGCTCCCGCACGGCAACCGCCGCCGTGGCCAGCGCCAGTACGACGCCCAGGGCGAACATCAGCAGGTCGGAGATGTACTCGGCGCGCACCGCCCAGCCCGGCACCCACAGCGTGAACGCGCCCGCCAGCAGTGCCACACAGCCCGCACCGAGCCACACGGCGGCGGCCGGCCCGAACGCGAAGAACCCCAGGAACGGCACCAGCACGAACAGCACCCGCGAGAGCCCCGAAATGTCGAGCGCGGCCACTGCGCAGAGCAGCACCGCCCTGAGGACGAACACGGCGCCCTCGGGGATCCGCCACACCCTCCCGTCGAGGACCGCCAGCGCACACAGCAGCGCCGCGAACCCGCCGGTGCGGGCGTCGAAACCCGGACCGATCGCGGCGTAGTAAAGGCCCCCGGCGAGCACCGCCCCGTACAGGACGGCGGGTATCCAGGGCACGGGACGCGGCATCGGACGACCTCCTCGGAAATCCCGTGCACACACACGGTCCCCGCAGCCTACGCAGACCCACGCGCCCGTCCGCACCACGCGGCCCACGGAGTGCGGAGCGTGGCCGAAGGTCATGTGCCCTCCGGCCCCGCACACCCCTGCCGCTGCGCACTTACCCTTCATGACCTGCGGTTCCTAGATTTCTCGGCATCACCACCGCACGAGATGAGGACTCATGCAGCTGCGTTCCCTCGCCATCGCACCCCTGCTGATGGCAACCGTCCTGACATCCCCGGCGGCCGCACGGACCGAACCCGCCGACATCAAGGTCCCCGGCGCCGAATACACCGTCTCCGCCCGCCTCACCGATCTGACCACCACGGGCACCCGGCTCACCGGGCACACGGAACCGGACGACTGGGCGGGCCTGGAGGCTCCCGGCACCACGACCCCGTCAGGCGTCCCGGGCGTCCAGATCGACGGCTACTTCCCCGACACCTCCACCACCAACACCAACCACCACTGGAACCACGACAGCCAGTTCGTCATCCGGCTGCCCGACCACTGGAACGGCGGACTCGTCGTCGCCGGACCGCCGGGACTGCGCAGGCAGTACGCCAACGACCGGATCATCAGCGACCAGGTCCTCGCCAAGGGATACGCCTACGCCGCCACCGACAAGGGGAACACCGGCCCCGAGATCTACAAGGACGGGGACCGCCCCGGCGACGCCATCCTGGAATGGCACCGCAGGGTCACCGAACTCACCGTCGCCACCAAGCAGGTGGCCGGTCGGCACTACAGCCGCAGCCCGCGCTTCACCTACGCCGCCGGCCTCTCCGCGGGCGGCTACCTCGTCCGCTGGCAGCTCGAACACCGACCCGACC
Organism: Streptomyces sp. NPDC037389; assembly: GCF_040636475.1. Lineage (NCBI taxonomy): Bacteria > Bacillati > Actinomycetota > Actinomycetes > Kitasatosporales > Streptomycetaceae > Streptomyces > Streptomyces sp. NPDC037389. The sequence continues at coordinate 14,473 of NZ_JBEZUS010000026.1, forward strand.
TCTACACCGGCGGCCTCGACTGGAACGCCCTCACCTTCACCCCCGACGGCGGCCTCCTCGCCACCCTCCCGCCCGCCCTGCGCGCCTACCCCCGCTACGACAAGGGCGACCGGAGCGCCCAGGCCGCCATCCTCGCCGCCGGCTACCCCAAGGGCTCCGAACCCCAGTGGGGCTGGCACTACGACAAGCAGTGGGACCTCCTCCAGCGCGTGATCCGCGAGGAGCTCGACCCCGACTACGACGGCCCCACCCAGGCGGGCACCCCCCGCTGTCCGGCAGGCACCGGTGCCGGCTGCGACACCGACTACGACTTCGCCTCCCGCCCCCGGGCCGTGCACGAGGCCGTGGAACGGGTCTCCCTCACCGGAAACATCCGCCGCCCCCTCATCAGCATCCAGGGCAGCCTCGACGCCCTCACCCCGCCGGCCGCCTTCGGCGACGCCTACCACCGCATGGTCACCGACGCCGGACGCGCCGGCCTGCACCGCTACATCACGGTGCCGGGCGGCGCACACACCGACGGCCTCGTCCTGCTCGACAAGGACCACCTGCGCCCGATGCTCGGCTCCTTCACCAAGGCCCTGAGCGACCTCGAGTGCTGGACCCGACCCACCTCCACCTCCTGACGGCAGCAATCTCCGGACATGGGAAAGCACCCCGGGCGACCGACGCCCGGTGGCACCCGCCCGCGAGCGCGGGCACGCAGCGCTCCTGGAGACCTTCGACCGAGCGCCTGACCGCTCCCCGCGACCTCGCCCCCGCGACCCCAGCCCGCCCTCCACCTGGCCCGCCTGGCGGCATCGGCAGACTGCCGCCCACCGAACCTCGCGTCGGCGACCAGGTTCTCACCGGCGGCCGCTTGGCCTCCCTCCCCGAATCGGTCGGTGCTTGCCTGAGGGGTGGCGGACGAGTAGAGCGAAAAATAGCTTGCCGACTCGGCGGGTGTGTGCCACTGTTCCGCCTGAATCGGCAGCCGGCCAGTGCCGGCATGCTGGCCGCCTCTTGAGGAATCCACTGAAGAGGCGTAAGAATCACGAGAATTGGCGCCATGGAGAATCAGTACGAAGATGAGTGTCGCCGTTCGTTGGCTGGAGAGCAGGCGAGAAGCCTCGCCGAGACCAACCACTGGGAGCACGTGGACAGGGATCAGGTCCACCAGGATTGGGACGTGCTGTACAGGGAGATCGCGGCTTGCCTGGACGGCTCCCTGCCCGGAGACCGGAAAATTCAGGAACTCGTTCTCAGGCATTTTGACATAGCCTGCCGATTTTACGTCCCTACCAGGGAGGCTTACATCGGAATGGCGCTCTTCTATGCAGAAGACGATGCCATGAGAGAATTCCATGATTCTTACCATCCTAGGATGGTGGAATTCCTGGGCGAGGCGATGAATATATTTGCTGAACGGGGGGCCGGTTTCGCTTCCAGGGCGGCCTCCGGGACCTCCGCGTAGTCGTCTGACGCCCGGTTCGTGGTGGACCGTCCCCCACCACCACAACCCCGCTCAGTTCGGCGCCCACGTGAACGCCGGTCTGTTCCTCCGAGTTGCGATGTGCTGGGTTGGTGTCAGTGGGTTGGTGTCAGTGACGGTATGTCAGGTCGAGGTGTTTTCGCTGGTCGGGTGCTGAGGACGGGCGGGGGCACTGCCGTAGAGCGGTATCTGCAGCGGGTACGGCTGTCGCAGGCCGGTACACCCCACTCACCTCCACTGTCTTGGGAACGGTACTTCTGATTCTTCCGAGGCCTGCGCGGCTGCACGGTGGTGGGTGTCGGTATCCGCGGCGGTAGGGCGTGGGTGGGGTGGGGGAGTCCAGGCCGGGTTGGTGGCGCGGCTGATGGCGCTCGATGCGGCTGGGGCGTTGACGACGGCGCATGTGCGTGCGGGTGCTCAGGTCGGTGGGGTGAGTGTTCGGACGGTGTGGCGGTGGCTGGAGGCGGCGCGGGCGGAGGGCCGTGTGGAGCGCAGGTCGCGGGCCCGGCTGGAGTCGTCCGATCAGGCGTGTATGCGTTCTCAGTCTTCTTGATGTAGAGGCACCGCTGTGAGCTGGGGCGCTTCAAGTTATTGAGGTTCGTTTGGACGGGAGTTGTGCACCCTGGAGTAGGGGTTGACCTGTAGTGCTGCATGTTGGATGAGATGGCAGCAGATGGAATGAGAATTCCTATGTGGTCGGGGGCTGTTGTATAGGGGTACACGCTGGAGCGCGCGTGAAGGCAGCCGGTTTTTGGGTCTGCTACCACCTGTCGTCGGCTGCGGCCGCGGGGAGATCGAGGTAGCGGGCGGCGTCGTACAGGACCTCGGGTGTGATCGCTTCGGTGCCGTCGAGGATGGCGATCTGCGCGGCCGTGCTGAGCAGCGGGGTGAGGTTCTCCATGAGCCCGTCGGTGATCTCGTAGAGCTCTTTGTCGAGTTCCAGGAGGCTGCCGGGCCGGTGGTGGCACAGCTGGAGTCGGCCGCCGAAGCTGGCGAGGGCGCGGGGCCACTCGTCGGGGTGTTCGGGGCAGCGGGGCGGCAGCCGGTTGACCCACAAGGTGGGTACGGCCCGCTGGCGCAGCGGCGCGGCGTCGCTTGTGCGGCGCAGGGCGGGGAAGCGGGCGGTGCGGGCTTCGCGGAGGATGTCGCTGGAGCCGATGCCGCTCCAGAAGATGGTCAGGCTCAGTTCGTCCGCGAGGTAGTCGAAGAAGTCGAAAGTGGGCTGCAGGTCCTCGGTGCGCAGCCGGTCGATCCCGTCGACCAGGCACACCTCCACCTGGTGGGTGCGCATCACGTGCACGGCGGGCCCGGTGAAGTCCTTCATGCGCTGCACGGGCCGGCTGTCGGTGCCTGTGCGGTAGAGGTCCCAGCCCAGGAACGTGGCCAGGGCGGCGGACCAGTCGGCCGGGGTGCCGGGGGTGGGCGGGGCGTTGATGCAGACGACCGGGATGCGGGTGTCGTCGATGCCGTGCAGTTTCTCGCGGCGCCCTTGGTGGCCCATGCCGATGTGGTGCAGCAGGGTGCGTTTGCCGGTGCCGCGGTAGTCGCTGTCGATGGCGATGTGCGGGCCGGGCTGGCGGGGTTCGCCGTTTCGCCGGAGTATCCGCCGTGCCAGGTGCAGTCCGCGCTGGATGTCGGTGGTCTCGATCAGGCCGAGGTCGGCGTGGTAGCGGACGCGGGGGTCGTTCTCCCTTTCCTCCTCGCTGTCGGCGCAGGAGGGGTCTTGTGGCGGCAGCGGAACCAGGGGCGGGGGCTGGGAGGGCGGTTGCCGCAGGCGGGTGCGCCATCCCAGCAGGGTGGTCGGCGGGCCGGCGGTGTCGGGGGCCGGCGGGGCTGGGGGAGCGGGCGGGGACTGCGGATCACGTACCGGGGCTGTCAACGGTCCTCTCCTTGCTGGTCACTTGGGACGCTCTCGCCGTCGGCGGGCGGGTTCAGTTCGGGCAGCGAGGCGAGGAAGGCATCGACGCTCTGCCCGCTGTCCTGTGCGGGCTCGCCGGCGGTGAACAGCTGTGCAGCGGGGCGATCGAGGCGGCGGAAAGGCCGCACCGATTGTGGATCAAGCGGCGGCATCCCGGCGGCATAGGGCTCTTTGGGCGCCACCGTTCGGCGACGGGGCGCGGGCAGGGAACGAGCAGAGACAGCGGGCTCGTCGTCGGGCCCCGGCCCATCGGCGGCTTTGGACAGCAGACGCTGTGTGGCCCGGGCGATGGCCGCCTCGTCCCGGCGGTGCCCGCCGGCGGCGAAGTGGACCTGCAGCCCCTGCTCCCAGCTCTCTTCGGTCCACCGGTCGCGCAGGAGGCGCCGGTGGATGAAGGGCACCTCCACCCACGGGTCGCCATCCGGGTCGGCCCGGTGGTCGAACAGCCAGGCGACCTCGGGCTGATTGGGGGAGTAGTGCACCTCCCAGCGCCCCTGAAAGGCCGCGAGCCCGGAGGAGCCGCGGAAGGGATCCAGGGCCCCCTTGTCCAGGTTGTAGGTGCGGTTGTTGATCTGGAAGCCCTTGCGGTCGATGCGCACCCACACGGTCGGCAGCAGCTTGCGGTTCTCGCCCTCGGTCAGAGCCGTGGCCCGATAGCCGCGCAGCGAGATCAGCGCCGCATACATCTGGTTCGGGGTGAGCTTCAGCCCCGGGGTGAACGGGCTGCGCAGCGCACCGTGCGGGGTCTGCTGCCAGTGCAGCGCCACCCACTGCTCGAACAGCTCCTGCAACCGAGCGATCGTCCACAGCGCCTGCTTGCGGACGTGTTTGCCGCGCAGGTCCAGACGGTGATGGGTGTAGGAGGCAAGGTGCTGGCTGAAACCGGTCTTGACTGCCAGCATGGCGCGCTCGACGATCGCCTTGTCGACGGGGGTGCGCAGCCGGGCCTCGCGCACCTCGATGCCCAGGGAGTTGCAGGAGCGGGTGAAGTCCGCGGAGACGAACGGTGAGCCGTGGTCGACGACGAGCGTCTCGGGCTTGATGACCGGCCTGGCGGCCGCACCGGCGAACCGCTCATCGGCGGCCAGCAGTTCCGCGAAGGGAAGATCCGAGCCGTCCATAAAGGTTTCCGGGGCCCACCCCGGCCGTACCGGCAGCGGCGCGGTGCTCTGCGCCACGACCTGCACCGTGTCGAAGCTGCGGGTGGCCCGCCCGCTCAGCCACCGGCCCGCACCGGCAGTGCGGCGAAACCGCTTGGGCACGATCAGCGCACCGACGATGCTGCGGGTGGCTACATCGATCGCGATCGTCAGTTCCACCGAGATGACCTGCCCGTCGTCACCAATGGCCAGGACATCCAGTCCGGTGGTGTCGATCTGCACCAGTTCCCCGGGCCACCGTGCCGTGGTCGCCCGTCGGCTGCCGGGCCGGGTCACCGACAGCGGCGGGCCGGCCGCACGCCGGGCCGCGACCACATGCGCATTGTGTGCGGTGATCCCTAGACGCTGCAGCAGCCGGTAATACGTGGCCTGGCTGGGCAGCAGCGCAGACAGGGTGGCCGCATCGGCGTCGGCGAGTTCACGTGCATAGCGGACCCGAACCGTCTGCTGCACACGGCCGATCAGCCGCGACAGGGTGCCCGGCGACAGCCCCGCTTCGCGTTCGCCGTCCAGGGTCTCCCACACCAGGTCGATCACCCGCTGGTCGACACGTCCGTGCGCGGAGGCGGCGCGCTGGCCACGCCGGTCGATCAGCCCCAGCAGGCCCTCCTTGCGCCAGGCGAGGCACTTGCGCTCGACGGTGGCGGGTGAGGTCGGCCAGCCGGCCGCGGTCAACTGGTCGGCCTTGGTTCGGTAGCGCTGCCTGAGGGGATGCCGTTCCGGGTCGAAGGCGGGTTTGGGCCGGCTGGTCGCCGGCACGTTCGGGGCCTGCTGGTGCAGCACCTCCTTCACGATGCGCTCCCACCGGGTGACCTCGCGGCGCAGCGCGGCGGGCAGGGCCTTCAGCTCGTGCCCGCGATGGGCGACCACCGTGCGGGGAGCCTCACGGCTCAGGACCGCGAAGTCCTTCGCGGACGTCAGCACCGGCTGGAGGATGATCAAAGGCTCGGCTGTGGTGTCTCCGGGCGTGGTGAGGAAGACCCGCGGACCGTGAAAGGCGGTCACCAGCCAGCGCGCTCCGCTGAAGGTGATGATGTCGCCCAGGGCCAGGGTGTCGGCGCCGTCCGGTGCCGCGCCGTGCGGTGCGGTCATCCGTCCTCCCCGAGCCATGCCGTCGACGACGGCGTCAGGAGCCTGGTCATGTCGGTGTGCAGCCGCCGTTTCCAGATCAGGTGATAGGCCAGGTCCACGCCCGCACACGTGGGCAGGCCCGCCGCGCGCACTCCGGAGCGGATGGTGCGCGCCGAGGTGAAGTGGCGGGCCAGTGACTCGGCATCGTCCGGGGACAGCCACTGCGGGCTGCGGACGGCGTACAGCAGCATCAGGTTGTCCAGCTCCACACCATCCGGCGGCCGCATGACGCGCACCCGCCAGCCAGCCACCGAGGCGGCCCGGGCCAGCAGTTCCTGCCCAGCGCGCCAACCGTCGGTGCTCTCCTCCGGCTGCACACAGATGACCTCCCGCCGCCCCGCCCGCAAGGCGACGAAGTCCGGCCGCAAGCTCTGTACGCCGCCGTCCCACGTCCAGTGCAGCTCCATCGGCACGGCGCTGCGCGCGGCCACCTCCGGATCCCGGTCCAGCAGCATTGCGCAGCGCTGCTGGCGCAGTGAACCGCACGCCAGCGACTGGCCGGTGGCCGAGGCCCAGGCCTTGGTGACGAAGGACTGCCGGCCCGGATACGGCACCGGCATCTGCAGAGGCGCCAGTTCCTCGAACGGCACCTGAGCGGCCTGCTCCACCGGCAGTTCACGCCGACGCCCGAACCGGTCGAGATAGCAGACGGTGATCGTCTGCTGGTTGGGGGGAGCATCCGGCATGGGCGTCCCCCTCCGTCAGCTCGCTGCACAGAGGCCGCCTCAGGCAGACCCGTTCCATGATCCGCCGAGCAGGGTGGTGCCCGCAGCCACCGAGTAGCCGATCACCCGAATGAAGGGCATGGCGAACGCCAGCCCGAACCTGCGCAGATGTGGTCCGCGGGCGGCAACGGGCGCTGCCGAGCCGGCCTCACACGGGCACGGACGGGTCGCTCCAGTCCCAGGGCAGACAGCACCGCTCGGCCAGGGACCGCTGCTGTTCGTCGTCGGCGTGGATGAGCGCCGTCACCGGCCGGCCCGGCCCGGCCATCGGCGGCATGCACCGGTGATGCTGGTGCAACCACTGTGTCACCGGGATCTGCCACTTCCCGGACGGCAGCTCGAGCGCAGCAGCCAGCTGCCCCAGGCGCTCCAACAGTTGCGCCTCGGCCGCTGCCCACGGCCCGCCGGGCCGCATCGCGCGCTGCCGCTCGTAGTCCAGCAGCGCGCGGGCCACTGCGACGGCCTCTGGGTACATCCACAGCCACGCCGTCTCCAGGTCTCCCTCCGGCCGCCCGGCGCGATGTGCCCGCCGTGCCCAGCACTCCACGACCGTCGTGCGCCACCACCAGCCGGTGATTGCGAACGCGTCCGCGGCCAAGTACGCCCCGACGGGTCCGTGTCGGCGTGCGAACCGCTGGTGCTGCCGGTGCGCCCGCGCCACCTGCGACAGCGGGGCCAACTCCACGCCGGAGCCGGGCTGACGTACATGGGTGAACTGGCCATGCCGGTCGCAGATCTTCCAGGACTCGGGCCAGACCAGCCAGATCGGCCCCCACCCGCCGCCGCGCAGCGCCACACACCGGCTGCAGGCCGGGATCAGATAGTGCTCCATCGGATACCACGGCCATTCCCACCGGGCCTGCTGCCCGGGCAGCAGGTGGGTCGGGCGCAGATGAGGCAGCGCCCATTGCAGCCTCGGCAGTTCCACATTCAGCATCGCCGCGAGCCGCTCGGCGGCCGGAGTGCTCAAGAAGACCTCGGCCAGATGCGGCTGCACCGCTTGCTGCCCCGGTTCTCCCTCGCCCAACTCGTCCAGCAGGAAGGTGATATCCACCCCCTGGGCCGCCGCTACACGCCACAGCAGCGAGCAGTTCGACTCACGGCCGGCCCGCCGCACCAACACGCGTGCCAGACTCCGGCCCCACACCATACGACCCCCGTCCTGCACACAGATCGGCCCCGCGCAGCCGTCACCTGTGCTGTACCTGCACAGTTACCTCGCGCGTGAACACCGAACAGGCCGGTTTCGTACAGCGGTTCACCTGATCGTGTGGCAACACCGCGGGCGGGCAGTGCGCGGTCGTTGTGCTGCGCAATCTTCTGGCAGACCCACTGACCTGCCAGAACTGCGGAGTTGGCCCGTGCAGCTTGATCTTCCCGGCGGACGCCTGTCCAGCAAGCTGTGGACCCGTCAGCGTGATGCCGCGGACTGTGTGCTCAACGCGTTCGCGATGGGACGCTCGCGACAACAGGTGATCATGCCGTGCGGTACCGGCAAGACCCACCTCGCCGTCCACATCGCCCACGAGATCACCGCCAACAGCCGCAGCCTGACCCTGCTGCCCACCCTGGACCTGCTGAACCAGACCGCCCGCGTCTGGTACACCGCCGGCCGCCCGGGCCGTTACCTCGGTGTCTGCTCCGACCCGCAGGCCAGCGAGCCTGTCCTCGACGGCATCCTCACCATGACAAGCGACCCGTCTCGCTTGGCCCAGGCCGTGCGAGAGGCCGACGGTCCGGTCAACGTCTTCGCCACCTACGCCGCCCTGAAGAAGCTCCGCCTGGCCCACCGTGACCATCAACTGCCCCGCTGGGACATTGCCGTCGTCGATGAAGCCCACCGCACCGCCGGAGCGCGCAGCAAGGCCTGGGGCACCATCCACGACGACGCGGTCATCCCCGCCCGTCACCGGCTCTACCTCACCGCCACACCCCGCATCTGGGACGTCAACCGGGGCGTCGTCACCGAGCCGATCGCCTCCATGGACGATGTGTCCCTCTTCGGTACCGTCGCCTACCGCTACTCCCTGGCCGAAGCCATCCACGAAGGCAGACTCGCCGACTACCGCATCGCAGCCCCCGAGATCCACCAGCCGCAGCTGCGCGCCTTCCTCACCAGCCGCACCAAGCGGGGCCGCACGCCGCAGGCCGATGCCGCACGGGTCGCCGCAGCCCAACTGGCCCTGCTCAAAGCCCGCGAGGACCACCACATCCAGCGGGCGGTCTCCTTCAGCCGCAGCATCGCGCAGTGCGAAGCCCTCGCCGAAACCCTCCCACAGACCGCCGCCGCCATCCCCGGAGGGCACGCCGACGGCCTGTGGGTGTCCAGCGTCCACTCCAAACAGTCAAGGACAGTGCGACGCGAGCGCATGAGCCACTTCGGGCAAGCCCCCACCGCCGGGCCCGAAGACTCGCTCGCCGAGCTCCGCGTCCTGTGCAACGTCCGCCTGTGCGTCGAAGGCGTCGACTTCCCGCTGGCCGACTCCGTCCTGTTCGCCGACCCCAAGCAGTCCACCATCGATATCATCCAGGCCATCGGACGGGCCCTGCGTATCGGCCCCGGCATGAACAAGCTCTCCACCTTGATCATCCCTGTTCTGTTCGGCCCCGGCCAGCGACCCGAAGAAGCAACCTTCGGCACCCCCTACCACCTGCTCCACCACGTCATGATCGCGCTGCGGGCCTACGACGAGCACTACTTCTACCGCCTGCCGATCAGCGGCCGCCGCCTGCTCATCTCCACCCCCGACTACGCCATCCGCCCTGCCCGCGCCCTGGAGATCGCCCCCCATCTGATGCTGCGCATCATGGAACCCGAACCGGACATCTGGGACGCCGGGATGGCCGCTGCCCGGGCCTTCCAGACCGAACACGGGCATCTCGACGTCCCCAGCAACCACATCACCGACGACGGGTTTCATCTCGGCTGCTGGCTCGGCTATCAGCGTGCCCTCAAAGCCGCCGGATACCTGCCCGCCGCCCGCGTCGCTGCACTGGCCACCTTCAACATCACCTGGCGCCACGACCCGGCCAGCACCGAGGCCTTCCTCGAAACCGCCCAGGCCTACGCACGCGAGCACGGCCACCTCCTTCCCCACGACGCGCAGGAGACCTACCAGCGCCGCCCTCTCGCGCAGTGGCTCCTGCAGCAGCGCCGCCAAGACGATGCAGGGACCCTGCCCGACCCCTACCGACGTGCCCTGCGCGACATCGACCGCTGGTGGAACCCTCACTGGTCCGACGCGTGGCAGCGCACCCTGGCACGGGTCCGCGACAGCACGTCGCCTCCGGTCATCACCCTCGGCCCTCTGCCCGGCGACGCAGACCACGTAACCCGCTGGCTCGACCGACAGTTCGACATGTTCCCCACCCTGGCCAAGGAGCAGCGCCAGCAACTGGCGGCACTGCCGTTCAAGGACAGCCCGCTGGCTCTGGCGCTCCGTCGCACCCCCACCAACCACTTCGCAGGCGGCCTGCGCACCGCCCGGCACTTCTACCGCCAGCACCACCACTTGCAGGTCCCGCCCGACTTCCACGCCGGCGAAGGCGACCGACGCTTCCCGCTAGGCCCATGGATCACCGACCTGCGTGCCCAGGCCCGCCAAGGTGCCCTCAGCAGCGAGGAGATCGCATCCTTGGACGCACTGGCCATGGAATGGACACCGGCTTCCCAGTGCGCGCAGACGCCGCCGGCACCGCTTCCATCAACACAGACCCCCGCTGCCGTCACGAGCAATTCCGCGGCTGGGGAGGAACCGGCTCTCCAGGACATTGCCGCGCTGGTGGGTGCGCACGACCCGGTGTTTTGGACGGCCGAGAGCGAGCCGCCACTGGGCCTGGCCCCGATGATCTTCGGCGGGGGCGGCCGCCGGACGCTGATCAGCATGCCCGCTGGAGCAGGCAAGACCACCACCATCGCGTCCGCCGTGCTTGAACTCGCCCCCGAAACCTGCCTGATCCTCGGCCCGGATGTGCTCTACCTCCGCAAAGCCGCCGCCACCTGGCGGAAAGTGGGCGACAGGCCGCAGGCGGGCCTGGGCTTCGGCCCGCACGGTGGTACCCGTCTGACCAGCGCTACCGATCTGGCCGACTGGATCAGACAGCAGCCGCCCGGAGCGCTGGTGTTCGCCCGCTACGCAGATGCCCCACTGGTCGCCGACAGCCACCGTCGCCACGACCTGCCTGCCTGGGGACACCTCGTCGTCGAAGAAGCGCACCGCACGGCAGAGGGCGTCATCACGCCGGAACACCCCTATGCCGGCATCCACTACGACGACCGCATCCTGGCCCGGCGGCGCATCTATCTGACGGCCACTCCACGCATCCCCCGCCAGATGACACCCGGCCTCAAAGCACGCGACGTGGACTGGGCGGTCCACATGCCTGCACAAAAGATCTTCGGGAGTCACATCGTCCCGACGAGCCGGCAGGCACTGGAGGACGAAGAACTGCTGGCGCCCTGCCAGCTGGCGGTGGTCCGCGTCCGCAGAAACCCCGCCTCGCGGCGTCCGCGGCAATGGTCCACCGAAGCCAACGCAACCGCGCAGATCATCGAACGGCTCCGGCTGCGCCGTGTCGCGGTCGTACTGGCGACGAAGGGCGAGGCCCAGAAGTTCGGCATGCAGCTGGCGGTGGACATGCTCGACGCGGCGATCCTCCTGGAAGACGATCCGCCGGCAGGGCGGTACGCACAGGACCAGCCGGTCATCCGCTGCGTATGCAGGAGCTACAACCCGTTGCCCCGCGACCTTGACGCCATTGTGCTGCCGGACCCCAACTGCACCGCCACGCAACTCGTCAACGTTCTGCGCCCGCTCATGGCACAAGACGTACGGCGTGTGGCCCGCACCAGGGTCCTCGTGCCGCACGCCGTGGACAGCGATGATGACCCGCCGAGCGACCAGTCCCTCCTCGTCCAGCGCGTCACCGCCGCCTTCTGGGCGCACGACCCCACAGAGCCCATCGCCCCACCGCGCTGAGCAGGGCCGTGACACCTGTCGTCCCCATCACCCCCGCCGCCTCCATCGACCCATGCCGGGGTGAGTGACTTCGCTCGGTGGGGCGGAGACGAGGATCCCCAGTGGGGTCTCGCCGCCGCATTCGCTGCTGCGGCGGATGTTCGCGTCGGGGGTGAACCGCAGGTGGACCAGCTCGGCGCGGGGTGTGCCGCACGGGGTGCAGGTGCCCTCGCGGACGCCGCGCAGTACCTCGGCGTGGGCCTTGGTCATGTGTCTCCTTGGTTGCCTGGGCGGCGGTGGGCTCGTCGGTCCGATAACTCTTCAACTTGTTGCGAAGTCTCCCAGTCGCTGATAACTTTGCAACAAGTTAAAGAGTTCGCTGGTGGGAGGGTGGACGGGGTGCTGCAGATCCAGCTGGGAGCCGAGCGGCCCGCTGACACCGGCGACGGGCTGGGACGCGCCACGATCGGATGGCGTCCCGGTATGTCCGAGGACGAAGCCTGGCAGGCAGGGCGCGGCATCTGGAAGTTCAACGCCGACCGGGCTCTGTCCCAGGACGAGGTGCAGATCATCAACACCGAGGGCACGGTACTCGCGGTCGCGAGGATCACCGGGATCTCCAAGCACGGGGACCGCTATGCCCTCGAGGGCGACCTGCTGCGCGGCGATGCACGGGTGGGCCGGCCCACGCCGAGCCCGCACCTGTCCCGTAACCCCGTCACCTACATCTGAGAGGGCGGATCGATGAGCGACTTCGACGCGATCGACTCGCTGCTCGCCTCTCTCACCCCCCAGTCGGCGCTCCCCGAAGCGCGGGTACGCCGCGGGCTGCGTGAGCGGGCCGGCCTGTCGAAGGCCCAGCTGGCCAGGACTCTCGGAGTGAGCCCCTCCACGGTCACAGGGTGGGAGACCGGCCGGGACCCGTCTGGGGAGCTCAGGACGAAGTACGCCTACCTCTTGGACGGCCTGGCCGCGAAACTCGCACCCCCCGCCCCGCAGCCCGCAGACGGAGCCACCGCGCCCCCGCCCGCGCTGGACGAGAACACAACGTCTCCGGCACCCGGGCCGGCCGCAGACGACGACATGGACGACGTCGAAGCTCTGGCCGCGCCTGAGCCGTGTGTCCTGTGCGGGCAGCCGGCCTGCCACCAGGTCGCCGGTTTTCCCCAGCACCTCGACCCCGTCCAGTGCGCCAGCACAGCCCCCGTACCCGACACCCCCGTCAAACGGTCGGAGGGCCGCACGGCGAAGCCGGTAAAGGCCGTGCCCGCGGGCCGCCGTGCGCCGACTGCGTCCGACGCCGACCCGTCCGGCCCGACCGCGGCGGCCGTGGCCGAGGCGCTCGAGGCGCACGAGGGCGATGTGGAGGCGGCGACCGCAGCGCTGGTCAAGCGGGCGATCCCGGATGCGATGGCCCTGCTGGACGAGACCCGCAGGGGCGGCCGCTACGCCGTCGTCGCCCACCCCTGGATCCCGGACATCCTGCGCAAGCAGTCCGCGCGCGGCGCCGACCAGATCTGGGAGGCCCGCCCCAAGTGGAGCCGCCCCGAACTTCCCGCAGGCCGGCACGAGGCGACGGTCCTGGACATCAACGGCGCCTATCTCAGCGCGCTCAAGACGCACCTTCCACTCGGCCAACTGGAGCGCACCACCGGCAACGTGCACGACCGCCGCCGCGCCGGCGTCCACCTGATCACCCCGCCCGCATGGGAGCACGGCGCGTACCTGCCCAACCCGATCGGCAACCGTGACGAACCCGGCCCCCTGTGGGTCACCGAACCCACCCTGCGCCTGTTGCTGCGCCTGTCCGGCCCGAAGTACGGCCTGTGCGAACCCCCCGAGATCCACGAGTCGTTCACCTCGGGGGCGACGGAGAGCCTGCTGGAGAAGTTCCGCATCACTCTCAAGGACGCCCGCGACACCGCGATCGCCGACGACGACGAGGTGACGCTGGAGTACGTGAAGGCGATGTACTCGAAGTTCGTCTCCACGATGGGGGAGTCGAACTACAACCGGGAGCTGTACCGCCCCGACTGGATGCACCTGATCCGGTCGCAGGCCTTCGCCAACCTCTGGGCCAAAGCCCTCAAGGCACACGACGCCGGCCTGACGGTCGTCCGCGTGATGGGCACCGACGAACTCCACGTCGTCGGCGACTGGCGGCGTGTCTTCCCGGAAGGCCGTGGAGTTTCCGAGGTGAAGGTCAAGGACGTGTACTTCGTCGGCGCCGAGCCCGCAGACCCGGCTGCTGCCGGACAGACCGACGAGAACTGACAGGCCAGGAGTTCACGTGCCCGATCGCACCATCGATTTCGGCAAGTACGGCGCCCAAGGCATCAAGGGCCACGAGGCCGTCGCCCGCCAGCTCGACGTCCTCGCCGACTTCATCACTTCTCCTGTCACCACCCGGCGCGGCCTTATGGCCCGTCTGCACTACCTCACCCGCACCCCTCACGCCCGCGCCGCCGCCTACGACGCGGGCCTGACCGTCACCGATCGCACCCTGAAGACATGGCTGGCCGGCACCCGCAATCCCACCAGGCAGAACCTCGCCCGGGTCGAAGCCGCCTACCGCACGGTCCGCCGCCACAACGTCGCCCGCTACCTCCTGGCGCGCCTCAACCGCGCTGGCCGGGGCACCCGCGTCGAGATCCACCCGCTCAACCAGTCCGGCGTGCGTACCGCCCACCAGCGGGTCGTGGAATTCCGCACCCTCAACATCCGCCATTGGGAGGCCATCATCGACGCCTGGTCCACCAGCGACGACCGGGCCCTAGGCGACGCCTGGATCGAGCAGATCGTCGACCTCGGCTCGCAGTGGGGCCAGTACGAGTACGTCACCAACATCGGCTTCGCCGCCTGAACCGCTGTAGAGGCTTAGATTCGCTGCACGGTCTCATGTGCCGAAGCACATGCACCAGGGCTGATTCAAAGTCGTGGCTCGACAGCATCATCGCTGGTCAGCGACACGGGGGGCGGGCTCATAACCGGGCATCCTTGACGGGCAGTCAGGGATGCCCGGCTATGAACGACCCTCTAATCAGGGACGACATCGACCGATCACGTGTACGTGCTGGCGATGCGGCTCAGAGATGCCTGACTTTGAATCAGCCCTGGCACATGCACACCCGTGCGCCGGACAACGATCCCGATCCGGACTGGCCACCTAGATGGAGGAGGGCGGGAGGAGACGGTCCAGAACGGCGTCATTTTCTTGGAACACTACCCGTCCCATGTCGCGCAGTGCACGGGCGAGCTGCAGGTCGATGTCTTCGTCGGTGAGCGGGCCCAGCAGCACTGCGGACGGGTGGGTGCCGGCGTCGTGGAGTGTGGCCAGGTCCATGGCGACGAGCCTGGCGCCGTACAGACGGGTGACGGTGTGTGCGATGCCGAGGCCTGGCCCGTCCATGTCGCCTGCGTACTGCAGTGCTACGCCCTGGTCGACGGCGAGTTGCAGCAGGGCGTGGTCGACGGCGCGCAACTGTCCGCTGGTGCACGCCAGCGGCGTGGTGTGGCCGCGGGCGAGGGCGGATTCGAGGACGGAGGGGTTCTCCACCACGGTGACCGTCTGGGTCGGGTCCAGACGTGGGGGAGTGCGGGTCAGGTCGAACAGGTGCAGCGCGACCGGGGCGACGGCGTCGCGTAGGCGCCGGTCGACCGGTCCGTCGCCGATGGCCTGGACGTGGTGGAGCAGCACGGTGGCGGTGAGCCGGTCAGGGACCACTCCGCTCTGCTCGAGCAGGGCGCGGATCCGGTCCGGCCGTGTTGGCTCCACCTGGCCCGTCAGTTCGGCGACCAGTGTGACGAGTCGGCTGCCGGCGAGGGTGTCGAGGTCGAAGAAGTGGGGGTCACCAGCAGTGTCGTGGGCGAGTTTGGGCAGCGAGACCGGCGGGTCGATCGGCAGCCGTGTCGCCACGGCGGCGAGGGCATCGACCAGCTTGCGCACCCCTGTGCCTTCGTCGACGCCGATCCCGGCGGCGCGCATCCGTGCGACCAGCCCCGGACACGCCGGCAGCTGTGCGGCCGCGTACTGCCACACATCCTGGCGCAGCGCCGCCTCGCTCACGCGCTGCCGCGCACGGTTGATCACCGGCCGTCCCACAGCCTGCTCCACCACAGTCACCAAGTCCTGAGGTTCCAGCCGCAGCACTTGGCACAGTGCTCGCACCGGCACTCGCGCCCCGCGGGCGTCCACCACCACCGCGGAGGTGCCGCGCCGCAGTCGGCCCGCGTCGTCCAGCCACGCCCGCAACGCCGCTACCCCCGCCGGTGGCAGCCCGGTCACCCGCACACTCGCCACGGCCGCCGGATCCGTCCCGGCACACAACCGGTCGTGTACGGCGGCCCACAGCGGGGCCAGCGCCTCATCGCCCGCGACCCATTCCCATGTCGTGCCCATCAGCCGCCCATCCCACCGTCGAAGCCCAGGCCGAGGTCCAGCGTCAGTGGCTGCGCCTCCCCGTGGCCCTGCCACAGCCACGGCACCGTCACACGGTGCTTTCCGCTCGTGACGACCTGGTGGATGACGACCTGGCCGGCCTCCTTCTTGATCACCGGGGTCATCGAGGGCGCGGTCGCCAGCACGTCGAACTCCCACCGGCGCAGCAGTCCCAGCATCTGCCGAAGGTTCGCGTCGTCGAACGCCGCGTCCAGCTCGTCGATCGACAGCAGCCGCGGCCCGCGGTACTCCCCGCTGTACATCGACCACGCGGCCGCCAGCAGGGGCAGCATCGTGGCCAGGCGACGTTCCCCGGTCGACAACGTCTCCAGCGGGTTCATGCCGCGCGGCTTGACCTCCTTGAAGCGGTCACCATCCCCGTCGCTGAACGAGGAGTGGGTCACCGAGATCCTCCACTCGTGCCAGGCCCGGTAATCGAAGGTGTGTGCGACCCGGTCCGCCCACGTGTCCCCGACGGACTCGTCCATCCGCTGCCGCAGCACGTCATACATCCGCTCGAACATCTCGTCCGAGGGAGGACTTTTCACCAGCTCCACCATGGCCTTCGCGTCCGCGTCCTTACGCACCGACCACTCGACCTTCACACCCACCCGGGCCACCCCGGTACGCACGTCCGCCAGGGTCTGGCCGATCTGCTGCACCAGTTGCTGCGCGAGATCCTGGCGGACCTGAACGTCGCGCTGCAGCTGAGCGAACATGCTGGTCTTGATGGCCTTCTTGATGTCGGCGCGCAGGTCTTGCTCCAGCTGGGCGACTGCCGCGCGCAGTGCCTCCACCGCCGCGCGCAGGTCCTGGCCGCGAGCGGCGGCCGGGTCGGCGACCTCGGCACGCTGCCAACCGGTGCCCGATATGTTGGTGAGGATGACCTGGCGGTTGAACCGGGCCAGTGCGCTGTTGGCGGTGCGGGCGGCGCCCTCGAGGGTCTTCAGCGCAGCGTCCCGGGCCCGGGACGCTGCGGCGAGCCGGTCCGCCCCCACTCCCGCGCCTGGCCCGGTGGGGCGGTCGGCCAGCAGGTGCCTGGCCCAGGCCAGTCCCGCGGTCAGGTTCGCGGGCCGGCCCTCCGGCCCGGTGGAGATGTCCTCGCCGACCAGGGCCAGGCCCTCGTCGACGAGCCGGCCCAACCGGGTAAGGCAGGCATCGCGGTGCTCCTCGGCCGCCTGGCGCAGCGGTGCGACCTCGTCCAGCCGCGCCCGGGCCGACGCCGCGTCAGCAGCAGCCTCTTCCTTGGCGCGCTGCAGCTCCTCCACCCGTGCCCGGGCGCGGTCGAGCGCACCAGTGACCTCCTGCAGCGAGGCGCGCAGCTCCTCGTACTCGGCGCCGTGCAGGCGCCGCATCTCCTCGACAGCCGCCTTCTCGCGCCCCGCGTCCACGGCGGTTTGCTCTGCCTCCCGGGCGGCGTCGGCCGCCAGGGTCCGCCAGCGTTCGGCGGTTGCCGCGTCCTGGCGTGCCCGTCCCGCCAGGTCGATCACCCGCCCTGCGGCGCCCCGCCAGGCCTCGACCTGCCGGAACATCAAGGTGGTGTCCTCGCGGTGGGCGTCGGCCGCCTTCGGATCCGTGGGCAGCACGGTGCCGCCGCCCGCGTCGGCTGCCCGGTTCAACGCCCGCAGCGCCTGACGCACGGCCTCGCCGGCCCGGCGGTGCCGCTCGCGTGCGTCGGCCGTGCGCCTGATGGAGTGCTGCAGCTGCTCATTCGCGTCGTCCTCCTGCTGCTGGGCCGAGAGGACCTGATCCGGCGACGGGAAACCGGCCTGCTCGGCATCGGCGTGGGCCTGGGCATCCTTCGCCTGCTCCCACCCGGCGTGGCTGGCGGCTGCGGTCCCGGCCGTCTCGCGCGCCGTGCCTTCAGTCGTTCGGGCTGCGGCCAGTGCCGCGGCCGCCACCTGTTCGGTGTGCCGTGCCTCCTGGGCCAGCAGCTCCAGCGCGCTACGGCGCCGCGCGGCAGCCGCCTCCAGGGCGTGCAGTGCCTGCGCCAGCCCGCGTTCGGCCAGGCGGATGTCCTGAGCGGACCGGTTGCGGGTCTCCTGCAGCGCCCGGAGAAGGCCCTGCCACCTCTCGCGGGCCTGCTCCCACCCGGCGGGGGAGAGGAACCGGTCCCGCTCCATCGCGGCAGCGTCCACCCGGGCGCGAGCACGCGCGGCTTCCTCGCGTGCCCGGTGCAATGCCCCCTGTGCCTGGTCGAGTTGCTGCTCCAGGTCGGCTACGTGCCGGAGCCGGGCGCGTTCGCGGGCACTTCGCCCGATGAACCGCGCCTGGTAGCCGACCGGTGCGACCGCGGTCGCCACCGCGATCGTGACCTGATCGCCCGCCGACGGATCCAGGGGAATCGACCGCAGCAGCTGGTGGACCCGCTCTGGGGCGATCCGGCCCTGCGCGTCTGGCCGGAGTACGTCCGCCAGACTCGCCCCCGATGCCGCCGCAGCTCCAGGTCGCAGGGTCACATCCCCTGCCACCGCCTGCCCGTCGGCACGCACCAGTGCATCCAGCAGTCCACTGACCAGCAGAGCACCCTCGAGGCGATCTCTGGCCTCGTCCGTCAGGTGTCCGGCGAAGTCCACTAGCGCCCACAACGGGGTGCCGTCCACGGGCTGCCGGCTGCGCCACAGCGGTGCAGGTGGCACCGGCGCCGCCTGCTGGGCCCGCTCCAGCTGCTGCTCCAGGTCACGGACCGTTTCCTGCGCGAATCCCGCCGCCTGGTCGGCGGCGTCCACCACACGCTGGAGCCGCCCGGCGGCTGCTGCGTGCGCCCGCTCCAGGGACACCTGGATCTGCGCGACTGTCTGCGCGGCGTCGCTCGTGGCCCCGTCCCCGGCCGGCTCCGGCACCATGCCGACGTCGATCAGTACCGCGTCACGCCGCCACATGCCGACCAGGCCCTGCCACTGCTCCCAGGCCGCTACGGCCGTCGATCCGGCCCCGTCTGCTGCCTTCTGAGCCTGCGCGACGGCGGCCTCCGCCTGTGCGACCTGCCGCAGGTGCGTCTCCTGGTGCTGCTCCCGGGCCTCCTTCCCGGCCGCGTCCTGCTCCCGGGCCTCCTCCTGCGCCCCGTGCAACGCCTGCGAGGCGTGCTCGGCCGCGCCGCGTTCCTGCTCCCACAGCGTGCGTGCCTGCTCGCATGCCTCGGCCGCCTGCTCGGCCACCGCACGGTCCGCAGCTGCCTGCCGGTGGTGCCCTGCCGCGTCGATCCTCGCCCGCGCCTCGCCCGCGACCTGAGCGAGTCCGGCTGTCAGCTTCCCGACGGGCAACCGCTCCCCGTCGCCGCGACTGTCCCGCACGAGCAGCTCGAGGGCGGGACCGCGCAACTCCACTGCCGTGTCTGCCCACTGGCGCATCTCTTCCAGCAGCGTGTCCTCGGCCCGCGCCCGCGCCCTGCTCGTCTGGTCGGCCGTGGCCCGGTCCGTTTCCTCGGCCGCTTCGGCCTCGCGTAGATCGGCCGCCGCCGCGACTTCCATTCCCTGCGCCGTCGCATGGTCTCCGAGCGCGGCTTCTACCTTCCGCATCTGGGAGATCCGGGTGTCCACCCACGCCAGCGGTGCCGCGCACGCCTCGTCGACCACGCCTGCGGCCACTGCCGCGGCCTCGGCCGCCACCAGCTGCTCGTCGAGGGTGAGCAGTCCCTCCAAGGCCGCATCCGCGCCCAGCCGGCCCCCCACCACCCGCAAGGGCCCGGACACCGCCGACACGGCGCCCTGCGCCGACCGGACGCCATCCGCCGACTCCCGGGCGGCGCCCTCAGCCCGGGAAGCCTCGCCGCCGACCTCATCCGACCGTTTGGCCGCCGTGCGGGCGGCAACGGCCAGTTCGACCGCTCGCTGCTCACGCTGCGGAAGGACCGCGCCCGCGTGCCCGCGCAGCTCCTCCTCCGCCGCGTTCTTCCGCCCCTCCAACTCCCCGATCTCGGCCCGCGTCCCGGCCAGCAGCTCCATGGCCTCGGCTTCCCGCACCCCGGCCTGCTGCGCCTCCTCACTCGCCTGGCGCTCCCGCCTGGTCTGAGCGTCGAACCCGGTGTTCGCTGCGATCAGCGAGGCGGCCTCGACCACCGCCACCGCCTCCACATACCGGCGATACGCCCGTTCCGCGCCCTGCAGCAGCTTCTCTTCCGCCCGGGCACGCTCCAGCTGGTCCTCGAGCTCAGAGATCCGCTCCATCGCCTGAGCGATCACCGTCAGCCGCTCACCGTCCAGTGCAGGCAACGCGCTGGACAGCAACCGGCCCATCTCCGCCGCGGAGATCGCCTCCGCCGTACGCACACTGCGCAGGCTGCGCAGCACCCCCACCAGCGCGTCGAACTGCACCTCGTCCAGCGGCGCGAACAACTCCTCGCGCACCACCCGCCGGTAGTCGTGCTCGTCCCCGACCACCCGCAGATGCTCCGACAACCGAGCCCGGTTCGACGCCGCAGACGAAGCGCTGGAGGTGAAGGCCTGCCCCTGACAGGCAGCCAACTGCGCTGCAAGGTCACCGATCCGCACCGGCTCCCGGTCCACCTGCAGCCGCAGCTGCTCCCCGACCCGCCCCCGCGCCAGGAAGAACACCCGGTGCACCGCCTTGCCCACTGCCCTCAGCCACAACCCGGTCGTCACATACTCCACAGCCCCGCCATCGGCGCGCCGACCGTACTCCAGCCACCACACCCCCGTGCGGTCCTGCTGCTCGTCCCGGTCGGTGTGCCGACTCAGCAACGTCCCCGCCGCCTTCCCCGACACCGACAAGGCGGTCTGCGACACATCCGCGTCCAGCAGCACCGTGACCAGCATCGACGCCGACAAGGACTTCCCCGACCCGTTCGGCCCCGCGAGTGTCAGCCACCCGTTGCCGAACAGCAGCTCCTCCTCTGCCCAGGCCCAGGAGTTCACCACCCCAGCCCGCGTGGGCTGCCACCGGCCCTCCGCGACCGGCACCCCCAGCCCGACGTCACCGGCCCCGACGGGCCCGTTTCCGGCGATCTTCACATGTCCCCCTCACCCGTCTCGGCACCAAACGCCCTACCGGGCTCCGGCCCCGCCGCGCCGCGGGCGGCGTGCGCCACCCGCACCCGCCACAGGTGCACTCCCGGCGTCGCCTGCCACTGCTCCGTCTCACCCACCACCGGCACCAGCAGCCGCGCGGCCGCCAGCTCACCGATCGCTGCCCGCGCCAGCGCGGGAAGTTGCGCCTTGTGACCGGCCGCCCAGTTCGGCATCACTGCCCGTACCTCTTCCAGCAGCCCCACCACGTCGCCCACCTGTACCACCGAACCGGCCCGGTCCCGCTCGGACAGATGAGCCAGCAGCGCCAGCGCGGCTTGCCGCTCCATCCGCCGCCCGTTGGGGAAGTCCATCGCGGTTCCGAGCCCACTGGGATCGGTGACCTCCCACCAGTCCCGGCGCACTGTCACCCCGAGCCCCAAGCCGGCCAGTAGCGCCAGCCCCCGCTCCCTGCCGGCCAGCGTGTGCAGATACGCCGTCCCCGGTGTCTGCTCGTCGAAGGGATCCACGCCCGGGTCGTCCACCAGCCGCCGCAGCGCCTGTAGCCGCCGTTCCTCCACCGACGCCGCCTGGTCCGGCTCCGGTGCTGCCGGGTCGAGCAACGAAGCGGTCGACAACGCCGCCGCGTGCTCCTGCGGGGGCAGCGCGTCCAAGCCGAGCAGCGCGGGGGACAGCGACGAGAACCGCGCCGCCAACCGGTCCCTCGAAGCCGTCACCACAAGGTCAGCGTCCTCGTCCACCACGACGCGCTCCAGGTCGGAGTCCGCCTCCACCGATCCCTCGGCCTCCAGCACCTGCAACGCGTCCACCAGATTCTGCCGGTGCCAGCGGGCCTCCTGCTTCGACGTCCCCTCCCCGGCCACCCACTGCACCCGCGGCAGCCCACCCGAGGCGGCCTCCTCCGCGCATACCTGCGCGAGCGCCTGCATCAACTCCCGCACGCTCAACCGCGGACGCCGCCACAACTGCTCACAGACCAGACACACCAGCACCAGCGCCTCCTGCGACAGCAGCACCGGACGACCCCCGCCGCGGACCACCGAAGGCCCCCGGTCACCAGGGACATCCACACGCCGCTTGTGTAGCCGGACCAGCTGCGCCACCTCCAGCACCTCGAACGTCCAGCCCAGCTCCGCCCGGAACAGCCCCGCCAGCGCGGCCTGCCCCTTCACAGCTGCCCGGTACAGCTCCGGCTCTGCCTCGGCCCGAAGCCGTCCTCGATCCACCAGCATCCGGGCCGCATCCCGCAGATCGGCCTCCAGCACCTCGCCGCTCATGCCGCCCCCCGCGCGATCGCTTCGTCGGCCCGCTCGCTCGCATCGACACGGATACGCAGATCCGGGCCGGTCAGCACCCCTTCGGCCAACTCCACCCGGACCTGCCGGTCCGCCACTCCCGGCCGTAACCGCACCACGACGTTGGCTCCTTCGGCCACCGCAGACCCGAACCCCAGCACAGGGTCGAACTCCTGCAGCGCCGCCTCCACCGCCCGCAGTAAGATCACCGAAGCATCCGCGGCCAACCCCGCGAAATGCTCCAGCCCCACCTCTCCAGGCGTCACCAGCACCCGGGCAAACCGGCGGCGCAGCTGCGCCTCCTCGCGTGCCCGCGCCAGCGCGTCCTCCCGGTCCACGGTGGTGTCCGCCAGTTTCCGGGGCCTGCCCCCAGGCCTTCCCACCCGCTCATGCTCACGCAGCGTCACCTCTATGCGGTGCACCGTGAGCCCGGCTGCAGCCACCGTCGCATGTGCCACGTCCTCCTCGGCTGGCCCGACCTGCGCGTGCCACGCCGGCCAGTCCCCGAACGCCGCCCCGTACACACGCCGCGCCTGCTCCTCGCCGCCTTGCCGGTGCAAGCTACGCGCCACAGAGCGGAAGTCAGCCCCCAGATCCGCCCCCCGCCTCCTGGCCGCATACCGCCGGTCGATCGCGATCAGGAGCGTGTGCACAGCACCGGTCGCCGAAGCGATCAACCGGTAAACCGTCCCGTCAGGCGTGAACCACGCCTCCAAGTCGGCCAAGCGACGCATCCGCTCGTCCACCCAGTGCTGCTGCTCGGCCGGATCCACCAGCCCCGCGTGCGCGGCCGCGGTCTCCACGACCGGACCGTGGCCCACCTCCCGCAACGCAGCCAGCGCGTCCCCCACCCGCCGCAGCGCCCGCCCGTACTCCCGCGGGAACTGCCGCAGCGCCTCGAGCACCCGGTCCCGGTTCTTGCCGAACACGTCGTCGTCAGTGACATCGGACTGGACCATCTGCGCCAGTGCACCGTAGAAGTCGGCCGTCACGCGTTGGAGTTCGTCGATCCGGGTCCGCACATCATCGAGATCACCCGTCAGCAGCCCAGGATCACTCTTGAAATGCTCCAGCATCCGGCGGACCGTCTGCTCGACACCGTCCAGCAGCCGGCTCGGCAGCTGCAGTGCACGACGGGAGTCCAGCACCGCTGCCCGTACGGCGGCTACCAGCGCCCGGCCCCGCAGCGTCAACGCCCAGGCCTCCTGCCGCGAGATCACCCCGCGATAGTTGCGCACCGGTGCCGCATAGTCCCTGAACGGCTTGGCGAGCTCCCACTTGGCCAGTTGCTCAAGCGACGACAGCAACTGCTCCTCGTCCAGCCCATCGTGGTAACCCACGGTGCGCAGTTGCTCGAGAACCTGAGCCGGTGTCCACATCGGGCCGCGGGTAGACAATTCCTCCAACGCAGCCAACAGGGCCGTATAGCGTTCCCGCACCAGGTCCTCGGGCAGGGCGAACACAGTCCAGTCGCTGGACAGAACGCTCCGCCACCACTGTCGCGATTGATCCATACCGCCCCCTCGTGCGCTCCCTGCGTGTGCAGAGCTTCCTAGTCTGAAGGCCACAACTGACAGATCTCCCGCGAACCGGGAACAACGGCCGTTTCCACCAGGACGCAAAGTGCCACTCACCGGAACTTCCCCGCCCCGGCCGTCCGTCAAGGAAACAGATGGGAAAGTCGCGCGCCCGGGTATGGGGTGCCGTACAGGACTCACGCGGCGACGCGGTGCTCGGCGAGTTTGTCCAGCATGATCTGGTTGGCTTCCCAGCCGTCCGGGAACTTGGCGCGCACGGACAGATGCACCGGGTCGGTCGAGGGGTGGCTGTCCAGGAGGTCGGCGATGCCCTCGCGGGCGACGACGATGCACGCCTGCCGGTGACGGGAGGCGAGCACGCACAGCCGCCCGGCCTCCAGATGGAAGGCCGTGGCGTCCCGGCGGCCGGACAACGGGTGCACGAAGATGACGACTTCGAACTCGCGGCCCTGCAACCGGTTCGCAGTGTCCACCGCCACGCCCGGCGCGCCGAGGCTGCCGGTCCGGGCGAGCGCGGCCCGGACCAGGTCAGCCTGGTCGCGGTGCGCGACGCCGATGGCGATGTCGCCGGCGTCCAGGGGCCGGCCTCCCGGGTGGCGCTCGCAGGTGGCGACCGCTCCGCGGTCCAGCAGCCGGCCGGCGAGGTCGGCGGCGGTCTGGAGGGTCTGGGTGTCGGTACGCGGGACATGACGACGGGGCAGCTCGTGCAGGGCCCAGCCGGTGGTGAACGCCTGCGCGAGAGTCTCGTCGAGATCGGCGCGGGCGAACCCGGCGGTGCGGAACTCCAGGGCACGCGTGTTTCCACCGGTTCCGGCGGTGAAGTGGGCGAACGGGTAGAACGCTCGGGAGATGGTGGGTGCGGCCGAGGACGGCAGGCGCCAGGACACCGGCAGCCGGTGCACAGGAATGTTCTGGTTGTGCTCCAGCATCACGCTGACGCCGTTCTGCGTGGGGTCGTGCGGCAGCCCGATCCAGCGCTCGGTACCGACGATCGTGAACGGGTCCAGTTGGCCGGGGTCACCGACGAACAGGCCCCGCTCGAAGCGTTCGACAATCTGCAGCAGCATGTCCGAGCGCATCTGGTAGGCCTCATCCAGAATCGCCCAGCCGAACGCGGCGTCTCGGACGGTGGCCCACTTGGCGGCGGTGGCGACGATGATCCGGCAGCCGGCTAGGTCAGCCAAGGTGCGGCCGACGGCGGTGTTCGTCAGGGTGTCAAGGGCCGGAGACGGGGCGTAACCGGTGGCGCTCAACCGTCCGACGGCGATGCCGGGATGCTCTCTGGCCAGACGCACGACCAGGTCGTCGACCTGGTTGTTGGTCTGGGCGACGATGATCGGGCGCTCGCCGCTGTCGGTGAGCTCCTGGGCGGCGCGGACCACCAGGGTGCTCTTGCCGGCGCCCGGCGGGGAGTCGACGACCACGGCCCTGTGACGCCCGTCGGCCATGTCCGCGAGGATCGCCCCGGTGGCAGCGGCCGCGGCCGCTGCAGGGTCGGGCACGGCCGGTTCGGGCGTTGTGCTGGTTTCAGTCCTCATTGCCCCACTCCTCTGCGGCGGCGTCCTCGGGAACGGCGGAATCGGTGCCGACCCCGTCGGCGGCACTGTGTGTCCACGGGGTGGCGTCGGAGGCCGGGAACTGCGGTGTCGGGCGCCACCCCGGGTCGGGCAGATAGGCGATGCGCTGGCCCGGTTCCGGGACGGTGCCTTGCTTCGGGACGCGGCCGCGTCCCATGCCGCCGGTGATCTCCACCGTGACCCGTGTGGTGGCGCCGTCGGGGAGGACGGAGACGATCATGGCTTTGTGTCCGGCCGGCATGGACGGGCTGACCAGCTTGGTGTCGGCGGACAGCCGCACGGGATCCTCGGTGCGGACGGTGATGCGCGGCCGTGGCACCCGCCTGTTCTTGTCCGTGGTGACCGTCCGGCCGGGTTCGGCTTCCACGACCGTCCCGGCGAACGCCTCACCTGCGCTGCGCCGGTCGGCCAGCACGAAACGATCGTCGAACGCCATGTCGGACTCGAATTCAGCCAGCGCGCGCTCCAGCCAGCCCAGCCGCCGGGCCGCGCCGATCGCGGTGTCCCGCTTGCGCTGCGGAAGCCCGCCGGAGTCCCGGTAGTCGGAGTAGTCCGTGAAGGCCTTGCAGTCGCCCTCGAAGCGCTTGGCGGTCCGCGGTGCCTCAGGCACGGAGCGCAACAGTGATATGGCCTGCCACACCATGCGCCAGGTGGGCTGGATCTGTCCCGCAATCAGCTCCCGCAGTTCGGCCTCGGCGGCGGCCAGCGCGTGCGGGTCGCCGAGTGCGTGGGCCGTGTCGAACTTTCTGATCGCCGGGGCCAGGTCGCGGTTGTCGAACTCGGGGGAGGTCGACGGGCCCGCTGGCGGGCACACGTCCGGGTTCTCCGCGTCGGCCATGGCCTGCTCGACGCTCAAGCCCGACGGGGGAGCGATCCAGGCCATCAGGGAGGCGAGGTTCTGGTCCTCGAGCGTGCTCTGGCCGGTCGCCCAGTGCTTGGTGAGCATTGCGGTGACGGGCAGCAGCATGGAGGTGCCGACCTGTTCGGCCCTGTCGACCAGGAACGTCAGCCACATGCCGAACTCCGGTACGACGTCCGGCACCGCGTAGGGACCGGACGTCGCACGGAAGCGGCACATGCGGCCCAGGTCGGCCAGGGCTTGGATGCCGCCGGGGTTGGGCACCAGGATCTGAGGCGCGTCGGTGTACCGGGAACGCTCGCCTTCCCCGCGGCGGTCCTGGCGGAAGGAGTCGATGTAGTCCATCACGATCCGGCCGATGTCGGCGGCGAACGCGAACCGCTGGTCGCGGTTGCGGGGCTGGGCCACGACGAGCAGGGTCCCGTTCCTCTTGGCGGAGCCGACCATCGCGGCCAGGGGAGCCCCGGCCTCTCCGGCCATGGCCAGCGGGACGATCACCAGCGGCCGGCCCGACAGGTGTTGGTGCCGGAACTCGGTCAGGGGCACCGCCTGCATCGACTCCATGGCCTGCACGTGTGCCAGCGCCGACAGCGTGCTCATGCCGCACCCCCGAGGTCTTCCAGTTCTGCGCGCAGCCGTGCGGCGTGCTGCAGGGCCGCGGCCATCTCCACCTGGTCGTCGCTCGGCGTCAGTTCTCCGCGAGCTAGCCCCATGACCATGGTCGTGGTGTCGATGCCGCCGAACTGCTCGCGCACCACCGGCCCGAGGACATCCAGCGAGGCTTCCGCGCGGGCGCGGGAGCGGCAGTAGAACGCCATCTCGCAGTGGTTCAGGCAAGCCGGGCGGTACGTTACGAGGACCTGATCCAGTGCCTCGGTCAGCTCTTCGGGAGGGCGCCGGGGCCGATCCTCCGTGTCCGGGGCGAGGTCGAAGGTGAGGTCCTCGGGCAGCAGGTCTACCAGGTCCCCGATGCGTTCGATGCGGGACAGCTGACGCGTCAGGGCGGCCACCTGCTTGCGGGCGTCGACGAACGCCCCGGTCGGCCGGTTGGTGAAGTCCTTCGGCGCGACCAGCACGATCGTGTCGGAGACGGCCTCCTCGCTGATGCCGGCCCGCCCGAGCAGGTCGCGCAGCGCGATGATGTACGCGCATGCCTGCGTGGTCGCCGCCCGCACCTGGGCGGGGGCGGCCTGCTCGTCGATGATCGGGAAGCTCTTGATCTCCACGACGTGGAAGCGTCCGTCGATGCGGAAGGCCACCAAGTCCGGTTCCAGGTACGCCTTGTGCCCGCCGATCTGCAGGCGCAGCATCGGGTGGTCGAACAAGGTACTGTCGCCCTCGCCTCGGGCGGCCCGCAGTAGGACCTCCTCGGTGCGCTCATGGCGCTCCTTGGAGCGGCCGTCGCCGCCGACGTCGTTCAGGTCCTCGTACCCCACCTCGGGCAGTGTCAGCTCCAGGGTCTCGCGCAGGACGCGCAGGAGTTCCGCGCAGCCGTTGTCCTTCACCATCGCCTCGAAGGCGTTGCCGCGGGTGATGGCGAAGGAGGACTGGCCGAAGGACGGGGGGTGGCCGATGTGTGTGGCGATCGCGGCCTTGTCGGAGCCGGCGGCGTCCAGCAGGGCCCGCAGTGTGCAGCGCGGGTTGTTCTCCAGGGCCGCTAGCGACCGGGCGTTGTAGTCCAGGCGCTTCGCGGATCCGCGCAGTGCATCGAGGCGGTCGTCGACTGGTTCTTTCACGGTCTCGTAGATCCTTGCGAAGGATAAAAGGATGCGGGGAGATGGAAATCAGGCGCGGGCGGACCGCAGATGCGTGACGCCCCGCAGGGGCGCGCCGAACAACTGCTCGTCGTCACCGAGGGACTTGCGGGCCTGCCGCGCGGACGCCGTCCGGGTGGCGCGGTCGGTGTCGGTATGCACGTCCAGCTCGGCCTGGGCGGCGCCGATCACCTGCTGCGCATCCAGGGCGCCCTCGTGACTGGAGGCGTTCTTCGGCATAGCGTCGGGGATGTTGACGGCGAAGCGCCACAGTAGCCGCAGGGCCTCCGGACTGGGCCCGTCCGCAGCGGACTCGGCGGAGCTGCGCACCGCTTCGGCGATGCGGATCGCGCCGGTGAGGAAGTCCACACGCGGGGACAGCGGGCCAATGACGCGCTGCTCCAGCGTCCAGGTGCTGATGGTGATCAGTGCCCGCACCGGGGTCAGCAGGTCGTGCGCCAGTGCCGGGCACAGGTAGTAGGGCCGGGCTCCCGGACTGGAGCGGTAGGAGCGTTCCTCGTCCCGGCGCAGGCTGGAGAGCTTGGATGCGGACAGCTCTCCCGGGAAGAACGCCTCGTGCACGCCGACGATCAGCTTGGGCGAGGCCGGGACCCCGAGGAGCATCAGGGCGCGGTGGACGTGTTCGCGTGCCGGGAGCTGCGACCCCCGGGCGGCCGGAGCAGCTTCCGGCGCTGGGCTGGGCGGGGCGGCCGCCGGTTCATCGGCGTCGACGAGAGCGTCCCAGGCCCGCTCGGCGCGGCGCAGCTGCATCCGCAGCTCGCCGGCCCGTTCGGTGTCACCGGCGGCAGCTGCGTCGCGGATCGCGCGGCGCAGGGTGCCGATGCTCTTCTCCAGGGCGTCCAGCGGATCACTCATGTACCAGACGGTACCAGAGTTCCAGAGTTTTCCAGACTCTTCCTGTGATTCGAGGTACAGTCGGTGTCACCGAACCTCCGGCCGGGGCGGCGCAACCCGCGCCGCCCCGCAGGCCGTTGCTCTGGAGGCACCCGTGACGGGACGCGTATTCCACACCTCCGACTGGCACCTGGGCCGCCAGATCGGCCGCCATCGACGTGATAGCGAGGTCGACGCCGTCCTGGACGAAATCATCGCCATCGCCGAGGACTACGCCCCCGACCTGATCGTGCACAGCGGCGACCTCTTCGATGGCCCCCGGCCGAGCCTGGACGACATGCGCCGCGCGGCCCAGTCACTGCGCCGCCTCGGCACGATCGCGCCCGTGGTCGTCGTCGCCGGCAACCACGACACCACTCACGTCCTGACGTTCCTGGAGTACGTCCTCAACGACATGGGCTCCCGCGAAGGAGACCAGACCCGGGTCCGCTTCGCCACCGACGCCCGCCCTGACAGATTCCTCGTCGCCGAATACCCGACCAGGAACGGGGAGCTCACCCTGCGCATCGGCGCACTGCCCTACCTGCACCCCAACCGCTTCACCTACGACTTCGCCGACTCCGCCCTGACCACCGCGACCTACGCCGAACGGATGCGCACCGTCCAAGCCGAGGTCTACCGCCGCCTGACCGCCGACAGAGGCCCCCGGGACGTCCTCGTCTACGCCGCCCACCTGTTCATCGAAGGAGCCCTCCCGTCCTACTCGGAGCGGCGGATCTCCCTGAGTACCGAGTACGCGGCCGCAGCTACGGACCTGCCCGACGTCGCCTACGGCGCCCTCGGCCACATCCACAAACCCCAGCCCGTCGGCCGTTCCGGATTCCCCGCCTACTACGCCGGCAGCCCCCTGCAGATGGACTTCGGCGAGACCGGCGACACCAAGAGCGTCGTACTCGCCGAGATCGGCCCGGACACCAATCCCCGCATCGAACTCGAACCGCTCACCGCAGGCCGCCGCCTGGTACGCCTCGAAGGAACCCTGGAACAGATCGCCCACCAGGCCGCCCGCGTGGGGGACGCCTGGGTGAAAGCGGTGGTGAACGTCGACGCCTTCGACCCGTCCCTGCCCGCCACCCTCGCCAAGATGCTGCCCCAGGCGACGCTCGTCGACATCGACGAGCGCCGTACTGGCACAGCCCACCGCGTGCTGGACCGGCAGACCTCCACCACCGAACTGCCCGACATCGACGACCTGCTGCACGACTACCTCGCCGACCGCGGCACCGGCGGCCCGGCCCTGGACCGCGCCATGGCCGCCTTCGCCCACCTGCGAGCCGAACCCGACCCCGAGGACCCCGCACCGTGCTGCGAGGAGACGCTGCTGACCGCGGCCATCGCCGGCCAGCCCCTCGACACCCTTGACCGCTCCAGCCTGCTGACCGGCATCGACACCACCGACGCGGAGACGACGCGATGAAACCGATGACACTCACCCTCACCGGATTCCGCAGCTACCCCGCCCAGGCCACCGTCGACTTCACCGGCAAGAGCCTGGTCGCGGTCCTCGGCGACACAGGCGCTGGCAAGAGCAGCCTGCTCGACGCCATCGCCTTCGCCCTGTTCCGCAAAAGCTCCTGGGACGCCAAGGAACCACGGCAGCTCATCGCCGATGGCACACAGGCCATGAGCGTCGAACTCACCTTCGTACACGACGGGCAGAACTGGCGTGTCCACCGCACCATGCACGCCACCAACCCGAACGCGGGCCGGCACCATCTGAAAAACCTGGACACCGGTGAGGAGACCGACGGCGCCACGGCCGTCGACAACCGCATCAAGACGGTGCTGCAGATGAGCTATGACACCTTCCTGAGGGTTGGGCTGCTCCCGCAGGGCAAGTTCGACCAGCTCCTCACCGCCGCTCCCAAGGAGCGCAGCGAACGGCTCCGTGAGCTGTTCGGTGCCGAATCACTGGAAGCAGTGCGGAACCTGGCCGCCCGCCACGGCCGCACGCTCCAGCAACTCCTGGGCGACGCGAAAGCCAAACGGGCCCCCATGCCGGACAACCCGCGGGAGACGGCCGCCGCAGCCGGTGCGGCCGCCGACGCGGCCACAGCCCAGGCCGAACGCCTGAACACCGCCGTCGTCCGCATCACGGCGCTGCAGGAAGAGATCTCGCAAGCCCGGGAGACCGCGGCGGCAGCCACCAGCGCTTGTCAGAGCCTGGCAGCGCGCCAGGTGACCGACGTCGGCACCGTCCTCGACACGCTCGAGTGCGCCGCCACCGACCTCACCACACGGCGCGATCTCCTCGACCGGCGTGCCGAGCAGGCTGCGGCCAGGGAAGAGGAACTGACCGGAGCGATCATCGCGGCGGAGAGGCAAGGAGAAGGCCGGGACGCCCTTGCCCAGGCCGCACTGCTCCTGAAGACCCTCGCAGAAATTGCCGAGGAATACCGAGACGAACGCGACCGGCTGGTCTCCCTCACCGCACAACTCGACAACGAACACGATGCCATCGCCACGGCGGACGCGGAACGTGCCGAACGGGCCGCCCACGTCGAAGCGGCGGCAGAGGAAGCCCGTGCCGCCGCCGAGACCAGCAAGCAGATCCGTACGCACAGCACAGCCGTCCGCACCGCGTTGGACTCGGCCCTCTCGGCGGCCCGGCGCGTCGCTGACACCACGCGCGCCCACGCCACCGCAGTGGGTCGGCAGGAATCCGCCCACAAAGATCTCGGCCCGGTGGAGGCAGAGGTATCTGCGGTCCACAAAGATCTCATCGCGGCCGAGACACATCTGGAGGCGCTGCGGTTGCGGAAAAGGGCAGCGGCGATCGCCGCCGAACTTCACCCCGGCGACGACTGCCCTGTATGCCGTCGGCAGCTCCCGGTCGATTTCCACCCAGCACCGGCCGATGCGGATGAGCTGGCCGAGGCGAACACGCAACGAGAGCAGGCCAAGAACACATACGACAGGGCCCTCGGCCTGCGCGCCGCAGCCCGCGCCACCGCAACCGCTGCCGATGAAGCGGTACTCGAACGTGTCCACGAGAACGAAACGGCACAGCAGACGGCGCAGGAGACCACCCAGGCAGCGGAACGAGCCTTCCGAAGCCTGGAGGCCCTGGCCACCGAGGCAGGCACGGACTTCGACGCCCGGTCAGCCTCAGCAAGGCTGACCGCCGCTACCACTGCCCTGGCCGCCCCCGCCGCCAGCACCACCGCATCACCGCACCAGCAGCACCCCGAGCAGGACACCGCAGTGATCACCCACGCCATCGCCGCATGCGAACAGGCGGCTGCTGCACACGCCGAAAAGCTGCAGGCCGAGAAGCATCGCCGCACCGCTGGAATCGAAGCGGACCGCAAAACGCTGGTAGAGCGCAAGAAAGCGCATGATCGCGACAAAAGAGATGTATCCGCAGCTCAAGAGCGGCATGCTCGGGCTGTAACAAGGACCGTCACCGACATCGGCATGCTTCCCCCGCGGATCCAGGCGATGCTGTCGCACGACCCGATCAACATCGTCGTCGGACAGACGGACGCCGCCACCACAGCCGTCAACGCCCAGCAGGCCGAGCTCCAAGAGCTGCTCGACCAGAGGGAAGCAGCCCGAGCGGAGAAGACCGCGGTGCTCGCCGATCAGCGCACGCTCGACCACGACACCCACGCCCGCCTGGAACATCCCCTCGGCAGATTGTGTGACAACCTCGACGCGTGGGCGCAGGCCGCAGACCAAGCTTGCACCCGACTCGAGGAGGCCGACCGGCCAGCGCTGCCAGAGGCTCCCACCCAGCCGACGATCGCCGAGGCCCGCCACTACGCTGCCGCCCTGTCGGCGACGACCTCAGTACTCGGCGACAAGCTCATTGAGCGAGCCACCACGGCGACAGAACGCGCATCCGCCGCCGAAACCCGCCTCGGCGAGCATGTAGCCGCGCTCGCCGATAGCGACGACTTCGACGCCTCAGCCGACCTGACCACACCCACATCACTTCACCCCCTCGTTGCCGCAGCCGCGCAGGCAACCAAGGAAGCCGAAGACCAGCGCTGCAGACAACGAGAAGCACAGGACCTGATCAAGCCGGCCGCTGACCTGGACTTCGCCATCACCGCAGGTGAAGCCCGCTATGAAGCCCTCGAAGTACTACGCCGCGAACTGGTCGACGCCAAGTTCCTGGGCCACCTCACCACACTGCGAACCCGCGCACTGCTCGGCGTCGCCAGCGACCTGCTCGGGCAGATGTCCGACGGCCGATTCGGTTTCGCAGACGACTTCGGCATCATCAGCCGCAGCTCTGGGGTCGCCCACCACCCGAATCGCTTGTCAGGAGGGGAGAAGTTCATGGCGTCCCTCGCTCTGGCCTTGGCGCTTGCCGAACTGCATTCCCGCAGTGGGCCGACTCTCGGCTCCCTCTTCCTCGACGAGGGCTTTGCCGCTCTCGACACCACAGCCTTGGACCTGGCACTGGAGGTACTGCGTGCCCGGGCCGGGGGTGACCGCTTGGTGATGGTGATCAGCCACCTGCACGCCGTGGCCGAGGCTGTCGATGATGTGCTGTGGGTGGAGCGGACCGCCGTCGGCTCATCCGCCCGATGGCTCACGCCGGCTGAGCGAGACGACATGGTCCAGGGCGACCTCGCCAGCGGACTGCACTCCCAGGCGTGATAACTACTACAGCGCACGCTATCCATCACCGTCCGGGGGCACCCACTCCCGCCGGACACGGTGCTGCCTCGCCCTTCGAAGGTGCGCCTCCTTACTAGAAGATCTACCGCTGTGCCGCGTGTTTGTCGTTTTGCGGCCGCTGTGCACCCGGGGCGCGCGACGATGAACTGTGATGCCGGGAAATGAGCCTGCTGGAGGAGGCCGTGGAAAGAATGGTGATCGGCGCTGACCATGTACACAGTGCGGCCACGGTCCGCCGTCGGCAGCGGGAGTTCGTGCCGCCGTCCGAGTTGTACCCGGTTGCACCCAGGGCCGATGCTGCCCTGGTGGACCAGCTGTTCTACGCGACGGTAGATGAATGTCCTGACCCCCACTGCCGTCCGTTGCTCCTCGACCGCGTCGCACACGATGTGTGGTCGACGCGCAAACTGGTCGACTGGGCATGCTTCATCACGTCGGAGACGTACTGCGGGCTTCCCGCGGAGCTCGTGGACGAACAAGCGTCGGCGGATACCGTCTTCCGTCCCTCGGTCACCTTCCGCCGGCTTGCCGCGGAGTACCACAACTCAAGAGCAACCAACGCCATTTATGACGCGTGCACAGCCGCACAGCTCCGGGAAGCAGCGGGCACCGCCGTCGCTCTGGTCGACGGACTCCAGGTGTGGGGAGCGGACTTCCTCTATCAGTGACCCCCGCCCGTCCCACCCCGCGAACCTTCAGCCGTTTCCAAGGGAACCACCTTATGGCCACCAACCCCCGTCTTGCTGTTCCGGACAGCCACCCGCCTTTGGCCGACGACATCGCGCCCGTCCGCCGTACGCTGCGCCCCGATCAGCAGGCGGCGGTGGACAGCGGAGTACGCGGGTTGAGGAAACCGGGTTCGCGTGGTCACATGGTCTCCGCGTGCGGTACGGGTAAGACGCTGATCGCCCTGCGGACGGCCGAGGCCCTCGATACCCGGTTTCTGCTGGTGGTGGTGCCGTCGAGGGATTTGATCGGCCAGTGGGCGGCGGCGGCACGCGCGGATGGGCGCAGGGAGGCGTTGATGGCGGTGTCGTCGCTGAGCGCGGACAAGCACCCCGTGCTCGCCGAGGCAGGAGCGAGCAGTACGGGGTCGGGGGAGTACCTGGCGTACTGGCTGGCCCAACGCGCCAAGAAGAACGAGCCGGCGACCGTGCTCGTGACCCTCGACTCCCTCCCACGGATCGAGGAAATCCAGCACTCCGTCTTCCCTGCCCCGGTCTTCGACCTCACGATCATCGACGAGGCACACCGCACCGCGGGCTCCTGGGACAAGGAATGGACCATGGTCCACGACTCCTCCCGGATCCGCACCGACCGCCGCCTGTACCTGACCGCCACGCCCTATGAGTGGGAGGCGCCGCGCCTGGCCGAGGCCCCGGACATCCGGCCACGGCCCAAGCGCACCCCCTCCACCGCACCGGCGTGGGAGTCCCCGTCCCTGGTCGCCTCCATGGACGACCCGAAAGTCTTCGGCCCCCGCCTGCACACCTACACTCACGCCCAGGCGATCGAGGACGGCGTCCTGGCCGACTACCAACTCCTAGTCCCCACGATCACCGACACCGACCTGCGCACGGTCCTCACCGACCCCGACCGCACGCACACCGGTTTCGCCCCGACCGCACGCCGGACGACCGCCCTGCACCTGGCCGTCCTCAAAGCGATGACCGAACACGACCTCAAGCACGTGATCGTCTACTTCCAACAGGTCGCCGACGCCGAAGACTTCGCCCGCCAGTTCCCCCACACCCTGCGCACCCTCCCACCCGAGCAGCGCCCCTCCTGGGCGAGCAGCTTGTCCGTCTCGTCGATCAACGGCAACCACACCCCCGACCAGCGCGCGAAACTCCTCGACCGGTTCGCGAAGGCCGACCGTGCTGTGATCACCAACGCCCAGGTCCTGTCCGAGGGGATCGACCTGCCGGCCGTCGACGCGATCGTGTTCGCTTCCCGCACCGAAAGCGTGCGCCGGATCGTCCAGGCCCTGGGCCGCGCCCTGCGCAAACCCCCCACCGTCGACGCGAAAACCGCGAGCCTGGTCATCCCCGCCTACACCCCACCCGAGGCCGATCCCACCGACCTCCTCGACACCCCCTACGAAGCCCTCTGGCTGATCACCGCCGCGCTGCGCCACCACGACCAGACCATCGCCGCCCGCGCCCCACGCAAGAGCACCGCGCACCGCCTGGACGGCGACACCCACCGCCTCCTTACACGCCGGTTCCGCTTCGACTTCACCCTCGCCCCCGCAACGATCGCCCGCGCCATGGACCTGCTGGCCTGGCCCTCCACCGGCGCGGTGCTCTCCGCACCCCGCCGGACCGGCCTGGCCGCCGCCACTCGGTACCACGCCGAGCACGGCCACCTGAAGGTCCCGGTCGACTACACCGACGCCTACGGCTACCGCCTGGGAGCCTTCATCGTCGGCCAGCGCACTGCCAATCGCCGAGGAACCCTGACCCCAGACTGGATTACTGAGCTCGAGTCCCTCGGCATGATCTGGGACGAGCACGAAGCCGCCTTCGAAGGCAACATGACCCTCATCGAGGCCTTCCATACAGAACACGGCCACCTCGCCATCCCCGCCCAGGATCCTGGCGGCCGGTTCCTCGTCGACCAACGCGGCCTCGCCCGCAAAGGCAAACTCCCCGAAACCCGCCACACCCGCCTCACCGCCCTCGACCCCGACTGGCTCCTCCCATACGGGCCCGACTGGCACCGCAAATACCACCTCCTGACCGGCCACCTCCAAGACGGGCACGACCCCGCAACTCTGCGCCGCGACACGGTGGTTGACGGTGTGAAGGCCGGCGCTTGGCTGCAGCGCCAGCTCACCACCTGGAGCGCCCTCGACGACGGCCAGCGCCACCTCCTAGCCCGCCTCGGCCTCACCCCGGACCGCATCACCCTGTCGACGAAGAAGACCACCACCGTCCCCGCCACACCCAGCACCCCTAAGACCAGGAAACGCCGCTCTTTCGAACAGACAGCCACGCTGCTGCGGGCCTTCGTGGAACGACATGGCCGTCCTCCTGGAGCTCGGGAGGGGATCGAGGTCGACGGGGAACGCGTCATGATCGGACCCTGGCTCTGCAAGATCCGGACCGGCCAGAAGAACGGGCAACTCTCAGAGAGTAGAAGTCAGTTGATCCACAGCATCCTTCGCGAAGCGGACGCTACCCCCGCCGAAGAGGAGCGCCCCGAATTCTCAGAGATCCCGTAACTTTTTGCCCATGGTTCCACTAAGGAAGCACCCCCCGAAGTGCTACCTTAGAGTCCCGATGGGGAAGCCGCCCGGGTCCGGAGGGCCCGCACCTTCGACAGGAGAGCGGCTCATACCATCTGTGAGCCGACAGACCCAAGCCTCCGAGCGGATCGCCGGCCGCACCCTATTCCTGCTGCCAGCCTTAGGAGTTCGCGGAGCGAACTCCGTCGAGAGAGACCGCGGAGCGGGATCTCGCACATGCTCGGATCGCGGAGCGAACCGAGCACCGGCCGCGGAGCGGCCGACCTGCGTCACGGAGTGACGCAGCGTCAGCGATGCGGAGCATCGCTGACGCATCCGTCGCGTAGCGACGGCGCGTCAGATCGG
>NZ_JBEZUS010000027.1:0-8709 GCF_040636475.1 Streptomyces sp. NPDC037389
CCCCTTTTTAATCACACGGCGACCACCTATATCTACCCCACCCCCCGCACACTCTTACCCAACACCACCCTCTTCCCATCTCGCAAATCGACACTCCCCCGCGCCCCTCCCGGGGCGCGGGCCGTCCCCGGTTCTCCGGCGGCGCTAGCCGCCGAACGCGCTGGACGCCGTCAGCCGCAGTGCCGTGTCGATGAGCGGCACGTGGCTGAAGGCCTGCGGGAAGTTCCCCACCTGCCGCTGCAACCGGGGGTCCCACTCCTCGGCCAGCAGCCCCAGGTCGTTCCGGAGGCCCAGCAGCTTCTCGAAGAGCTGGCGCGCCTCGTCCACCCGCCCGATCATCGCGAGGTCGTCCGCGAGCCAGAACGAGCAGGCCAGGAACGCGCCCTCGTCACCCTCCAGGCCGTCCACGCCCGCCTCATGTCCGGCCGTGGGATACCGCAGCACGAATCCGTCCGGGGTGGACAGCTCCCGCTGGATCGCCTCGATGGTGCCGATGACGCGCTTGTCGTCGGGCGGCAGGAAGCCCATCTGGGGGATGAGCAACAGGGAGGCGTCCAGCTCGTGGGAGCCGTAGGACTGGGTGAAGGTGTTGCGCTCCTTGTCGTAGCCCTTCTCGCAGACGTCGCGGTGGATGTCGTCGCGCAGCTCGCGCCACCGCTCCAGGGGGCCGTCGACGTCGCCGGACTCGATGAGCTTGATCGTCCGGTCGACGGCGACCCAGGCCATGACCTTGGAGTGGACGAAGTGCCGGCGGGGGCCGCGGACCTCCCAGATGCCCTCGTCGGGCTCGTTCCAGTGGTCCTCCAGATAGCCGATGAGGCGCAGCTGGAGCACCGAGGCGTAGTCGTTGCGGGCGAGCCCGGTCATATGGGCGAGGTGGAGGGCCTCGGTGACCTCGCCGTAGACGTCGAGCTGGAGCTGGCCGGCGGCGCCGTTGCCGACGCGGACCGGGCGGGAGTTCTCGTAGCCCGGCAGCCAGGACAGCTCCGCCTCGCCGAGCTCGCGCTCGCCGGCGATGCCGTACATGATCTGGAGGTTCTCGGGGTCGCCGGCGACGGCGCGCAGCAGCCACTCGCGCCAGGCGCGGGCCTCCTCGCGGTAGCCGGTGCGCAGCAGCGACGACAGGGTGATCGCGGCGTCCCGTAGCCAGGTGTAGCGGTAGTCCCAGTTGCGGACGCCGCCGATCTCCTCGGGCAGGGAGGTCGTGGGGGCGGCGACGATGCCGCCGGTGGGGGCGTACGTCAGTGCCTTCAGGGTGATCAGCGAGCGGACCACGGCGTCCCGGTAGGGGCCGTGGTACGTACAGTGGCCGACCCACTCCCGCCAGAACTCCTCCGTGGCCGCGAGCGAGCCCTCCGGGTCGGGCAGGGCGGGCGGCTCGCCGTGCGAGGGCTGCCAGCTGATGGTGAACGCGATGCGCTCGCCGGGGGAGACGGTGAAGTCGGAGTAGGTGGTCAGGTCCTTGCCGAAGGTGTCGGCGGTGGTGTCCAGCCACACGGAGTCGGGGCCGGCGACGGCCACCGTGCGGTCGCCCCGCTTGTGGACCCAGGGCACCACGCGCCCGTAGGAGAAGCGCATCCGCAGGGCGGAGCGCATCGGCACCCGGCCGCTGACGCCCTCGACGATGCGGATCAGCTGCGGCGCGCCGTCGCGCGGCGGCATGAAGTCGATCACGCGGACGGTGCCGCGCGGGGTGTCCCACTCGGACTCGAGCACGAGGGAGTCCCCCCGGTACCGGCGGCGGTCGGCGGACGGTGGCGCGGCCCCCGAGGGGTGGGCCGGGCCGATCCGCCAGAATCCGTGTTCCTCCGTGCCGAGCAGCCCGGCGAAGGCCGCGTGCGAATCGAAGCGGGGCAGGCACAGCCAGTCGGCCGTACCGTCCCGGCAGATCAGTGCGGCGGTCTGCATATCGCCGATGAGTGCGTAATCCTCGATACGCCCGGCCACGGTCATCTCCAGTCGAACGGCATCCAGGACCCCTGGGGGTCGAACGGCAACCAGGACCCCCTGGTGGGGTCCGCATGACGATGAAGCGATCTTCGACGAGCTCTTGTTCCGGAGGTGAGGACGCTGCCCAGCGGTAGCTGGGAGGGCGCCCGGGGTGGTGCCGCGCCGGCCGGCTCGCTGCGTGTGTCCGAGCAGGATACGACGCGGAGTTGGGACACGCGCGACGGTTCGCGGGGGAACATGTGCCGAATGGGTGGCCCGGTGCGCGCCGGGCGCGCGCCCCGTGACGGGCTCCCGAGGCGTGCGGTGACACAGCGCCCACAGAGGCGTCGCGCCCAGTCACGACAGGTGTTGTGCGATGTCGTCGGACGCGTCACCGGACGCGTCCGGGCCCGGGCGCTGATACCCTGGTACCCCGTGGACCGGCGGGCGCAAGACCCCCCACCCGCAGCGACGGCACCCCCGGAATCGACCGGGTGATCGCCGGTACGCACCTTCACCTCGCGACCACGGGAGCCCCCCTTTGGCAATTGCCGCTAAGCCCACGACGACCAAGCACCTCTTCGTCACCGGGGGTGTCGCCTCCTCGCTCGGCAAGGGCCTGACGGCCTCCAGCCTGGGCGCGCTGCTCAAGGCGCGGGGCCTGCGGGTGACGATGCAGAAGCTCGACCCGTACCTGAACGTCGACCCGGGCACGATGAACCCGTTCCAGCACGGCGAGGTGTTCGTCACCAACGACGGCGCCGAGACCGACCTGGACATCGGCCACTACGAGCGCTTCCTCGACGTCGACCTGGACGGCTCGGCCAATGTGACCACCGGCCAGGTGTACTCCACGGTGATCGCCAAGGAGCGCCGCGGCGAGTACCTGGGCGACACGGTGCAGGTGATCCCCCACATCACCAACGAGATCAAGCACCGCATCCGCCGCATGGCGACCGAGGACGTCGACGTCGTCATCACCGAGGTCGGCGGCACGGTCGGCGACATCGAGTCGCTGCCGTTCCTGGAGACCGTCCGCCAGGTGCGCCACGAGGTCGGCCGGGACAACGTCTTCGTCGTCCACATCTCGCTGCTGCCCTACATCGGCCCCTCCGGTGAGCTGAAGACCAAGCCCACCCAGCACTCGGTGGCCGCGCTGCGCAACATCGGCATCCAGCCCGACGCGATCGTGCTGCGCGCCGACCGCGAGGTGCCCACCGCGATCAAGCGCAAGATCTCGCTGATGTGCGACGTGGACGAGGCCGCGGTGGTCGCCGCGATCGACGCCCCGTCGATCTACGACATCCCCAAGGTGCTCCACACCGAGGGCCTGGACGCGTACGTCGTGCGCAAGCTGGACCTGCCCTTCCGCGACGTGAACTGGACCCAGTGGGAGGACCTGCTGGACCGCGTCCACAACCCCTCCCACGAGGTGACCGTCGCGCTGGTCGGCAAGTACATCGACCTGCCCGACGCCTACCTGTCGGTGACCGAGGCCATCCGCGCGGGCGGCTTCGCCAACCGCGCCAAGGTCAAGATCAAGTGGGTCACCTCGGACGACTGCAAGACCACCGAGGGCGCCGCCCGCCAGCTCTCCGACGTGGACGCGATCTGCGTCCCCGGCGGCTTCGGCGACCGCGGTGTCAACGGCAAGGTCGGCGCGATCACCTACGCCCGTGAGAACAAGGTCCCGCTGCTGGGCCTCTGCCTGGGCCTCCAGTGCGTGGTCATCGAGGCCGCCCGCAACCTGGCCGGCATCGAGAGCGCCAACTCCACCGAGTTCGACCCGGCCACCGCCCACCCGGTCATCTCCACGATGGCCGAGCAGATGGACATCGTCGCCGGTGAGGGCGACATGGGCGGCACGATGCGCCTGGGCATGTACCCGGCCAAGCTCGCCGACGGCTCCATCGTCCGCGAGGTCTACGGCGACGCCGCCTACGTGGAGGAGCGCCACCGCCACCGCTACGAGGTGAACAACGCCTACCGCGCGGAGCTCGAGAAGAAGGCCGGCATCCTCTTCTCCGGCACCTCCCCGGACAACAAGCTCGTCGAGTACGTCGAGTACCCGCGCGAGGTCCACCCCTACCTGGTGGCCACCCAGGCCCACCCGGA
The DNA here is from genome assembly GCF_040636475.1 of Streptomyces sp. NPDC037389. Lineage (NCBI taxonomy): Bacteria > Bacillati > Actinomycetota > Actinomycetes > Kitasatosporales > Streptomycetaceae > Streptomyces > Streptomyces sp. NPDC037389. The sequence goes on from NZ_JBEZUS010000027.1 coordinate 4,045, forward strand.
GCTGCGTTCCCGCCCGACCCGCCCCCACCCGCTCTTCGCGGGCCTGGTGAAGGCGGCCGTGGAGCGCCAGCAGCAGGGCTGATCCGTCCGGTCTGTACGGTTGACCGGGGTGAGCGCCTGCGCACGCAGGCGCCCGCCCCGGTTCCCGTATTTCTGGAGGACGTAACCCATGGCGCACGAGGCCGTCGACGAGCCCGTCAAGGACACCGCCGAGGAATGGCGGGTCACCGCCAGCGAGACGCCGTTCACCGGCAACAAGACCAGTGTCCGCACGGACACGGTCGTCATGCCCGACGGCTCCCCGGCCAAGCGCGACTACCAGGTGCACCCCGGCTCGGTAGCCGTCCTCGCCCTCGACGAGCAGGACCGGGTGCTCGTCCTCAACCAGTACCGCCACCCCGTCCGGCAGCGGCTGTGGGAGATCCCGGCCGGCCTGCTGGACGTCCCCGGGGAGAACCCGCTGCACGCCGCGCAGCGCGAGCTCTACGAGGAGGCCCACGTCAAGGCCGAGGACTGGCGGGTGCTGACCGACGTCTACACCACGCCGGGCGGCTGCGACGAGGCCGTACGGATCTTCCTGGCGCGCGGGATCTCCGCCGTCGAGGGCGAGCGCTTCGCCGTCGAGCACGAGGAGCTCGACATGCAGCTCGCACGGATTCCGCTGGCCCTGCTGGCGCGCGGCGTCCTCAAGGGCGAGCTGCACAACAACTGCCTGGTCGTCGGCGTCCTGTCGGTCATGGCCGCGCTCGCGGGCGACGGCCTGGAGGCGCTGCGCCCGGCCGACGCCCCCTGGCCGGCCCGCCCCTTCGAGGCCTGACGGCCCCTCGGGCCCACGGTTTGACCAGGCCGCCCGGTCCGACCATCGGGCAACCCGAATAGGTGATCTTCAACAACGCGGTACCGCGTTACCCGGAGTGCGGTGGGTGGTGAACTAGGCTCGACGCGTCCCCCACCGCGGCCGCGGCGGGGGTTGAGCGTGCAGCAGGTTCCCGTGCGCGCGGGTCGGGGGTCCCCCACCGCGGGCAGGGGAAGGGAGTGGACCCGTGGCGGAGCGGACGGTGGAGACCGGCGGACCGGCGGTGGTCCCGCCCGAGCGGCGGCCGCCCGGCCCCGCACCCGTGGTGAGCCCCCGTCAGCGGGCCACCCGTACGACGTCCTTCACGGCCCAGCGCACCGAGCTGTTCGTCGGCCGGCAGCGCGAGCTCAAGGAGCTGCGTGCCGACATCGTGCGCGCGGGGCTCGACACCCTCTCCGGCCGGAAGAAGCCGCGCGGCCGGGTGCTGCTCATCGCCGGGCGGCCCGGTTCCGGCCGTACCGCGCTCGCCGAGGAGCTCGCCCGGCAGCTCGCCGTGGACTACCCGGACGGAGTACTGCGCGCCCGGCTGACGGGCGCCGACGGGGCACCCGTACCCACCGAGCGGACCGCGCGCGCCCTGCTGGCCGAGCTCGGCGCGCCCGTACCGGCCGGCGCCCAGGAGGACGAGCTCACCCAGGCCCTGCGCGACGCCCTCCACGGGCGGCGGGTGCTGCTCGTCCTGGACGACGCGGCGGGCGCCGAACAGGTGGACCCGCTGCTGCCCGACGAGCCCGAGTGCCTGATCGTGGCCGTCTCCCGGGGCCCGCTCACCGGGGTGCCGGACGTCCGGCCCTGCGCGCTGGGCGGCCTGGACACCCAGGCGGCCGTCGAACTGCTGGAGTGGTTCGCGGGCCCCACCCGGATCACCTGCGACCCGGTGGCCGCCAAGACGGTCGTCGAGGAGTGCGGCGGCCAGCCCGCCGCGCTGGTGCTGGTCGGCGGCTGGCTCGCCGCCCAGCCCAAGACGACGGTCGTCGACGCGGCCAAGCGGCTGCGCGAGCTGCCGCCCGCCGACGGCCTCGAAAAGGGCGGCCGGCTGCTGGCACGGGCCTTCTGGCTGGCCTACGAGGCCCTGCCCGCGCCCACCGCCCGGCTGCTGCACCTGCTCGCGCTGGCCCCCGCCGGGCTGGCCGACGCCCACACCGCCTCCGCGCTCGCGGGCACCTCCCTGACCACCGCCCAGTCCGTGCTGGAGGACCTGACCGCCCGGGGCCTGCTGCGCCCCGAGACCCCCGGGGAGGGCCCGGAAGGGCTGCCGCCGCAGTACCGGGTGCCGACCTGTCTGGCGCCCCTGCTCGGCACGCTGCTGCACGCCCAGGAGCGGCCCGGCGAGGTCGAGCTGGCCCGGGCGCGGATGCTGGAGCGGACCGTCCGTCAGCTGCACTCCTGCCGTGCCACCACGGAGCGGAACGATCCGGCGGTGCGCCGCAGGATCGAGCAGCTGCCCCGGCCGCTGCGCTTCCCCTCCCGGCGCGCCGCCGAGGAGTGGCTGCTGGCCCGGCTGCCCGCGCTGCTCGCGGCGGCCCGGCTGGCGGTGGAGGACGGCCGGCTGGACACCCTCGCCCGGCGGCTGGTCTCCGCGCTCACCCGGGCCCTGACGGCCCATCTGGGGCCGGAGGCGGCGGCGCCCGAGCTCTACGGGCTCCACCAGCTCGTCCTCGACGTGGCCCGGCGCTGCGAGATGCCGCTGGAGAAGGCCGCGGCGCTGCTGAACCTCGGCGACCTGGACGCCCGGGCCGGCCGTACGCCGGAGGCGCTGGACCGGTACCGCCAGGCCCTCGCGGCGGCGCGCGAGGCCGGGGACCCGTACGCCACCAGCCGGGCACTGGAGTCCATCGGGGCGGCGCACCAGGAGCTGGGCGACTTCCAGCGGGCCGCCGACTGGTACCGGCGCGGCCTGGAGCTGCGGCTGACGCGGGGGGAACTGGCCGACGAGGCGCGGCTGTACGGGCGGCTGGGCACGGTCCACGGCTACGCGGGCCTGTGGCCGGAGGCGCTGCGGGACTGGCGCGCGGCGGCCGCCGCCCACCGCAGGCTGCGCGATCACGCCGGGCACGCCCGGGCGCTGGGCGAGGCCGCGTGGGCGCAGGAGCACACGGGCCGGCCGCGCGAGGCGGCGCGCACCGCACTGGAGGCGGTGGAGTCCGCGCAGGCGGCCGGGGACGCCCGGCTGGAGGCGGGGCTGCGGCTGCGGCTGGCGGAGACCCTGGAGCGGCTGGGCGACGCGGCGGGGGCGCTGCGGCACCGGGGCTGCGCGGAGCGGCTGCTGGACGGGCCGGGCGCGCCCGGGGCCCCGGGCGGTCCGGGGGGCCCGGGAGAGGTCTCGGCAGAGGAGGGGGAGCGACCGGGGGTCCAGTAGGGGGTACCGCAGGGTAACGGATCTTCTACCTAAGAAATCAGTGGCGCATCGCGCAAAGATTGATGCATTGCAAGGCTAGACAACGCGCAATCCTTCAATAGACTGGCTGGGCCGCGTTCGACGCGGTCTGCTCTGGTGTGCCCGGCATATCCGGAATAGCCTGTCATTCTCTGATTCAAGGACCGTGATCGACGTGAAGGTCGGCATCCCCCGCGAGGTCAAGAACAACGAATTCCGCGTGGCCATCACCCCCGCGGGCGTGCTCGAGCTGGTGCGCAACGGCCACCAGGTCTTCGTCGAGAAGGGGGCCGGTCTCGGTTCCTCGATCACCGACGCCGAGTACGTCGAGGCCGGCGCGGCCATCCTGGACTCGGCCGACGAGGTCTGGGCCACGGCCGACCTGCTGCTGAAGGTCAAGGAGCCCATCGCCGAGGAGTACCACCGCCTCCGCAAGGGCCAGACCCTCTTCACCTACCTCCACCTGGCCGCCTCGCGCGAGTGCACGGACGCCCTGCTCCAGTCCGGCACCACCGCCATCGCCTACGAGACGGTCGAGCTCGCCAACCGCGCGCTGCCGCTGCTCGCCCCGATGTCCGAGGTCGCGGGCCGGCTGGCCCCGCAGGTCGGCGCCTACCACCTGATGCGCTCGGTCGGCGGCCGCGGTGTGCTGCCGGGCGGCGTCCCGGGCACCCACGCCGGCAAGGCCGTCGTCATCGGCGGCGGCGTCTCCGGCTGGAACGCCGCCCAGATCGCCGTCGGCATGGGCTTCCACGTCACCCTGCTCGACCGGGACATCAACAAGCTCCGCGAGGCCGACAAGGTCTTCGGCACCAAGGTGCAGACGGTCGTCTCCAACGCCTACGAGCTGGAGAAGGCCGTCGTCGAGGCCGACCTCGTCATCGGCGCCGTCCTCATCCCGGGCGCCAAGGCCCCCAAGCTGGTCACCAACGAGCTCGTCGCCAAGATGAAGCCCGGAAGTGTACTTGTCGACATTGCGATCGACCAGGGCGGCTGCTTCGAGGACTCCCGTCCCACCACCCACGCGGAGCCGACCTTCCAGGTCCACGACTCCGTCTTCTACTGCGTCGCCAACATGCCGGGCGCGGTGCCCAACACCTCGACCTACGCGCTCACCAACGCCACGATGCCCTACATCGTGGAGCTGGCGAACCGCGGCTGGCAGGAGGCGCTGCGCCGCGACGCCGCGCTCGCCAAGGGTCTCAACACCCATGAGGGTCAGGTCGTTTACGGCCCGGTCGCCGAGGCGCACGGACTGCCGCACGTCGAACTGAACACCCTGCTCGGCTGACCCGTCAGCAGCCGTTCGGAGACGAGCACATACCCGGCCGGGGGGGGGGGGGGCGCGGGCGCGGCGCGGGGGGGGGGGTGGGTGTGTGGGGGCGCGGGGTGTTCGGGGTATGGGGCCGCCCCACCACGCGTAAAGGTGGTG
>NZ_JBEZUS010000027.1:8719-48013 GCF_040636475.1 Streptomyces sp. NPDC037389
GCCGTAGCACCTCTACCCCCCCGCCGCGTCGGCCCCGCCCCCTCGCGCGGTACTGCTCCGCCACGCCGCCGCGCCGGCCGCGCCGCCCCCCCCCCCCGGCCGGGGCGTTTCGCCATGGTTTGACCCGCCCGTGATTCTTCCGGGTTATCCGCCGAACACCCTTGACAGAAGGGTGTTCGATTGCCGACACATCGTGCCGTCTCCGGCGGATTGTGTTGCTGTGGACCGCCGACACGCCATAGAGTCGCCAACCGTCGGCATGGTGCCACGCTGACGTATCTAGATGTTTCCTGGTCACCAAGGAGGTAGGACGACTTGTGAATGAGTCGACATTTGCTCCCGGGGGTGGTCACCCAGGAATCCCTGCGCAGGGGCCGAGTCCCGTGGGACTCCACGCTGTCGGCTCCGTCGCTGTCCACACCTACTCAGCACACGCAGCGCACCAGGACATCCAGAGCATGACGACAGCCCACCAGAGCATGGACGGTCACCACATGAACGCCATGGCCGGCGACGGGGCGGAGTCCACCCGTCTCGCCGACTACGAGAAGGTGCCCGAGGGGCACTTCTACGACCCCGACGCGGAGTACGAGCCCGACCCCGAGTACGCGGCCACTCTCGCCCCGGACGCGGCCCGTCAGCGCCGTGAGCGCATCGGCCCGACCGGGCGCCCCCTGCCGTACTTCCCCATCCCCGGACCGCTGGCGGACCACGGCCCGGCGAAGATCATCGCCATGTGCAACCAGAAGGGCGGGGTCGGCAAGACCACCTCGACCATCAATCTGGGTGCCGCGCTGGCGGAGTACGGCCGCCGGGTGCTCCTCGTCGACTTCGACCCGCAGGGCGCGCTCTCCGTCGGCCTCGGCGTCAACCCGATGGAGCTGGACCTGACGGTCTACAACCTGCTCATGGAGCGGGGCATGCAGGCCGACGAGGTCCTGCTGAAGACGGCGGTCCCCAATATGGACCTGCTGCCCAGCAATATCGATTTGTCGGCGGCCGAGGTCCAGCTGGTCAGCGAGGTGGCCCGCGAGTCCACTCTCCAGCGGGCCCTGAAGCCCCTGATGGCCGACTACGACTACATCGTGATCGACTGTCAGCCCTCGCTGGGCCTGCTCACCGTCAACGCCCTGACGGCGGCTCACAAGGTGATCGTCCCCCTGGAGTGCGAGTTCTTCGCGCTGCGCGGTGTCGCCCTGCTCACCGAGACCATCGAGAAGGTCCAGGAGCGGCTCAACCCGGAGCTGGAGCTCGACGGCATCCTCGCCACGATGTACGACTCGCGCACCGTGCACAGCCGTGAGGTCCTCGCGCGGGTGGTCGAGGCGTTCGACGACCACGTCTACCACACGGTCATCGGCCGTACGGTCCGCTTCCCCGAGACCACGGTCGCGGGCGAGCCCATCACCACCTACGCGTCCAACTCCGTGGGTGCCGCCGCGTACCGCCAGCTGGCCAGGGAGGTGCTCGCCCGTTGTCACGCCGAGTGAGCCTGCCCGGCGCCGACGAACTGTTCCGCACCACCGGCGGGATGGGGCTCCAGTCCTCCAGCCCGCGCCGCAAGGCGAACGGCGAGACGCCGCCGAGGGTGCCGGGCCCGGGTGACGCGCCCGACGGCGAGCGGCCGGGCAAGACGGCCGCCGCCGTCCCCGAGGGCCGCACCGCGGCCGTCCCCGCCGCCACGGGCCAGGAGCCGGAGGCCGAGCGGCGCGCCGCCGCCCCCCAGCCCCCGGCGGCCCGCGTGGCCGAGCCCGTCGCCCCCGCCCAGCCCAAGCGCCGCGGCCGCGCGTCCGGACGCCGCCCCAGCGGCCGGGAGCGGCACGACGAGAAGATCACGGTCTATGTCTCCGCCGAGGAGCTCATGGACCTCGAACACGCCCGGCTGGTGCTGCGCGGCGAGCACGGGCTCGCCGTCGACCGGGGCAGGATCGTCCGGGAGGCCGTCGCGGTCGTCCTGGCCGACCTGGAGCAGCGCGGCGACGCGAGCATCCTCGTACGGCGCCTGCGCGGCCGCTGAGCGGTTTCGCTGCGCTAGCCTCGCTGATCCCGGCCTTTACGGCTCGTTCCGCCCCACCCTGGAAACCCGATGCCCGCAGCCGCCGCCCCCTCTCCGGCCCGCCGTGCCCTGGGCCACGGCCCGGGCACCCGGCCCGAGCCCGCGCCACCCGCCGCGCCGGGCCCCGTCGCGGACGTGACGCCCGAGGGCGAGCCTGCCGAGTACACGACCTCCGGGGCCGGCCCCCTCGTGGCCGAGGCCACCGACGACGCGGCCCCGGGGCCGCAGGGCCCCGCGGCGGAGCCGGCACCGGAGCCGCCCGCAGGGGCGGGAGCGCCGGAGACCCCCGCCGGAGGCGACGGGCGGTTCACCGTCCGGCTGGCGAATTTCGAAGGCCCCTTCGACCTGCTGCTCCAGCTGATCGCCAAGCACAAGCTCGACGTCACCGAGGTGGCCCTCTCCAAGGTCACCGACGAGTTCATGGCGCACATCCGCGCCATGGGACCCGACTTCGACCTGGACCAGACCACCGAGTTCCTGGTCGTCGCCGCGACGCTCCTCGACCTCAAGGCGGCCCGGCTGCTGCCCGCCGCCGAGGTCGAGGACGAGGCGGACCTCGCCCTCCTGGAGGCCCGCGACCTGCTCTTCGCCCGGCTGCTCCAGTACCGGGCGTACAAGCGGATCGCGGAGATCCTCAGCGGCCGGCTGGCCCACGAGGGCCGCCGCCACCCCCGTACGGTCGGCCTGGAGCCGCACCACGCGGAGCTGCTGCCCGAGGTCGTCCTCGGCATCGGCCCCGGGCGCCTGGCCGAGCTGGCCGCCAAGGCCATGGCGCCCAAGCCCCCGCCGCAGGTCTACGTCGACCACATCCACGCGCCCCTGGTCAGCGTCCGGGAGCAGGCCGAGGTCGTCGTGGGCCGGCTCAGGGCCACGGGCGAGGCGACCTTCGCACAGCTCACCGCCGACGCCGCGGACACCCTGACGGTCGTGGCGCGCTTCCTGGCCCTGCTGGAGCTCTACCGCGAGAAGGCCGTCGCCCTGGACCAGGGCGAGGCGCTGGGGGCCCTGACGGTCCGCTGGACGGGCGGCACGGACGACGCCGCCCCGCTGGTGACCGACGAGTTCGACCGTGAGCCCGGGACCGAGCCGGAGAACGATCCGGAGGAGAACGCACAGTGACCGAGACGACGCACCCCGGGCAGCCGGGCCGGGAGGAGACCGCCCGGCTCGCCCTGAAGCCCGCGCTGGAGGCCGTCCTGATGGTCGTCGACGAGCCGGCCACCGACGAGCACCTCGCGAAGGTCCTCGACCGGCCCCGCCGCGAGATCGCCGACGCGCTGCGCGAGCTGGCCGACGAGTACACGATCCAGGGGCGCGGCTTCGAGCTGCGCCAGGTGGCGGGCGGCTGGCGCTTCTTCACCCGCCCCGAGTACGCCGACGCGGTCGAGGCCTTCGTCCTCGACGGCCAGCAGGCCCGGCTCACCCAGGCCGCGCTGGAGACTCTGGCCGTGGTCGCGTACCGTCAGCCGGTCAGCCGTTCACGGGTCTCGGCCGTACGCGGAGTGAACTGCGACGGCGTCATGCGCACCCTGCTCCAGCGCGGTCTGGTGGAGGAGGCGGGGACGGAACCCGAAACAGGTGCGATCCTGTACAGGACGACGAATTACTTTCTGGAGCGCATGGGCCTGCGCGGCCTGGACGAGCTCCCGGAGCTCGCCCCCTTCCTCCCCGAGGCGGAAGCGATCGAGGGCGACACTCAGGAAGGTGTGCCGTCGTTCGATCCGGACGCACCGGACACCGACGACGACAAGACGGAATTTTGATGCGAAGCAGCGGCAGGAACAGCGGAAGCGGCGACCGGGACAACCGGGGTGCCCGAGGAGGGTCCCCCCGTCCGGGGTCCGGTGGCGGGCGCGCGGGCGGCGGTCGTTCCGGCGGCGGGCGCCCCGAGAGCGGCGGCCGCTCCGGCGGCGGGAGCTACGGCGGCGGGCGCTCCGGTGGCGGCGGCTACAGCGGTGGCGGCCGCTCCGAGGGTGGTCGCTCCGGTGGTGGCCACGGCGGTGGCCGCTCCGAGGGCGGGCGTTACGACGGCGGTCGCGCCGGGGACCGGCGTGACGAGCGCCGGGACGACCGGCAGCAGGAGCGTCCTCGCCGTCCGCGCCCCGAGGAGCGCCGCTACGACGTGGGCCCGGACGCCGAGCGCACCCGGGGCGGCGCCACCAGCGGCCGCCAGAGCGGTCCCACGAGCGGTCGTGGCGCGTCGGCCCGCGGCGGCGCCAAGGGCGGCCCCCGCAAGAGCTCCACGGCCGGTGCCGGCGGGCGCAGCAGCGGTCCCGCCCGTGGCCACGGCTATGCCCCGGCCCGCCCGCGCGAGCTCGACGCCAAGATCGAGGAGCGTAACCGGGAGCGGCACAACAAGCCGCAGGTGAAGACCCCCAAGACCTTCCCCGGCGCCGAGCAGGAGGGCGAGCGCCTCCAGAAGGTGCTGGCCCGTGCCGGCATGGGCTCGCGCCGCGCCTGCGAAGAGCTGATCGAGATGGCCCGCGTCGAGGTCAACGGGCAGATCGTCACCGAGCAGGGTCTGCGCGTCGACCCGGACAAGGACGAGATCAAGGTCGACGGCCTGACGGTCGCCACCCAGTCGTACCTGTTCTTCGCGCTGAACAAGCCGGCCGGCGTCGTCTCCACCATGGAGGACCCCGACGGCCGCCAGTGCCTCGGCGACTACGTCACCAACCGTGACACCCGGCTCTTCCACGTCGGCCGGCTCGACACGGAGACCGAGGGCATCATCCTGCTCACCAACCACGGTGAGCTCGCCCACCGTCTGACGCACCCCCGCTACGGCGTGCAGAAGACCTACCTGGCCGCGATCACGGGCCCGCTGCCGCGCGACATCGGCAAGCAGCTCAAGAGCGGCATCCAGCTGGAGGACGGCTGGGCCCGCGCGGACAACTTCCGCGTCATCCAGCAGACCGGCAAGAACTACCTCGTCGAGGTCACCCTCCACGAGGGCCGGAAGCACATCGTCCGCCGCATGCTCGCCGAGGCGGGCTTCCCGGTCGAGAAGCTCGTCCGCACCTCGTTCGGCCCCATCGCCCTGGGCGACCAGAAGTCGGGCTGGCTGCGCCGCCTGACCAACACGGAGGTCGGCATGCTGATGGGCGAGGTCGACCTGTAGGGCAGCGTTTCCCGGGGCTCCGCCCCGGACCCCGGTTCTCAAACGCCGGACGGGCCGAAATCGGCCCGTCCGGCGTTCGAGGACAAAGCGCAGCAGCCCGTCCGGCGCACCCGGATCAGGAAGTCCTCCACACGCGCCGCGTCCGGCTCCTCCGGCAGCGGCGTCCCCCGCAGAGCCTCCTCGCACTCCTCGAACAGCCGTGCCGCCCACGCCTCGACCCGGTCCCACGGCACCTCGCCGCGCCGCACGGCCAGGAAGCGGTCCCGCTGGTCACCGACGTCCAGCGACAGCGCCCCCGTGCGCAGCAGATCGCGGCACGAGGTGAGCAGCCGCAGCATGTGCATGACGTGCTTCCAGCGCGGCGCCTCCTGGCGGAACCGCCGGTACTGGGCCCTGGCATAGCCGACGTGGCTCTGGTGGGCCCGGCGCGAGAGGAACGCCCCGCGCAGCTCCAGCAGCTCGCGCCCCGTCGCGTCCACGTGCTCGACCAGCGGGGAGTGGAGGGTTTCCAGGGCGTTGGGATTGGCCCGCAGCGCCAGCTCGCAGAAGCGTTCCAGCTCCCAGGAGAAGCGCTCCTCCTCCGGGCCCTCCACATGCGTCGGGGGCTTGTCGAAGCCCCAGAAGAGTGCCGTCGGCGCCACGAACACGCCGCGCCGGTCGGTGTCGCTGGCCTCGGTGGCCAGGCCGAAGGCCCGGGAGCCCATGACGCAGGAGTAGACCGTGTGCCCGGTCACCAGGGCGTGGTGGGCCGGGGGAGGAGTGGCGCGCATACGGTGATTGTCGTCGGCGGGCGACCGTGCGTCACCCGGGTTTCAGGAGGTCAGGACCATACCGTCAGCCCCGTCGCCCGCCCCTTCTCGTCGCGCTGGATCTCCATCATCCCCTCGACCGCGTCGCGGGTGATCCGGCCGAAGACGTGCGGGAAAAGGGTGCCGGGGGCCACGCCGGGCGGCGGGGCGGGCGCGGCGGCCTCCCAGCGGACCATCACGTCCAGCTTGTGCTCGTCGATCAGTAGCACCATCAGCGGTCCCGGCACATCGCCGTAGAACGCCGTCGCCACGGCCAGCGTGGTCTCCTCGTCGGGCGAGCAGTGGACGAAGCCCTCCTCGGAGAGGGAGGCGGGGGAGTAGGGGCGGTCGGGCACGGCCAGCCAGTCGTCCAGGGGCACCACGTGATAGATCATGGACATCGTTCTACCCGACCCGGCCCCGGCCGTCCCGTACGGCGGGCTGACGGCAGCGTCCGGATCGCGCCGTCCGGATCACGACCGTCCCGATCATGCGGACCCGGCCGCCCCACTAGGCTGGGGGCGTGAGAACCGCCCTCGTCATCGGAACCGGACTGATCGGCACGTCCGCCGCCCTCGCCCTCGCGGGCCGCGGTGTGCGAGTGCACCTGATGGACCACGACCCGGCCCAGGCCCGTACGGCCGCGGCGCGCGGCGCCGGCACGGACCGGGCGCCCGACGGGCCCGTGGACCTGGCCATCGTGGCCGTACCCCCCGCGCATGTCGCGGCGACCCTCGCCGAGGCGATCCGGGGCGGTCTCGCCCGCGGCTATCTCGACGTCGCCAGCGTCAAGGGCGGCCCCCGCCGTGAGCTGGAGGCGCTCGGCTGCGACCTCAGCGGCTATCTGGGCACCCACCCGATGGCCGGCCGGGAGCGCTCCGGGCCCATGGCGGCCACCGCCGACCTCTTCGAGGGCCGGCCCTGGGTGCTCACCCCGACCCCCGGTACCGACACCGAGGTCCTCAACCTCGCCCTGGAGCTGGTCGCCCTGTGCCGGGCGGTGCCCGTCGTGATGGAGGCCGACGCCCACGACCGGGCCGTCGCGCTGGTCTCCCACACCCCGCAGCTGATCTCCAGCATGGTCGCCGCCCGGCTGCGGAACGCCGACGAGACGGCCGTGCGCCTGTGCGGCCAGGGCATCCTCGACGTCACCCGGATCGCCGCCTCCGACCCCCGGATGTGGCTCGACATCCTCTCCGCCAACCCCGGCCCGGTGGCCGAGGTCCTCGCGGGCGTCGCCGCCGATCTCGACGAGACCGTACGGGCGCTGCGCGCCCTGGAGTCCGCCGACGAGGACAAGCGCCGGGGCGGCGCGGCCGGCATCGAGGACGTGCTGCGGCGCGGCAACGACGGCCGGGCCCGGGTGCCGGGCAAGCACGGCGCGGCCCCGGCCGCGTACGAGACGGTGATCGTCCTCATCGGCGACCAGCCGGGCGAGCTGGCCCGGATCTTCGCGGACGCGGGCCGCGCGGGCGTCAACATCGAGGACGTCCGGATCGAGCACGCCACGGGCCAGCAGTCGGGTCTGATCCAGCTGATGGTCGAGCCCACCGCCGCGGCGGGCCTGGTCGCGACCCTGCGCGACCGGGGCTGGGCGGTCCGCCAGTAGGGCCCGTACGGCCCCGGGGCCGTACGGCGGCGCGGGCCGGTCCGGCGAGCCAGTAACCTTGAGTGAGCCATCAAGGCGATCCGCCAGGAAACGCCCCGTGTACGAGGAAGGTGCACTTCACCGTGGAAACCGCCGCCCGGACCGCTCCGGCAGCAGTCGTCGTCGGCATCGACGGCCCCTCCGGCACGGGCAAGTCCAGCACGTCCAAGGCCGTCGCGGCCAAGCTGGGCCTGCGCTATCTGGACACCGGCGCCCAGTACCGGGCGATCACCTGGTGGATGCTGAGCAACGGCATCGATGTGAACGACCCGGCCGCCGTGGCCGACGCCGCGGGCAAGCCGGAGATCGTCTCCGGCACCGACCCGTCCGCGCCCACGATCATGGTCGACGGCGCGGACGCCTCTGCGCCCATCCGCACCCGGGAGGTCACCTCGGCCGTCAGCGCGGTCAGCGCCGTGCCGGAGGTGCGCACCCGGATGACCGAGCTCCAGCGCACCATCGCCGCCGAGGCGCCGTACGGCATCGTCGTCGAGGGCCGGGACATCGGCACCACCGTGCTCCCGGACGCCGACCTCAAGATCTTCCTCACCGCCTCCCCGGAGGCGCGTGCCGCCCGCCGCAGCGGTGAGCTCAAGGGCAAGGAGGCCGGCGACCTGGCCGCCACCCGGGCAGCGCTGATCAAGCGGGACGCGGCCGACTCCGGCCGGAAGACCTCCCCGCTGGCCAAGGCCGCCGACGCCGTCGAGGTGGACACCACCGAGCTGACGCTGGAGCAGGTCATCGAGTGCGTGGTCACGCTGGTGGAGGAGCGACGCGGCGAGGAGAAGCGGTCGGCGTGACCTCGTCCTCCGGTGCCGCCGTCGGGCGGCGGATCGGCATCGGCCTGATGTACGGGCTGTGGAAGCCCCGGGTGCTGGGCGCCTGGCGGATGCCCGCCGACGGGCCCTGCATACTGGCCGTCAACCACACCCACAACATCGACGGCCCGATGCTGATGGGCACCGCCCCCCGGCCCGTGCACTTCCTGATCAAGAAGGAAGCGTTCGTGGGCCCGCTCGGCCCCTTCCTGCGCGGCATCGGCCAGCTGGAGGTCGACCGCTCGGGCACCGACCGCACGGCCGTCACCGGCGCGCTGAAGATCCTGGCGGACGGCGGCGTGCTGGGCATCTTCCCGGAGGGCTCCCGGGGCGAGGGCGACTTCGCCTCGCTCCGCGCGGGCCTGGCCTACTTCGCCGTACGGTCGGGCGCGCCGATCGTGCCGGTGGCCGTCCTGGGCAGCGGCGAGCGCAAGAGCCGGGCCGTACGGGGTGTGCCGCCGCTGCGCAGCCGCGTCGACGTGGTCTTCGGAGACCCGTTCGAGGCGGGTGACGGCAGCGGCAGGCGCACGCGCAAGGCGCTGGACGAGGCGACCACGCGCATCCAGGAGCGCCTGGGCGCGCACCTGGCGGACGCCAAGCGGCTGACCGGCCGCTGACCGAGACTTGAAGTAGCGGGCCGTAAGGGTCCGCCGACGATAGAGAAGAACGAGGAACGGACTTCATGGACGACCAGATCCACACCGGCGACGAGCACGGTGAGCTTGGCGACGCCGAGTACGCGGAGTTCATGGAGCTCGCGGCGCAGGAGGGCTTCGACGCCGACGAGGTGGAGGGCGCGATCGGCGAGGCCGGTCACGGCCCGCTGCCCGTGCTCGCCGTCGTCGGCCGCCCCAACGTCGGCAAGTCGACGCTGGTGAACCGCATCATCGGCCGCCGCGAGGCCGTCGTCGAGGACCGCCCCGGCGTCACCCGTGACCGCGTCACCTACGAGGCCGAGTGGGCCGGCCGCCGCTTCAAGGTCGTCGACACCGGCGGCTGGGAGCAGGACGTGCTCGGCATCGACGCGTCCGTCGCCGCCCAGGCGGAGTACGCGATCGAGGCCGCCGACGCCGTGGTCTTCGTCGTGGACGCCACCGTCGGCGCCACCGACACCGACGAGGCCGTCGTCAAGCTGCTGCGCCGCGCGGGCAAGCCCGTCGTGCTGTGCGCCAACAAGGTCGACGGCCCCTCCTCCGAGGCCGACGCCGCCATGCTGTGGTCGCTGGGCCTGGGCGAGCCGATGCCGGTCTCCGCGCTGCACGGCCGCGGTACCGGCGACATGCTCGACGAGGTCCTCAAGGCGCTGCCCGAGGCCCCGGCCCAGACCTTCGGCGCCGCGCTCGGCGGTCCGCGCCGCATCGCGCTGATCGGCCGTCCGAACGTCGGCAAGTCCTCCCTGCTGAACAAGGTCGCGGGCGAGGAGCGGGTCGTCGTCAACGAGCTGGCCGGCACCACCCGAGACCCGGTCGACGAGCTGATCGAGCTGGGCGGCACCACCTGGAAGTTCGTGGACACCGCGGGCATCCGCAAGCGCGTCCACCTCCAGGAGGGCGCCGACTACTACGCCTCCCTGCGCACCGCCGCCGCGGTGGAGAAGGCCGAGGTCGCGGTCATCCTCATCGACGCCAGCGAGTCCATCAGCGTCCAGGACCAGCGCATCATCACCATGGCCGTCGAGGCCGGCCGTGCCATGGTCATCGCGTTCAACAAGTGGGACAACCTCGACGAGGAGCGTCGCTACTACCTGGAGCGGGAGATCGAGACCGAGCTCCAGCAGATCGCCTGGGCGCCCCGGGTCAATGTCTCGGCGCGTACCGGCCGGCACATGGAGAAGCTCGTCCCGGCGATCGAGACCGCGCTGGCGGGCTGGGAGACCCGGATCCCCACCGGCCGGCTGAACGCCTTCCTCGGCGAGCTCGTCGCGGCCCACCCGCACCCGATCCGGGGCGGCAAGCAGCCGCGCATCCTCTTCGGTACGCAGGCGGGCACCAAGCCGCCGCGCTTCGTGCTCTTCGCCTCCGGCTTCCTGGAGGCCGGTTACCGCCGCTTCGTCGAGCGCCGACTGCGTGAGGAGTTCGGCTTCGAGGGCACGCCGATCCACATGTCGGTGCGTGTCCGTGAGAAGCGGGGCAAGAAGAAGTAACGCGGGGCACGCCGGGGCGGCTCGGGGCCCGGGGGAGTCCTAGAAGCCCCGGCCGCGGCCGTCCCGCTGTCCCGGGGGCAGCGCGGGCAGCTGACCGCCGCGCTGCCGTCCGTAGTACGAATCCCAGACCGCGTTGTACCCCGAGGGACCGGGGTACGTGGCCGGGCTGGTGAGCTGACCGACGTAGCCGTAGGTGCCGCGGTGGCCGAAGGCCTTGAAGGTCAGCTCCTCCTCGCCGGAGCGGTCACCGGGCAGGGCCCGGAAGGCCCGCCGGTATTCGGAGCAGAGGGCGTCGAAGATCGGGGTGACCGAGGCGGGGTGACTCTCCGCAGAGGCGTCGCGGGGTGGCCGCATGCCGGGGATGTGGTTCGGGTACGAGGTCCGGGCGGGTTCGTATGAGTACACATCCCTGCCAACGACCTCAAGGCCCGTCGGATGCGGTCCACGCGGCGAATGGATGGCGGGGAGCGTCCCGCCCGGGTGGACAACGGGATAAAAGTCCCGGTTCGCCGGGGAGCGCGACTCCGGCTCGTCCGCCTCGTACCCGTTCACGCGCCCCCCGTTCATGTGCCCGCGAGCGGCATGGCCGCCCCCACCAGACGCCCGGTCGCCGCGGCCCGGTCCAGCGCCTCCCGCAGCAGGTCCTCCCGGGGCTGGGAGCCGATCGTCCCCACCGGGGCGCAGTAGACCAGCACCCGGCGCGTCTTGTTGACGGCGGCCCGCCAGCCGTCGGCGACCTGCATCGCCTGGTGCGCCTGCCACCACGCCTGGGGCGCGGCACCGCCGGCCGGCGGCTGGAGGACCGCGTGCAGCCGGCCCATGGCGAGCAGCACCGACCAGCCCGGGAGCACCGCCGGGGCCTGGCCGACATCGGCGACCGGGGCGAAGCCCTGTTCGGTGAGGAGCTCCAGGAACACATCCACCGGCCCGTCGGTGCCCGGGCGGGCGATCGGCCCCAGCGGCTCGACCACCAGCGCCGGCAGCACCTCGCCGCCGACCAGCACCAGCCCGCTCGTCACCCCCAGCTCCGCCTGGAGCGGCACCTCGCGCCGGATGCCCGTGGGCCCGCCGTCCTCGGCCGTGATCGAGGCGACGGCGCCTTGCAGCTGCGCCTCGGAGACCGGGACGACCTGGGAAGGGATGCAGCTGGCGTGGGCGAAGGCCAGCACGGCCGTCTCCTCGCCGACGAACAGCACGGTGCTGGTGGGCACCTGGCCGGTGTGGCCGGGGGTACGGCAGGAGGTGCAGTCGTACACATCCGGGGCGTTCTCGCCGCCGAGCAGTCGCTCCGCCTCTTCGTCGCCGATCTCGGCACGTACCTCGTCGCTGACAGCGAGCATGCGCGGCACGGGGGCTCCTCGAAACCTGGTAGGTCGGTTGTTCTCGTCGCAGGGCGCGGATGAACCGGGTGGTTCCCGGCTCGTAAGGAGACAACGGATGATCCATGGCATGGGTCACGCTCCGGAAAAGTTCCCGGGTGCGGCTACCGATGGGGCAACGCTTGAAGCACGACTTGGCGATCAAGGCCAACCCCGTGCCCCCTCCCGCGGTCTAACCTCTCGGTAGAGGCGGGCCCGGGACGGATCCGCGGCATACGGCGGCATGGGGACGAATGCGCATCTCATTCCTGATCCACAACGCGTACGGGATCGGCGGCACGATCCGGAGCACCCACACCCTCGCCGGCACCCTCGCCGAGCAGCACGACGTGGAGATCGTCTCCGTCTTCCGGCACCGGGAGGAGCCCGTTCTCGCCCCCGACGGCAAGGTACGGCTGCGGCACCTGGTGGACCTGCGCAGAGGAGGCCCCGGCTACGAGGGCGACGACCCGGAGCACCGGCGCCCCGCCGTCGTCTTCCCCGCCGCCGAGGGGCGCCACGGGCAGTACAGCCTGCTGACGGACCGCCGGATCGCCGAGCACCTGCGCCGCCTGGAGTGCGACGTGGTCGTCGGCACCCGGCCCGGCCTCAATGTGCACATCGCCCAGCAGGCCCGGCGCGGCCCGGTGCGCGTCGGGCAGGAGCACCTGACGCTCGGCACCCACTCCGGGCAGCTCAAGCGGGTGCTGCGGGCGCACTATCCGCGCCTCGACGCCGTCACCACCGTCACCGAGGCGGACGCCCGCACCTACCGGCGGCTGATGCGGCTGCCCGGCGTGCGCGTCGAGGCCGTGCCCAACGGGGTGCCCGTACCGGGGGTCGCGCCCGCCGACGGCAGCGGCAAATGGGTGGTCGCGGCCGGGCGGCTGGCCCCCGTCAAGCGGTACGACGTCCTCGTCCGCGCCTTCGCCCTGGTCGTGGCCGAGCGCCCCGACTGGCGGCTGCGGATCTACGGGGCCGGTGCCGAGCGGGCCTCGCTGCGGACACTGATCGACAAGCTCGGTCTCTACAACCACGTCTACCTCATGGGCCCCGCCAGCCCCTTGGAGCCCGAGTGGGTCAAGGGGTCCATCGGCGCGGTCACCTCCAGCCTGGAGTCCTTCGGCATGACGATCGTCGAGGCGATGCGCTGCGGGCTGCCGGTGGTGGCCACCGACTGCCCGCACGGCCCCGGCGAGATCATCACCGATGGCACCGACGGCCTGCTGGTACCCGTCGGACGGACCGAGGCCATCGCCGCCGGGCTGCTGCGGCTGATCAACGACGACGAGCTGCGCCGGCGCATGGGCGCGGCGGCGCTGGCGAGCTCGGCGCGCTTCGACCCGGCGGCCGTCGCCGCCCGCTACGAGACCCTCTTCGCCGGCCTGCGCACGCGCGGCGGCCTCCGCGGCGGGCTCCACCGCACCCGGGGCGCCCTGCTCAGCACGGCCTTCCAGGCCAAGGACCGGGGCCGCTCCGCCCTGCGGAAGGTACGAGCCGCATGACGCCGACCCAGCCCACCGTGCCCGAGCGGGCCGGGGACCGCCCCGCCGCGGCGGCCGCCCCGCCGGCCCCGACCACCACTTCCGAGGAGAGCGTCATCGTGTCTGCCCCTCCCCTGGCCGCTGGCGCGGGGAACCCCCGCGCCGACTGCATCGCGGACTCCGCGGGCGGGCTCACCTTCGACCTCGACGCCCCCGGCCGGGCCGCCGAAGCCCACTGGTCCGCCGCGCTCGTGCTGCGCCTCCGGGGCCGCGAGGAGGACGAGGAGGAGGTCCGGCTGCCGCTCACCGCCAACGGCGACGGCCGGCTGCGGGCCGTGCTGCCCAGCACCGTCGCCCTGCCCGAGGGGCGCTGGGACGTCCATCTGGCCTGTGGCGAGGACACCCCGCGACGGCTGCTGCCCGGCCTCGCCGATCTGCGCTCCCTGATCGACCGCCGGCCCGGCCCCAGCACCTCCCCGCTGGCCGTGCGCATCCCCTACGCCACCGAGCACGGCAACCTCTCGCTGCGCAGCTGGCAGCGCGCCCCGCACGCGGAGGCCGGGGACGTGCTCGTCGACCCCGAGGGCATAACCGTCCAGGGCACGCTCTACCGGGTGGAGGACCCCGGGGCCTGGCTGGCGGGGGCGGTCCTGGAGGCCCGCCGCCGGCGGGCGGACCTGACCGTCACGGTCCCGCTCACCGTGGCCGAGGGGCAGGACTTCGCCTTCACCCTCCCTTTCGCCGGGCTGTGCGCGCCGTGGCGCGGCGGCCCCGAGGTGTGGGACCTGTGGCTGCGCGGGCCGGAGGGGACCCCGGTCCGCCTGGCCCGCATCCTGGACGACGTCGCCGACAAGAAGCACGTCTTCGTCTACCCGGCGCGGGATGTGACCGCTCCGTATGCCCCTGCCCAGGCGGGCCCGTACTACACCGCCGACAACGACCTTTCGGTGCGGATCGGCGAGTGCCCGCCGGGGGCGGGCCGGTAGCCGGCCGGGCTCAGCCGGTGGACTCGGCCGCGGCGTGCGGCCGTTCCCGCCCGGTGTCCTCCGGGTGGTGGAGGTCGAAGGCCGGGGACTCGGAGCGGATGCGCGGGAGACGGATGAAGTTGTGCCGGGGCGGCGGGCAGGAGGTCGCCCACTCCAGTGAGCGTCCGTACCCCCAGGGGTCGTCCACCTCGACCTTCTTCCCGTACTTGGCGGTCTTCCAGATGTTGTAGAAGAACGGCAGGTTGGACAGGCCCAGCAGGAACGCCCCGATCGAGGAGACGGTGTTGAGCGCGGTGAAGCCGTCGGCCGCCAGGTAGTCGGCGTAGCGGCGGGGCATCCCCTCGGCGCCCAGCCAGTGCTGGACGAGGAAGGTGAGGTGGAAGCCGGTGAAGAGGGTCCAGAAGTGGAGCTTCCCCAGCCGCTCCTCCAGCATCTTCCCGGTGAGTTTCGGCCACCAGAAGTAGAAGCCGGCGAACGTCGCGAAGACCACCGTTCCGAAGACCACGTAGTGGAAGTGCGCCACGACGAAGTAGGTGTCGGTGACGTGGAAGTCCAGCGGCGGCGAGGCGAGGATCACCCCGGTCAGACCGCCGAAGAGGAAGCTGACCAGGAAGCCCACCGCCCACAGCATGGGCGTCTCGAAGGACAGCGAGCCCTGCCACATCGTGCCGATCCAGTTGAAGAACTTCACCCCGGTCGGCACCGCGATCAGGAACGACATGAACGAGAAGAAGGGCAGCAGCACCGCGCCGGTGGCGAACATGTGGTGCGCCCAGACCACCACCGACAGGGCCGTGATGGCCGTGGTGGCGCCGATCAGCGTGATATAGCCGAAGATCGGTTTGCGGGAGAACACCGGGATGATCTCGGTGATGATGCCGAAGAACGGCAGCGCGATGATGTACACCTCGGGGTGGCCGAAGAACCAGAACAGGTGCTGCCACAGCAGCGCCCCGCCCCACTGGGGCTCGAAGACCAGGGCCCCGAACCGCCGGTCCGCCTCCAGGGAGAGCAGCGCCGCCGCCAGCACGGGGAAGGCGAGCAGGACGAGGATCGAGGTGAAGAGCACGTTCCAGGTGAAGATCGGCATCCGGAACATCGTCATCCCGGGGGCGCGCATCCCGATGATCGTGGTCAGGAAGTTCACCGCGCCGAGGATGGTGCCGAAGCCCGCCAGGGCCAGCCCCATGATCCACATATCGGCGCCCATGCCCGGCGACCGGGCCTCGCTGTTCAGCGGGGCGTAGGCGGTCCAGCCGAAGGAGGCGCCGCCCTCGGGCATCAGCAGGCTGGCGACCACGATCAATCCGCCGAAGAGATAGAGCCAGTAGGCGAACATGTTCAGCCGGGGGAACGCCACGTCGGGCGAGCCGATCTGAAGCGGCATGATCGCGTTGGCGAAGCCCGCGAAGGCCGGGGTGGCGAACAGCAGCAGCATGATCGTGCCATGCGCGGTGAACACCTCGTTGAACTGCTCGTTGCTCATCAGCTGGAGCCCGGGGCGGGCCAGCTCGGCGCGCATCAGCATGGCGAGCAGCCCGCCGATGAGGAAGAAGCCGAACGATGTGATCAGGTAGAGGTTCCCGATCTTCTTGTGGTCGGTCGTCGTCAGCCAGTCCACGATGATCCGGCCGGGGCTGCGCTCCCCGGCCGGCCCGGCCGGTCCGGCCGCGGCGGCCTGCGCGGTGTCGGTCCCCATCCGTGCCCCCTCGCCTGTGGTGCTCTCGGATACGCGAGTGTCCTCGCGGGCACCCGCCATGATGCTCCGGCTGCGCGTCGCGCGCGAGGGCGCCTCGCCGCCGGGACGTTCCGGAACATGAAATTCCGAAGGCTCCGGCGCCGATAGGGCCGGGCCCCCGGCAATTCCGTTGGATCAATGCCGGGCAGGGGGCGTGGGACGGGAATTCGCCGGGGCTCCGGGGAAGTTGCGCCAGGGTCGTCCGGGAAAGTGTGGTGAATTCCCCGGCGAGTTTTTGTGGAGGCATCGGGAGGGAAAAGGAACACCCCGTGGGGGTGAGGGAATTCAACGCAAACCCCCTCGGTGGCACTGTGACAGAAGTGTGACCAGTGGCGGACCGGGGGGAGATGGGAGGCTGGGCGGTGGCCCGCCCGGCCGCCTACGGTGGCTGCCATGGCAACCCTCCCCGGACTCCCCGCCGATCCCGACGACGACCCCGCCGCCTACGTCGGTCGCTCCGCCGACGACGCCGCCGCCCGGGCGCGCGCCCGCGGCTGGACGGACGTACGGACGCTGCCGCCCGGCGCGATCGTCACCATGGAGTACCGCGCCGGCCGGCTGAACCTGGAGGTCGAGCACGGCACCGTACGACGCTGCTGGAAGGGCTGACGGCCGAGCAGCGGCCTGGACGCGCGAAGGCGGCCCCGGAGGATCTCCGGGGCCGCCTTCGCGGTGTTCCGTGGCCGGCCGGCGCCGGCGGGCTCAGGCCCGGCCGCGCCCGGCCGACGGGCCGAAGGGGGTGCCGCGCGGCACCCGGTCGGCGTGCGGCGGCCGACGGCTGCCGGCCGGGGTGACCGGGCTCCGCTCGGAGCGGGCCGTGTGCGGCCGGGGCAGCAGATGCGTTCTGCCGTCGGCGACCCGGGCGACCGTCCCGCCGCCCGAGCGGCTGCCGGCGCCCACGGGCTCGCGGACCGGCAGTTCGTCGTCGGCCGGGGCGCGCGGCGCGCCCAGCGGCACGGACGTCGCGACCGGTACGGAGACGGGCGCGGTGAGCAGCCGGCCGCTGCGCAGCCGCAGCCACACGCCCAGCAGCCAGGCCTCGGTGCGGGCCATCAGCGGCTCGAACCAGGGCAGGGCCAGCAGCACCAGCAGACCGGCGGTCCAGCCCAGGGTGACGTCGCTCATCCAGTGCGTGCCCAGGTAGACCGTGGTCATCCCGACGCCGAGCGCCAGCATCGCGGCGCACACCGAGGAGATCCGCCGGGTGCGCGGCGTGGTGGCCAGATAGGCGAGGACGCCCCAGGTCACCACCGCGTTCGCGGTGTGCCCCGAGGGGAATATGTCGCCGCCCGCGAACATCTCGTTCGAGCCGACGGCGGTGGCGTAGTGCGGACCGAGCCGGCCCATGCCGATCTTGGCGGCGCCCACGGTCGCGTTGAGCAGCAGCAGCGACGTGCCCAGCACCAGCAGCGGGCGCAGGGTCTTCTGTTTGTACGTACACCAGCCGAGCCACGCCGCGACGGCCACGGCGGTCGGGCCGCGCTGGCCCAGGACCACGAAGTAGTCGAGGAAGGCGTGGATCTCCGGCCACTGCTTGTAGGGCCGGAAGAGCATGACCTGCCAGTCGAAGCGCACCGGCCAGGACGTGGTGAGCACGCCGACCACGATGGCCACGTAGACCACGGAGGTCGCCACGAAGATGCCCAGACGGGTCCGGGTCATCCGCGGCCGCACGGGTTGGGAGCGCTCCTCCGCAGGGACGAGCTCGTCGTTGGTACGCACTCAATCGACGTTACATTGCGTGACAGGAGGGTTCGGCCGATCGAGGCTCTTTGTGATGACGATGTGATGTGGAATGCGTCTCAATCGTGGCTCGACGCATGTTTGAAACTGCCGAATAAGAATCGGTTAAAGAAACGCGGGGCGGCTTTGGTCAAAGCCTGGTGAGGCATTAATTCCTTTTCGTGGGACCGCGTTTATCGGTATGTGGCCGAGGGGTTCCGTGCCGTTTCCCGGCGCCCCGCCGGGGCGCCCGGGAATTACGATCATGGCGGGCCGGAACCGTGCAGCCAGAACGCGCCATAGACCGCCGACGCAAGCGCGACAGCCGTCATCACCGTCACCGCGCGTACCGTGCGTAGCCGGGCCAGGGCCACCGCCAAGGGCAGCAGCAGGGGGAAGGCCGGCAGCATCAGCCGCGGCTTGGACCCGAAGTACCCCTTGGCCGTGAGCGCCAGCAGCAGCACCGTCCCCGTATAGACGAGCAACGGCAGTGGCTGCCCCTGACGCACTCCGGCCAGATACAGCCGGATCACCAGGGCCACACCGAGCAGCAGCGCCACCCCCGCCGGCCAGGCCGGCCCCGTCAGCCGCTCCCAGATGAACGAGCCGAAGGCCAGCCCACCGTCGAAACCATTGCCCCAGCCGCCCTGGACATCGAGATAACCGGTGGCGGAACCGGTGCGCACCCCCACCCAGACGACATACGCCAGCCAGCCCAGCGGCGCGAGCACCACTCCCGGCAGCACCCGGGCGAACGGCGGCGCCCCGCCCCGGCGGCGCGCCCGGACCAGCGCCACCGCCGCGGTCAGCCAGACCGCCGCCACCACGGCCGCTCCCACCGGCCGGGTCAGCCCGGTCAGCGCCGCCAGCGCACCCGCCCACGCCCACCGGCCGGTCAGCACGCAGTACAGACTCCACGCCGCCAGCGCCGTGAACAGCGACTCCGAGTACGCCATCGACTGCACGACACCCACTGGCAGCGCCGCCCACAGCACCACCAGCGCCACCCCGGCCTGCCGCCCGTAGGCGAGCGAGCCGACCGCGAAGATCCCCCACGCGGCGGCGAGCGAGGCGACCGCCGAGACCACCAGGCCCGCGTCCGGTGCCGACAGCGGCAGGGCCGCCGACAGCGACCGCTCCAGCCAGGGCAGCAGCGGGAAGAACGCCAGATCGGAATGGACCTTCCCGCCCGCCAGATGGAGGGTGTAGCCGTACCCCTGCTCGGCTATGCGGGCGTACCAGATGGAGTCCCAGCGCGCCGACAGCAGATGACGCGCCTCCTTGCCGTCCGCCATCCCCCACAGCGCCAGCGCCACGACTCCCAGCACCCGCACCGCCGCGTAGAGCAGCAGCGCGGGCGCCGCCCGGCGCAGCGCGGCACGGACCCGCGCGGGCCGCCCGCCGACGCGGACGCCGGCGGGGACCCCGACGGCGGCGTCGGCGCGGGCACCGGCACCGACCTCGGCGGATATGCCGGAGGGGGCCGCGCCGGCGGAGGCCGGTGAGGTGGAGGAAGCGCGAACGGTCACCGATCGATTGTCCCAGCCCCACGACGTGAGAGGGGCCACGTGGGTTCCGGCGGGACTCGCGTACGCTGTCGACTCACTCGCCCCCTGGTACCGCCGGGGCCCATCAGTCCCCAACCGGTTTCCCCGGCCCCATGGCCGCGAGCGCATGACACGGAGGTGTGTGGATGTCCGGGACGACCACCGCCGGCCCCCGACGGCCGGTCGGCGTTCCCCGGCAGCGGCTCCGGCCGCGCCGCGCGGAAGGGCCGGGTGCCGCCTCGTCGAGCCGGTGGACCGTGCTCGTCGTCCTCTGCGTCAGCCTGCTCCTGGTCGCCGTCGACGCCACCGTGCTGCACGTCGCGGTCCCGGCCGTCACGGAGGACCTGCGCCCGGGCGCGATACAGCTGCTGTGGATCGTCGACGTCTACCCCCTCGTCTGCGCCTCGCTGCTCATCCTCTTCGGCACTCTCGGCGACCGGGTCGGCCGCCGCCGGGTGCTGCTCCTCGGCTACACCCTCTTCGGCGTGGCCTCCGCGCTCGCCGCCCTCGCGCCCACACCGGAGATCCTGATCGCCGCCCGGGCGCTGCTGGGCGCCGGCGGCGCGATGATCATGCCGGCGACGCTCTCGATCCTCCGGCAGGTCTTCCCCGACCGTCGGGAGCGCGCCCTGGCCATCGGCGTCTGGAGCGCGGTGGCGGCGGTGGGCGCGGCCGTCGGGCCGTTGCTCGGCGGCTTCCTGCTGGAGCACTTCTGGTGGGGCTCCGTCTTCCTCATCAACATCCCGCTCATGGCCGTCAGCCTCCCCGTCGGCCGCCGGCTGCTGCCCGAGTCGACCGGCGACCACGACGGTCCCTGGGATGTCCTCGGCGCGCTGATGGCGGCGTTCGGCCTGTTCGGCGTCGTCTACGGGGTCAAGCGGGTGGGCGGCGCGGAGGCGCTCTCACTGGGCACGGTCGTCCCGGCGGCGCTCGGGGCCGCGCTCCTCGTCGTCTTCGTAAGGCGGCAGCGACGGCGGGAGCATCCGCTCGTCGACCTGACGATGTTCGCCCGGCCCGCCTTCGGCACCTCCGTCGGCTGCATCGTCCTGGCCATGCTGGCGCTGGTCGGGCTGGAGCTGGTCGCCGCGCAGTACCTCCAGCTCGTCCTCGGCCTCACCCCGCTGGAGACGGGCCTGCGCCTGCTGCCCCTCACGCTCGCCGCGATGGCGGCGGGCCTCGCGGGCTCACGGGTGCTCCAGCGGTTCGGGCCGCGCGCCATGGTCTCGGCCGGTTTCGTGCTCACGGCGATGGCGGTGCTCTCGCTGACCGTGATGGGCCGGGAAGACCGCCCTTACGCGCTGGTCGCCGGGTTCGTCCTGCTCGGCTTCGGCCTGGAGACCACGCTCTTCGGGGCGTACGAGTCGATGCTGAGCGAGGCCCCCGCGGAATCGGCGGGCGGCGCGGCCGCGATCGGCGAGACGTCGTACCAGCTGGGGGCGGGCATGGGCATCGCACTGCTCGGCAGCGTCATGAACGCGGCGTACGCGCCGGGCGTGGACGGGGTCCCGGGCGTCCCGAGCGCGGCGGCCCGGGCCGCGAGCCACTCGCTGGGCGAGGCGTACGAGGTCGCGGAGCGCCTCGACGGCCCGGCGGGCACGGCACTGCGCGCGGCGGCGCGGGACGCGTTCGTGCACGGTCTGCATGTGACGCTGGCGGTGAGCGCGGGGTTGTTGGCTCTGGGGGCGGTGGCGGCACTGCGGCTGCCGCGGGGGCTGGACGCGGCGGAGGGCTGACGGGGGGTCCGGCGGTGCCGAAACCGCCTCGGCCGGGTCTGGACGCCGGGGGTTACCCACCCGTAGCGTGCTGGGCAAGCGATGATCACCCTGAACCGAGCCGGAGGCTGACCCGTGTTCGACCCCCATGATCCGCTCGGCATCGACGACCTGCTCACCGACGACGACCGTGCCGTCCGGGACACCATCCGGCGCTGGGCGCGCGACCGCGTGCTGCCGCACATCGCGCAGTGGTACGAGAGCGGTGAGGTCCCCGTGCGCGAACTCGCCCGGGAGCTGGGCGCCATGGGCGCCCTCGGCATGCAGCTCACCGGCTACGGCTGCGCGGGCGCGAGCGCCGTCCAGTACGGGCTGGCCTGCCTGGAGGTGGAGGCGGCCGACTCCGGCATCCGCTCCCTCGTCTCCGTGCAGGGTTCCCTCGCGATGTACGCCATCCACCGCTTCGGCTCCGAGGAGCAGAAGCTGCGCTGGCTGCCCGGGATGGCGACCGGCGAGATCATCGGCTGCTTCGGGCTGACCGAGCCCGACCACGGCTCGGACCCGGGCGGGATGCGGACGTACGCCAAGCGCGACGCCGGCGGCGACTGGGTGCTGACGGGCCGGAAGATGTGGATCACCAATGGCTCGGTGGCCGGGGTCGCGGTCGTCTGGGCCCGGACGGACGAGGGCATCCGGGGATTCGTCGTCCCCACCGACAGCCCCGGTTTCTCCGCCCCGGAGATCAGGCACAAGTGGTCGCTGCGCGCCTCCGTCACCAGCGAGCTGGTCCTGGACGAGGTGCGGCTGCCCGCCGACGCGGTGCTGCCGGGGGCGAAGGGGCTGGGCGGCCCGCTCGGCTGTCTGAACCACGCCCGGTACGGCATCGTGTGGGGCGCGATGGGCGCCGCGCGCACCTGTTTCGAGACGGCGCTGGACTACTCGCGCACGCGCGAGCAGTTCGGCAGGCCCATCGGAGGCTTCCAGCTCACCCAGGCCAAGCTGGCCGACATGGCGCTGGAGCTCCACAAGGGCGTACTGCTGGCCCACCATCTGGGACGGCGGATGGACGCGGGGCGGCTGCGACCGGAGCAGGTGAGCTTCGGGAAGCTGAACAACGTGCGGGAGGCGATCGAGATCTGCCGCACCGCCCGCACGGTCCTGGGCGCCAACGGGATCTCGCTCGAGTACCCCGTGATGCGCCACGCGACGAACCTGGAGTCGGTGCTGACCTACGAGGGCACCGTGGAGATGCACCAGCTGGTGCTGGGCAAGGCGCTCACCGGCCTCGACGCGTTCCGGTGAGCACCGTCTGTCCCGGCTTCAGCTCTGGTTGAAGAAGCCGCCCTGCCCGCGGCCGCCCTCCCCGCTGACTACCTTGTAGTCGGCGGGGGTGAGCAGGAACACCCTGTTGGCCACGCGTTCGATCGAGCCACGGAGGCCGAAGGTCAACCCGGCGGCGAAGTCCACCACCCGCTTGGCGTCGCTGGGCTCCATGCCCGTGAGGTTGACGATGACCGGTACGCCCTCCCGGAACAGCTCGCCGATGCCCCGGGCGTCCCGGAAGCCGTCCGGGGTGACCGTGGCGATACGGGTGCCCTGCTCCTGCGCGACCTCGTCGGCCACGCGGACCTTGGGGTTGGTCACCCAGGAGTCGCCGGGCTCGGTCCCCTCGTCCGAGTCCTCTTCGTAGCCGCCGTAGTAGCGCTCGTCATCGCTGTCGTCGACGAGGCCAAGCCACGCACTCGCCTTGCGCACCGATCCCATGGACGCCTCCTCTCACACGCGGTGTGTTCCGCCCGCTCCTCTATGGTCGTCCATGATGCGGATGATGTGCCAAGTGGATGGCGGCCATGCGGGGATTTCGTGACGCATCTGGTGCAAAGTGGGTGGCGGTGCGTCAGAAACTCCTATGAGCCGACCTTAGGCGTCGGACCTGGGCATATGCGGCATGGGCCGGAGTGGACGGGCTCCGGCCCAGCTCGATTGTCCCCGCTGACTAGGATGCCCGGGCACATCGACACCACACACGGGGACACGTTTTGTTCGGGATCATCAGGCCCTGCCGTCACAGACTCTCGGAACGCATGCGAGCGGAGTGGATGGCGCATCTCTGCGGGCTCTGTCTGGCGTTGAGAGGCGATCACGGACAATTCGCCCGAATAGCAACCAACTATGACGGTCTCATCATATCGGTGCTGGTCGAGGCGCAGTCCACGGGGGCAGGGGAGTCCGGCTCCTGGCGGCGTACGGCCGGGCCCTGTCCGTTGCGCGGGATGCGCTCCGCGTCCGTGGCCCAGGGGGAGGGCGCCCGGCTGGCCGCCACGGTCTCGCTCGTCCTGGCCTCGGCGAAGATGCGCGACCATGTCGCCGACGGTGACGGGCTGTTGGCGCGCCGTCCGGTCGCGGCGGCCGCGCGGGGCGTCGCCGCCCGGTGGGAGGGGGCGGGTGCCCGTACGGGGGCGGAACTCGGCTTCGACACGGCCGTTCTGGTCGACGCGGTCGAACGGCAGGCGGGCATCGAGGCGCTGGCCGGTCCGGGCACCCCGCTGCTGGAGGTCACCGAGCCCACCGAGACGGCCACCGCCATGGCCTTCGGGTACACGGCCGTGCTCGCGGGACGGCCGGGCAACCGCCCGGCCCTGGAGGAGGCGGGCCGGCTCTTCGGGCGGCTCGCCCATCTCCTCGACGCCGTCGAGGACCTGGAGGAGGACGCCGGCGCCGGGTCCTGGAACCCCATCACCGCCACCGGTACCGGCCTCGACGAGGCGCGACGGCTGTGCGACGACGCGGTGCGCGGGGTGCGGCTGGCGCTGCGCGACGTGGAGTTCGGGAGCAAGTCCCAGGGCAGGCTGGCGCACCTCCTGCTGGCGCACGAGCTGGAGCGGTCCGTGGACCGGGCGTTCGCGACCGGCGGCTGCTCGGCCCATGGACACGCCGGACACGCCGCGCCCGAGGGCGCGTTCGGGCCACCGCCCGTGATGCCGCCGGCCGCCCCGCCGGAGCCGCCGAGGGGCGGCCGCCGGCGGCGCGGGCTGATCGCCGGCTGCGCGGTCTGGACCGGCATGTTCTGCACCGGCCAGGTCTGCTGCAAGGACCCCTACCAGGACCCCTGGGACGGACGGCCGCGCGAGGGCTGGTGCGCCAAGTGCTGTGACAACTGCGATTGCGGAGATTGCGGCGACTGTAGTAACTGCTGCGATTGCTGTGACTGTTGCAGCAAGTGCTGCGATGGTTGCGACTGCTGTGACGGTTGCGACTGCGGCTGTGACTGCTGAGCCGCACGGCGCGAAGGTCCGGTGCGTGGACGTACGAGGGGAGGGTGCGGCTCGACTGCCGCGCTGGTGAAGGCAGCGGGCGCCGGGGCGCGCGGGCGCCACGGCGCGCGTCGTGTCTCGGCGGTACGACGGCGCGCGGTCAGCGCGGACAGGAGGCGGACCACACCCGACCGAAGTCGATGTGGTCGCGGGTGACGAGCCGCTGCCGAGGACGCATGACATAAGTGGAACAGCCATCCGGTTGTCCCGTCAACCGAGTTGAGACGAGCCGTCCACACTGTGGACGCAGTTCTGGACAGGGTTGACAGCGGACCGAGGCCCCGGCTTAGCCTCGACGTCCGGTCGTGCTGAGGGGCGCGGACGGGTGAAGGCAGCACCATCCCGTGTTCGATCACCGCATCCACGGAGCCTTCGCATGCCCGCGCACCCGCGCCCGTCCTCCCTCCCCACCCATGACCGGGGCCCCGTCCCCTCCCTCGTCGTCGTCGGCGCGGGCCCGCGCGGCACCGGTCTCGTCGAGCGCATCGCCGCCAACGCCCCCGAACTCCTCGGGGGCGCCCGCCTCGACCTCCACCTCGTCGACCCGTACCCGCCGGGCGGCGGCCGGATCTGGCGGCACGACCAGCCCCCGCTGCTGTGGATGAACTCCATGGCCGAGGACGTCACGATGTACACCGACGACTCCGTCGAGTGCGCGGGCCCGGTGCGCCACGGCCCCTCGCTCGCCGAGTGGGCGGCCCGCGTCCGCGACGGTGCGGAAACGATCCACCTCGATCCCGGAACGGCCGCCGAGGCCCGGGCGCTGACGCCCCGGAGCTTCGCCGGCCGACGGCTCCAGAGCGCCTATCTGTCCTGGGTGTACGACCGCGCCGTCGCCACCCTGCCCGCCGGGATCACCGTCCACGAGCACCGCCGCCGCGCCGTACGGCTCTCCGGGCCCCGCGACGGCCGGCAGCGGGTGTGGCTGGAGGGCCGGGACCGGCCGCTCCTCGCCGACGCCGTCGTCCTCGCCCTCGGCCACCTCGACGCCGACCCCGGCCCGGAACAGCGGGCCCTCGCATCCTTCGCCACGGACCACGGACTGACCTATCTGCCGCCCGAGTTCACCGCCGACAGCGACCTGGCCGCCCTGCGCCCCGGCGAGCCCGTCCTCGTACGCGGCCTCGGCCTCGCCTTCGTCGACCTCATGGCCCTGCTGACCGAGGGCAGAGGAGGACGCTTCACCGCCGACGGCAGGGGCGCGCTCACCTACCACCCCTCCGGGCGAGAGCCCGTGCTCCACGTCGGATCCCGGCGCGGCGTCCCGTACCGCGCCAAGCTCGGCTACCGCCGGCACGGCGAACACCCACCGCTGCCCCGCTTCCTGGGCCCCGCCGAGATCGAGGAGCTGCGCGCCCGCCCCGGCCCGCTCGACTACCACCGCGACATCCTGCCGCTGGTGGAGAAGGAACTCGGCTTCGCCCACTACCACCGGCTGTTCACCGCCCACCCGGCCCGGACGGCCGTCGACTGGGACGTCTTCGAGGAGAAGTACGCCGTCTGCGCCCCCGGCAGCGCCGAACTCGACGCGCTGGTCTCCTCGTCCGTGCCCGACCCGGCCGACCGGCTCGACCTGGAGACGCTCGACCGCCCGCTCGCCGGACTGCGCTTCCCCGACGGGGAGGCGCTCCAGGAGGGCCTGCGCGCCCATATCCAGGCCGACCTCGCCCGCCGCCACAACCCCTGCCACAGCCCGGACCTCGCCGTCTTCCTCGGGCTGCTCTCCGTCTACGGGCAGCTCGCCGGGCTCGGCGACATCGGCACCGAATGGCACGGCTTCTTCAGCTATCTCGCCTCCGGGCCGCCCGGACCCCGGCTGCGGCAACTCCTCGCGCTCTCCCGCGCGGGCGTCGTCCGCTTCCTCGGGGCGGACACGGCCTTCGGGACGGACCCGGAGCGCGGGGTGTTCCGGGCGCGGAGCGTCAGCGCGCCCGGCCTCGCCGTCGAGGCGCGGGCGCTGGTGGAGGCCCGGCTGCCGGAGCCGTCCGTCGACCGGTCGCGCGACCCGCTGCTGCGGGAGCTGCGGGGAGAGGTGCGGGTCACCCCCGCCGGGCTGCTCGCGGTCAGTCCCGAGGACGGGCGGGTGCTCGGGCGGGACGGGGTGCCGCACCGGCGGCGCTTCGCCCTTGGGCCGCATACGGACGGGCGGTCGTCCGGTGCGTTCGCGCGGCCCGGGACGAACGCGCCGGCGTTCCGGCAGAACGACGCCGCCGCGCGGGCGCTGTTGCGGCTGTTGCGCTGAGGCCGCTTCGCGTCTGCGGGCCGGTTGTGCCCACCCTCTCCCGGCTACCGCTGGGAGGTGCCCCCATCGCCCTTGCGGAACGCCTGCCCACAACCTTTTCCGGAAGGATCTCTTATGCCTGAACCCACTCGTCCGCTTCATCTCGCCGTCGCGCTCGACCGGCCCGGTACCTACGCGGCCGAGCCGTATGCCGAGGCCGCCCGGCTCGCCGAGCGGGGGCGGTTCGACTTCGTCACGCTCGGCGACTCGTTCGGGCCGCCCGGGCGGGGGCGGGGGCGGCTCGACGCGCTCGCCGTGCTCGCCCGGGTCGCGCCCGCCACGGAGCGGATCGGGCTCGTGCCCACCGTCACCACCACCCACACCGAGCCGTTCCACGTCTCCTCCGCCCTGGCCACCCTCGACTGGGCGAGCCGGGGCCGCGCCGGCTGGACCGTCGGGGTGTCCACGGACGACCGCGAGGCGGCCGTCTTCGGGCGGCGCGACGCGCCGGACGCCTGGGCCGCCTGGCGGGAGGCCGAGGCGGTCGCCGACGTCGTCGCCCGGCTGTGGGACAGCTGGGAGGACGACGCCGAGATACGGGACGTCCCCACCGGGCGCTTCATCGACCGCGACAAGCTCCACCACGTCGACTTCGAGGGCCCCGGCTTCAGCGTGCGCGGCCCCTCCATCGTGCCCCGGCCCCCACAGGGCCGGCCCGTGATCGCCGTCGACGCCACCGCGCCGGCCGCCCGGGCCGCCGCCGTCCGTCACGCGGACGTCGCCTACGTCCGCGTCGGGAACCTCGACGACCCCCGGGCCGGGCACGCCGTCCGCGCCGCGCGCGGCGAGTTACGCCAGCGCGCCCGGGCCCACGGCCGAGACCCCGGCGGCCGCGCCGGCCGGCTCGTCGTGCTCGCCTCGCTGCCGGTCGCGCTGCACGCGGCCGCCGACGCGGTCGCGCTCGCCGACCTCGTCGACCGCTGGTACACCGACGGCGTCGCCGACGGCTTCCACTTCCGGCCCCGGGACCCCGGCCGGGACCTCGCGCTGCTCGTCGACGGCACCGTGCCCGTACTCCAGCACCGGGGCCTGCTGCGCGGCTTCTACCCCGGCTCCACCCTCCGCGAGCACCTGTGTCTGGCCCGCCCCGCCAACCGCTACGCCACCGTCAGGGAGACCGCATGACCGCGCGCAGCAAGCCGATGCACCTCGCCGCGCACTTCCCCGGCGTCAACAACACCACCGTCTGGTCGGACCCGAGGGCGGGCAGCCAGATCGACTTCGCCTCCTTCGAGCACCTCGCGCGCGTCGCCGAACGCGGGCTCTTCGACTTCTTCTTCCTCGCCGAGGGGCTGCGGCTGCGCGAGCACAAGGGGCGGCTGCACGACCTGGACGTCGTCGGCCGGCCCGAGTCGATCACCGTGCTGAACGCGCTGGCCGCCGTCACCGAACGGCTGGGCCTCGCCGCCACCGTCAACGCCACCTTCAACGAGCCCTACGAGCTCGCCCGGCGCCTCGCCTCCCTCGACCACCTCAGCGGCGGGCGCGCGGCCTGGAACGTCGTCACCTCCTCCGACGCCTTCACCGGCGAGAACTTCCGGCGCGGCGGCTACCTCGACCGGGCCGACCGCTACACCCGGGCCGCCGAGTTCGTCGCCACGGCCAGGGAGCTCTGGGACTCCTGGATCCTTGACGGCACCCCGCGTCCCTTCGCCCACCACGGGCGGCACTTCTCCGTCGCCGGGACCTTCGACGTGCCCCGGAGCCCGCAGGGCCACCCCGTGGTGATCCAGGCGGGGGACTCCGAGGACGGCCGGGAGTTCGCCGCGTCCGCCGCCGACGTCGTCTTCACCCGGCACGGCACCCTGGAGGCGGGCCGCGCCTTCTACACGGACGTCAAACGGCGGCTGGCGGCGTACGGGCGGCGGCCCGAGGACCTGAAGATCATGCCCGGGGTGACCTTCGTGCTGGGCGACACCGCCGCCGAGGCGCAGGAGAGAGCGGACCTCATCCGCGAGCAGCAGGTCTCCCCGCAGACCGCGATCCTCACCCTGGAACAGATCTGGGGCCGGGACCTGTCCGGCTACGACCCCGACGGCCCGCTGCCCGACGTCGACCCCGACCCGGAGGGGCGGCTGACCCAGGGCCGGGTGCCGCTGGGCGATCCGTTCGCCGTCGCCGCGAAATGGCGCGCCCTGGCGGAGGCCAAGGGCCTGTCCATCCGGCAGACCGTGATCGAGGCGACCGGGCGGCAGTCCTTCATCGGCACCCCGCGCCAAGTGGCGGCCCGGATGGAGGAGTTCGTCACCGAGGAGGCCGCGGACGGCTTCATCCTCGTCCCCCATCTCACCCCCGGCGGGCTCGACGACTTCGTCGAGCGGGTCGTCCCCCTGCTCCAGGAGCGTGGCGCGTTCCGTAAGGAGTACACGGGGTCGACACTCCGGGAACACCTCGGGCTTCCGCTGCCCGTATGGAAAGGTTGACGGCCATGAGCACGAGTGACGCGCGACAGCGGTGGAAAGAGTGGCGGGAGGAGCGCGCGGAGGTGGTCTCGGCCCCTTACGGCCCGCTCGCCCTGACCGGGACGTACTGGCTCTCCGGGCTTTCGGAGGGGCGGATCCCGGACACTCCCGGGCGCTGGACCGAGGCCCCGGGCGGCTCGGGCGTCCTGCTGACCGCGACCGCCGGCGACGGGCTCTCCCTGGACGGGCGGCCGTTCGAGGGCGAGGCGGTGCTCACCGCCGACGCAGGACCGGGCGCGGCCCGGGTCGGCCACGGGGAGCGGAATCTGGTGGTGATACGGCGCGAAGGGCTGTGGGCGGTCCGGGTGTTCGACCCGGCTTCCCCGGGCCGCCGGGCGTTCGCCGGGATCGACGCCTTCGAGTACGACGGGGGCTGGGTGCTGCCCGGGGCGTTCCGCCCGTACGACCGTGACCAGACGGTCGCGGTGGAGAACGCCGACGGGCGGACGCGCGGCCTGGGCGTCGCCGGTGAACTGGCCTTCGTCAAGGACGGGGAGGAGTACGCGCTACGGGTCTCGGCGGAGGCCGACGGCTCGCTGTGGGCCGTCTTCGCCGACGGCACCAGCGACGTCTCCAGCTATCGCTTCCGCTTCCTCAAGCCCGGGGCCCCGGACGCCCAGGGGCGGCTGACCGTCGACTTCAACCAGGCGCTGCTGCCGCCGTGCGCCTTCGCCGACCACTTCATCTGCCCCTTCCCGCCGCCGGGCAACCGGCTGTCCTTCGACGTCCCTGCGGGGGAGCGGAACCTCCTCGCCCGCTGATGCGTCACAGCGTTTGCCCAGGAACGGTGTCCAGGTAACGGGCAAGGGCCCCGGCGGCCGGAGAGCCGCCGGGGCGCTTCGTGGTGCGCGGGGGCGCGTCCGAAAGGAGCCCTTGCGCCATACCGTCCATGGCCCGAATACTCCCGAGCAGCGCTTGTCAGGGGCACGGCGAAAGTGGAATCCGGTGTGCCTTTTTGGCTGCGCCTCACGGGTCCGCGCCCACCACGTGGATCCCCGACCCCCCTCGGGAGGAAGAACGTGAGGATCAAGCGCACCACCCCCCGCAGCGGTACCACCGGACACGTCAGGGTCCTGGCCATGACGACCGGACTCCTGGCCGCCTCCGCCCTCGTCACGGGCGTCGCCCGGGCCGAGCCCGGCGCCGCGGCCGCCCCCTCCGCCGCCCGGCTGGCCTCGTTGAGCACGGCTGTGGAGTCCGCCGACGTCCCCGGCACCGCGTGGGTCGTCGACCGGGCCGCCGGATCCGTCGTGGTCACCGCCGACTCCACGGTTTCCGACGAGGCCATAGCCACGATCAGACGCTCGGCGGGGGAGGACGCCGACGCGATACGCGTCGAACGCACCCCCGGCACCTTCAGGAAGCTGCTCGCCGGCGGCGACGCGATCTACGCGCCGACCTGGCGCTGCTCGGTCGGCTTCAACGTGCGCAAGGGCAACACCTATTACTTCCTGACCGCCGGCCACTGCACCCAGGGGAAGCCGCAGTACTACACCGACTCCAGCCACACCACGAGCATCGGCCCCACCACCGGCACCAGCTTCCCGGGCAACGACTACGGCATCGTCCAGTACACCAACGGCACGATCCCGCACCCCAGCGCGGTCGACCTCTACAACGGCGGATCGCAGCGCATCACCACCGCCGGCAACGCCACCGTCGGACAGCGCGTCCAGCGCAGCGGCTCCACGACCGGGGTGCACGGCGGCACCGTCACCGGCCTCAACGCCACGGTCAACTACGGCAACGGTCAGGTCGTCCGCGGCCTGATCAAGACCGACGTCTGCGCGGAGCCGGGCGACAGCGGCGGCGCGCTCTTCGCCGGCTCCACCGCCCTCGGCCTCACCTCCGGCGGCAGCGGAAACTGCTCCTCCGGCGGCACGACCTTCTTCCAGCCGGTCACCAAGGCGCTCGGCGCCTACGGGGTGAGCGTCTTCTGACCCGCCGGGCCGCCCCTCGCGGGCGCCCCTCCATACGCCTGACCGCGAGCGCGCTCCGCCCTTCCCCACGCCTGCGGCCGGCAGCACAGGAGCCCCCGGCCCCATGGGCCGGGGGCTCGACCACACCCGGGCGCGGGCATACCGTGGATATGTATCACCCGACGGTAACGGCAGGGGGTCATGATGCTCGCAGACCTCGTGGCGGCGGCGGTGGCCGCCGGGTCGGCCGGGGCGGTGTACGCGGCCGCGGCGTCCCGGGTGGTCAAGCAGTACGAGCGCGGCATCGTACTGCGGCTGGGCCGACTGCTCCCCGAAGTCCGGCAGCCGGGATACACCATGATCATTCCGGGCGTCGACCGGCTGCGCAAGGTGAACATGCAGATCGTCACGATGCCCATCCCGGCACAGGAGGGCATCACCCGCGACAATGTCACCGTCCGGGTGGACGCGGTCGTCTATTTCAAGGTCGTCAACCCCGCGGAGGCCGTGATCGCGGTCGAGGACTACCGCTTCGCCGTCTCGCAGATGGCCCAGACCTCGCTGCGCTCGATCATCGGCAAGAGCGACCTGGACGATCTGCTCTCCAACCGGGAGAAGCTCAACCAGGGGCTGGAGCTGATGCTCGACAGCCCGGCCATCGGCTGGGGCGTGCAGATCGACCGGGTCGAGATCAAGGACGTCTCGCTGCCGGAGACGATGAAGCGCTCGATGTCGCGCCAGGCGGAGGCCGAGCGCGAACGCCGGGCCCGGGTGATCAACGCGGACGCGGAGCTGCTGGCGTCGAAGAAGCTCGCGGAGGCGGCGGGCACGATGGCCGCGCAGCCCGCGGCCCTGCAACTCCGGCTGCTCCAGACGATCGTGGCGGTGGCGGCGGAGAAGAACTCGACGCTGGTGCTGCCGTTCCCGGTGGAGTTGCTGCGGTTCCTGGAGCGGGCGGGGGCGCCTGCCGCTTCGGCTTCCGAGGACTTGGAGGGGGCGCCCGTCTCGCCGGCTGCCCCGCCGACTGCGCCGGAGGCTTCAGGTGTGCCGGAGGAGCTGCCTGCCGGTTCGGAATCCGGTGAGGGGGAGGCGGGTATCGGACAGGTGTAGCCCTCGGATCCCCGGTCCTCAAGCGCCGGACGGGCTGAACAGCCCGTCCGGCGCTTGAGGACAAGAGGGGGCGCGCGCATGGAAATGCGCGCTTCTGAAATTCGCCCTTGTGCACTCCCTCACCCGGTGGGGACACTCGACGGACCAACTTGGCATGGACGCGACCTCCTCTGGGGGGTGCGGCTGTGTCGTTCTTCCTCCGAGCCCGGGCCGCATCCCGATCCTGGGCTCAACCC
The DNA here is from genome assembly GCF_040636475.1 of Streptomyces sp. NPDC037389. Lineage (NCBI taxonomy): Bacteria > Bacillati > Actinomycetota > Actinomycetes > Kitasatosporales > Streptomycetaceae > Streptomyces > Streptomyces sp. NPDC037389. Next base: position 41,163 of record NZ_JBEZUS010000027.1, read on the forward strand.
CCCACTGGAGGTGCCGAGTTGAAGAACCGTCGGGTGTCCGTCCGCGCCGTCCTGGCCGGGGTGGCGGCCGCCGCCCTCGCCGTGGTGACGCTCGTCCCGCAGCAGGCCCAGGCCTCGCCGAGCCCGGTCGTCCCCACCGCCCTCGCGGGGCTCACCGCGCTGACGGCCGCGGGGTCGTACTACGACGAGGAGTCCGGGCGGCTCGTGGTCAACGTCCTGGGACGGGACGCCGAGGAGGTCGTCCGGGCGGCGGGCGCGCTGCCCCGGCAGGCCCGGTTCTCCCAGGCGCGGCTGGACGCGACCCGGCAGACGCTGAACGACCGGGCGGCGATCCCCGGCACCGCGTGGGTGACGGATCCCAGAGTCAACCGGGTCGTGGTGACGGCCGACAGCACGGTCACGGGGGACAGGCTCACCCGGCTGAACGCGGTCACCTCGAAACTCGGCGACACCGTGACCGTACGGAGAATCAGCACCCGGCTCACCCGGATGATCGCCGGCGGTGACGCGATCTGGGGTGGCTCAGCACGCTGTTCGCTGGGCTTCAACGTCGTCAAGGACGGTCAGCCCTATCTGCTGACCGCCGGGCACTGCGGCAACGTCGTGGCGAACTGGTCGGCGCAGCGGGGCGGGCCGGTGATCGCCACCACCCAGACGTCCGTCTTCCCCGGCCATGACTACTCCCTCGCGAAATACGTGCCCGGTGTCGAGCACCCCGGCGCGGTGACCCTCGGCGGCGGCCGGACCCAGCCCATCACCCATGCCGCGCTCGCGTACAACGGCGAGTCCGTGCGGCGCAGCGGCTCCACCACCGGGGTGCACGGCGGGCAGGTCACGGGCCTCGACGCGACCGTCAACTATCAGGAGGGCCAGGTCACCGGGCTGATCGAGACGACGGTGTGCGCCGAGCCCGGTGACAGCGGCGGGCCCCTCTACGACGGCGACGCGGCGGTCGGACTGACCTCGGGCGGCAGCGGGGACTGCAGGCTCCCGGGCGCGAAGACGTACTACCAGCCGGTGCCGGGGGCGCTGGCGGCCACCGGGGCGGCCATCGGCTGACCCCGCCACGGACCGCGGCCCCCGGACACACCTCCACGGTGTCCGGGGGCCGCTTCGCGCGAGGACGCGCTCCGGTCGAGTCCGGCTCAGAACTCGAAGACCGAGCCCTTGCCCGACTTCAGTTCGCACGGGTTGGCGAACGTGTGCTCGAAGCTGACCCTACGGCCGTCCCAGACGCCTTCCGCGGTGACGGTGGAGGGGTTCCACTCCCGCGTACACGCGGTGCCTTCCTTGATCTTCACGACCTTGTCGAAGTCACCGTCGTTGAAGCGCAGCTGGGCGCAGGCACCGCGGGTGTCCGGGTGGGTGCCGCCGGCCTTCGGCGTACAGGTGAGCGTCACCGCGCGCTGAACGCCCGCGGTCGCCGCCGAGTCGCCCTGGCCGATGGTGAGTACGAGCGCTGAGGGCGCGTACAGACTCTGCGTCTGCGCCGCGGGTATGGGCGAGGGCGAGGCGGTCGCCGTTGTGCCCGCTCCCGCCAGGCCGCCCAGCGCGAGCGCCGCTCCCAGCGCGATCCCCCCAGTGATGTACCGCATTCCGAACACTCCCTTGTTCGTCGGTGCAGATAACGGACGGCAGTCTGGCCCAACTCGCGCATGAACGCACCCCGAACGAGCACTTTCAGTCGTCGAGCGAAAACCCTGTGTAGCGGTTCCGGGTGGCCGGATCCCGCGTGGGGCGGGTCTCCCGGGTGGCGCCACGGGAGTGCTGGATGAAGAAGCGAGTCCGGATTGGCGGGATATCGAGGTATTTAATGTTTCAGGAGTGTTGACCAGCGGGGATGCCTTGTTTTCATTGACGAAACATCAAGCGACCCTTTGGAAGCGTGAATTGGAGCCCCTGGAACCGTTGGATCCAATGCCCTTCGGGCCGCCCTGGGAGGCCCCGGCGTCCCGGCCGAAAAGAGGCTCGCCCGGTGACCGCGCGGCGGCCACGCCGATTCTGGAGCGTCGCAGCAATGGCCGAAGACCACTCAGACCGACCGTTCGGTCTGCCGGTTCTCGCGGTCCTCGCGGAGCGGGCCGTCAGTCGGCCGGGGTCTCGCGTCCGCGCCGGAGCGTGGCGGAGAGCAGTGTGACCGCCGTGCCCGCGGCGGCCCACGCGGAGAGCACCAGCAGCGGGCCGGTCAGCGCGTTGCCCCGGAAGTAGGCCAGGGAGCGGGCCGACCAGGTGCCCGCGCCCGGTGGGAGGGCCGGGCCGATGGCCCGCCAGAAGGGCGGCAGCAGGGGGTAGGGGTAGGCCCCGCCCGCGCTGGGGTTGCCCAGGACTACGACGACGCCGATCGCCAGCCCGATGCCGATGATGCCCACCAGACCCTGGAGGGCCAGCGTCAGGGACCCGACGGCGAAGACGACCAGCGCGCCCAGCCCCCACAGGCCGAGGATCCCGCCCGGCAGCGCGCCCAGCACCGGGCCCGCGATCACCGTGCCGAGCAGGCCCGCGGCCAGCGCGTAGAGCGCGAGCGCGGCCAGCCGGATGACGGCCCGGTGGAGGTTCGCGGGGCGGGCGCCCGCGCTGATGGCGAGGATCGCGGCACACAGATAGCCGCCCACGCACCAGCCCACGACCAGGTAGAACGCGCTGAGGCCACGGGCGTCGCCGGCGGCGGCCGGGGCGGTGTCGACGACCCGCAGGGCGCGCCCCTCGGCCCGTTCGGCACGGGTGAGGACCGCTTCGGCGGCCTGAGCGAGCGAGGCGCCCGCGCCCCCGGCGACGAGCAGGGTGTCGGTGGTGCCGCGCGGCTGGACGAGCAGGGCCGCGTCCAGGTCCCGTGCGCCGATCTCCGCGCGGGCCCGCGCCTCGTCGGGGACCGTGCGCGGGTCCAGGGGGTGGCCGGGGAGCGCGTCGAGCTTCTTCACCAGCTGGTCGCCGAGCGGCGCGGGTGCGACCACGCCGATCGCGATGTCCTCGGGCTTCGGGCTGTGGAAGGCGCCGACGTAGGAGGCGACGAACGCGAGCTGGAGCACCAGCGCGCCGATCACCAGGAGCGCCGCCCGGCCCGTCACGGCGTCCCGGACCTCCTGGACGAAGCGGGCGCCGCCGCCGGGGGTGCTGGCCATGCCCCGAGCCTGCGGGGTCCGGGCGGCGGGCGCAGGCGGTGGGGGCCGGCCGGGTGACACCCCTCACGCCCGTTCGCACGAATGTTCGAGGATTGGTTTATGGTGGAGACAGGAGGGGCGAAAAGAATCGGCCAAGGGGGAGGGTGACCGCGAGCGGCAGGAGGTGCGATGGCGGCGTTCCGGGCGACCTCCGGGTTCACACACCTGCGCGTCGCGTCCGGCTTCTCGGCGCGCTACGGGGCGGCGCACCCCGGGCGGCTGGCCGAACGGGCCGCCGAGCGCGGCATGGACGCCCTCGCCCTCACCGACCGCGACAGCCTCGCCGGCGCCGTCCGGTTCGCCAAGGCCGCGGCCGGAGCCGGGGTGCGCCCGCTGTTCGGCGTGGACCTGGCAGTCTCCGGGCCACCGCCCGCCGACGGCCCCACCGTGCGCCACCGCGCCCCCGACCGCGGCGGCGCCTTCGTCGACGAGTCCGCTCCCCGCGCGGTCTTCCTGGCCCGCGACGGCGCGCCCGCCTGGGCCGCGCTCTGCGGGCTGGTCTCCGCCGCCCACGCCGGGGTCACCGGGCGTCCCGAACTGTCCCGGACCGACCTGGCCGCTGCCGCCGCCGGCCTCGGCGGCGCCCTGACCGCCCCGCTGACCGTCCTGCTCGGACCGGACTCCGAGGTCGGCCGCGCACTCGCCGCCGGACGCCCCGACCGCGCCGCACGACTGCTGCGACCCTGGCGTGAAATGTTCGGTGACGGACTGCGGCTGGAGGCCGTCTGGCACGGCCGCACCGGCACCGGCCCCGGCTCGCTGCGGCTCGCCGCCCGTACCGTCGGCTTCGCCGCCGACCAGGGCGTACGCGCCGTCCTCAGCAACGCCGTCCGCTACGCCGACCCCGGCCAGGGGCCCGTCGCCGACGTCCTCGACTCCGCCCGCCGGCTGGTGCCCGTCGACCGCCGCCGGCCCGAGGCCCTCGACAGCGGCGAACGCTGGCTCAAGGACCCGGCCGCCATGACGGCCGTCGCCACACGGATCGCGGAGGCCGCCGGCCTCCGCCGGGACGCCGCGCACCGGCTGCTCGCCACGACCGAGGACACCGCGACCGAGTGCCTCGTCGACCCCGAGGACCACCTGGGCCTGGGCTCCGTCCACTTCCCCGAGCCCCACCTCGTCGGCGTCGGCCCCCGCACCGCCGCCCGGGTGCTGCGCTCCCGCTGCGCCGCCGCCATGGTGCTGCGCGGACACGACCGCGACCGCCGCTACTGGGACCGGCTGGAGGACGAGCTGCGCGTCGTCGACTGGCGCGGCCTCGCCTCGTACTTCCTCACCGTCGCCCAGGTCGTCGACGACACCCGCGCCCTCGGCATCCGGGTCACGGCCCGGGGCTCCGGCGCGGGCTCCCTCGTCAACCACCTGCTCGGCATCGCCCACGCCGACCCCGTCGCCCACGGCCTGCTGATGGAGCGCTTCCTGTCCGCGCGGCGGACCGCGCTCCCCGACATCGACATCGACGTCGAGTCCGCCCGCCGCCTGGAGGTCTACCGCGCGATCTTCGACCGCTTCGGCGCGGAGCGCGTCGCCACCGTCGCCATGCCCGAGACCTACCGCGTCCGGCACGCCGTACGGGACGTGGGCGCCGCCCTCGGCATGGCACCGGCCGTCGTCGACCGGCTCGCCAAGTCCTTCCCGCACATCCGCGCCCGGGACGCCCGCGCCGCGCTCGCCGAGCTGCCCGAGCTGCGCGAGGTCGCCGCCGGGCCCCTCGGGCCCGGGAACACCCGGCTGTGGGAGCTGGTCGAGGCGCTGGACGCGCTGCCGCGCGGCGTCGCCATGCACCCGTGCGGGGTGCTGCTCTCGGACGCCTCGCTGCGCGCCCGCACCCCCGTCGTGCCCACCAGCGGCGAGGGGTTCGCGATGTCGCAGTTCGACAAGGACGACGTGGAGGACCTGGGCCTGCTCAAACTCGACGTGCTGGGCGTGCGGATGCAGTCCGCCATGGCCCACGCCGTCGGGGAGCTCGAACGGGTCACCGGGCGCCGCCTCGACCTCGACGACCCCGCACAGGTGCCGCCCGGCGACCGGAGGACGTACGAGCTGATCCGCTCCACCGAGACCCTCGGCTGCTTCCAGATCGAGTCCCCCGGCCAGCGGGACCTCGTCGGCCGGCTCCAGCCGGAGAACTTCCACGACCTCGTCGTCGACATCTCGCTCTTCCGCCCCGGCCCGGTCGCCGCCGACATGGTCCGGCCCTTCATCGAGGCCCGCCACGGCCGCGCCCCCGCGCGCTACCCCCACCCGGACCTGAAGGAGGCGCTGGCCGAGACCCATGGCGTGGTCGTCTTCCACGAACAGGTCATCGAGATCCTGCGGATCATGACCGGCTGCGGCCGTGACGAGGCCGACGAGACGCGCCGCGCCCTGTCCGACCCGGCGCTGCTCGGCCGGGTACGGGCCTGGTTCGCGGAGCGGGCGGCCGCGCGCGGCTACGCGCCGGACGCCGTCCGCCGCACCTGGGAGATCGTCGAGGCGTTCGGCAGCTACGGCTTCTGCAAGGCGCACGCCGTGGCCTTCGCCGTGCCGACCTACCAGTCGGCCTGGCTCAAGGCCCACCACCCGGCGGCCTTCTACGCCGGGCTGCTCACCCACGACCCCGGGATGTACCCCAAGCGGCTGCTGCTCGCCGACGCGCGGCGGCGTGGGGTGCCGATCCTGCCGCTGGACGTCAACCGGTCGGGAACGGCCTATTCGATCGAACTGGTGTCCGAGGGTGTGTTCGGGGTGCGGCTCGGGCTCTCCGACGTGCAGGGCATCGGCGAGGCCGAGGCCCGCCGGATCGCCGACGGGCGCCCGTACACCTCGCTCCAGGACCTGTGGCAGCGCGCCCGCCCGAGGCGGCCCGTGGCCGAACGGCTGGCGCGGGTCGGGGCGCTGGACGCCTTCGGCGCCAACCGCCGGGACCTGCTGCTGCACATCGCCGAGCTCCACCGCGGGCTGCGACGGGTGCCCGCCACCCAGCCCACGCTGATCGACAGCGCCCGGACCGAGCCGGTGGGTCTGCCCGACCTGGACGCGGCCGAACGGCTCGACGCCGAGCTGTCCGTGCTCGGCATGGACGCCTCCCGCCATCTGATGACCGATCACCAGGCCTTCCTGGCCGAGCTGGGCGCGATCCCGGCCCGCCGGCTGCGCGACGCCCGCCACGGCGAGACCGTCCTGGTCGCGGGCGCCAAGGCCGCCACGCAGACACCTCCGGTGCGGTCGGGGCGGCGGGTCGTCTTCACGACCCTCGACGACGGCACGGGCCTGGTCGACTGCGCCTTCTTCGACGACAGCCACGCGGCGTGCGCGCACGCCGTCTTCCACTCCTGGCTGCTGCTCGTCCGGGGCGTGGTCCAGCGACGCGGGCCGCGCAGCCTGAGCGTGGTGGGGGCGGCGGCGTGGGATCTGGCGGAGTTGGCGGGGCTTCGGGCGGAGGGTGGGCTGGGGGCGGTCGCGGCCGTCCTCGCGGCAGCGGTTCCGGCTGCGGATGCGCCGGTTTCCCGGCGGATCCGGCTGTCGACGGGGTACGGGTTGCACCCGTGGGCGGATTTGCGGCCTGCGGGTGAAGGGGCTCCTACGGGGCGGAAGTTGTGGCATGCGAGTCCGGGGAGTGCGGGTCGATGACCGAGCGTTGGCTTTCCCCGGTCCCGCCCCTTCCCGTAACCGGGGGTCCGGGGGCGGAGCCGCCGCGGTTGCCGAGGGCCG
>NZ_JBEZUS010000028.1:0-28184 GCF_040636475.1 Streptomyces sp. NPDC037389
AGTAGGACGCCGCCGAACTTCTTTTGGAGAAAGCCCTGGCAGGGGATACCTGCCAGGGCTTTCTTGCGTTTACGGACACCGATACCGTTGCCGCCCCCTCCGCACCGCCCCCGGACGGCTGGGGGTAAGGTCAGGGGGAATCGTTGGTACATATCCCCACAGGAGGCCCCCGGGTGGAGGTCCAGGAGACGCGAGTTCAGACCGACCGTGTCCTCACCATCCCGAACATCCTCAGCATGGCTCGCCTCGTCGGCGTTCCTTTGTTCCTGTGGCTGATTCTTCAGAAGCACGACGGCTGGGCGCTCGTTGTGCTGGCGCTCAGCGGTGTCAGCGACTACCTCGACGGAAAGCTCGCCCGGCGCTGGAATCAGGTCAGCAGCCTCGGCCGGCTGCTCGATCCGGCCGCCGACCGGCTCTACGTCCTCTCCACGCTCTTCGGTCTGACCTGGCGTGAGATTCTGCCGCTCTGGCTGACCCTGGCCCTGCTCGCCCGGGAGGCGATGCTGTTGGTCATGGTGTGGATCCTGAGGCGTCACGGCTATCCGCCGCCGCAGGTGAACTTCCTCGGCAAGGCCGCGACCTTCAATCTGATGTACGCCTTCCCGTTGCTGCTTCTCAGTGATGGATCCGGCTGGCTCTCGTCACTCGCCGCGATTTTCGGATGGGCGTTCGCCGGATGGGGTACAACCCTCTATTGGTGGGCAGGGATCCTCTACGTGGTCCAGGTCCGCCGACTCGTCAGAGCGGATGCCACGGCCGACTGATCTCGCCGTACTCCCCAGCCTCACCGGGCAGGAGCCCCACCGGGCGCGCGTGGACGCGCTGCCTCGGCCGGGCTCGTCGGGCGGTTCCGTCGGCATGACCGTCGTCTCTCAAGGAGGACGCTTCCGACATGAAGGCCGTCGTGATGGCCGGCGGCGAGGGCACCCGCCTTCGCCCCATGACCTCGAGCATGCCCAAGCCGCTCCTGCCCGTGGCCAACAGGCCGATCATGGAGCATGTGCTCCGTCTGCTGAAGCGGCACGGGCTCACCGAAACCGTCGTGACCGTACAGTTCCTGGCCTCCCTGGTGCGGAACTACTTCGGTGACGGTGAGGAGCTCGGCATGGAGCTCACCTATGCCAACGAGGAGAAGCCACTCGGCACCGCGGGCAGCGTCAAGAACGCCGAGGAGGCGCTCAAGGACGATGCCTTCCTCGTCATCTCGGGCGACGCCCTCACCGATTTCGACCTCACCGACCTGATCCGTTTTCACAAGGAGAAGGGCGCCCTGGTCACGGTCTGTCTGACGCGTGTCCCCAATCCGCTGGAATTCGGCATCACGATCGTCGACGAGCAGGGCAAGGTCGAGCGCTTCCTGGAGAAGCCCACCTGGGGTCAGGTCTTCTCCGACACCGTCAATACGGGCATCTATGTCATGGAGCCCGAGGTCTTCGACTACGTCCGGCCCGATGTCCCGGTCGACTGGTCGGGGGATGTCTTCCCGCAGCTGATGAAGGAAGGCAAGCCCATCTACGGCTATGTGGCCGAGGGCTACTGGGAGGACGTCGGCACCCACGAGAGCTATGTGAAGGCGCAGGCCGATGTCCTGGAGGGCAAGGTCGACGTCGACATAGACGGTTTTGAGATCTCGCCGGGGGTCTGGGTGGCCGAGGGCGCCGAGGTGCATCCCGACGCGGTCCTCCGTGGCCCGCTCTACATCGGCGACTACGCCAAGGTCGAAGCCGGCGCCGAGATCCGCGAGCACACCGTCGTCGGTTCCAACGTGGTCGTCAAGAGCGGTGCCTTTCTGCACAAGGCCGTCGTTCACGACAACGTCTACGTCGGTCAGCAGAGCAATCTGCGCGGCTGCGTCATCGGCAAGAACACCGACATCATGCGGTCCGCCCGGATCGAGGACGGGGCCGTCATCGGCGATGAGTGCCTCGTCGGTGAGGAATCGATTATCCAGGGCAATGTCCGGGTCTATCCCTTCAAGACCATCGAGGCCGGAGCGTTCGTCAACACCTCCGTCATCTGGGAGTCCAGGGGACAGGCCCATCTCTTCGGCGCCCGCGGCGTGTCCGGGATCCTCAATGTGGAGATCACCCCCGAGCTGGCGGTCCGGCTCGCCGGCGCGTACGCGACGACGCTGAAGAAGGGGGCCACCGTCACCACCGCGCGGGACCACTCCCGTGGCGCGCGGGCCCTCAAGCGTGCGGTGATCTCGGCCCTTCAGGCCAGCGCCATCGACGTCCGCGACCTGGAGAACGTCCCCCTGCCGGTGGCCCGGCAGCAGACCGCGCGGGGCAGCGCCGGCGGCATCATGATCCGTACGTCGCCCGGAGTGCCGGACTCGGTGGACATCATGTTCCTGGACGAGCGCGGCGCCGACCTCTCCCAGGCGGGGCAGCGCAAGCTCGACCGGGTCTACGCCCGTCAGGAGTACCGCCGCGCGTTCCCCGGGGAGATCGGCGATCTGTCCTTCCCGTCCAGCGTCTACGACTCCTACACGGGCTCGCTGCTGCGGTCCGTGGACACCACCGGTGTCGCGGAGGCGGGGCTGAAGGTGGTCGTGGACGCCTCGAACGGCAGTGCCGGGCTCGTTCTGCCCAGCCTGCTCGGCCGGCTGGGAGTGGACGCGCTCACCATCAACCCCGGGCTGGACGAGGCCCGGCCCACCGAGACCGCCGATGCCCGTCGCTCCGGGCTGGTGCGGCTGGGGGAGATCGTCGCGTCGGCGCGGGCCGCGTTCGGGGTGCGGTTCGACCCGGTGGGCGAGCGGATCTCGCTGGTGGACGAGCGCGGGCGCATCGTGGAGGACGACCGCGCGCTGTTGGTCCTCCTCGACCTGGTGGCCGCCGAGCGGCGTAGCGGTCGGGTGGCGCTGCCGGTGACCACGACCCGGATCGCCGAGCAGGTGGCGGCGTACCACGGGACGCAGGTGGAGTGGACGACGACGTCGCCGGACGATCTGACGAGGGTGGGCCGGCAGGAGACGACGATCTTCGGCGGGGACGGGCGCGGCGGCTTCATCATCCCGGAGTCCAGCAGCGTCTTCGACGGTACGGCCGCCTTCGTCCGGTTGATCGGGCTGGTGGCCCGTACACAGCTCACGCTCAGCCAGATAGACGCACGGATCCCCAGGGCGCATGTCCTGCGCCGGGACCTGGCCACGCCATGGGCCGTGAAGGGGCTGGTGATGCGGCATGTGGTGGAGGCCGCCGGAGACCGTTCGGTGGACACGACGGACGGGGTGCGGGTGGTCGAGGCCGACGGGCGCTGGGTGATGGTGCTGCCCGACCCGGCGGAGGCGGTGACGCACCTGTGGGCGGAGGGGCCTGACGACGCCTCCGCGCAGGCGCTGCTGGACGAGTGGTCGGCGGTCGTGGACGGCGCCGGGCGCTGACGGCCCCCGGGGCGTCGTCCCCCTCCGGCCGGGGGATGTTCCCCTGATGTTCCCGGAGTGTCGTGAATCCGTACCGGATCCGGCACGCCGGTGGGGCCATTGGGAGACGACGCCCCCGACGTGCGACGATGTGCGGCATGTCGCAGCAGCCCCCCGTTCGGAGCACCTCTTCGCCGTCGTCGCGTCCCGACGCGTCGATGTCGCTGCTGACCAATGTGATGGATCACAGCCTCGACGAGGGGTACGCGGAGGCGGCGGCCCGGCGGGCCGAGGGTGGCAAGGGTCTGCCGAGCACCCTGCGGGCGAAGTTGGGGCTGGCCGCGGCTCTGCTGCTGTCGGCCGTGGTGGTGACGCTGGGGGCGGCGCAGGCGCGGATATCGGCACCGACGCTGGCGAAGGAGCGAGAGCAGCTCATCCAGCGGATCGAGGCGGAGACCTCCTCCGCCGACAGCCTCCAGAAGAACGTCGACTCCCTGCGGGACTCGGTCGGCACCAAGCAGCGTGACGCGCTGCGGAAACACGGTGGGGACCAGGCCGAGTTGGTGTCGCTGCTCGCCGGTGCCACACCGGTGCGCGGACCCGGGGTCAAGATCGTGATCGACGACGCCAAGCAGGCCCGGACCAGTGGGGGCGGCCCGAGGGAGAGCAGTGGCTTCTCCGACACCGGGCGGGTGCGCGACCGCGATATGCAGCGGGTCGTCAACGGTCTGTGGCAGTCCGGCGCCGAGGCGATCGCCATCAATGGTCAGCGGCTGACGGCGCTGTCCGCGATCAGGGCCGCGGGTGACGCCATACTGGTCGACAACAGACCGCTGGTGCCGCCCTACACGGTGCTGGCGATCGGGGACGGGCAGCGGTTCAGCACCGCGTTCCAGGACAGCGCCGACGGCCAGTATCTGCATGTGCTCCAGCAGAACTACGGGATCCGCGCGAGCATTTCCACCCAGGACGAGGTCCGGCTGCCCGCCGCGCCGAGTCTGATCGTACGTACCGCAACACCAGGGAAGGGCACATCGTGATCGCCGTATTGGGCCTCATCGTGGGAGTCGTGGTCGGGCTGGTCGTCCGTCCCGTGGTGCCGACGGCGGTCGAGCCCTACCTTCCCATCGCCGTCGTGGCGGCGCTCGACGCGGTGTTCGGCGGCCTCCGGGCGATGCTGGACGGGATCTTCGACGACAAGGTGTTCGTCGTCTCGTTCCTGTCCAATGTGGTCGTGGCCGCTCTCATCGTCTTCCTGGGCGACAAGCTCGGCGTCGGCGCGCAGCTGTCCACCGGTGTGGTGGTCGTCCTGGGCATTCGTATCTTCTCCAACGCGGCCGCCATCCGGCGGCACATCTTCCGGGCGTGAGACCGATGAGCGCAGACGACACTCCCGATAAGTCCGGACAGCAGGGGCGGCCGGAAGAGCCGGAGAAGCCCGAACGGTCCGAGGCGCCCGAGCGTGGCGGGTCGTCGGGCGAGCCGGAGAAGGAGCGGGCGAAGCCGGAGCCCCAGGAGCGGGGCTCCCAGGAGCCGGGCTCCCCGGAGCCGGAGCCCACGGCGCGGCCGGGCCGCGCCGGCGAGGGCGAAGCCACGGCCGGGGCCGCCGCCGGGGAGCCGGAGGCCGGGGCGCCCGGGCCCGCGGAATCCGGGCCGGAGCGGCCCGGGCCCGGCCCTGTCCCCCCAAAGGGAGCCGCCTCCGGGGCCACCCCATTGACGGGGCGTCAACGGCTCATGAACGGGCTGTGGCCCCCAAGGCTGACGCGTGCCCAGCTCATCGTGGCGCTGCTGCTGTGCGTCCTCGGGCTGGGCCTGGCCATCCAGGTCCGTTCGACGAGCGACAACACCGCCCTGCGCGGTGCCCGGCAGGAGGATCTCGTAAGGATCCTGGACGAACTGGACAACCGCACCAAGCGGCTCGAGGACGAGAAGCGCCGGCTGGAGAGCCAGCGCTCCGAGCTGGAGAGCAGCTCCAACCAGGCGGCCGAGGCCCGTAAGCAGACCGCGCAGAAGGAGGAGCAGCTCGGGGTGCTCGCCGGTACGGTGGCGGCCGAGGGGCCCGGCATCGAGCTCACGGTGAGCGACAGCAAGGGCGCCGTGGAGGCGGACAAGTTGCTCGACACGATCCAGGAGCTGCGGGCCGCGGGCGCGGAGGCGATCCAGATCAACGATGTCCGGGTTGTCGCGGGCACCTATTTCTCGGGCTCTGCGGGAAAGGTGGAGATCGATGGAAAAAAGGTCTCACAGCCCTATAAGTTCAAGGTCATCGGCAAGCCCCAGGACCTGGAGCCCGCGCTGAACATCCCCGGTGGTGTGGTGCAGACTCTTGAGAAGGAGCAGGCGTCGGTGAGTGTCTCCCGGTCTGAGAAGATCATCGTGGACGCCTTGCGCCCGGCGAAGCGGCCTGACTACGCTCGGTCGTCATCGCAGTGAGACGGGCGTGCGGGCGGGGCCCGTGGGGAGGGCGGGAGGTTGCGGGGGGTCGGCGCACCAAGTCAAGGGTGCGTGATGGAAACTGTCTGTTGACTGCGGACGTTGTAGAGATGTCCAGGTCGGACGGTGTGTGCAGCAAGGTTTTGTCCTGCCCCACGGGCGGGTCTGTTTCGGTCAAGGGGAATCGCCCGTGAAGTTGTTTGCGAAGTTGTTCGGCAAGAGCGCACGCCAGGACGGCGGCACGGCCCGGCACCGGGCGCCGCGATCCGGGGAGGGCGGCGAGAACGCTCAGGAAGGCCGCCCGCTCTTCCGGGACCAGGTCGACGCCCAGGGCTACGGAGGCGACATTCCGGGCGGTCCGGGCGCGTCCTCTGTTGACCCTGCCCAGGCGGGGCGCATAGGTTTCGGGGCACCAGCGACCTCAAGTGCGGGTGGAGGGTTTGCCTTGCCGGTATGTACGAGGTGTGGCCACCGGAACGCCGAGGCGAGCCGGTTCTGTTCCAACTGCGGCGCTCCGCTGCGGCCGGGTGCGGTCGCCGAGCGCGCTTCGGAGACGACCTCGACCATCTCCATCTCCGGTCTCGAGGCGTACGACTCGGAGACCACCGGCCAGACGGCGATCCCGGCGCTCTCGCCCGAGGCGCAGGCCGCCGTCGAGGCGCTGCCCCTGGGCTCGGCCCTGCTGGTGGTCCGTCGCGGCCCCAACTCCGGCAGCCGCTTCCTGCTCGACGCCGAGGTGACCACCGCGGGCCGGCACCCGCAGAGCGACATCTTCCTCGACGACGTCACCGTCTCGCGCCGGCACGTGGAGTTCCGCCGGAACCAGGACGGCAGCTTCACCGTCACCGACGTCGGCAGCCTCAACGGCACGTACGTCAACCGCGAGCAGATCGAGTCGGTCGTCCTCGCCAACGGCGACGAGGTGCAGATCGGCAAGTACCGGCTGGTCTTCTTCGGCAGCCAGGGCATCTGAGCCGCTCCCGGACGCCGTCCGGGGCACCTCCAGGGAAGGGCCATGCTTCGAACACCGTCGGGCGGCGCCGGATCCTCCGGTGCCGCCGGTGCGGAGGGCAGGCTGGTGAGCATCGGAACGGTGCTCAACCTGCTGCGCGAGGAGTTCCCCGAGGTCACCATCTCCAAGATCCGCTTCCTGGAGGCGGAGGGCCTGGTGGAGCCCCGGCGCACCCCCTCCGGCTACCGCAAGTTCAGTACGGATGACGTGACCCGGCTCGGGTACGTGCTGCGGATGCAGCGCGATCACTATCTCCCGCTCAAGGTCATCCGGGAGCAGCTGGACGCCCTGGCCCGGGGCGAGAAGGTCCAGCTGCCCGCCCCCGCGCAGCCGAGGGACGCCCTCGACCTGGCGGACGTCCTGGACGAGCCCGGGGCGCCCGCGGCGGCCCCGGGAGGGCCCGAGGGGCCCGTGACGGCCCGTATCGGCCGTACGGAGCTACTGGCAGGCGCCGGGGTCTCCGAGGAGGAGCTGGCCGAGTGGGAGTCCTACGGGCTGCTCACGGCCCACCCGGACGGCGGATTCGACGCCGATTCCATGACGATCGCCAAGCTCGTCGCCGACCTGGGCCGCTTCGGTCTGGAGCCGCGCCACCTACGGGCCGTGAAGGCCGCCGCCGAGCGGGAGGCGGGCCTGGTCGAGCAGGTGGTCGCCCCCCTGCGCCGGCACCGCAATCCGCAGACCAGGGCCCATGCCGAGGCCACGGCCAGGGAACTGGCCGCCCTGTCCGTACGGCTTCACGCGGCGCTGGTGAAGGCCGCTCTCCGGCCTCGTGGCCAGTCACAGTGAGTGCCCGACTACCCAAACCCGCCGGGCACGGCCTAGGGTTGCTGTGTGAACGAGCTCGATGTCGTGGGTGTCCGGGTGGAAATGCCCTCAAACCAGCCGATCGTGCTCCTGCGTGAAGTGGGAGGCGACCGCTACCTCCCGATTTGGATCGGACCGGGAGAGGCGACCGCGATCGCCTTCGCCCAGCAGGGCATGGCGCCTGCCCGTCCGCTGACCCACGACCTGTTCAAGGACGTGCTGGAGGCGGTCGGACAGCAGCTCGCGGAGGTCCGGATCACGGATCTGCGCGAAGGCGTCTTCTACGCGGAGCTCGTCTTCGCCAGCGGGGTGGAGGTCAGTGCGCGGCCGTCCGACGCCATAGCGCTGGCGCTGCGCACCGGCACGCCGATCTACGGCAGTGACGGGGTGCTGGACGACGCGGGGATCGCCATCCCGGACGAGCAGGAGGACGAGGTGGAGAAGTTCCGCGAGTTCCTCGACCAGATCTCGCCGGAGGACTTCGGCAGCAGCAACCAGTAGGTGCGGAAGCCGGCGGAGAGCCGTCGGAAACCGCCTCAAGGTCGCATTCGAGTAGGTTTTCCCGCTACCTGGACACGTAAAACCACTCTCAGGGTGATTATCACTCGGCGTGCCGAGTGTGGCGATCGTTGACGCACCCCGAGCGACTGCCTACCGTCGAGAAGGCAGGTCAAGGACGGAGGTCGGCGTGAGAAGCACGGGCGACGGTACGGCGGTCGGCGGTCCGTATCCGCTGCATGGGGGAACGGTCGAACCAGTGCCCCGCTATTCCGCAACGGCAGCGGTGACCACCCCACGGGGAAGCGAGTCCGGGGGCACGGCGCCCTCCCGGAGCTCCGACGGCATCGGGTACCGGGGACCCACGGCGTGCGCGGCCGCGGGCATCACCTACCGGCAGCTCGACTACTGGGCGCGTACCGGACTCGTGGAGCCCAGCGTGCGGCCCGCGTACGGGTCGGGCAGTCAGCGGCTCTACAGCTTCCGGGACGTAGTCGTCCTGAAGATCGTGAAGCGGCTCCTGGACACCGGGGTCTCGCTCCAGAACATCCGCACCGCCGTGCAGCATCTGCGCTCACGCGGTATGGAGGACCTGGCACAGATGACGCTGATGAGCGACGGCGCCACGGTCTACGAGTGCACCTCGCCGGACGAGGTCGTCGACCTCCTCCAGGGCGGCCAGGGCGTCTTCGGGATCGCCGTGGGCGTCGTCTGGCGCGATGTGGAGAGTGCCCTCGCCCAGCTCCACGGGGAGCGGGTGGACACCGGTGAGACGCTCGTCGGCCACAACCCGGCCGACGAGCTCGCCCGCCGCCGCAACCGGGCGGGATGAGGCCCTCCGGGGCCCGTACGACAGCGTGACAGGGCGCCCCGCGCAGGCCGTGACAGCGGCTCGCGCGGGGCGCCTCGTCGTACATCGGTGCGATTGTCAGTGGTATGCGGCAGCATCTGTCCTGTGAGGGGTGCGCCGACGATTCTCCATCTGGACATGGACGCGTTCTACGCTTCGGTGGAGCAGGCGTCCAAGCCGAGCCTGCGCGGAAAGCCCGTGGTGGTGGGCGGGCTGGGTCCCCGCGGCGTGGTGGCCACGGCGTCGTACGAGGCGCGGGTCTTCGGCGTCCACTCCGCCATGGCGACGGCCCAGGCCCGCAGGCTCTGCCCCAACGCCGCCTACCTCACCCCCCGGTTCGAGCTGTACCAGCGGATCAGCCACGTGGTGATGGGGCTGTTGGGCGAGCTGTCGCCGCTGGTGGAGCCGCTCAGCCTCGACGAGGCGTTCGTCGACCTGGAGGCGGGCGGGGTGCCGCCCTCCGGCGAGGCCGCCCGCGCGGTGGGGGAGCGGCTGCGGCGGGACATCGAGGCGGCCACGGGACTGACGGCCTCGGTGGGGCTGGCCGGCTCCAAGATGTTCGCGAAGATCGCCTCGGAGGAGGCCAAGCCGAACGGGCTCATGCTCATCGAGCCCGGTACGGAGCTGGAAGTCCTCGGCCCCATGTCGGTGCGGACCATCCCCGGCGTCGGCCCCGCCACCGCTGAAACGTTGCGGCGCGCCGGTATCACCACCGTGACGGAGACGGCCGAGGCCGGCGAGGACGAGCTGGTGCGGCTCCTCGGCAAGGCCCACGGCGGAGGGCTGTACGCCCTGGCCACCGGGCACGACGACCGTCCCGTGGTGGCCGAGCGGGACGCCAAGTCCGTGTCCGTGGAGGACACCTTCGCCGAGGACCTCACCGACCGGACCCGGGTGCAGCTGGAGCTCGCCCGCCTCGCCGACCGCTGCGTGGCCCGGCTGCGCGGCGCCGGGCGCTCGGGGCGGACGGTCGTCATCAAGGTGCGGCGGTACGACTTCTCGACCCTGACCCGCTCGGAGACCCTGCGCGGCCCGACCGACGACCCCGCCGTGGTGCGCGAGGCGGCCGCCCGGCTGCTGGAGCACGTGGACACCACGGCCGGGGTGCGGCTGCTGGGCGTGGGCGTCTCCGGGCTCGCCGACTACACCCAGGAGGACCTCTTCGCCCAGGCCGCCGCGGGGGCCGCCGAGGCCGCGGCGACGGCCCAGGCGGCCGCGACGGACGGGTCCGCACCCCACGAGCCCGAGACGCCCCAGGAGCCGCAGAAGGCCCCCGAGGGGCCGCCACGGTGGCTTCCGGGGCTGGACGTCCGGCACGACGAGCACGGGGCGGGCTGGGTACAGGGCAGCGGCGTGGGGCGCGTCACCGTCCGCTTCGAGGAGCCCTGGTCGGCGCCCGGGCGGGTGCGGACCTTCCGCGTCGACGACCCGGAGCTCCACCCCGCCGAACCACTGCCGCTGGTGCGTACGGAGGACGATCAGCCGCCCGCGCCCGCCGGGCCCCCGGACGGTGCCTCCCCGGCGGCCGTGCCGTCGGGCGCCGAGGGCAGCTCCAGCCCGTAGTGCCGGTAGAGCCGCAGCTCCTGCGCGGGGGAGAGGTGCCGGCCCACCCCGAAACCGGGGGCCTCCCTGATCAGCGCGCGCTCGTAGGGGATGCGCAGCCCGTCCTCCTCGACCCGGCTCGGCTCCAGCGGTACGAAGGCGTCCCGGCCGAAGAGGCCGGTGCGCACGGCCGCCCACTCCGGCTCCCCGGTGGCGTCGTCCAGGTACACCTCGTCCACGGTGCCGATCTTCACGCCGTCCCGGTCGAAGGCCTTGCGCCCGATGAGGCTCCGGGGGTCGATGTCGGTCTGCACGGTTCCTCCGCTGCTCCCCGCCCATGACGGTCCTCGTCACCACGAAAAACCACGAACGTGAAACCGGCCACTCGGGAGATCCACCCGGAAACCCTCGCTGGTAGGCTGGCAAATGGCCGCAGACCCCGTGCGGGAGAGCTCTTCTCGAAGCCCCCAGGGCGTTGGTGAAGGCGCCGAAGGAGCAAATCCTCCCCGGAATCTCTCAGGCACCCGTACCGCATGGACGAGGTCACTCTGGAAAGCAGGTCGGGCCCAGGTCAGGCAGTAACGCCGAAGCCCCTCCTCACCGACGGTGAAAGCCGGACCGTGCGTCGCGGCCCGGTGAAGCTCTCAGGTTGAGATGACAGAGGGGGAGGCCGTCCGGGTACCCGCGCCGTGGTACCCCTCGCAGGTCGCAATGACCAGGAGGCCTCCGCAGATGACCGTCCACCGCATCGCCCTCACCGACCTGGAGCGGGGCACGCCCTTCGAGGCGCGCCACATAGGTCCCGACGCCGCCGCCCAGGCCAAGATGCTCGCCCAGGTCGGTTTCGGCTCGCTCGACGAACTCACCGCCGCCGCCGTGCCGGACGCGATCAAGAACGTCGGGGCGCTCGGCCTGCCGGAGGCCCGTACCGAGGCCGAGGTCCTCGCCGAGCTCCGTTCCCTCGCCGACCGCAACACCGTGCTGGCCCCCATGATCGGCCTGGGCTACCACGGCACGTTCACGCCGCCGGTGATCCTCCGCAACGTCATGGAGAACCCCGCCTGGTACACGGCCTACACGCCCTACCAGCCGGAGATCTCCCAGGGCCGCCTGGAGGCCCTGCTCAACTTCCAGACGGTCGTCGCGGACCTGACCGGGCTGCCCACCTCCGGCGCCTCCCTCCTCGACGAGGGCACCGCCGCCGCCGAGGCCATGGCGCTGGCCCGCCGCGTCGGCAAGGTCAAGGACGGCGTCTTCCTCATCGACGCCGACACCCTCCCGCAGACCGTCGCCGTCATCGAGACGCGCGCCGAGCCCACCGGCGTCGAGGTCGTCGTCGCCGACCTGTCCGCGGGCATCCCCGAGGAGATCGCCGAGCGCGGCGTCTTCGGCGTCCTGCTCCAGTACCCCGGAGCCTCCGGCGCCGTCCGCGACCTTCGACCTCTGATCGAGCGGGCCCACGAGCTCGGCGCGGTCGTCACCGTCGCCGCCGACCTCCTCGCCCTCACCCTGCTCACCCCGCCCGGCGAGCTCGGTGCGGACATCGCGGTGGGCACCAGCCAGCGCTTCGGCGTCCCCATGGGCTTCGGCGGCCCGCACGCCGGATTCATGGCCGTCCGCGAGAAGTTCGCCCGCAGCCTCCCCGGCCGCCTCGTCGGCGTCTCCGTCGACGCCGACGGCGACAAGGCCTACCGCCTGGCCCTCCAGACCCGCGAGCAGCACATCCGCCGCGAGAAGGCCACCAGCAACATCTGCACCGCCCAGGTGCTGCTCGCCGTCATGGCCGGCATGTACGCCGTCTACCACGGCCCCGAGGGCCTCGCCGCGATCGCCCGGCGCACCCACCGCCTCGCCGCGATCCTCGCCGAGGGCCTGCGCGCCGGGGGCGCCGAGGTCGTGCACGGCGCCTACTTCGACACCGTCACCGTGCGCGTGCCCGGCCGGGCCGCCGAGGTCGTCGAGGCCGCCCGCGAGCGCGGCGTCAACCTCCGCCTGACCGACGCCGACCACGTCGGCGTCTCCTGCGACGAGACCACCACCCGCGCCCACCTGGCCGCCGTCTGGGCCGCGTTCGGAGTGGAGGGCGACGTCGAGGCGCTCGACGCGACCGTCGCCGAGGCGCTTCCCGAGGGCCTGCTGCGCTCCGGCGACTACCTCGCCCACCCGGTCTTCCACCAGTACCGCTCCGAGACCGCGATGCTGCGCTACCTGCGCCGCCTCGCCGACCGCGACTACGCCCTGGACCGGGGCATGATCCCGCTCGGCTCGTGCACCATGAAGCTCAACGCCACCACCGAGATGGAGCCGGTCACCTGGCCGGAGTTCGGCCAGCTGCACCCCTTCGCGCCCATCGAGCAGGCCGAGGGCTACACCACCCTCATCACCGAGCTCGAGGACCGGCTCGCCGAGGTCACCGGCTACGACAAGGTCTCCCTCCAGCCCAACGCCGGCTCCCAGGGAGAGCTCGCGGGCCTGCTGGCCGTCCGCGCGTACCACCGCGCCAACGGCGACGAGCGCCGCACGGTCTGCCTCATCCCGTCCTCCGCGCACGGCACCAACGCCGCCAGCGCCGTGATGGCCGGCATGAAGGTCGTCGTCGTCAAGACCGCCGACGACGGCGAGGTCGACGTCGAGGACCTGCGCGCCAAGATCGAGCAGTACCGCGACGAGCTCGCCGTGCTGATGATCACCTACCCCTCCACCCACGGCGTCTTCGAGGAGCACGTCGCCGACATCTGCGCGGCCGTGCACGACGCGGGCGGCCAGGTGTACGTCGACGGCGCCAACCTCAACGCCCTGGTGGGCCTGGCCAAGCCGGGCCGGTTCGGCGGCGACGTCTCGCACCTGAACCTCCACAAGACCTTCTGCATCCCGCACGGCGGCGGCGGCCCCGGCGTCGGCCCGGTCGCCGTCCGCGCCCACCTCGCCCCGTACCTGCCCAACCACCCGCTCCAGCCCACCGCGGGCCCGGCCACGGGCGTCGGCCCGATCTCAGCCGCGCCCTGGGGCTCCGCGGGCATCCTGCCGATCTCCTGGTCGTACGTCCGGCTGATGGGCGGCGCGGGCCTCAAGCGCGCCACGCAGGTCGCGGTGCTCGGCGCCAACTACATCGCCAAGCGCCTCGAGCCGCACTACCCCGTGCTCTACACCGGCCCGAACGGCCTGGTCGCGCACGAGTGCATCGTGGACCTCCGGCCGCTGACCAAGGCCACCGGCGTGAGCGTCGACGACGTCGCCAAGCGCCTGATCGACTACGGCTTCCACGCGCCGACCATGTCGTTCCCGGTCGCCGGCACGCTGATGATCGAGCCGACGGAGAGCGAGGACCTCGCCGAGCTGGACCGGTTCTGCGAGGCGATGATCGCCATCCGCGCCGAGATCGAGAAGGTCGGCTCGGGGGAATGGCCCGCCGAGGACAACCCGCTGCGCAACGCCCCGCACACCGCCGCCTCGGTGACGGGCGCGTGGGAGCACCCCTACACCCGCGAGGAGGCCGCCTTCCCGTCCGGGGCGTCGAAGGCCGACAAGTACTGGCCGCCGGTGCGCCGCGTGGACGGCGCCTACGGTGACCGGAACCTGGTCTGCTCCTGCCCGCCGCTGGAGGAGTACGAGGGCTGACCCGTCCGCACACGGGTCGGGGCCGGTCCGGCGCTGCGGCGCCGGGCCGGCCCCTTCATGTCGCCCTGCGGGTCATCGGCCGCCGCACCGTCAGGCGGCCCTCACCACCTGGTCGGTGCCCAGCGCCCGGTGCGGGGCGATGATCTGTCCGTCCGGCAGCAGCTCACCGGTGTCCTCGAAGCAGAGGACGCCATTGCACAGAAGACTCCATCCCTGTTCCGGGAAGGCGGCCACGAGGTGGGCGGCCTCCCGGTCGGCGGAGTCGGCTGACGGGCACGTGGGCTGGTGCGGGCACATGGAAGTGATCTTTCGCTCTGATGTGGTGGCTGTCCTGCGGCTCGGCGTGTCGCTCATGCCGCCCCCCGTTGTCATCGTCGGTCGGTCCCAGTCTTGCCCTACGGGCCTCGTTCCGCAGGGATTTCCCGGTGACGCTCCTCACAGGGTGATGACGCGTCACCCGGGCGGGCGGTTGCTCCCAACTCGACGGTCCCTTCGGGGGGTTCGGGATGGTCGCATCGGACTAGCCCGAAAGGGTGAGTGGTGGGGGCAGCGGTGCGCCCCGCGACTCTCCTGGTGCGGGGAGTCGCGGGGCGCGGTGGCTCCGGAGCCGGCGGGCCGGCCCGGGCGTCCGGTCAGGCGGTCGCCCGCAGCCGGTGCGGGGGCGCCAGCCGGGGCGTCAGCGCGGGCAGCAGATCGGCGGCCCGGTGCGGGCGGTGGGCCGCGATGCCGGGCGGTGCCGGGGCGAGGGGGACGAGCAGGTCGCCCGGGGCGAACAGCTCGGAGGCGGCGTCGGCCGTGATGTCCGCGTGCAGCCAGAGGGTGAGCATGTAGAGCTCGGGCACCGACAGCAGCCGTGGCTGGTACGGGGTGGTCAGGGCCTCGGCCTGGCGCAGGGCCAGCTCGGTGGAGGCCACGTACGGGCCCTCGCAGAAGTGGGAGAACGCCCAGCCGTCGGCCGTGACCACGGCCTCGCCGGCCGCCACGGCCCGTTCCCCCTCCTTGATCTGGAACCGCCAGCCGGTCAGCCGGGTGCGCGGCGCCCCGCCGAGCGTCCCCGCCCGCTCCAGGAGGTGGACGGGCAGCGGGAGTTCGGGGCTGAGCGGGGTCCGGGCGGACCGCAGCGACGGGGTGCGGGCCTCACGGACGGCGGTGGGGGAACCGAGGGCCGTGAGAACCGTGCGGAGGGCAGGCGCGGGGGCAGGGGGGACATGCAGCGGCATGGTGGGTCGCCTCTCGCTTAAGGAAAGACACGGGGGTGCGGGGCGGGTGCGGACGACGCTGTCGGCGTGCGGGGTCAGAGGGGGGCCGGGACCGACTCCGGGGCGCCTACTCTCTGCCTCATTCCGGAGTTTATACGACACATGTTCACATGATGTTTCGGCTAGCTGTCGCAGGTATTTCAGGCAAGGACAATTCAGGTCCTGATTCCAGGGGGATTTCGGTGTTTTTGTGAAGGCCGCGCGCCCATGACCTCGGCTTCGTCACCGTATACGGTGGGCCGGATCCGATCGGTGTTTATCACCAGCGCATTGCGCCCCACCCGGCGGCTTGTGTCATGCCGACGGAATGTGCCGGAGTACACCGGTGAGAGCCTATCGTTTCCCCGTGCGCCGCGGGGCGTTATGGATCGTCCCGCCTGGGCATCATCGACCGTGACAAGAAGGCCGGTGCGGCGGGCGGCCCGTCCGGGAGGGAGGCTTCGCATGGGGGAGAAGGTCGCGGCCCTGGGGTTCGACCTCGCCGACCGGCAGCGCCACCGGGAGAAGCTCCGGCGGTGTCTGGACGGGCTGGCGAGGCTGCTGGAGGAGAAGCGGTTCGACCGTCCCCGCAATCTGATGGGGCTGGAGATCGAGCTGAATCTAGCGGGCCCCGACGGTATGCCGAGCATGGTGAATGCCGAGGTGCTGAAGCGTATCGCCAGCCGGGATTTCCAGACCGAACTCGGGCGTTTCAACCTGGAAGTGAACATCGTCCCGCACCGGCTCTCCGGAAGGGTTCTCGACCAGCTCGCCGAGGAACTGCGCACGGGTCTGTCCTACGCGGACCGCAGGGCCATGGAAGTGGGTTCCGGGATCGTCATGATCGGGATACTGCCCACGCTCACCGACCGGGACCTGGTCCATGCGAACCTCTCCGCCGCCGACCGGTACTTCCTGCTCAACGACCAGGTCGTGGCCGCCCGGGGCGAGGAGTTCACCATCGACATCGCGGGTGTGGAGCGGCTGACCTGCACCGCGCGTTCCATCGCCCCGGAGGCCGCCTGCACCTCGGTCCAGCTCCATCTCCAGGTCACCCCGGGCCGGTTCGCCGCCGTGTGGAACGCCGCCCAGGCCGTCGCGGCCGTACAGATCGCCGTCGGCGCCAACTCGCCCTTCCTCTTCGGCCGGGAGCTGTGGCGCGAGTCCCGGCCACCGCTGTTCGTACAGTCCACCGACACCCGCCCGCCCGAGCTGCGCGCCCAGGGGGTCCGGCCGCGCACCTGGTTCGGGGAGCGCTGGATCTCCTCGGCGTACGAGCTCTTCGAGGAGAACCTCCGCTTCTTCCCCCCGCTGCTGCCCATCTCCGGGGACGAGGACCCGCTGCGCGTCCTGGACGAGGGCGGCGTCCCGGCGCTCGCCGAGCTGACCCTTCACAACGGCACGGTCTACCGCTGGAACCGGCCCGTCTACGGCATCGCCGACGGCGTCCCCCACCTCCGGGTGGAGAACCGCGTCCTGCCGGCCGGGCCCACCGTCCCCGACGTCATCGCCAACGCGGCGTTCTACTACGGGCTGATCCGCACCCTCGCCGAGGAGCCCCGGCCGGTGTGGTCCCGGATGCCGTTCGGCGTCGCCGCCGACAACTTCGACACCGCCTGTCGCGACGGCATCGACGCCGTCCTGCGCTGGCCCCGGGCGGGCCGGACCGGCGTCCTCGCGCGGGTCCCGGCCGTCCGGCTCGTCCTGGAGGAGCTGCTGCCGATGGCCTCGGCCGGGCTGGACGCGTGGGGAGTGGAGCCCGCCGACCGCGACTTCTACCTCGGCGTCGTCGAGGAGCGCTGCCTGCGCCGGGTCAACGGGGCCTCCTGGCAGACCGCCACCTACCACCGCGCGCTGGAGCACGGCCTGGACCGGGAGCGCGCCCTCGCCGTCACGACCCGCCGCTACCGCGAGCTGATGCACACCGGCGACCCCGTCCACACCTGGCCCACGGACGCGCCCGCCCTGTGACCCCTCCGGGGCGTCGCGGCCCCCCTGTGCGCGGGGGCCCGGGAGCGTCGGGCAAGCTGTGACCGTCGTGAGGACGGGCAGCTGGGAGGCGACGGTGCGGCAGAACGCTCGGGACGGCGGCGCGGGCATCCGGCCGGAGGTACCCTCCGGGCCGGTGCCCGGCGACGGGCCCGCCCGGCGCACGCTGCGCTCGGAGACGCTGATCGTCCTGGCGCTCTCCCTGGGGGCCAGCGCGGTCTCGTCGCTGATCAGCTTTGTCGGCGCGGCCACCCGGCCGGGCGGGCTCAAGGACAAGGCGGCCACCCTCAACGCCTCGCACGCGCCCGGCCGCCCCTGGCTCGACCTCGCCTGGCAGCTCTTCGGCATCGCGACCGCGCTCGTGCCCGTCCTCCTGGTGGCGCACCTGCTCACCCGCGAGGGCGCGGGGCTGCGGAGCATCGGCTTCGACCGGACACGGCCCGGCACCGACCTGGCCCGCGGCGCGGCGGTCGCGGCCGCCATCGGCGGCAGCGGGCTGCTGTTCTACCTCGCCGTACGGGCGGCGGGCTTCAACCTGACCGTCGTACCGGAGAACCTGCCCCACGTCTGGTGGCGGATCCCGGTGCTGATCGCCTCCGCCGCGCAGAACGCGGTGCTGGAGGAGGTCGTGGTCGTCGGCTATCTGCTGCGCAGGCTGGGGCAGTTGGGGTGGACCCCGGCCGCCGCCCTCGTGGCGAGCGCGGCGCTGCGCGGCTCGTACCACCTCTACCAGGGCATCGGCGGCCTGGTCGGCAACGCGGTGATGGGCGTGGTCTTCGTCCTGCTCTACCGGCGGTGGGGGCGCGTCGGGCCGCTGGTCGCCGCGCACGCGCTGATCGACATCGTGGCGTTCGTCGGCTACGCGCTGCTCGCGGGCAAGGTGGGCTGGCTGCCCACGGCTTGACCCGCAGGGTCGGCTGCCCGGGGCCTGACCCGGGGCTGGCTGCCCAGGGCCTGACCCGCCCCCATCCGTCCAGGACTTACGAGGGCTCGGATGGCTTGGAGGACTCGGAGGGCCTATACGAGCAGTTCGCCGTCGATGACCGTCACGGCGGAGCCGGTCAGCAGGGTCCGGTCGCCGTGCGGCGCGGTGCGCACGAGGCCGCCGCGGGCGGACGCCTGGAACCCGGTGAGCTCGTCACGGCCCAGCCGGGCGGACCAGAACGGGGCGAGCGCGGTGTGCGCGCTGCCGGTGACGGAGTCCTCGTCGACGCCGACGTTGGGGAAGAAGCAGCGCGAGACGTAGTCGTAGCCGCGCGCCGGGTCCTCGGCCGGCGCGGTGGCGATGATGCCCCGGCGGGAGTGACGGCCCAGCGCCGCGATGTCCGGTGCGAGGCCTCGTACGGTCGCCTCGTCGGACAGCTCCAGCAGCAGATCGCCGATGTGCGGTCCGGTGTCGTGGGCCGAGCGGGGTGTGGCGCCCAGGGCCCGGTCCACGCCGTCGGGGACGGCTGTGGGTGTGAGGGGCGCGGTCGGGAAGTCCAGGGTGATCGTGCCGTCCTCGTGGGCGGTGGTGACGAGGATGCCGCAGCGGGCGGTGAAGCGCACGGTTCCGGTGGCGGTGCCCGTGGTGTGCAGGACGTGCGCAGTGGCGAGTGTGGCGTGGCCGCACATGTCGACCTCGGTGGCGGGGGTGAACCAGCGCAGCGCCCAGTCGGCGTCCGAGCCGGGCGGCAGGGGGTGGGCGAAGGCGGTCTCGGGGTGGTTGACCTCGGTGGCCACGCCCCGGAGCCAGGCGTCCTCGGGGAAGCCATCGGAGTCCAGGAGTACCACTCCCGCCGGGTTGCCGGAGAAGGGGCGGTCGGTGAAGGCGTCGACGATTCGAATCCGCATGGTCGTGAACGTAGAGGCCCGGCGGGGCCGTGGACACGGCCAATCCCCGGAAGGTGGACCGGGACCGGGACCGTGCCGGGTGGGTGCGGCGCGTCCGCCGGGCGTCCCGGCGTGCCGAAGACGCACTGCGTCGGCCGGTGGCGGCGATGCGGGCGGCCCGGTGGTCAGTGATCGCCGCCTTGGTGCCCGCGGTGGGCCCGGTGGTCCCGGTGGGCTCAGTGGAGGCAGAGGCAGAACGGATGGCCGGCCGGGTCCGCGTAGACCCGCCAGTTGGCCTCGGGGCGGAGCTGGTCCGTTCGCTCCAGCACGGTCGCGCCGAGGGCGAGCGCCCGCTTCTCCTCCCCGTCGAGGTCGTCCACGTCGAAGTCCAGGTGGAGCTGCTGCGGGTGTTGCCGGCCGGGCCATTCGGGCGGCCGGTGGCCGTCCACCCGCTGGCAGGCCAGCGGCGTCCCCTCGAACCCGTGCACCTCGACCCAGTCGGGATCCTCCGGATCCGCGACCACCCGGCCGCCGAGCAGATCCGCGTAGAACTCCGCGAGCCGTACCGGATCGGCGCAGTCCAGCGCGACCGCCTGCAACTTTCGAATCACTTCCGGCACCCTTCGGTCCTCGGCCGCTTCCGGGACTCTCCCGTACGGGAGTGGTCGTACCCGCAGCCGTGGCGGGCATGCGGGACTGTCCTGTGCCACCGATCTTTGACCGCGTGCCATCGAACCCTGACGGACGCGAGTTCGTGTCATCGAAGGCTGATCGCGCTGGTCAGATGCCTTGCCCGCGAACGCGCCACCGCCCTCGGCCAGCCGGGCGGACTCTTGCTCTCGGCGCCACGAAAGTGACAGAGCCGTACGGGAGCGCTGCCGGGACTCGGCACCAGCAATAGTTGGTGGAGTAAGTATCCACAGCGTGAACCCAGTGGGCCCGGACGTGATCTACAAGGCGCTGGTCGCACTGGAAGCGGCGCCGGTTGCGGGACCCGACCGAGCCCGGCCAGGGGGACCGCCGGCCGCTCGTGCCGGGGTTCTCTCCGGGCGATGAGGACGCGAAGACCAGTCTGGCCCTGCACGAGACCTCGCCGTACGACCGCGCGGCCGCGTTTCAGGCCGGGCTGACCAAGCTGGAGGCCGAGCAGACCCCCTGATTCTGCAGCGCCGTCCACTCCCTCGATTTGGAGAGGCAGCACTTTCTCCCAACGGTGGGCGTCTGCCAGGATGGGCATTCAGGTAGTCAGGTTCATGTCACTAGCTCCGGAGGGGTCTGCATGTCCGTGCGCAATCGGGTTCGCTCAGCTGTAGCCGCTCTTGGCGTCGCAGCCGTAAGTGTCGCACTCGTAACCGTTCCTACGAGCTCCGCACATGCTGCCACCTGCAGCAACCCTGTGCAGCTCGGACCGGCTACTCCGATCAAGATCTCCAACAACTGGACCGACTCGCAGACAATCGGAAACCTGTACATCGGCTGGTACGCCAACTGTGCAAGTGCTTACGCCGAGGTCGACTGGATCAACGATTGGCAGAACAACGTCTCGGGCTCTGTGTATCTGAACTGGAACGACCCGGCGCACAACAGCGCCGAAGGCAGGGTCTCCTACTCGGCGCCGAGCCCCGTCTCCTGGAAGTCGAACAACCTGTACCAGGGCCCCGGAACCCCGTACACCCCTGGGCGGTCCTTCACCGCAGCGATCAACCTCACCGTGGCGATTCCCTATTGGCTGAAGACGTGCGGCCCGCGGATTCTCGTCGGCAGCACTCACGACTTCTCCAACGGCTGGAACAGCGGTCCCGGCAACGGCACTTGTAGCGTCTGATCCTGAACGCAAAGAAGCTCCTCCCCCCGATCTGGGGGAGGAGCCGTTTCGTGTTTCCGGCAACCTCAGGACTTGCTGGTCAGTTGAGTGGCGACGCGGCCGACCTGCTGGCCCAGCTCGTGCGCGAGATCGAGCGGGGTCCGCTCGCGCAGGGCGAAGGTCAGAACGTGTTCATCGGCGATGAGGACGCGGACGGGGGCGAGGACTGATCGGGGGCGACGGCGCCTGGCGGACGCATACGCGCAACCCCCCGCTCAGAGGGTTCTGACCAGCGTGATCAACCTTCGATGACACGAACTCGCGTCCCTCAAGGTATCGATGGCACGCGGTCAAAGATCAGTGGCACAGGACAGGGGCGCTGCGCCCGGGCGGGCATTGCCATCCGATCGGTTCCGATATATCGTTGAAGCATCGCGAACGATCGATGAAGAAAGGGGCGACATCATGCGCTTCCAAGGACACGGTCATGAGCACCACGGCTACGGCCCCGGCTCCGGTCGCGGCCGGGGGGCCGGGCCCGGCGAGTCCGGGCCGGGCGGCTTCGGTGGGCGCCGGGCCTTCGGGCCCTTCGGGCCTCCGTTCGGCGGCCCGCCCTTCGGCGGGCGCGGGCGGGGCGGCCCGGGCGGCGGCAGGGCGCGGCGCGGCGATGTGCGCGCCTCGATCCTGGCGCTGCTCAAGGACCGCCCGATGCACGGCTACGAGATGATCCAGGAGATCGCCGAGCGCAGTGGCGGCGCCTGGAAGCCGAGCCCCGGCTCGGTCTACCCCACCCTCCAGATGCTGGAGGACGAGGGCCTGATCAGCAGCGCGAGCGAGGGCGGCAAGAAGCTGTTCACGCTCACCGAGGACGGCCGCGCCGAGGCCGAGTCCGGCCCGGGCACCCCCTGGGAGGACGCGGGGCGCGGTATCGACTGGGCGGCGATGCAGGAGATGCGCCAGGCCGGCTCCGGGCTGATGGAGGCCTTCGGTCAGGTCTGGAAGACCGGCAGCGCCGAGCAGAAGGAAAAGGCGCTCGCGGTCGTCAGCGACGCCCGCAAGAAGCTCTACCTCATCCTGGCCGACGAGGGCTGAGGTCAAGAGCCGAGCCCGAGGGCGGGGCGGCCCGGGGGATCCTCCGGGCCGCCCCGCCGCGCTTTCTTGACGGGGTGTCAGTGCGTGGGAGACTCCGGCCATGCCCCCGCTCCCGCGCCGCCGGCACCCCGTCCCCGTTCTCGCTTTCGCGGCCGTCGCCGTGGGCCTGGTGGCGGCCCTCTCCGGTGCCCCGGCCGGGGCCGGGGTGGCGGCCGGCGGGCCGCGCTACCGCGACGCCCACGCCCCCGTGGACGAGCGGGTGGCCGACCTGCTGCGCCGGATGACGCTCGACGAGAAGATCGGGCAGATGACCCAGATCGCCGTGGTCAAGCTCCAGGGCGACTGCGGGGAGAAGGGCGGCGGCGAGCTGAACGAGCGCTGCCTGGCGGCCGTTCTCCGCGACCGCGCGGTGGGCTCGGTGCTCTCCGGCGGTGGCAGCGGCCCGCCCGTGAACACGCCGCGCGACTGGGCCCGCATGGTCGACGCGGTGCAGAAGTACGCGGTCGAGCACAGTCGGCTGGGCGTTCCCGTCCTCTATGGCGTCGACGCCGTCCACGGTCACAACAACGTCCTCGGCGCCACGATTTTCCCGCACCAGATCGGCCTCGCCGCGACCTGGGACCCGGAGCTCGTCCGGGCCTGCGCCGAGGCGGCCGCCCGGGCCGTCGCAGCCACCGGCGTCGACTGGACGTTCGCCCCCGTCGCCGACCTCGCCCGCGACCGGCGCTGGGGCCGCTACTACGAGACCTTCGGAGAGGACCCGCTGCTCGCCGGCGCCCTGGCCGCCGCAGCCGTACGCGGCACCGAGAACGCAGCCGAGAACGCAGCCAAGAACACCGGCGGTGCCAAGAACGTCGCCGCGACCGTCAAGCATTTCGCCGGCTACTCCGAGCCGTCCAACGGCCACGACCGTGTGCCCGCCGACGTCTCCCTCCGCTATCTCCAGGACACCCTCCTCACCCCCTACCGGGCGGCCGTCGAGGCCGGGGCGAAGACCGTCATGGTCAACTCCGGCGCGCTCAACGGCATCCCCGTCACGGCCTCCCGCCATCTGCTCACCACGGTCCTGCGGGAACGGTGGGGCTTCACCGGCGTCACGGTCAGCGACTGGCAGGACATCCGGGCCCTGTGGACGACGTACAAGGCGGCCGCCGATTACCCGCACGCCGCCGCCCTCGCCGTCGACGCGGGCGTCGACATGGCCATGGAACCCTACGAGGCGGGGGAGTTCGCCGACGCGCTGCGCACGGCCGTACGGGCCGGGCTGGTGCCCGGCCGCCGGATCGACGAGGCCGCCGGGCGCGTCCTGCGGCTCAAATTCACCCTGGGGCTCTTCGAGCGACCGTATGTCGACGCCGAGCGCGCAAACACGGAAGTCCTGGGCGCGGGGCGGGAGCTCGCCCGGCGCGCCGCGACCGCCTCGCAGGTGCTGCTGCGCAACGACAAGGGTGTCCTGCCGTTCGGGCCGGCCGTGCGGAAGATCGTCGTCACCGGCGCCCACGCGGACGATCTCGCCGCCCAGTCCGGCGGCTGGACCGTCGGCTGGCAGGGGCTTCCCGACGGGGTGCGGATCCCGGGCACGACCGTGCTCGAGGGCATCCGGCAGGCGGCCCCCAAGGGCACCCGCGTCGTCCACGCCCCGGCCCCGGCCGACGCCGTGACACAGGCCCGTGACGCCGATGCGACGGTCGTGGTGGTGGGGGAGCGGCCGGGTGCCGAGGGCGGGGCCGACAGCCCCCGGCCCGAACTCCCCGCGGACCAGCGGGCGCTGGTGCGGTCGTTGAAGGAGACCGGCCGCCCGGTCGTGGTGGTCGTCCTCGCCGGGCGCCCGCTGGTGCTGGGCGACGCGGACGGCACGGAAGGGCTGCTGATGTCCTGGCTGCCGGGAGGGGAGGGCGGGCGCGCGGTCGCCGATGTCCTGTTCGGGACGGTCGGCCCGAGCGGCCGGTTGCCCGTCTCATGGCCCCGGCGGGCCGGCAACGAGCCCCTCTACTACCAGCAGTTGCCGGGCACCGACGCGGGCGCCGAGTCCCGGCACGACGTGGCGTACGACTTCGGGGACGGCCTGTCGTACACCGGTTACCGCGTCGAGTCGCTCGCGCTCGACGCACCCTCCGTCCCGGCCGGCGCGGACGTCGGGATGACGGTGCGGGTGCGCGACACCGGGCCCCGCGACGGCGAAATGATCATCCCCGTCTACGTTTCACGGCCGGTCGGCGACGTACTGTCGCCGCCGCGCAGGCTCGTGGCCTTCACCAAGGCGCGCCTGAAGGCAGGGGAGACGCGATCCGTGCGGCTGACCGTGCCGTCGAAGGTGCTCGCGGTCACCCCCGGCGACATCGACGGGGCCGGTCCGCCGCGCGTCGAGCCCGGGCCGTACGTCTTCGGCGCCGGGGCGCGGACGGCCGCGCTGGAGATCACCGGGAGCCCGGGAGAGGGCGCGCGCTCCTGGCGGAAGCCTGTGCGCCCCTGAGACGGATCAGGCCACCCTCCTCCTGAAGGATGACGCCCCGGCAGGCCGTACCCAACTCGCGTCGGATGCGCGAATGCAACCTTCCGGGGATGTTCCCATCACTCGGGACTGATGGGGTGGGAAGGGTGCGAAGCCGTACACCTGACACCGGACGGGCCGGGGCCCCGGGCGAGGATCCGCTCAGCGCGGAACTGGCCACGGCGGTCCTGGGTGCCCGCAGGAGGGCCGCGCGCGACGGCGACCTGCAGGTCGACACCGCCCACCTCCTGCACACCCTGCTGGAGGCCGACCCCGCCGCCCGCCAGGCCTTCGAGGGCGGCCCGGCCCAGGTCGCCCGCCTGCTGGGCTATCTGGTGCAGCGCACCATCGGCTACGGCCTGCGCTGGAGCGGCACGGTGGAGGACTCCGGCGCCCTCCCCTCGCTCGCCGGGAGCCCCGTGCCGGGCTGGTCGCCCGCGGCCGCCGGCGCCATGCGGGAGGCCTGTACCCGGGCCGGCGCCCGGGGCGCCGCGCGCGTGGCGGGGACCGATCTGCTCGCCGCCCTGGTGCGCGATTCCCGCTGCCGGGCGGTCGAGGTGCTGCGCCGGGCCGGCGTGGACCCGGTGGCGCTGGGCGAGCGACTGGACGGGGCCGCCCACTGCGAGTGCGGCTGAATCCTTTCCGCGATGGGCCCGGCCAAGGGCTCCCGCGAAGGGCTCCGGCGAGGCCCCCGCCCAAGGGGGTTGCCCTGTGGCCGCCCGCCCGCCTAGGGTGCCGATCATGCCGACGACCGCTGTTCTTCCGCCTCCCGCCGCCTAGCGCGGGCGGCCGTTTCCCGGAGGACCCGGGCCCTGACAGGCCACGGGCCGATCGCCGCTGCCCGCATACGGAGTACGCGATCACCGAAGTCTTCCGCGGGAGAACAGAACAGTCATGCGCAACTCCTCTCTTCCGGCCTGCCCCGTTCCGGGCGGGCCGTCCGACGGCGTGTCCTCGCACACCGGCCCCGGACTCTCCGTCAACCAGGGGCTGGCCTGCGTCGTCGTCGCGGGCGTCGCCTGGGGCACGGCGGGCGCCACCGCCGCGCTCGCCTCCGCCGGCAGCGGCCTGGGCCCCGTCGCCCTCACCTTCTGGCGCACGGTCGGCGGCCTCGTCCTGCTGCTGGCCGTGCGGGCCCTTCGGCCCCGGCCCGTCCGTCCGGTGCGCGCGCCCGAGACCAAGCGGCGCCGGGCGACCCGTCTCCTGATCACCGGCGGCGGTCTCGCCGTCTTCCAGGCCGCCTACTTCGCGGCGGTCGCCGGGACAGGACTGGCGGTCGGCACGGTCGTCACCCAGGGAGCCGCGCCGGTGCTGGTGGCCCTGGCCGGCAGGCTCTTCATGGGCGAGCGGCTCGGCGCGGGAGGCCGGATCGCGGTCGCCGGGGCGCTGACCGGACTGGTGATACTGGTGCTCGGCCGCGACGGCGCGGGCACCGTGCGGTCGGCCGGGGTGGCCTGGGGGCTGGTGTCGGCCGCGGCCTACGCGCTGCTCACCCTTTACACCCGGCGCCTCGGCAGCGAGGGCCGGGCCACGGACCCGTTCACGACGACGCTCACCTCCTTCGCCGTGGGCGCGGTCTGTCTCCTGCCTCTCGCCGCAGCCGAGGGGCTGTGGCCCCGGACTCAGGAACTGGGGCGCACGCTGTGGCTGCTGGGGTACCTGGTGACGGTGCCGACGGCGCTGGCGTACGGGCTGTTCTTCGCGGGCCTGGTGGCCGTGCGGGCCACGACGGTCTCGGTGATCACCCTGCTGGAGCCGGTCACGGCGGCGGCGATCGCCGTGACCCTGCTCGGTGAGCGACTGACCGCCGCGACCGCGCTGGGCACCTGTGTGCTGCTGGGCGCGGTCGCGGCCCTCGCCCTCGCCGAGGCCGGCGGGGACGGGCGGCGCACGGGGGCGGCACGTTCGCGGCGGCGCCCGGAGGCCGCGCGGTCGCGACCGGTCAGCGGCCGGTGAGGTAGTCGGGCACGGGGATACCGGGGGCGAGGTCGTCCGCCGGGACGGGGGCGCCGTAGGCCGTCGTCACGGGGACGACCCCGCTCCAGTGGGGGAGGGCCACGTCCTCCTCGTCGTCGGCCGGGCCCGCGTGGCGGACCTTCGCCGAGACCTCGGTGAGGTCGACGCGCAGCACGGCCGTGGCGGCGAGCTCCTTGGCCGACGCGGGCCGGGAGTCCGCCGCCCGCCCCGGCACGACCTGGTTCACCAGGGCGTCGAGGGCCTCGGTGAGCTCGGCCGGGTCGGTGACCCGCCGGGCCGTGCCGTGCACCACGACCGAGCGGTAGTTGAGCGAGTGGTGGAAGGCGGAACGGGCCAGGACGAGCCCGTCGACATGCGTGACTGTCACACAGACGGGCATGCCCGGCTCCCGCGCCTCGTCCGCCGAGCGCAGGGGCCGGGAGCCGGTGGAGCCGTGCACGTAGAGGCGGTCGCCCACGCGCCCGTAGAGGGTGGGCAGGACGACGGGTGCGCCGTCGCGGACGAAGCCGAGATGGCAGACGTAGCCCGCGTCGAGTATCTCGTGCACCAGGTCGCGGTCGTAGGACGCGCGGTCGCGGTAGCGGGTGGGGGTCGTGCGCTCGGTCCGCTCGTACTGCCCGTCGTACTGCCCGGCCCCGGAGGCCGGCGCGGCGGCCGTGGAAGAAGGCATTGCGTTCTCCATTGCACTAGTGCATAGTTAACTTTGTGCTAGGAGAGTATCGGATCGAAGGCCGTCGCGCAGTGGACATCTCCGCGAGCGTGGAACGCGCGGTGGGGGCGGGAAAGCTCGCCCCCGGCGAACTCCTGCCGCCCATGCGGGAGTTGGCGGTTGAGCTGGGGGTCAATCCCAATACCGTCGCCGCCGCCTACCGCACGCTGCGCGACCGCGGAGTGATCGAGACGGCGGGCCGGCGCGGCAGCCGGGTGCGCGAGCGCCCGGCCAGCACCCATCGCGAGCTCATCCGGGTGGAGGCGTCGGAAGGCGTGCGCGATGTCGCGGGCGGCAATCCCGACCCGGCGCTGCTGCCCCCGCTCGGCGAGGCCCTCGCCGCGGCCGCGGAGCGCTCCCGCCGCAGACCCGTGCTCTACGGCGACCCGGCCGTCGACACCGACCTGGAGCGCATGGCCCGCGCCGCCTTCACGGCCGAGGGCGTCCCGGAGGGCCCGGTGGCCGTCACCTCGGGCTCGCTCGACGCCATCGAGCGGGTGCTGAGCGCGCATCTGCGGCCGGGCGACACCGTCGCCGTCGAGGACCCGGGCTGGGGGAGCCTGCTCGACCTCATCCCCGCACTCGGCCTGCGCGCCGTGCCCGTCGCGGTCGACGACGACGGACCGCTGCCGGAGGAGGCCGACCGGGCGCTGCGCCGGGGAGTCCGGGCCATGGTCGTCACCGACCGCGCGCAGAACCCGACGGGCGCCGTGATCGGCGAGGCGCGCGCCCGGGAGCTGCGGGCCGTGCTCGCCCGTCATCCCGGGGTGCTGCTCATAGAGGACGACCACGGCCACGGCATCGTCGATCTGCCCCTCCGCCCCCTCGCCGGGGTCACCGACCACTGGGACGTAGCCGGAGAAGGTCCACACCACCTTCGCCGGGTCCGTACGGGACGTGATGACCGGCAGGTCGGCGGGCGGCGGGGCGATGCGGTTGCGAAGT
>NZ_JBEZUS010000029.1:0-27737 GCF_040636475.1 Streptomyces sp. NPDC037389
CCACAACCAAAATGCCCGAAATGCCCCCACCGGCAGGGTGCCACCCCACTACCCCCCTTCGTAAGTGACCCACCTCTCATGGGACGCCTCACATCCGGCGCCCCGTTCACCCACCCACCGCATCCGTCCCCGCACAGCACGTGAACGGCGATTCCCGCCCCGCGTAGCGACACTTCCGTGCCCGGATGACGATGGACAGGAAGGAGGTGGGCGTATGTCATCCACCCTCGGTCCCCGTAGCGACAGCTCCAAAGCAGCGGCCGAAGGGCTGACCGTCTTCGCCGCCGTAATGATGCTGATCGTGGGATTCCTGGATCTCTTCCGGGGCATCATGGGAATCGTCCATGACGGTGTCTTCGTCTCCACTCCCCATTACGTCTTCAAGTTCAATCTGACGAGCTGGGGCTGGATCCATCTGTTCCTGGGAATTCTCGCCATCATGGTGGGCGTCGGCCTGTTCAAGGTGTCGCTCTGGGCCAGGATCCTCGGCATCGCCGTCGCGGCGCTGCTGATCCTCGCCAATTTCCTGTCCATTCCCTATTACCCGCTCTGGTCGGTCGTGGTGATCGCCATTTGCGCCTTCGTCATCTGGGGGCTGTGCGTCGTCCGGCCCGAGGACTCGCCACCCGGCTGACCGGGCAGGCGCTCCTGGTTTTCCCGCTCTCGCCCAGGTCAGCGGGGGCGGGCGAGCCGGGGCAGATGGAGGCCGAAGTGCAGGGCGGCCATGCGCACGGTGAAGACCAGCGCGGCGGGCACCACGACGGTGGCGGCCGCTCCCGCTCCGGCCCGGTGGAGGAGCAGGTAGCAGCAGGCGCCGGCGACCGCCGCGGTCGCGTAGATCTCCTCGCGCAGCAGGACGGGCGGGAACTGGCCGCACAACAGATCGCGGACGACCTCTCCGGTCACCCCGGTCAGGACGGCCAGCATGACGACGGCGAGCGGGGTGACACCCGCGTCGACGGCGGCCCGCGCGCCGATCACCGTGACGACGGCCAGGCCCACCGCGTCCACGGTCATCAGGGCGCGGCGCGGCAGCTCGCGGCGGCGGAGGAAGAGCATGGTGATCACCGCGACGGACGCGATGACGGCCAGCAGGACCCAGTCATGGGTCCAGTACAGCGGGTGCCGGCCGAGGATCAGATCGCGCAGGGTGCCGCCGGAGATGGACGCGGCGAAGGCCAGGACGAGCCCGCCGAAGGGGTCCAGCCGGGCCTCGTGGGCGGCCAGGACGCCGCTGGCCGCGAAGGCGGCGATGCCGACCAGGTAGAACACGTGCAGCACCGCTGCCTCCACTCCATGTCGCGGGATCCGCGAGACAGGCAGGGGCGCCGTCGGCCCGCCGGACAACCACCCCAGCCAACCACCGGCCGCTCCCCCGCCGCCTCGGCCGTCCGGCCGTCACCGCCTCGGCCGGAAGAACGGTCCCGGCGGGCCGGTCACCGGCCGAACGGCCGGTCTTGCCCGACCCGCAGCCGGGTGGGCGCCCCGCCCGGCACCGGAGTGGGCAGCCGCAGGGGTCCGGCCCCGGGGGTGAGCGAGCCGAGGACGGCGGCGTGCCGGGCGCCCGTGCAGGCGGGCACCGTGCCGGCCAGGCTGTGCAAGGTCAGGAAGCCGAGGACGGCGAAGGCGTACGCCTCCTTGGCCGCCGCCGGCAGGCCCAGGGCGTCGGAGGTGCGTACGGGGATGCCGGGCAGTGCGGCGGCGAGCATCCGCATCAGTGTCGGGTTGCGGGTGCCGCCGCCGGAGGCGATGACTTCGGTGCCGGCGTGGGAGCGGACGGCGTCGGCCACGGTGTGCGCGGTGAGCGCGGTGACGGTGGCCACGACGTCGTCGGCGGGGAGGGCGAGCCCGTCGAGGGCGGCCAGGAGGTGGCCCTCGTGGAAGAGCTCCTTGCCGGTGGTCTTGGGTGCGGGGCGGGCGTAGTACGGCTCGGCGAGCAGCCGGTCGAGGAGCGGCCGGTGGACGGTGCCCCGGGCGGCCATGGCGCCTTCCGCGTCGATGTCCAGGCGGCCGCCGGTGAGGTGCCGTACGGCCGCGTCGACGAGGGCGTTGGCGGGCCCGGTGTCGTACGCGAGGGGCTCGCGGCCGTCGTCGCCGGGGACGGTGATGTTGGCGATGCCGCCGAGGTTGAGGGCGACGGGGTGTCCCGGCCTGTCGCGCAGCCACATGACGTCCATGGCGGCGACCAGCGGGGCGCCCTGCCCGCCGGCCGCGATGTCCCGGGGGCGGAAGTCCGAGACGACGGGGCGTCCGGTGCGCTCGGCGATCCAGGCGGGCTGCCCGATCTGGAGCGAGCCGTGGACACGCCCGCCGTCCGCCCAGTGAAAGACGGTCTGCCCGTGGGAGGCGACGAGGTCCGCCCGGCCGTCGCACAGCTCGCGGTCGGCCCGCGCGGCGAGCTCGGCGAACGCCTGGCCGATCCGGGTGTCCAGGCGGCACACGGTCTCCAGCGTCGTGGCCGCCGGGGGCAGCGCGGCGGCGAGTTCGTCGCGGAGCCGGGTGTCGTAGGCCTGGCTGATCAGGCCGAGCGGGGTCAGGCTCAGGGTGCCGGCCTCGACGCGCAGGTCGGCGGCCGCCGCGTCGACGGCGTCGTACGACGTGCCCGACATCAGGCCGATCACCCTCATGACGACCTCCCCCGGGCCCGGGGTCAGGGCCCGGGCTCCGCCCCCAAGCCTGCCCTTCGGGCAGCGGATTCCTCAGCCCAGCGGCTTCTCCAGCACCGCTTTCCGGTGGCTGAACGTCTCGATCGAGTAGCGGCCGTGGTAGTTGCCCATGCCGCTCCCGCCGACGCCGCCGAACGGCAGGTCGGAGACCGTGAGGTGGGCGACGGGCAGGCCGAACCCGAGGCCGCCGGAGGAGGTCTCGGACGCCAGGCGCCGCCGCGTCTCGTCGGATTCGGTGAAGGCGTACAGCGCCAGCGGCTTGTCGCGGTCGTTGATGAAGGCGATGGCCTCGTCCAGGCCGGGGACCGTGACGACGGGGAGGACGGGCCCGAAGATCTCCTCGCTCATGACCGGCGAGCCGGGGTCGACGTCGGCCAGGACCGTCGGCGCCAGGTACTTCGTGGCGCGGTCGGCGTCGCCGCCGGTCACCACGCGGCCGGAGCCGAGGAGGGCGGTCAGGCGGTCGAAGTGGCGCTCGTTGACTATGCGCCCGTACCGCTCCGACGTGGCCGGGTCGGTGCCGTACAGCGCCTCGACGG
Source organism: Streptomyces sp. NPDC037389 (assembly GCF_040636475.1). Classification (NCBI taxonomy): domain Bacteria; kingdom Bacillati; phylum Actinomycetota; class Actinomycetes; order Kitasatosporales; family Streptomycetaceae; genus Streptomyces; species Streptomyces sp. NPDC037389. The sequence goes on from NZ_JBEZUS010000029.1 coordinate 3,206, forward strand.
CCCGGGTCAGGGCGGGTTCGAGCGCGCGGGCGGTGTCCGGGTCGGTGAGGACGTAGTCGGGTGCGACGCAGGTCTGGCCGGCGTTGAGGAACTTGCCGGAGGCGAGGCGGGCCGCGACGGCCTCCAGGTCGGTGTCGCGGTCGACGAACACGGGGGACTTGCCGCCGAGTTCGAGGGTGACCGGGGTGAGGTGCCGGGCGGCGGCGGTCATGACGACGCGGCCGACGGTGCCGTTGCCGGTGTAGAAGATGTGGTCGAAGCGCTCGGCCAGCAGTGCCGTGGTCTCGGGGACCCCGCCCTCGACGACGGCGACCGCGTCCGGGTCGACGTAACGCGGCAGCAGCCGGGCGAGGGCGGCGGAGGTGGCCGGGGCCAGCTCGCTGGGCTTGGCGACGACCGCGTTGCCCGCGGCCAGCGCGCCCACCATGGGGGTCAGCAGCAGTTGGGCCGGGTAGTTCCAGGGGGCGATGACCAGGACGACTCCCAGCGGGTCGTACTGCGTCCACGCCGTGGCCCCCGCGAGGTGCGGCGGTACCGGTGCCGGCTCGGGGCGCAGCCAGGTGTCGAGGTGGTCGAGGGTGTGGTCGATCTCGCGGATGGTGAAGTCGATCTCGGTGCGGAAGGCCTCGTAGGAGCTCTTGCCCAGGTCCTCGTGGAGCGCTTCGACGAGGTCCGCGGGATGCTCTGTGAGCAGGGCGCGCAGGCCGCGCAGCTGGGTGACGCGCCAGCTCATGGGCTTGGTGCGGCCCGTGCGGAAGGTGGCGCGGAGCCGGGCGACGGCGTCGGCGGGCGACTCGGGGGCGAGCTGGTGCATGGTGCCTCGTTCTCGGGTGCGGGGAGGGTTCCGGGCATTGCTTGATGCCCTCAAGCAACCACCTGGATAGATGTAAATACCAACACTTAAAGTTGTCAAGTAATCCCCGCTCCTACAATCATCCTTTTGTCCGCTCCCTTGCCCTTCGCCCCTCCCCGCGTAGCTTTGACACAAGCGGCTCCAGGCAAGGAGGCCGTCGTGGCCGACCGCGAGAGCTCCCGGGTCTACGACTGTGCCGACATACCGGCGCTCGACTTCGACCCCTTCCTCCGAGAGTCCCTGCTGCGGGCACCGGTCTCGCGCATCCGGGTGCCGCACGGGGACGGCGACTGCTGGCTGGTGACCCGGTACGACGACGTCCGGTTCGTCACCTCCGACCCCCGCTTCAGCCGCGACATCCTGGGCCGCTCCGCCCCCAAGATGACCCGGCACACCATCCCCCTGGACCGCGCCATCAGTTACGCGGACCCGCCGGAGCACGCGCGCGTACGGGCCGTGGTCGCCCAGGCGTTCAGCCAGCGCGCCGTCGACCGGCTGCGGGGCCCGGCCCAGGCACTGCTGGATCGCCTCATCCACGACCTGGAGAGCGCGGGACCGCCGGCCGACCTCGTCCATCACGTCGTCTCGCCGTTCCCGCTGGAGATCATCGGCGAGGTGATCGGGGTGCCCGCCGTGGACCGGCCGCTCTTGCGCGAGTGGACACGGATCATCTTCACCCGGGCCCACGACGAGGCCGCCGCGGCACGGGTGAAGCGGGTCAAGGAGTCCGCGCGCGACTACTTCCGCGCACTCGCGGCCCTGCGCCGGGCCGAGCCCCGGGATGACCTGATGAGCGTGATGGCGGCCGCCGTCGCCGCCGGCCGCATCGACGAGGAGGAACTCCTCGCGCTGGCCACCCTGCTCCAGCTCAACGGCTGGCACGCCGTCCGCAACAACGCCGCCAACATGGTGTACGCCCTGCTCACCCACGAAGGGCTGGCCGACCGGCTGCGCGAGCGGCCGTCCCTCGTCCCCCAGGCCGTCGAGGAGCTCCTGCGCTGGGTGCCCCACAAGCACGCCATCGGGCAGCCACGCGTCGCCACCGAGGACGTGGAGGTCGGCGGAGTCCTCATCCGGGCGGGCGAGTTCGTCTACGTCTCGTACGTCGCCGCCAACCGCGACGAGCGGACGTACGACGATCCGGACCGGATCGACTTCGAGCGCCAGGGCCCGCAGCACGTGGCCTTCGGGCACGGCCCGCACTACTGCGTGGCGCCGATGCTCGCCCGCATGGAAGCGGAGCTTCTGCTGTCGAACCTGGTCACGCGCTTCCCCCGGCTGCGGCTGGGGGTGCCGGTGGAGGAGGTGCGCTGGCAGACCGACGTCGTCATCCGGGGGCCGGTCGGCCTCCCGGTGGCCTGGTAGCGGGCCGGGGCGCACCCGTCCTCGGCGCCGGCCCGCCCGACGCCCGGCGACCTGAGGCCGACGGCGGGCCGGAACGCTTCAGCCGCGTGGCGGAGGCCGGTCGTTCACGCGGACGACGTGCGCGAAAGCCACGCGTGCGACGTTCGAGGCATGACCGACAGCGCGTGGACGACGAAGAGGGGCTCGCTCGGCGAGCGGTGGCGGGACCGGCCGCACTGGGTGGGGCGAGCGGCCCTGGGGTGGGCCGTGGCACAGGGCGCGTTCGCGCTGGCCTGCGGGCCGACGGGCGCCTTGCTGTCCGGCGACGACGGCCGGCTGACGCTCTGGCTGTCCTGGTACGTCACGGTGGTGTCCGTGCTGGCGGCCGGCGCGGTGGTGTGCGCGCTGCGGAACCCGGGGCGGCCCGGCGTGCGGAGGCTGCTGTGGGCGGCCTGCGGACTGTCCGCGCTCTCGGCGTTCGGTCTGCTGATGGACGTGGTGGGGTTGTTGTTCGGCCAGGGTGTCGACAGCACCCCCCGCGCGGTGCTCCACGCCCTCGGCCTGGTGGGCATGGTCCTCCTCGCCGCCACCGCCCACGCGCACGGCTCCGCAGGCTGCCCCCGCTGCGGCCTCCCGCACACGGCACGGAGCACGGCAGGGCCGGCGCCCTCCGCGGCGCCGCGCCGCGTGCACGCCTTCGCCTGGGCCGGCAGCCTGGCGTTCGCCCCGTACGCGTGGATGAAGACGACCTGGGTGACGGGCGGTACGTTCGCCGGGATCACCGACGACGACATGCTCGCGGCCGCGAGACGCAACGGAGCCTCCGGCCTGTGGCTCACCCTGGAGTCCTGGGGCGTGGACGGCACCGCGCTGCTCGCCGCCCTCGGCGTCTTCCTCCTCTTCGGGCTGATCCGGCCCTGGGGCCAGGTCTTCCCCCGCTGGACCCTCTTCCTCGCCGGCCGGCGCGTCCCCCGCTGGCTGCCGCTCGTCCCGGCGCTCATCGGCGTCGGAACGCTGCTGCCCTACGGTGTCGTCGGCGTCGGCTACGTCTCCCTCGCCACGGCCGGCCTCCTGCCCGTACGGCCCGGCGACTTCCCCACCGCCGACGACGCCCTGCTGGTGGCCTGGACCGGGTTGACGGCCTTCGCCGTGTATGGCGTCGCGCTGGCGGTCGCCACCCGCTCGTACTGGTCCCGCACGCGTCCCGTGTGCCCGGGCACGACGGGTTCCGGCGCGGACGGACCGGCCGGTATCCCGGCCGCTGAACGCTTGCTGGACGAGCGGCGTTGAACGTACGGGGACTGTCGTCCGGATCCCCCGCCGGACGGCAGTCCCTCGCACCCCGGCCACCCGGCTTCCGCCGGCCACCCGGCTCCTGCCGGCCGGCAGGCAGGAGCCGGGTCAACGGTGATCGGCCGGCTCGGTGAGGCTGGTGACGAACTTGCGCAGGGTGCCCCGGACGACCGGGGTCACACCATGGACGAGCTGCGTCCCGTAGACCACGGCGGTGCCGACGGGCGCGACGACCGTCCAGCGGGCCCGCGGGGTGCCGGCGAGCCAGTCGGCCTCCTGCACGCCGTGCCCCGGCCCGGGGCGGCGGGTGAAGTGCATCCCCACGGCGAAGTCGGTCTCCTGCGGCTCGGCCTCACCGCCGCACCACACGCTCGCGGAGCTGGTGGTGTCGACGAAGAAGTCGCCGCCCCGGTCCGCCGCGCGGACGACCACGGCGAGCCGGGCGACCCGGCGCGGCCCGTCGAACGCGTGCCGGTCCACACCGTGCAGATGGGGCGGGACCCGGTCGCCCACGGCCCCCTGGTACATCCCCCACGACGTGCAGCCCGCCAGGGACGGCGCGACCCGGCGGACGGCCGGCAGCGCGCGCCGGGCCGCCTCGGCCAGGACGTCCTGGACCTCCGGCACCGGGAACAGCTCCTCGTAGCGCGCAGCCCGCGCGACCGTCCACGGCACCTCGTCGAGGTGGGCGTCCACGAGCTTGTTGAGCCGGTCGATCTCCTCGGCGGTCAGGAAGTCCTCCACCGAATGGGTGATCAGTGTTTCGCTGACATGGATCACGAGCGCGTCTCCCCTTTCCTTTCTCTCCGCTCTCTGCGCCGGATCTCACCGCGCACGAAGGGACGTCACGAAGGGACGTGACGCCCCCAGGCAACCCCGGCGGTCGTCCGGGTCGCCAGGAGGCGCGGACGGCGCACCCCAGCACCCGGCGGGCGCACGCGCGCGCTCCCGGCCGCAGATGTCACACCGCTGAAACATCACTGGCACACGGGACGGAATAGACCCCCTGCTCAGGGAGTTGTCCGCTGACGCGACACACGGTCGCCCACTCCGGAAGGACGCTCCATGAAGATCGGCATCATCGGCGCCGGCAACATCGGCGGCAACCTCACGCGGCGTCTCACCGCTCTCGGCCACGAGGTGTCCGTGGCCAACTCGCGCGGCCCGCACACCCTCACCGAACTCGCCGAGGAAACGGGCGCCACGCCCGTCACCGTGACCGAGGCCGCGCGCGGCGCGGAGGTCGTGGTGGTCACCATTCCGCTGAAGGCCGTCCCGGACCTGCCCTCCGGCCTCTTCGACGGGGCCGCGGAGGGCTTCGTCGTCATCGACACCAACAACTACTACCCCAAGGAGCGTGACGGCCTCATCGCCGCCATCGAGGACGGCCTCGCCGAGAGCCGCTGGGTCGAGCGGCAGCTGGGCCACCCGGTGATCAAGGCGTTCAACGGCACGTACGCCCAGGACATCCTCGACGGGCCGCGCCCCGAGGGCGACCCCGAGCGGCTCGCACTCCCGGTGGCCGGGGACGACGAGGCGGCCAAGCGGACGGTCCGCGCGCTCATCGACGAGCTGGGCTTCGACACCGTCGACTCGGGCGGGATCGACAACTCCTGGCGCCAGCAGCCCGACACCCCCGTCTACGGACTGCGCGAGGGCGTCGAGGCCGTCACCAAGGCCCTCGCCGAGGCGTCCCCGGAACGGCCTGCGGCGTTCCGGGCGTAACACTGGTTGACCACCTCGAACGGCAATTCCCCGTCAAGCGCGCCCGGTTGGCAGAACCGGCGACGCCATGGCCGGCGTCGTGGGGCTAGAAGACCCACCGTCCAGTCCATGGGGGAGTACGCGGTGAGCACGGAGATCTACTTCGCCAACAACTACCGGGATCTGTGCGAGCAGCACGGCACGGCATCGGGGTTCCAGTTCGAGTTCTACTGCTGGCGCTGTCACGACACCTGGCGTTCCCCCTTCGAGCCCTATCGGGGCGGGCGGCTCGCCGGGTGGCTCAACCGGGGGATCGGAACGGCGTCGGGGCTGCTCGGCAGAGCGTGGTGGGGAGTCACCAGCGCCGCCGAGGGGCTGGCCGGCTCGGGGTGGGGGAACGCGCGCGACGCGGCGTTCCAACGGGCGATCGGCGCGGCCCAGGGGCACTTCAACCGCTGCGCGCGCTGCGCCACGTACGTGTGCGGCCGCTGCTGGCACCAGGAGCAGGGCCTCTGCTTCACCTGCGCCCCCGACACCGCGGGCGAGATGATGGCGGCCCGGCAGCGGGGCGTCAACGACATGGTGACGCAGCAGGCGTACGACGAGGGGCAGCGGCAGGGCAAGACGGAGGACGGGCAGACGGCACGCCAGCTGGTCTGCCCCCGCTGCCGGGCCGAGTCCCACGGGGGCCGGTTCTGCCCCGGCTGCGGCTACGAGCTGGCGCAGCAGGCGTCGTGCACGGGCTGCCGGGCCACGCTGCCGGACGGTGTGGCGTTCTGCCCCACGTGCGGGCAGCGCCAGTAGGGCGGCGGCCCCCGCGTCGGGGCAGCCCCTCCGGCGGGGCCGTCGCTTGACCTTGTCGCAGCGACAACGTGTCTCCTGGTGTCATGCGGATCGGAGAACTCGCCGACATCGTCGGCATCACCACACGCGCCGTACGGCACTACCATCGCATCGGCCTGCTGCCCGAGCCTCCACGGCAGCCCAACGGCTACCGCGAGTACTCCCTGCGCGACGCCGTCGCGCTCGCCCGGGTCCGCCGGCTCGCGGAGCTGGGGCTGAGCCTGGACGAGGTGCGCGACGTCCTCGCCGGGGACGCGGACAAGGAGCTCGCCGAGGTGCTCGCCGAGCTCGACGCGGATCTGGCGCGCCAGGAGGACGCCGTCAGGCAGCGGCGCGCCCGGCTGACGCAGTTGCTGCGGCAGGTGGAGGACGGGGGCCGGCTGTCCGCCGAGGCGCCCGTCTCCCCCGGGCTCGCCGAGCTGTTCGACGACATGGCGCGGGCCTCCGCCCGGCTCCCCGGGCCGGAGCCCGCCATGGCGGCCAAGGAGCGCGAGCTGCTGGCCCTGCTGGAGACCGGCTCCCCCGGCGGCGATCGCGGCCGGCTCGACGGGCTGACGGCTGCGCTGCGCGCCGACCCGGAGGCCTTCGACCGCGCGTACGCGGTCTACGCCCGGCTGGACGAGCTTGCGGCGGCGCCCGAGGACGACCCCCGGGTCGAGGAGACGGCCCGTGCCATCGCCGGCTGTGTGCCGGACGAGACGCTGCGGGCGATGTCCCTGCCCGGCGACCGGGCGCCGGAGGGCGCGAGCGACGGGTTCACGAAGGCGTTCTTCGCCGACTACGCGCCCGCCCAGGCGGCGGCGATCCGCCGCGCCATCGAGCTGCTGTGGGAGCCGAACCGATGACCGGGTTCCCGGCGGCCCTCCGCGGGCTCGCCTCCCACGAGACCGCTCTCACCGCCTGCCTTCTTCGCTTGCTGACGCGCCGCGGGCCGCACGGTGTGCGCCAGGGGGACATGGCCGTGCCGTACGCCTCGGGGCAGGCGGCCCTCATGTACGGCTTCCTCTTCGTCTCCGTCGTGGAGACCGTTGGCCTCGCGTTCCTCATCCCCTGGCCGGTGGCGCACGCGCTCACCCTCGTCCTCGACGTCTGGGGCGTCTGCTTCCTCGTCGCCCTGCATGCCTCCTGTGTCGTACGTCCACATGTCATCGGCGCCGACGGCTCGCTCCGGCTGCGCTACGGGGCGTTGCTCGACATCCGCGTGCCCGCTCGGCAAATCGCCGCCGTCCGCGCCGAGCGCCGCTTCCCCGAGAGCAGGATGGCGGCCGTCGACGCGGACGGCGGCGCGGATCTCGCGGTGGCCGGGCAGACGACCGTCACCGTGGAGCTGACGGAACCGGTCGCGTTCGTCCGGCCGCTGGGCGGGACGGCTACGGCCCGGGTCTTCCGCTGGTACGCCGAGGACCCGGCGGCCGCCGTCGCCGCGCTTCGCGCCCGGAACCGTACACCTCCCTCCACCCCTCCTGTCACACAATGCTCATGAAACCCCAGCCAACCCGGTATCGCTCAGCGTCATCTCAGTGATCACAAACAGTTTTGTCCCCGATCACACCGACGTCCGCATGAGCCAACTCATCGAGGAGCGACCGGCCCTTGAGCAAGCACCGGCATACGTCTCGTTCGCGCAGTCGCAGGAAGGAGGGAGCGGCGGCCGGACGGCGGTTCGTCGACTATCCGCGCCGGGGCAGACGCGGCGTGCGGCGCTGGTTGCCGTCGTGGCGGCAGACCTCGGCCGTGTTCGTGCTCGGTGCGGGCGGGGCGGCCGGGCTGTTCGCCTATGTGTATGTGAGCGTCGACATCCCCGACGAGAACGTGGCGGCCCGTCAGGAGGCCAACATCTACTACTGGTCCGACGGTACGCAGATGGTGAGTCTCGGCGCGTTCAACCGGACCATCGTCCGGCTGTCGGACGTGCCGCCTTCCGCTCAGAACGCGGTGATCGCCGCCGAGAACGAGAGCTTCTACCGCGATTCCGGCGTGTCCTTCAAGGGCCTGGCGCGGGCCGTGGTCAGTACGGTCCAGGGGCAGGAGACCCAGGGCGGTTCGACCATCACCCAGCAATATGTGAAGAACACTTACCTCACGCAGGAGCAGACCGTCTCCCGCAAGGTCAAGGAGTTCGTCATCTCGCTCAAGGTGGACCGCTCGAAGAGCAAGAAGGAGATCCTCCAGGGCTATCTCAACACCAGTTGGTTCGGGCGCGGCGCCTATGGGATCGACGCGGCCTCCCAGGCCTACTACGGCATTCCCGCGAAGCAGCTGAACCCCAGTCAGAGCGCCCTGCTGGCCGCCCTCCTGAAGGGCGCCGAGCTGTACGACCCGTCCACGGGGCCGAAGAACCACGAACGGGCGCGGGAGCGCTGGGCGTGGATCCTCGACCGGCAGGTCACAACCGGTCTGATGTCGCGGGAGGAGCGGGAGAGGTACCGGACGTTTCCCGAGCCGCTCAAGAGGTCCACGTCCACCAGCATGGGCGGGCAGACCGGCTATCTCGTGGACGTCGTCAACAAGTACATCAAGCAGCGCGCGCTCCTCACCGACCAGGACCTCGCCCACGGCGGCTACCGGATCCACACCACGTTCGACAAGGACCGGACGCGTCAGCTGACGAAGGCGGTGGAGGGCGTCCTGGAACGGGACATCGACCCGAAGAAGCGATCCGCCGACGCGCACGTCCAGGTCGGCGCCGCCTCGGTGCGGCCCACGGACGGCGCCCTGGTCGCGCTCTACGGGGGCCCGGACGCCACCAAGCGGTTCGTCAACAACGCCGACACCGCCGGTGTGCCGACGGGGTCCGCCTTCAAGCCGTTCGTCCTCGCCGCCGCCCTGCGGCACGGCGCGCGTTCCTCCCGGGACGGCGAGCGGCGGGACGTGGCGTCCGGCAGCCACTACGGCGACGACGGCACACTGGTCCAACCGTCCGGTGACACCGGCTCCCAGGGGCCCGACGACGCGCATCCCACGCTCCGCCAGGCCCTGGCCTCCGGGGGCAACGCCACGTACACCCGGCTGGGCCGGGAGGTGGGGCTGGAGCGGGTGCGGGACACCGCCGTCGCCGCCGGGCTGCTGGGGGACAGCATGGCCCCGCTGGAGGACACCTTCCCCATCGGCACCTCCACGCCCAGCGCGATCCGCGTGGCGGCCGGCTACGGCACCTTCGTCAACCGCGGGCTCCAGAGCGACCCGTACTCGGTGACCAAGCTGATGAAGGACGGCCGGTCCGTCGGCGGCTTCGAGAGCAGGGCGAAGGCGCGCCGGGCGCTGCCCGAGGGGGTGGCGGCCGAGGTCGTGGACGCCCTGCGCGAGGCCGGGCAGCAGAGCGTGGGGGACGCGCAGGGTGTCGACGAGCGCACCGCCCGTGGCATCGGCCCGTTCGCTGCGGGCCGGACCGGGGACCAGGACCGGCTCCGATCGGCGTGGTTCGTCGGCTCCACAGAGGAGCTGTCCACGGCGGTGACCATGTTCCGTACGAAGCCGGACGAGCCCCAGCTGCTGCCCATGGCGGATGTGGGCGGGGCGGACTCGCGGCGCGGAAGCGTCTTCCCGGCCCGGATCTGGACGGATTACATGGGCTCGTACGTGGCGTCCAGGAATTCCGGGAAGAATTCCTGAGCAGGACGGGACCGGACGGCACCGGTGTGCCGCCCGGTGCCGTACGTCCTGCCATTCCGCATGGGTAGATGAATCGCCGCGCGGGGAGAATGGGTGAAGGTGGTTACGCAGGGGTAGTTTTCTGCATTCTCATATGACTCCACGTAATAGGGGGGATCGTGGGAACGAAGGTGACCGTCCTCGGGCTGGGGGCGATGGGCGCGACACTGGCCGGGGCCTTTACGGCGGCCGGCCACCGCACGACCGTATGGAACCGGACCGCGGGCAGGGCCGCCGCCCTGACGGAGCGCGGCGCCGTGGAGGCACCGTCGGCCTCCCAGGCCGTGGCGGCGAGCCCGCTGGTCGTGATCTGTGTATCGGCGTACGACGCGGTCCACGACGTCGTCGGCCCACTGGCCGCCGGCCTCGCGGGCTCCACGCTCGTCAACCTCACCTCCGGCTCGCCACCGCAGGCGCGCGAGACGGCCGCCTGGGCGAAGCGGCACGGCATCGCCTATCTCGAAGGCGCGCTCATGTCCACGCCGTCGGGCATCGGCGATCCGGACTTCCTCCAGCTCTACAGCGGCCCGCGCGCCGCCTTCGACAAGCACCGTGAGACGCTCGCCGCGCTGGGCCACCCGGTGCACCTGGGCACCGACCCCGCCCTGCCGTCCGTCTACGACAGCGCGCTGCTGGGCCTGCTGTGGTCCACGCTGACGGGCTGGCTGCACAGCGTGGCGCTCATCGGCGCCGAGGGCCCCGGTGGCGGGGTGACGGCGACGGACTTCACGGACGTGGTCAACCGCTGGATGAAGAGCGTCGGCGCCCTCATGAACACATACGCCCCGCAGATCGACGCGGGCCGCTATCCGGGGGGTGAATTCCCCCTGACCCTCCACCTTTCGATGATGGACCTCCTCGCCCACGCGAGCGAACTCCGCGGTGTTGAACCGGGTCTGCCGGATTTCCTCAAGGAACTGACGGGCCGCGCGGTCGCGGCCGGCCACGGCGACGACAGCTACGCACGGCTGGTGGAGTTCGTCCGCAAGAGCGGCAATCGCTGAATTCAGGCGCCCTGTCGATTGCTAGGCTGCCGGGATGGTCATTCCCACGGCGCGGGAGATACGCGCGCTGCACGAGAAGTACGCGCCGACTCCGGCCGCGCTGGAACTCGTGTACACCCATTGCGAGATCGTCGCCCGTATCGCGGAACAGCTGCTTCCGAGTACCGGTCCCCGGCTGGACGCCGGTCTTGTGCGCGCGGGGGCGCTGTTGCACGACATCGGTGTCTACCGGCTCTTCGACGAATCGGGCCGGCTCGATACGCGCGGCTACATCCGCCACGGTGTGCTCGGGCACGAGATCCTGCTCCGGGAGGGGTTCCCGGAGCGGCTGTGCCGGTTCTGTTCGTGCCACACCGGGGTCGGGATCTCCCGGCATGACGTCCACCACCAGAAACTCGACCTGCCCGTCGCCGACTACCTGGCCGAGAGCGCCGAGGAACAGCTGGTGATGTACGCGGACAAGTTCCATACGAAGAGCACGCCGCCGAAGTTCGTCTCCGCCGATTCCTACGCCGTCCATGTGCGGCGATTCGGCGAGGACAAGGTCGGCGTCTTCCACGAACTCCGCGCCCGGTTCGGCGAACCGGATCTCGCGACCCTCAGCGCGCACTACGGGCATGCCCGGACATGAACGCCCGCGGAATTCCCAGCGCCCGTCAGCCCCGAGCGGGCAGGAGTGGCAGCACGATGTGGCAGCGGGGCGGTACGGCGGCGGCCGGGTCGAGGGCGTTGCGGACCAGGCGGAGGGTGATGTCGTCGTAGACGGCTTGGACGTGGTCGGTGAGGTCCTGTGGGCATACGTCCTGCGTCACGATGTTGGTGACGTCGGCGGCGGGCGGCAGTTGGGCCTCGGGTACCGTGACCACGCCGTCGGTGCGGGAGATGATGGTGGTGTACCGCACCTCCGGCCGGGTGTAGCCGCCTTCGGCGGTCTCGCGCAGAAACGCCGAGCCCGCGGTGAGATCGACGCACGCGGCGCAGGGCAGGGCCAGGACCTGGGCGAGGCCGGGGGTCCGGCCGAGGAGTGTGAGCAGGCCGTACACGCGCGCGCCCCGGCTCGCGGGTTCGACGCCGATCATGCGGTGGACCTTGTCCCGGCCGTGCAGGCGGTTGATGTAGTAGAGCGGCAGCAGTCCGCCCTGGGAATGGCCGACCAGGTCCACGCGCGGGGCGCCGGTCACGGCGCGCACGTGGTCCACGAAAGCGGCCAACTGGCGCGCCGAGGTCCGCATGGGGCCCAGTTGCTGGAACGGGCTGCCGTCGACGCCTCCGTAGTTGAAGGCGAAGACGCAGTAGCCGTCGCTCCGCAGCAGCGGGGCGAGCCGCGCCCAGTTGGCGTAGGCGTTCTCCAGGGTGCCGTTGACCAGCACCACCGGCCGTGGGTGGCGCGGGCCGGGCCGGCACCCGGGCTCGTTGGCCCCGGCGGGCAAGGCCCGTGGATGAGCCACGGAGTACAGCAGGGCGACCAGGAAGTCGCTCTGCGTCGGCCCCGCCGGTTCCGCCCCCGCGGGCGGTGCCGACGCGAACGTCAGCACCGCTCCCAGTACTCCGGCCGTCACCAGCCGGACGAACCGGCCCGTCCTCGTCCCATGTCTCTTCGTCCGCACACAGGGACAATGGCCTCATGCCCCGCACGCTGAACGGCGCGCGCGGGCATTGCACCTGACGGAGGGACGGCCCGGACGGTTGTGCGGCGGGGCTAGGCCGGTACCCCGTCGAGGACTCCCTCCGGTTCACCGACTCGTTCGGCTTCCTCGCGCTCCTCCGCCTGCCCGGCGGCCACGACGGCGGACAGCAGGGCGTCCACCTGGGCGGGGGTGGTGTGCGGGTTGAGCAGGGTGAGCTTGAGCCGTACGCGGCCCGGGCCCCGGCCGGGGAGTTCGGTGCGGCCGACGACCGCCCGGCCCTCCGTCAGCAGACGGCGGCGCAGCGCCGCGTTGAGGCGGTCCGCGTCGGCGGGCAGGCCGGAGGCGGGCCGGTAGCGGAAGACCACGGTGGTGAGGACCGGGGTCGTGTGGAGGTCCAGCAGCGGGTGGGCGTCGACCGTGGCCGCGGCGTGGTGGGCGAGGTCGTGGCAGGTGTCCACGAGCCGGCCCAGTCCGGCGCGGCCCAGGGCGGCCAGGGTCGCGGCGATCTTGAAGGCGTCGGGGCGGCGCGTGGTGCGCAGGGAGAGGCCCAGGAGGCTGGGGTAGCCCGCTTCCTCGTCGTCGGCCGGGTTGAGGTAGACGGCGCGGCGGGCGAGCGGGGCGTAGGTCTCGGCGCGCCGGACCAGGAAGACTCCGGCGGGGGCCGGCTGCCAGCCGAGCTTGTGCCAGTCGAGGGACAGGGAGTCGGCGCGTTCGACGCCCGCCAGGAGGGGGGCGAGCCGGTCGGAGAGCAGCGCCCCGCCGCCGTAGGCGGCGTCCACGTGGAGCCAGACACCGTACCGTTCGGCGATGTCGGCGATCCGCGGCAGGGGGTCGATGCCGCCGGTGTCGGTGGTGCCGGCGGTGGCGACGATCGCCACCGGGGTCTCGCCCCGGCCGACGGACTCCTTCAGGAGCGTGTCCAGGGCGGCGGGGTCCATGCGCAGGTCGTGGTCGACGGGTACGGCGGTCACGGCCCGCTCCCCCAGGCCGAGGACGGCGGCCGCGCGCTGGACGGAGAAGTGGGCGACCTCGGAGGCGAAGATCCGGGGTGTCAGGTCGCGGGGCAGTCCGGCGAGTTCGGTGGCGTGTCCGCCGGCCCGGCCCAGGGCGTGGTCGCGGGAGAGCATCAGGCCCATGAGGTTGGACTCGGTGCCACCGGAGGTGATCACCCCGGCGGCCGTGGCCGGGTCGTAGCCGACGAGGGCGGCGAGGTCGCGCACCAGGGCGGTCTCGAGCTCGGTCGAGGCGGGTGCCTGGTCCCAGGAGTCCTGGGAGGGGTTGAGGGCGCTGACGGCGAGGTCGGCGGCGACCGCGAGGGCGAGCGGCGGGCAGTGGAGATGGGCCGCACAGGCGGGGTCGGCGGGGTCGGCGCTGCCCCGGGTGAGCAGGGTGGTGAGCCGGCGGAGGACGTCGCCGGGCGCGGCCGCTTCGCCGACGCGGCCTTCGGCCAGGCCACGGCCTTCGGCCGGGTGGCGGTCTCCGCCGGTGAGGGCCGCCGCGACCAGGGCCGAGACCCCGGCGGGGCCGCCCGCGGGCAGTGGGCCGCCGCGCAGTGCCGCGCCGTCGGCGAGGCCGGCCAGGACGGCGTCGAGGAGCGGCCGCAGGGCCTCGGGGCCGGCGACGCCGCCGGACAGGGCGGGGGCCGGCGCGTCGGCGTCGTACCCGTCGTGGGGGATGGCGCGCGTCACAGCCGGCCTCCCGCGACGTCCGTGCCCGTCGCCGCTTCCTCGATGGCGTCGGCCAGCCGGTCCAGCACCGCTTCGGCCTGCTCGTCCGTGATGGTCAGCGGCGGCAGCAGGCGCAGCACGGCGTCGTGCCGGCCGCCGAGTTCGACGATCAGGCCGCGGCTGAGGCAGGCGGCACGGACGCGTGCGGCGAGGTGGGGGTCGGCCGGGCGGGCGCCGCAGCTGTCGGGCTCGGCGCCGGGGTCGACGAGTTCGACGCCGAGCATCAGGCCGCGGCCCCGGACGTCGCCGATGACCGGCAGCGCGGCGCGCAGGCCTTCCAGACGGGCCGTCATCCGGGCGCCGACGACCGCGGCGCGCTCGGCGAGGCCTTCGGCGGCTATGTGGCGCAGGGTGGCCGCGCCGGCGGCCATGGCGAGGGTGTTGCCGCGGAAGGTGCCGGTGTGGGCGCCGGGCCGCCAGGCGTCGTAGTCCTCGCGGTAGACGACCACGGCCAGCGGGAGGCTGCCGCCGATGGCCTTGGAGAGGACCATCGCGTCGGGGACGATCCCGCTGTGTTCCACGGCCCACATCGCGCCCGTGCGCCCGGCGCCGGTCTGCACCTCGTCGACGACCAGCGGGATGCCGCGCTCGGCGGTGATCCGCCGCATCTCGCGCATCCACGCGTCGGGGGCCGGGACCACGCCGCCCTCGCCCTGGACGGTCTCCAGGATCATCGCGGCGGGCGGCAGCACCCCGCCCGCGGGGTCGTCGAGGAGGCGCTCGACGTAGGCGGCCGACAGTTCCGCGCCGCGCTCGCCGCCCACGCCGAAGGGGCAGCGGTAGTCGTACGGGTAGGGCAGGCGGGTCACCTCGCCGCCGCTGGGGAGAGGTTCCTTCACGGCGACGTTGCCGGTCACGGCCAGCGCGCCGGCGGTCATCCCGTGGTAGGCGCCCGTGAAGGCGAGGAGGCCGCGCCGGCCGGTCGCGGTCTGCATCAGCTTCAGGGCCGCCTCGACGGCGTCGGTGCCGGCGGGGCCGCAGAAGTGCACCCGGGCGCGGTCGCCGAAGCCCTTGGGCAGGTTCTCGAAGAGGGCGCTGGTGAAATCGTCCTTGTCCGCGGTGGCGAGGTCGAGCATGTGCAGCGGGGCGCCGCTGTCGAGGGTCCGCCGGATCGCCTCCAGGACGACCGGGTGGTTGTGGCCCAGCGCGAGCGTGCCCGCGCCGGAGAGGCAGTCCAGGTAGCGCCGTCCGTCCGCGCCCTCCACCGTCATCCCTTCGGCGCGCACCGGCACGATCGGGAAGGTACGGGCGTAGGTGCGGGCGGAGGACTCGCGGCTGTGCTGCCGCCGCAGGACGGCGTCCTTGGCGTCGAGGGCGTTGCCGGTGGCGAGGGTCATCGCGTAACTCCTGTGGATCCGGTGGATCCGGGCAGACGTGGGGCCCGACGCTTGCGGAGCGGCCGTGGGAGCCGGGCGGAGGGAGGGGCCGAGGGGGAGGGCTCAGCCGAGGGGGCGGTGGGCGCGATCGGCGAGGTGGGCGGGGGCGGCTATGCCCTCGGCCAGGGCGGGGTCGGCCTCAAGGGCGCCCCAGGTCTGACGGAGGGGCAGGACGCCCGCCCAGACGCCCAGTTCGGCGTCGGGGCCGTCGCCGTCGTCGGGCGGGCCGGTGCGGACCTTCACCGAGGCCTCGTCCAACGACAGCGCGAGCAGGGCGGTCGCGGCGAGTTCCTTGCGGCTGGGCCGGCGGGCGTAGTCCCACTGACCGGGGGTGACGTGCTCGGTGAGGCAGCGCAGCCCGGCGAGCTTCTCCTCCGGGTCGGTCACGACCCTCGGCACGCCGTAGACCATGGCGCTGCGGTAGTTGACGCCGTGCTCGAAGACGGAACGGGCCAGGACCAGTCCGTCGACGTGAGTGACCGTCAGGCAGACGGCGGCCTCGGGCGAGGCGACGAGGCTGCGGCTGGCGACGGAGCCGTGGAAGTAGAGCGTCGTGCCGTCCGTGCCGTAGACGGTGGGTACGACCATGGGCACGCCGTCGACCACCACGCCCAGGTGGCACAGGAATCCGGCCCCGAGAACGGCGTCGAGTTCGGCCCGGCTCGTGCTGCCCTGCTCCCGCAGGCGTCGGTGACGGGTGCGTTCCGTCACGGCGAGGGTGTCGGGCAGTGCGGTGGCCTGATCTGGATCATGTTCGAACACGATGCGTCAGCCTGCCCGCCCTGCGGGCTTTTGGCAAGAGATCTCTTCGCCCAGAGGCCGCGGTTGTGACGAATACACCGTGAGCCACTCAAATACCAAAGGATTACTTGCCTTTCGCCTCGACGTGGGCAAAGGTGTTCGAGCGGTCCGTCCTGTGACGAGCCTCCGCCTCCGGCCCTCCCTGGAACCCGCCCTCCCCGGCACCCTCTGGCACGAAAGAGTGGGAATGACGACAGATATGCCCTCCGCGGCGGAGCCTCTCGACCTCCTGGGCGTGGGCATCGGCCCGTTCAACCTCTCACTCGCCGCGATGGCCGACGGTGTGCCCGGTCTGCGGTCGGCCTTCCTGGAGCGGACTCAGGAATTCCGCTGGCATCCGGGACTGATGATCGACGGTACGACGCTCCAAGTCCCGTTCCTGGCCGACCTGGTCAGCCTGGTCGACCCGACGAGCCCCTGGTCCTTCCTCGGCTACCTCAAGGCGATCGGGCGGCTCTTCCCGTTCTACTTCTCCGAGCAGTTGCACATCCACCGCGCCGAGTACGACGCGTACTGCCGCTGGGTGAGCGAGCAGCTGACCCAATGCCGCTTCGGCCACCAGGTCGACGCGATCACGTGGGACGAGCGGTACCAGGTGTTCACCGTCGACTACACCTACGAGAACGGTGACGAGGTCCTGGCCGGCCGGGGCCACGCCCGCAACCTGGTGCTCGGCATCGGCACGGAACCCGCCATTCCGCAGGTGCTGCGGCCGTTGACGGACGACCCGGCCGTCATGGCCGTCCACTCCGCCGACTATCTGTCACGTCGCGCGGAGCTGCTCACTCAGCGGCACGTCACCGTGATCGGATCCGGCCAGTCCGGCGCCGAGGTCTTCCTGGACCTGCTGCGCGCCCGGCCCGAGGGCGCCGAGGGCCTCCAGTGGATCAGCCGCTCCCCCTCCTTCGCGCCCATGGAGTACTCGAAGCTGGGCCTGGAGCAGTTCACCCCGGACTACACCCGCTTCTTCCGCCGGCTGCCCGAGGAGACCCGCGACCGGCTGGTGCCGGCACAGTGGCAGCTGTACAAGGGCATCAGCGGCGACACCATCGGCGACATCCACGACGAGCTCTACCGGCGCACCCTGACCGGCGGCTGGCCCGACGCGGTCCTGCGCCCGGCCACCGCCGTCCGCGGCGGACGGGCGCGCGGGGGGCGTATCGAGCTGGAGCTGGAGCACATCCAGGAGGGTGGGCACGAGACGCTGACGACCGACGCGGTCGTCCTCGCCACCGGCTACACCGAGCGCCCCAGCGACGGTCTGCTGCACGGTCTCGCCCCCTTCCTCGTCCGCGACTCGGCCGGCCGGCCGGTGGTCGACGCCGACTACCGGCTGGCCCTCGACGGACCGGTCACCGGCTCCGTCTTCGTCCAGAACGCGGAACGGCACACCCACGGCGTCGGCGCCCCCGACCTGGGGCTCGCCGCCTGGCGCTCGGCCGTCATCCTCAACGCGATGACGGGCCGCGAGGTCCACCCGCTGCCCTCGCGCACCGCGTTCACCACCTTCGGGATCCCGCGCGCCGGACGGTCCGCCGACGGCGCCGGCGACACGGCCGGCTCGGCCGCCCGACGCTGATCCCCGCCCCCACCGTTCCCCTTCCCTACCCTCCGGAGCAGCCATGCTGATCAGGAAGACGGGCGAAGACCAGCTGGTCGACGCCTACGGCATCCGTTTCCAGCAGATCTACCCGCACGGCGGTGAGGAGCTCGCTCCCTGGGGCGTGGGCCGCGCCGTCGTCGAGCCGGAGGGAAGCACCGATCCCCACGACCACGAGGACCACGAGATGTTCGTGTTCCTCTCCGGCCACGGCGTACTGACCGTCGACGGCGAGGAGTGCGAGGTCGGCCCCGAGGTCACCGCGCTGCTCCCGGCCGGCAGCCGGCACCACGTGCGCAACACCAGCGACACCGAGCGGCTGGTCTTCCTCTCCGTCTACTGGCCCACGGACCACGGGCCCATCGACCTCTGAGCCACCGCGCCGCGTACCACCTATCGCCGAGACTTCCGATCCGGAGCCCCGTCATGCCCTCGTTCACCCTGGTCACCGCCGCACCGCCCACCCCCAACGGCGATCTCCACCTCGGCCATCTGTCGGGCCCCTACTCGGGCGCCGACATCCGGATCCGCGCCCACCGCCTGCTCGGCGCCGAGGGCCTGTTCGTGACCGGCTCCGACCTCCACCAGAGCTATGTCCCCACCAAGGCCCGGCGGGACGGCACCGACCCCCTGGAGATGGCGGAAGGCTTCGCCGACGAGATCGCCCGGATCTTCGGCTCCGCCCGCTTCACCCCCGACGCCTACGTCCGGCCCTGGCGCTCGGAGCTCCACGGGGCCATCGTCGGCGAGTTCTTCGCCCGGCTGCACGCCCAGGGGGCGCTGCGCGTCCGTACCGAGCAGGCCCTGTTCTGCGGCGACTGCGAGCGGTACCTCTTCGAGGCGCACCTCACCGGCAAGTGCCCGCACTGCGGCAGCGCCAGCGACGGCAACTCCTGCGAGAACTGCGCGCTGCCCAACCGGGTCACCGACGTCGTCGCCCCCGTCTGCAACGCCTGCGGCGGCACGCCCGAGGAGCGCCCCGTCGAGCGGCTGGTCTTCCCGCTGAGCGAGTACGCCGACCGGCTGCGCGCCTTCCACGCGGCCACCGCCATGAGCCCGCAGCTCGAGGCCCTGTGCGCGGACATGATCGAGCGGGGCCTGCCCGACATCCCCGTCAGCCACCCCACCGACTGGGGCCTGCCGATGCCCGTCCCCGGCTTCGAGGACCAGCGGGTCTACGTCTGGGCCGAGATGATGCCCGGCTACTTCGCCGAGCTGGCCGAGGCGCTCCGCGCATCGGGCCGGGACGCGGACGAGTGGCGTTCGGTATGGAACGACCCGCAGACCGAGATCGTCCAGTTCTTCGGCTTCGACAACGGCTACTTCCACGCCCTGCTCCAGCCCGCCCTGCTGATGGCCTACGACGCCGGCTTCCAGCTGCCCAGGGCCCTGGTGACCAACGAGTTCTACCAGCTGGGCTCGTCCAAGTTCTCCACCAGCCGCCGCCACGCCGTCTGGGCCAACGACCTGCTGGCCGCCGTGCCCGCCGACACCGCCCGCTTCGTCCTCTCCCACGACCGCCCCGAGAGCGAGCGGACCTCGTTCGGCTGGGAGCGCTTCCACGAGCTGGCCGACGGCGAGCTGGCCGGACGCTGGCAGTCCTGGCTGACCGACCTGTTCACCCGGATCGAGACGCGGGCCGGGGGCGCGATACCGGCGGGCGAGCCCCTGCCGTCCCAGGAGCGGTTCCTGCGGCTGCTGGAGCGCATCGCCGAGGACTGCCTGAGCGCCTACTCCGCCGCGGACTTCTCCCCCCGCCGCGCCACCCGGCTGCTGCGCGAACTGGTCCTCTGCGCCCAGGACTTCGCGGCCTCCCAGAGCCGCACCCGGGGCTCGGGACGGGACTCCGGCCGGGCCGCCGCCGCGCTCGCCGCCGAGGCCGCCGCCGCTCGGACGCTCGCCCAGCTCGCCCACCCGGTCATGCCGGACTTCGCGGGCCGGCTGTGGACCGCCCTCGGCGAGACCGGCGAGCCGCGCTGGGACGGCGTACGGACGCCCGCCGCCGGACTGCGCGTCGACACCGCCGCCCGCTTCTTCACGCCGCTGCCCGCCGACCTCGAAGCGCGGGTCATGGCGTCGTGAGCCGTACGGCCCTGGTGGTCGGGGCGGGGGTCTTCGGCCTGGCCACCGCCCGCGCGCTCGCCTTCCGCGGCTGGTCGGTGCGCGTCCTCGACCCCAACGAACCCGGGACGGCGGGCGCTTCGAGCGCGGAGACCCGCATCCTGCGCCTCGCC
This sequence comes from Streptomyces sp. NPDC037389, assembly GCF_040636475.1. Taxonomy (NCBI): domain Bacteria; kingdom Bacillati; phylum Actinomycetota; class Actinomycetes; order Kitasatosporales; family Streptomycetaceae; genus Streptomyces; species Streptomyces sp. NPDC037389. Next base: position 23,264 of record NZ_JBEZUS010000029.1, read on the forward strand.
CATGGCACGGACGACTGGTACACGGGCCTCGCCCACCGGGCGACCGCGCTGTGGCGGGAGCTGGAACGGGAGTCCGGCCGACGGCTCCTGCTGCCCACCGGCGTCCTCGCTCTGGGCCCCCGCGACGGCGACGACTGGGAGCGGGCGAGCGCGGCGCTGCTGCGCCGCCTCGGCGCACCGGTCGAGACCCTGACCGCCGACGCCGTCACCCGCCGCTTCCCGGGCTTCGACGGCGGCGGGACCGGTACGGCCCTGTTCGAGCCGGAGGCCGGGGTGCTCCTGGCGCGAGCGGCGGTGCGCGCGCTCGCCGGGTCCGCCCGGGAACGGGGAGCGGAGCTGCTGCGCGGGGCCGGCGGGCCCCCCCGGGGCCCGGCCGGGGGGGTGGGCGCGCCCCCGGGCCCCCGCCGCTCGGGGGGGGGCGCGCGCTGGCGGGGACCGCGCGGTATCGGGGAGGGCTGCTGCTGGGCGGGCCCGCCGCCCCCGCGGGCGGCACGGCCGTCGTGGACGGCGAGCCGCTGCGCGCCGACCTGACGGTCTGGGCAGTCGGGCCGGCACTGCCCGCGCTCTTCCCCGGGCTGACCTCTGTCCGCCCGTACCGCCAGGACAGCTGGTACGTGCGGCCGCTGGGCCCCTGGGCGGGGGCCGAGGCGCAGCCGGCCTGGCTGGACCGGGCGCACGGCTGCTACGGGATCCCCGCGATCGGGGAGCTCGGCGTCAAGGTCGTACCGGACGTGGAGACCGATCCGGACGCCTCCGCCGGCATGAGCCCCGAGGAGATCCCGCGGGCCCTGCGGGACTACCTCCGCGCCCGGCTCCCCCACCTCGCCGGCTCGCCGGTCCTGCGCCGCGAGGTCTGCTCGTACGCGCTGGCGCCGGACGAGCACTTCCTGCTCGCCCGGCATCCCGGCCGCCGGGACGTCTGGCTGGTGGGCGGCGACTCCGGGCACGGCTTCAAGCACGGGCCCGCGTGGGGCGAGTACGTGGCCGACGTCGTCGAGGGCGGGCGCACGGCCCTGCCGCGGTTCGCGCTGCGCTGACCGCGGCCACCGTCGTGGCTGTGGCTGTGGCCGTGCGCGTCCGTGCGACGGCATGGCGTGAGCAAGTCGGGGGATTTCAGGGTTTCTTCCGATACTCCTGGGGTGTTCGGGACCAAAGTCCCTATGCAGGGCCGGTAAAAGCGGAATCCAATGATCAACAAGCAGCTCGCCCCTCCGCCACCGACCCCAAGAAGGTACGGAATTCAATGAGTTATGTCTCCCGACGTCGCGTTCTCGCGCTCGCTCCCGCTGTCGGAGTCGCCGCCGCCGTCCCCCTGTCCGTAGCGACCGCGAGCACCGCCGGCGCCGCTCCCCGTCCGCAGGCGAGCGCCAAGGGCAAGGGCGCCGTCCGCTCGCTCCAGGAGATAACGGACGAGTGGGGGAAGTGGATGGCCAGGGAGAGATTCCCCAAGTCCAACGGCTGCCGCTTCACCGCGTCCACCGAGTACGGCAAGCAGAGCGCCCTCGGCGACTACCACAAGCACCAGGTCTCCGCGAAGTACAGCGGCATCGTCTACGACCCCAACGCCCCCTCCCCCGTGCCGGGTCAGGTCACCTCCGTCTCCACCAACTACCGCAACGGCACGGACGTCGAGCAGCTGGTCACGTACAAGCAGAGCAAGACCACCGAGCAGGACCTGCGGATCTCGGTCACCGAGTCGCTGAAGATCGGCGTCACCATGGAGGTCTCGGCGGAGATCCCCGCCGTCGCCAAGGTCAGCGAGACCACGTCGATCGAGGCCAGCCTCTCCTCCACACAGGAGTACACCCACAAGGAGACGCAGAACTGGAGCGTCGACCTCCCGCTGAAGATCCCCGCGAAGTCGGTCGTCGAGGCCTCGCTCGTGGTCGGCACCCAGAAGTACGACATCGACTGGACCGCCACCGTCAACCTCAGCGGGAACGTGGCCATCTGGTTCAACGAGAAGGTCGACCTCAACCACGACGGCGACAACCACTGGCTGTGGTTCGTGCCGATCGAGGAGGTCCTCCGTGACTGCCGGGCCAACGGCATCGTCGACGTGACCGGCTACGAGATCACGGCGGACGGTGTGAGCGCCTTCGCGAGTGGCAAGTTCAGCGGCGGCCAGGGCGTGTCGCTCAACATCAACGCCGTACAGAAGCCGCTCGACGGCCGGCAGAAGCGCAGCGTCGAGACGCGGACGATCCCGGTCGCCCTCGACCGGAACGGCAGGAAGGCAAGCGTCCCGGGCCGCTGAGCCTGAACGGTCTGAATCCCTCCCTCCTCTTCATCTGGCCGATCTTGGTCTGCCCGCACGACCGGGGTCCGGGAGAACATGCGAGAGCACGGTGACCCACGGGGTTTCCGTGCTCTTCGCGTGCACACGACGTCCCAGGTGAAGAGGAGCAGGAAGAATGAACACCCGAATACGCTTACTCGTGGCGGTCTGCGGGGCGACACTGACGGGCTCGCTGCTCGCCGGCCCCGCGACCGCGGCTCCGGCGGAGGACGGCCGGGGCCGCGTCCCCGCGGCCGTCATGGGAGCGGGCGGCGGGACGAAGGCCGCCGACCTCCAGGCCAAGCTGTGCACGGGCTCGTTCGACGCGAAGAACCCTCAGCTCGGCCCCGCCGCCAATACCCTCCCCGGACCCTCGCAGAAGCCCGTCGGGCCGCTGCTCAAGGGCTACGACAGAACCGGGCACCTCAAGCCCGAAGCGTTCCTGAGCGCCTACTGGACCGGCAAACCCACGTGGAAGTACCCGCCGGACGACGGCTTCGCCAAGCACGGCGGCAAGCTCGACAAGAACAAGACCCAGCTGAAGAACGGCCAGAAACTCGACCGCTTCGGCCACGAGGGCGGCTCCTTCCTCGCCCCGGCCGGCGCCCCGTACTCCCAGCGCGCCCTGCCGCCGGACAGCCTCCAGACCATCGACGACAAGTACCCCTGTAACTACCACGTCTACACCGTCGCCAAGCCCTTCACCGTCTGGCAGGGCGGCATCGCGGCGTGGTTCGAGCAGCCCGGCGGCGGTCAGCAGATCCAGCTCGACCCGGCCCTGGTGCCCGGCGCCCCCACCCCGAAGCTCAACGTGAAGTGGCTGGTCGACAACGGCTACCTCAAGCGCGCCGACACCGGCGCCACCACGAGCGCCACGACGGGATGACCGAACCGCTGGACCGGCGGCGGGTGTGCGCGGCGCTGCGCGCGGCGGGGGTGAACGACCGCCTCTACTCCGTCGAGGGCGTCCACGAGCCCGCGGCGCCGCTCCCCGACTTCCACTTCCTGCGCCTGCGCTCCGGGATGTGGGAGACCGGTCTCTTCGAACGCGGGGAGTACGCCGTGACGGCGCGCTTCCCCGCCTCGGAGGAAACGGCCGCGTGCCGCGAACTCCTGCGGCAACTGCTCCCCGGCGGGTGAGCCGGGCCACCACCGGAAACAAGCACTTCTGCGAGAGAGCTCCCGAGGAAGACCATGTCTTACGACGACAGCACGCCGAACACACCGCTCACCGGAGACCCCGTCGACGCGGCACGCCGCTACTACGACACCAGTGACGTCGACGCCTTCTACGCCAGGATCTGGGGCGGCGAGGACATCCACACCGGGATCTACGCCCATGAGGAGGAGCCGGTCGCCGCCGCCTCGCGCCGGACGGTCGAGCGCGCGGCGGACAAGATCGCGGAACGCCTCGCCCGGCTCGGCCCGGAGTGCCGGATCCTGGACCTGGGCTCCGGCTACGGCGGCCCCACCCGCTACCTGGCCGAACGCTTCGGCTGCCGCGTCGTCGCCCTCAACATCAGCGAGAGCCAGAACGAGCACCACCGCCGCGTCAATGCCGAGCGCGGACTGGACGGCCTCATCGAGGTCGTCACGGGGTCGTTCCAGGACATCCCCTTCGGGGGCGGGCACTTCGACGTGGTGTGGTCCCAGGAGGCCTTCTGCCACAGCGGCGATCGCCAGGGGCTGCTCCGCGAGGCGGTCCGTGTGCTGGCGCCCCGGGGCGACCTGGTCTTCACCGATCTGATGGCGGCCGAGGACACCCCTCCGGAGACCCTGCACCGGACGATCGCACGGCTTGAGGTGGACGCCCTGGCCACCCCTTCGTTCTACCGCCGGCAGCTCACCGCCCTCGGACTGGCGCGCGTCGACTTCGACGACCGGAGCGAGCAGCTGCTCACCCACTACACCCGGCTCACCGACGAGACCCGGAGCCGGGCCACGGAGCTCGGCGACGTCATCAGCGCCGGCTATCTGGCGGGCCTCATGGAGAACCTGCCCCTGTGGGTGGACGCCTGCCGCGACGGCCTGCTGCGGTGGGGCATTTTCCACGCACGCCACGCGCATGCGGAGTGACATGCGGTGACGGGGAGGGGGTCGCGATGTGAGGCGTCCCATGAGAGGTGGGTCACTTACGAAGGGGGGTAGTGGGGTGGCACCCTGCCGGTGGGGGCATTTCGGGCATTTTGGTTGTGG
>NZ_JBEZUS010000030.1:0-19329 GCF_040636475.1 Streptomyces sp. NPDC037389
TACAGCCCCGCGCCGCTCATCCACTCCGCTCTGCGGCTGACGGCGTCCCGCGCGTTCGGGGTCTACCGCCCCCGCAACCCCGGGGACGCCCCGCGCCCCGTGCGGGGCGCGGGGCAGTGTCGATTTGCGGCTGCCGCCGCGGGGCGCGACCGGCCCGCAGCGGAGCGCTCAGCGTCGCCGGAGCGCGAAGACGAGCGCCAGCCCGCTCACCGGGACGACAAGGACCGCCGCGGCGGCGTTGAGCCCGCCGTAGCCGTAACCCGCCAGGACCACCCCGGACAGCGCGGCCCCCGCCGCCCCCACCAGATTCATCAGCATGTCGGACAGACCCTGCGTCTCCGAGCGGTGCTCCGCCGCCACCGACTCGCTCAGCAGCGCCGACCCGGCGACCGTGGCGCACGACCACCCCACTCCCAGCAGGAACAGCCCGGCCGTCACCGGCCACTGCCGGCCGCCCGCCGTCCCCGCCAGCACCGTGGCCGCCGCGAAGACCGCCTGACCGGCGAGGATCACCGGTATCCGGCCCAGCCGGTCCGCCGCCCGGCCCACCAGCGGGGACAGCCCGTACATACCCAGGATGTGGAGGCTGATCGTCAGGCCGACCACGCTCAGCGAGGCCCCGTGATGGGCGAGGTGGACCGGCGTCATCGTCATCACCGACACCATCACGGCATGGCCGACGACCAGCGCCCCCAGGCCCGTCAGGGCAGCGGGCGAGGCGAGGACATGGCCGGCCGCGGCGCGCATCCGGGTGCGGAAGCGGGGTGGTGAGGTCGTTCTCGCGGATTCCGTGATCGTCGTGGCCGTCGCCGCCATCGCCGCTGTCGTGGGGAGACCCCTGTGGAGACCCTTGTGGATGACCGCCCAGCCCGCGACGAACGCCCCCACCGAGAAGACGAACGTCCCCGCCGGGCCCGGCAGTCCCAGCGGGCGCGCCACCGCCTCCCCCGGTCCGCTCAGGTTGGGGCCCAGCACGCTGCCCACCGTCGTGGCCCACACGACCAGCGAGAGCGCCCCCGCCCGTGCCTCCGGCTCGGCGAGGTCGGTGGCCGCGTAGCGGGACTGGAGGTTCGCGGCGGAGGCCGCGCCGATCAGCAGCATCCCCAGCAGCGTCGGCACCGGGGCGCGCAGCCCCGCCCCCGCCAGTACGACCATCGCCCCGGCCGCCGCCACCAGCCAGCCCGTGCCCAGCCCGGCCCGCCGTCCCCGGGCCCGGGACAGGGCGGCCAGCGGCACGGACATCAGCGCGGCGCCCAGCGTGGTGAGCGTCGTGGCGAGGCCCGCCACCGAGCGGGAACCCGTCAGGTTCTCCACCAGCAGGCCGCCCGAGGAGAGCATCGAGCCCATGCCGATCCCGGCTACCACCTGAGCCGTCATCAGCACGCGGACGGTGTGGCGCTGGACGGCGGCGAGGTCGGGTCTGCCGGGGCTGCCGGGTATGCCCGGGGAGGCGGAGGAGCGGGAATCGGCGGCTGATGTCATGCGGCACAGGGTAGGGGCGGGTGCCCGGTGCGGTCGTGGCATAAATTCCCGCCATGGAACCGCACACCATCACCGTGGCCCGTGCCCTGGAGCTGCCCGCCCTGCGCCGGGGCCTGCCCGAGGTGATGGCCGCCGCCGACCGGCTCCACCGGCCGGTGCGCTGGGCGCACGCGGGCGAGGTCCCCAACATCGCCGACCTGCTCAAGGGCGGCGAACTGCTGCTCACCACCGGTCTGGGGCTCGGCTGCCGCCCCGCCGAACAGCGGGCCTTCGTACGGCGCCTCGCCGAACGGGACATCGCCGCGCTCGTCGTCGAGCTCGGCTCGCGCCTGCCGACCCTTCCGGCCGCCGTGGTCGACACGGCACGCTCCTGCGGGCTGCCGCTGGTACAGCTGCACCGGGAGGTGCCGTTCGTGGCGGTCACCGAGGAGATCCACACCGAGCTCGTCAACGAGCACTACGCGCTGCTGCGGCGAGCCGAGGACGTCCACCGGCGCTGCACGGAGGTGCTGCTCGGCGGGGGCGGCGTCCCCGAGGTGCTGCGGCTGTTCGCGGACTTCACCGGCAACCCCGTCTTCCTCCAGACCCCCGAGGGCCGGCTGCTCTACGCCGCCGGGCCCTCCCCCGCGCCGCCGGGCGCCGCCGAGCCCCTCCAGGTCTGGGGCGGGCTGCCGGCCGCCGGGCTGCCCGGCAGCGTCGTCGTGGACGTCCCCGGCAACGGCCCCTCCCACGGCCCCGGGCCCGGCGCGGTACGGGCCCGGCTGTCCGTACCGCCCGTCAACGCGCCGCTCGCGCCCGTCCACCGGATCGCCGCGGACCGGGCCGCCGGGCTGCTGGCGGTCGTCCTGCTCCAGGCCCGGCAGGAGGAGGAACTGGCGGCGCGCGGGCGCGGCGACTTCCTCACCGACCTCGCCGAGGGCCGGCTGGAGGTCGCGGACGCCCCCGCCCAGGCCCGCGTCCTGGGCTTCCGGCCGGGACCGGGGCCGCTGCTCCCGGTGGTGATGCGGCCGGCCACCGAGCTCGTACCGGCCGACGGCTGGTCGGCGCTGGCGGGCGCGGTACGGAAGGAGCTGGCGGCGGTGGGGGTGCCGGTGCTGGTGGGCGTCCGGCTGCCAGAGGGGCGGGTTCCGCTGTTGGTGGGGTTGCGGGAGGAAGGCGAACGGGACGCTGTGGCCGCGCGTGTCGCCACAGCGCTGCGGGCGGGAGCGTCACGGGCCGGGCTGCGGCCGCCGGTGGTGGTCGTGGGCGGGACGGCGACATGGGCGACGGCGGGGGCGGAGCTGCGGCACGCGGGTGAGGCGGCGGAGGCGGCGTCCTCGCCTTCGGACCGTGCGTGGCACGACTCACGACATCTGGCGGTCGATGTGCTGTTGTGGCGGCTGCGGTCGCGCGGGGACGGTGAGCTGGCGGCGTTCGTGGACCGGGTGATCGGGCCGCTGCTGGCGCACGACCGGGTGTCGCGGCCGGCGCTGCTGCCGACGCTGGAGGCGTACCTCGCCTGTGCGGGACGGAAGGCGGAGACGGCGCGGGAGCTGCATGTGAACCGGCAGACGCTGTACGACAGGCTGGGGCGGATCGGGCGGTTGCTGGGAGCGGATCTGGAGGATCCGGGGACGGCGCTGGCGGTGGGGCTGGCCTTGCGGGCGCGGCACCATGTGGGTGGCCGGGGGCGGGGTGGGGTGGACGGGTAGGCGAAACCCCGCGCCGAAGGCGCGGAAACCCCCACGGCGGGCAGCCGGAAAGCTACGGGCGCCCTACCGCGGCGGCAACAAGCTCGTCGTACACGCTGAGCACATGCGCCACCGTGTCGTCCTCCGACGGCCACCCCGCCGCCCTCGCCCTCCCCGCCGCGACAAGGTTCGCGCACCGCAGTGGGTCCGCCAGCAGGCGGGAGACCGCCTCCGCGAGGGCGGTCGCGTCCCCGTAGGGGACGAGTTCGGCCGCGTCCCCGACGAAATCGGGGACGCCCCCCACCGACGTGGCGACCAAAGGGACTCCGCTCAGCAGCGCCTCCTGCGCCAGCAGGGAGCTGCCCTCCCAGCGGCTGGGCAGGATCGCCACGTCCGCCGCCGCCAGCAGCTCGGGGACGTCGTCCCGCCGCCCCACCAGCAGCACGGGAAGTTCCTCTTCCGTGATGCGCCGTTGCAGAGCGGACCGTTCGCCGCCCTCGCCCGCCATGATGAGCAGGGGTTCCGGGTCGAGGTCCCGCCAGAGCCTCGCCGCGTCCAGGAGGGGGCCGTGGCCCTCGTCCGGCTCCAGGCGGCCGACGGTGACGAGGAGGGGGCGAGCCACCGCGCCCAGTTCGGCGCGGGCCTTGAAGCGCAGGTAGTCGTCGTCCTCCGTCGCCGGTGGCGCACTGCGCGGCGCCGGCAGCGCCACCGGTGCCAGCCGGGCGTCGCGCGCGCCGCGCCGGCGGGCCCGGTCGACGAGGTCGGGGGTGGCGCCGAGCAGCACGGCCGCCGCTCGCGCCGCCTGACGCTCCATCAGCCGGAGCAGGAACCCCTCCGTGCGGGCCCGCGCGTGCCAGGTGACCACCAGCGGCACGGTCCGCCCGCGCAGTGCCAGCGCCGCGAGCGTCCCGGAGCGCAGCCCGTGCGCGTGGACCACGTCGGCGCCCTCGCTCGCGGCGCGGATGCCCGCCACCGCCTGGGCGCTCGCCTCCGGGTTGAGCGGGGAGAAGGCCGCCCCGGAGCCGGTGAACCCGTAGCGTTCCCCCGTCGCCGACGGCCCGCACACCGTCACGCGCAGGCCTCGTGCCACCAGCCCGCCCGCCAGCGACCGCACATGTGCCCCGCTCCCCGAGCTCCCGCCGCCCAGGACCTGAACGGCGTGCAGCGGCGGCCGCCCGTGCGAGGGAACGGGTGTACTGCTCACGCGGGGGAAGCTCCTGGGTCGACGTCGGGCGGGGCGTACGGCGAGGTGCTCAGGCCAGGATGCCAGCACCCGCCCGTGTCCCGGCACCACTGGCACGAGGTCGGCCCGTCCCACCTCGCCCGTAGAGCCCCGGATTCACCCGCTTTGGGGATTCCGTGCGTCGGCGGCGATGGTCGCGGCCACCAGTACGACGGCGTGGAGGGCCAGCCCCGTACGGCCGTTGGCGCCCACGACCGCCAGGCCCAGCCCCGCGCCGAGCGCGTGCGCGCCAGTGTCGCCCAGCATCGTGCGTCCGGCGGCGTCGTCGGCCAGCAGGGCCGCCGCCGCGCCCACGGGGGCGGCGGCCAGGGCCGCGCCGTTGCCGCCGCGCAGCAGCCCGCCCGCGCCGAGCGCCAGCACCGCGCCCGCGGCCCGGGCGGGACGGACGTCCAGCAGGTTGACCGCGTGGGCGGATCCGGCGATCACCACTGCGGCCAGCAGCCGGTCGAGGGGCCGTTCCTTGAGCACGGCCCCGGCGGCGAGACCCGCCGCGCCGATGCCGAGGAGTTTGACCGCGCCGCTGGTGACCTCGCCCCGGCGCAGCGCCGAGAGATGGGCCCGGAAGCCGCGCCGGCCGTCCCCCGCGACGTCGTCGTAGGCCCCGCAGGCCCCGGCCGTCAGCACGGTCAGCGCGCCTGCCCACCGGTGCCGGGCGGGCAGGGCGCGGGCGGAGGCGATGGCCGTCGCCGTGCCGAGCGCGGCCGCCGGTCCGGCGCAGAGGGTGACGGTGCGGCCGACGTGGTTCGTCCGGTTCCACAGGGTGTCCCCGCCGGGGCGGGCGCGGCGCAGTGCCTCGTACGTTCCACGGGCCACCGCGGCGGCCGTGGTCAGTGTCTTCTTCATGAGAGGAGGCCGTGGAGGGACTTCTTGAACCGGTCGACGAAGGCGTCGCGGGTCGCGTCGTCGAGGAGGTCCAGGGAGAGGTAGGGGTTGAGGTCCTCCAGCTCGACCAGGAGGAGGCCGCCTTCCGGCGTGCGGCAGGCGTCCACGCGCTGGATGCCGTGCTCGATGTCGTTCCAGGCGATGAAGCGCTGGGCGAAGTCCAGGTCCTCGGCCGTGGGCTCGTAGCGCTCCAGGGCCCACCGGCGGTCGGGGCGGGGTGCGTGGAGGGCGTACTGGAAGTCGTGGTCGACGAAGTAGAACGACACCTCGTAGCGGAAGTCGACGCGCGGCTGGGCGAGGACCTCGCCGGTCAGGTCGGCGGACTCGACGCGGGGGACGAAGCGCAGCCCTATGGAGTCCGCGCCCGCCTTGGGCTTGAGCACGTACCCGGCGGCCTCGGGGAGGCGGTGGAGGTCCTCGGCGCGGTCGACGGTGGGGATGACCGGGTACCCGGCGGCGGTGAGGTCGAGCAGGTACTGCTTGCCGAGCATGTCGGCCTTGCCGGTCAGCTGGTTGTGGACGGGCTTGCCGGTCTCCAGGGCGCGGGCGCGGAAGGCGTCGTACTGCTCCTGGTGGGTCAGCACGGGTCCGCTGTTGCGGACGACGACCGCGTCGAAGGCGTCCATCAGGGCGACGGCTTCCCCGGGGTGGCACAGCGCGATGTCGAAGTCCGCGCGGAGCCGGGAGGTGAGGTGAATGTCCTCGTCGCAGTACCGCCGCCCCTTGGCCTCGTAGGCGAGGTCGGTGACATAGAGGACGCGGGGCCGGGCAGTCATGGCGCTCCTGAAGATCGTTCTGGCCCGCCCCAACCTACCCGGCCCCCGTGCTCAGCTTCCCGCTCGGGCCGCCTGGAGCAGTTCCTCCGCGTGCGCCCGGGCCAGCTGGGAGTCCTCCTGGCCGGCCAGCATCCGGGAGAGCTCGCGGATGCGGTCCTCGCCCTCCATGGCCTTCACCCCGCTGCGGGTGACGGCGCCGTCGTGGGTCTTCTCCACGACGAGGTGGCGGTCGGCGAACGCGGCCACCTGCGGCAGGTGGGTGACGACCACGACCTGGGCGGTGCGCGCCAGCTTGGCCAGCCGCCGGCCGACCTCGACGGCGGCCTTGCCGCCGACTCCGGCGTCGACCTCGTCGAAGAGGTACGTCGGCACGGGGTCGGAGCCCGCGAAGACGACCTCGACGGCGAGCATCACCCGGGAGAGCTCACCGCCCGAGGCGCCCTTGGCGATGGGGCGCGGCTGGGCGCCGGGGTGGGGGGCGAGGAGCAGCTCGACGTCGTCGGCGCCGTGCGGGCCGAAGGTGACGGCGCGGCCGCCGACCTCGACGCCGGAGCCGGGATCGGCCGTCTCGTTCTGCCGGATGGCGAAGGTCACCCGGGCGTGCGGCATGGCGAGCGAGGCGAGCTCGGCGGTGACCGCGTCGGCGAATCGCTTCGCCGCCTCGGTACGGGCGTCGGTCAGCTCCTGGGCGAGCCCGCCGAGTTCGCCGCGGAGCGCGTCGCGCTCGGCGGCGAGCTCGCCGATGCGGTCGTCGTCACCGTCGAGTTCGGCGAGCCGGGCGGCGCTCGTCTCGGCCCAGGCCAGGACTCCCGCGATGTCCTCGCCGTACTTGCGGGTGAGGTGGGCGAGGGAGGCGCGGCGCTCCTCCACGGCGGCGAGGCGACGGGGGTCGGCGTCCAGGCCGGAGGCGTACGAGGCGAGCTCGCCCGCCACGTCGGCGAGGAGGATGCCGACCTCGCCGAGCCGGTCGGTGAGCGCCGCGAGGGCCGGGTCGTGGGAGCGCACGGCGGCGAGGGCCCGGTGGGCGCCCGCGACGAGGGTGCCGGCGTCGACGCCCTCGGGGTCCTCGGGGTCGCCCGCGAGCGCGGCGTGCCCGGCGGTGGCGGCGGAGGCGAGGGACTCGGCGTGGCCGAGCCGCTCGGCCTCGGCGTAGAGCTCGGTGTCCTCGCCGGGCAGGGGCTCGGTCGCGGCGACCTCGTCGAGGCCGAAGCGCAGCAGGTCGGCCTCCTGGGCGCGCTCCCGCGCGCGCTCGGTGAGCTCGCCCAGCCCGGCGGCGACGGCCCGCAGCCGCCGGTAGGCGTCCGCGTACTTGGCCAGCGGCGCGGCGACCGCGTCACCGGCGTACCGGTCGAGGGCCTGCCGCTGCCGGGCGGGCCGCAGCAGCCCCTGCTGGTCGGTCTGCCCGTGCACCGCCACCAGGTCGTCGGCCAGCTCGCCCAGCAGCCCCACGGGCACGCTCCGCCCGCCCAGATGGGCACGCGACCGTCCCTCGGCGGAGAGGGTACGGCTGACGAGCAGCGTCCCGTCGTCCAGCTCGGCGCCTGCCTCCTCGGCCCGTACGGCCACGGGCGACCGGCCGTCGAGGGCGAGCCGCCCCTCGACCACGGCCGCCTTGGCGCCCATCCGCACCAGCGCGGGATCGGCGCGCCCGCCGAGCAGCAGCCCGAGACTGGTGACGACCATGGTCTTGCCGGCACCGGTCTCGCCGGTCACCGCCGTGAAACCGGGCGACAGCTCGACCACCGCGTCGTCAATGACGCCCAAGGACCGGATCCGCATCTCCTCCAACACGGATACGACCATACGAGGTTCCGGGGCCCCCTCGCGACGGGCTCCCCCACCAACCTCCCTGAGGCGGTCCCCACCACCGGTCCGGGTGACGGCCCCAACGCGGCGGGGACCCTTGGGAGGGCAGGCCGAAAGCATGATCACGCGCGTTCGCGGCCGTCATGCCGCGGCCTTCCGCCTTTCCACCGCCGCCCTCACCACCGTCACCGTCTCCGGAACGCCCGCCTCCGCCGCGGGGACCCTCGACGGCGTGTGGCGGACGGACGGCTACGGCACGGTCCTCTCCGTCGAGGACGGGGGCCGGCGGATGCGCGAGTACGAGACGACGGGAATCGGCTGCCCGCCGGGCGACGTCACCGAGCCGACCCCCACCACGGCCACGCTCGAACCGGCGGGCCCGGGCCGGGCCCGGCTCGGCTGGGCGGGCTCCGTCGGCCACCACACCCCGCCCCCGGCCCACCCACGAGCAGACGGCCTAGTGCGGAGCCCCCCGCCACCCCGCCACCGGCAGCGCGAACTTCGCCACCAGCCGGTCCGTGAACGACGCGTGGTGCAGCCGGGCCAGCCGCACCGGCACCGCCCCCCGCCGTACCTCCACCCGCGCCCCCGCCGGAAGGTCCACGCTCCGCCGCCCGTCGCACCACAGCACCCCGTTCGGCGTCTGCGGCTGCACCTCCACAGCCAGCACCGAGTCCGGCGCGGTGACCAGCGGCTTCGCAAAAAGAGCGTGAGCGCTGATAGGCACCATCAGCAGCGCCTCGACCTCCGGCCAGACAACAGGCCCCCCGGCCGAGAACGCATAAGCGGTCGAACCAGTAGGCGTGGCACACACCACCCCGTCCCCGCCGAACCGCGAGACGGGCCGCCCGTCGACCTCGGTCACGACCTCCAGCAGCCGCTCCCGCGCCGCCTTCTCCACCGACGCCTCGTTGAGCGCCCAGTCGCGGTGCACGACACGCCCGTCCGTACGGACCAGCACATCGAGGGTCATCCGCTCCTCGACCTCGTACGCCCGGGTCACCACACGGTCGACGACCTTGTCGAGATCGTCCCGCTCGGCCTCGGCGAGGAAGCCGACCCGCCCGAGGTTGACACCGAGCATGGGCACGCCGGAGCTCCGCGCGAACTCCGCACCGCGCAGCAGCGTGCCGTCGCCGCCGAGCACCACCAACAGCTCGCAGCCCGCGAGGACGTCGCCGCAGCCCGGCCCGGCCTCGACACGCTCCACCGCGGCCGGCAGCGGCAGATCCGCCGCCTCCGCAGCGAGCACCCGCACACCGATACCGCAGCGCAGCAGCCCCTGAACAACGAGCTCCGCGCTACGGATCGCCGCCGGGCGACCGGTGTGGGCGAGCAGGAAGACGGTACGTCCGGATGGTGCTTCTGAAGTGGTCAACGGGGCCCCTCCGCCACTGCACGGTCAACGTCCGCCGGGTCCAGTTGAGGTGCACCGGCGCGCAGCCACAGAAAGTACTCGACGTTGCCGGACGGCCCGGGCAGCGGGCTGGCGGTAACCCCGAGTACGCCGAGCCCCAGCTCGGCCGCGCGCCCGGCGACCGCGCGCACCGCCTCGGCCCGCAGGTCGGCGCTGCGCACCACGCCACCCGCGCCGAGGCGTTCCTTGCCGACCTCGAACTGCGGCTTGACCATCAGGACCAGGTCCGCGTCGGGCGCGGAGCAGCGCACGAGCGCGGGCAGCACCAGCCCGAGCGGGATGAAGGACAGATCGCCCACGACAAGATCGACAGGCTGGTCGTCGATCTGTTCCAGCGTCAGTTCGCGTACGTTCGTGCGGTCCTTCACGGTGACGCGCTCGTCGCTCTGGAGGGACCAGGCGAGCTGTCCGTAGCCGACGTCGACGGCGACGACGTGGGCGGCGCCGGCCCGCAGCAGCACGTCGGTGAACCCGCCGGTGGAGGCGCCGGCGTCGAGCGCGCGGCGGCCCTCGACCTTCAGGCCGAGCGGGGTGAAGGCGGCGAGGGCGCCGGCGAGCTTGTGGCCGCCGCGCGAGACGTAGTCGGGGTCGCTGTCGTCCTGGGAGACGACGATGGCGGCGGCGGTCTCCACCTGGGTGGCGGCCTTGGTCGCCGTCGTCCTTCCGACGGTCACCCGGCCGGCGGCGATCAGCTGGCTCGCGTGCTCGCGGGAACGGGCCAGCTTGCGGCGCACCAGCTCCGCGTCGAGTCGGCGGCGAGTCACTGCCACGGGCGGTTCAGCTCCTGTTGTCGTACGGACGTGCGGGGCCGTGCGGCGGCCCCGGGGGCCGGTCGAGCGCGCCGAGCGCGTCACGCAGCCCCTGGTGTACATCCTCGTACACCGCCAGGTGTCCGCTCGCGCCGAGGTGGTCGGCGTCCGCGAGCCGGGCCAGGTGGGCGTCCACGCCGGGGTCGCCGGTGGGGGTGCGCTCGACGCCGAGGGGCGCGGGCTCAGAAGGCTCCTGGGTCTCCTGGGGCTCCGGCGGCTGGGGTGTCGGGTCGGTCCCGGGGTCGGTCATGGTTCCGACGCTACCCGGTCGCGGGTGTTACTCCTGCGTTCCCGGCCGCCTGGGGTACCGTCCATGGCGATGGCGACGATTGAGGAGTGCCTGGGCGCACTCGACCGGCTGGCGGAGAACCTCTCGGGCGCGAGCGGCGAGCTCCGGTCCGCCGCCGCGCCCGACCGCTCGCTGAGCTGTCATGTCACGGATCTCGACGTCACCTTCGTGGGCCACCTCCGGGACGGCCACCTCAGGGAGGTGCGGAGCGTCGAGGGCGTCCCGGAGCGGCGGGCGGAGATCGCGCTGGAGATGACCGGGGACGATCTGGTGGCCCTGGTCGACGGACGGCTGAATTTCGCGCGTGCCTGGGCCAGTGGCCGGATCAGGCTGAAGGCGGGCCTGCGGGACGTACTGCGCCTGCGCTCGATCCTGTAACCGCGCCCGGCCCGCCCGCACCCGAGGCCGAGCCGGCACCCCGCCGCCGCGCCGCCGGCACGACGAGCGGCGTACCGGTCTGCGGGTCGTCGATGACCTGGCAGCGCAGCCCGAAGACCCGCTCCACGAGCTCGGCCGTCACGATGTCGCCGGGCGCCCCCTCGGCGACGACGCGCCCGTCGCGCATGGCGATCAGGTGGGTGGCGTAGCGCGCGGCGTGGTTGAGATCGTGCAGAACAGCCACGAGAGTCCGGCCCTGGTTCTCGTGGAGCTCGGCACACAGGTCGAGGATCTCGATCTGGTGCTGGATGTCGAGGAAGGTCGTCGGCTCGTCGAGGAGCAGCAGCGGGGTGCGCTGGGCGAGGGCCATGGCGATCCACACGCGCTGGCGCTGGCCGCCGGAGAGTTCGTCGACGTAGCGGTCGGCGAGGGCGGCCACGCCGGTGGCGGCCATCGATTCCTGGACGATCCGCTCGTCCTCGGGCGACCACTGCCGCAGCAGCCCCTGGTGGGGGTGGCGGCCGCGGGCGACGAGGTCGGCGACGGTGATGCCGTCGGGCGCGACCGAGGACTGCGGCAGCAGGCCGAGCGTACGGGCGACCTTCCGGGCCGGGTACGAGCCGATGGCGGCGCCGTCGAGCAGTACGGAGCCGGCCCGCGGCTTGAGCATCCGGGACAGGGCGCGCAGCAGGGTGGACTTGCCGCAGGCGTTGGGGCCGACGATGACGGTGAAGGAGTTGTCGGGGACGGCGACGGAGAGGTCCTCCGCGATGACCCGCCCGTCGTAGGCGAGGGTGACGGATTCGGCCGACAGCCGGCTCATGGACTTCTCTCCTTGTGCGTATGTGCTCATACCCGCCCCGCCCGGCGCTCGGTGTGGAGCAGCCACAGCAGATAGCAGCCGCCGAGCATGCCGGTGAGGGCGCCGACGGGCAGCTGGTCCGCGCCGAAGAGGCGTTGGGAGGCCCAGTCGGCGGTGACCAGCAGGGCCGCGCCGGTGGAGGCGGAGGCGGTGAGGTTGGGACCCGGTGAGCGGGTGAGGCGCCGGGCCAGCTGGGGCGCGGCGAGGGCGACGAAGGAAATGGGGCCGGCGGCGGCCGTGGCGACGGCGGTCAGCAGGACGGCGGCGCCCATGGTGACCAGCCGGGTCCGTTCGACGGGCACGCCGAGCGCGTGGGCGGAGTCGTCGCCCATCTCCAGCATGCGCAGGTTCCGCCCGTGGCCGAGGACGGCGGGGACGAGCACGGCGCAGACGGCGAGCAGGGGCCAGACCTGGGACCAGTCGCGGCCGTTGAGGGAGCCGACCATCCAGACGGTGGCGCGGGCGGCGTCGGTGAGGTTGGCCTTGGTGAGCAGATAGCCGATGACGGCGACGAGGACGGCGGACATGGCGATGCCGACGAGGACGAACCGGTAGCCGTGCACGCCGCGCTGCCAGGCTAGGGCGTAGATCGCGGCGCCGGAGAGCAGCCCGCCGGTGACGGCTCCGGCGGCTACGGCCGTGGGGTCGCCGTGGAGGAGGACGATGACGGTGAGCGCGCCCACGGTGGAGCCCTGGCCGAGGCCGATCACGTCGGGGCTGCCCAGCGGGTTGCGGGAGACCGACTGGAAGACGGCGCCGGCCAGTCCGAGGGCGGTGCCGGCCAGGAGGCCGACCAGGACGCGCGGCAGGCGCAGGTCGTGGACGATGAACTCCTGCGCGTCGGTCCCGCCGCCCGTGAGGGTGCGGAGGACGTCGGCGAAGGACATGGGGTAGTCGCCGGTGCCGATGAGGGCGACGGAGGCGGCGAGCGCGGCGGCCACCAGCAGGGGCACGACGAGCGCGGCGCGCGGCTCGACGCGTACGGAGAGCCCGCCGCGGGTGCGCAGGACTCGTACGGCCCGGAGAGGTTCGGGAACGTTCACAGCTGGGCCATCCTCCGGCGGCGTACGAGGTGGATGAAGACGGGCCCGCCGATCAGCGCGGTGACGATGCCGACCTGGAGTTCGGAGGGGCGGGTGAGGATCCGGCCGGCGATGTCCGAGCCGAGGAGCAGCACGGGTGCGAGGACGGCCGCGTAGGGCAGGACCCAGCGCAGGTCGGGGCCGGTGAAGGAGCGGACGGCGTGCGGCACCATCAGGCCGATGAAGACGACGGGCCCGCAGGCGGCGGTGGCCGCGCCGCACAGGAGGGTGACGGTGAGCAGGGCGAGGACGCGGGTCGCGGTCAGCCGGGTGCCCAGGGCGCGGGCCTGGTCGTCGCCGAGGGCCATGGCGTTGAGCGGCCGTGCCAGCAGCAGGGCGAGCACGACGCCGACGGCGATGAAGGGCGCGACCTGCCGGACGACGGTGTCGTTGGCCGAGGCCAGGGAGCCGACCGTCCAGAAGCGCATCCGGTCCAGGGCCGCGGTGTCCATCAGCTGCACCGCGTAGACGTAGCCGTTGAGGGCGGCCGTCACGGCGGTGCCGGCCAGGGCGAGGCGTACGGGCGTGGCGCCCCGGCTGCCGCCCAGCGCGTACACGACGACGGAGACGGCGGCGGCGCCCAGGAAGGCGAACCACACATAGCCGGTCAGCGAGGTGACGCCGAGGAAGCTGACGCCGGAGACGACGGCTGCCGCGGCCCCGGCGTTGATGCCGAACAGACCGGGGTCGGCGAGGGGGTTGCGGGTGAGGGCCTGCATCACCGTGCCGGCGAGGCCGAGTCCGGCGCCGACGAGGAGCCCGAGGACGGTGCGGGGGACGCGGACGTCGCGGACGATCACGTCGGTCCCGTCGCCGGTGTAGTGGAACAGCCCGTGCCAGACCTGGTCGACGGGGATCTGCTTGGCGCCGACGGCCAGGGACGCGACGACGACCAGCAGGAGCACGCCCGTCGAGACGACCAGTCCGGCGAGGCGCCGGGCGCCCCTCCTGGGCGGTACGGCCTCGGGGGCGGCGGTGCTTCGGGGGGCGGTACCGGATTGAGGGGCAGCGTCGACCAACACCAGGTTAGGTTAGCCTACCCTCACACCCCTTGATCCCCACGGAGAGAGCACCACCCCATGAGCATCCCCCGCTTCCCCCACCTCTCTCACCTCTCCCGCCGAGGTCTGCTGGCCACGGGCGGCGCCCTCGGCCTCGGCGCCCTCGTCACCGCCTGCGGGGGTGGCGGATCATCGGACTCCGCGAAGGACGCCGGACAGGGCGGCGACAAGAAGGGCGCCTGGAGCTTCAAGGACGACCGCGGACAGACCGTCAGGAAGGACCGCACCCCGCGGCGTATCGTCGCCTTCACCGGCACCGCCGCGGCCCTCCACGACTTCGGCGTCGAATGCGTCGGCGTCTTCGGCCCCACCAAGCTCAAGGACGGCAAGCCCGACCCGCAGGCCGGCGACCTCGCCGTCGACAGGCTCACGATCCTCGGCAACGCCTGGGGCGAGTTCAACGTCGAGAAGTACGCCGGGCTGCGCCCCGACCTGCTCGTCACCAACATGTACGAGCCGGACGCCCTCTGGTACGTGCCCGACGACAGCCGGAAGAAGATCCTCGCCCTCGCCCCCAGTGTCGCCCTCACCGCCTCCCGCGTCCCCATGCTGGAGACCGTCAAGCGCTACGCGGCCCTGGCCGAGTCCCTCGGCGCCGACCTGAAGGACCGGAAGGTCACGGACGCCAAGGCCCGCTTCGAGAAGGCCGCCGAGACCCTGCGCAAGGCCGCCAAGGGCAACCCGGTCAAGGTCATGGCCGCCTCCGGCAGCGCCGACCTGTTCTACGTCTCCAACCCGGCCCTCAACGCCGACCTCATGTACTTCCGCGAGCTCGGCGTCGACTTCGTCGTCCCCGAGAAGACCGACAAGGGCGGCTACTTCGAGAGCCTCAGCTGGGAGAACGCCGACAAGTACAAGGCCGACGTGATCCTGCTGGACAGCCGCACCTCCGCCCTCCAGCCCAAGGACCTGTCCGCCAAGCCCACCTGGGAGCGGCTCCCCGCCGTCAAGGCCGGCCAGGTCACCCCCTGGCTCAGCGAGCCCCGCTTCTCCTACGCCGGCTGCGCACCCCTCCTCGAAGGCCTCGCCGCGGCCGTCGAAAAGGCCAAGAAGACCTCCTGAACCTCTCGAACGAACCTTTCGAACGCAGAAAAGGACCGCTTTTCGCGATGAGCGACGACGCCCCTCCCCCGCCCTACCGCTGGTTCGACCTCCACGTCATACGGACCGATCGGGTCGGCCCCTCCCTCGTCCGCGTCACCCTGGGCGGGGACCACCTCGGCGACATGGTCACCGACGGCCGCGACCAGCGCTTCAAACTCTTCCTGCCGCAGCCCGGCCAGGACGCCCCCGTCCTGCCGGACGACCTGGGCACCGGCTGGTACGCGGAGTGGCGCCGCCAGGACCCGGCGGTCCGGGCCGTCATGCGCTCGTACACCGTGCGCGAACTGCGCCACGACCCGGACGAACTCGACGTCGACTTCGTCCAGCACGGGGAGGGCGACGGGCACAGCGGGCCCGCCTCGCTGTGGTCCCGCACCGCCCGCCCCGGCGACCGCGTCACCGTCCTGGGCCCGGTGGCCGAGGACAACGGCGGCGTCGACTTCCGGCCGCCCGCCGGCACGGACTGGGTCCTGGCCACCGCCGACGAATCCGCCCTGCCCGCCGTCGCGGGCATCCTCGCCTGGCTCCCGGCGGGCACCCCGGCCCGCGTCTGGATCGAGGTCGGCCACCCGGACGACGTCCAGGACCTCAAGACGGAGGCCGACGCGGACATCACCTGGCTGATCCGCGGCACCCGCCGCGAGGCACCCACCCTGGACGCCGTCCGCGCCGCGGACCTCCCCCCGGGCACCCCCTACGCCTGGATCGCCGGCGAATCCGGCACCGTCCGCGCCCTGCGCCGCCACCTCGTGGGCGAACGCGGCTTCGACCGCCGCGCGATCACCTTCACCGGCTACTGGCGCCGGGGCGCCACGGAGGAAGACCTCCTGGCGGAACTCACGGGCTGAGCCCCTGGGGGCGAGGGCTTCGCCCCCAGGGCCCGCTACCAGCCCAGGCGGGCAAGCGCCTTCCCCGCGTCGAGGGCGCAAGCCCCTTCCCCCGCCGCACTCCACGCGGCAGCGCAAAGCGCCCGCAGCGCGTCCACCCGCTCCCCGCCCCCGTCGAGCACGAGCTCACCGTCCTCCACCGAAGCGGTCCACCCCCCACAGCGGAACCCCTCACCCGCGGAGCCGGAAACCGGGGGCTGCGGCTCCAGCAGCCCCCGCAGATCCTCCGCCACGAACGTCGGCCGGTGCTCCGGCCGCGCCGCGAGAAGCCGCGCGGCCGTCGTGACCCCGGTCAGTACGAGCAGCGAGTCCACGCCCCCGGCGAACGCGCCCTCGATGTCCGTGTCGAGCCGGTCGCCGACCACCAGCGGCCGCTCCGCCCCGGTCCGCAGAATCGTCTCGCGGTGCATCGGCGGCAGCGGCTTCCCCGCCACCTGCGGATCCGCCCCCGTGGCTATCCGTACGACCTCCACGGCGGAGCCGTTGCCCGGCGCGATGCCGCGCGCGCTCGGAATCGTCAGATCCGTGTTCGAGGCGAACCACGGCAGCCCCCGCGCCACCGCGTACGACGCCTCCATCAGCCGCGACCACGGCATGTCCGGCCCGCCGTACCCCTGCACGACGGCCGCCGGATCGTCGTCCAGCGACTCCACCGGCACCAGCCCGCGCTCCCGCAGCGCTACCCACAACCCCTCCGAGCCGATCACCAACACCCGTGCCCCGGAAGGCAACTGATCGGACATCAGCCGCGCCACCGCCTGCGCCGAGGTGATCACATCACCCGGCGCCGCCGGAACGCCCAGCTCCGTCAGATGCCCGGCCACGGTCTCCGGCGTCCGCGCCGCGTTGTTCGTCACGTACGCGAGGTGCATCCCGCCGTCCCGCGCCGTGCCCAGCGACTCCACCGCGTACGCGATCGCCTCACCACCGGCGTAGACCACGCCGTCGAGGTCCAGCAGGGCCGTGTCATAGGCCGCGCTCAGCGGCCGCTCGCTGCCGTCGGGCCGGGTCCGGACACTGTCGTTCATGCTGTGATCGCTCCTCTGTGCTGCATGTCTCTTCCCGGATCATTGCCGATCCGACCCTGGGACATAACATTTCACAATGAGCACTCCAGGCCACGTCACCGGCGAATCCGCAGGACGCGGGCTCCGGCTCGCTCCCTTCCGAGGACTGCGTTACGTCCCCGAAAGGGTGGGCAGTCTCGCGGCGGTGACCTCCCCGCCGTACGACGTGGTCGTCCGGCCCGACGGCCTGCGTCACCTGGAGACCGCGGACCCGTACAACATCGTCCGGCTCATCCTCCCCCAGGCCGCCACCGCCGCCGACCGGCACCGCCAGGCCGCGGAGACCCTGCGCCGCTGGCAGGACGAGCAGGTGCTCGCCCCCGACCCCGAGCCCGCGCTCTACGTCTACGAGCAGCGCGGCGAGGGCATACTCCAGCGAGGCCTCATCGGCGCCCTGCGGCTCACCCCGCGCGAGGAAGGCATCGTCCTCCCCCACGAGGACGTCATGCCGCACATCGTCGAGGACCGCGCCGCGCTGATGCGCGACACCGCCGCCAACCTGGAGCCCCTGCTCTTCTCCTACCGGGGCGACGGCGACGGTGACGAGGGCGCGGCGGCCGTCATCGACCGGGTGATCCTCACGGACCCCCTGTTCTCCACCACGACCGACGACGGCTTCGCCCACCGCCTCTGGTCGATCACCGACGCCCAGGACCTCGCCCGGATCGACGAGGACCTCTCCCGTCGGCACGCCCTGATCGCCGACGGCCACCACCGCTGGGCCACCTATCTGCGGCTGCGCTCCGAGCACCCCGCGGGCGGACCCTGGGACTTCGGCCTCGTCCTCCTCGTGGACACCGCCCGCTACCCGCTGCGCGTACGGGCCATCCACCGGCTGCTGCACAAGCTCCCCGTCCGTACGGCCCTGGAGGCGCTGGGCGGCTCCTTCCGCGTCCGTACGATCGACGGCCCGCTGGAGGAAAGCCTCACGGCCCTCGCGGAGGCCGCCACCGAACCGGGCAACGCCTTCGTGCTCGCCGGCGACGGCCGCTTCCACCTCCTGGACCGCCCGGACCCGGCCCTGCTGGCCCGGACCGTCCCCGCCGACCGGCCCCGGGCCTGGCGCGAGCTGGACGCGACGGTGCTCCACTCGCTGCTGCTGGAGCACATCTGGAAGGTGCCGGACGACCCGGAGCACATCGGCTACATCCACGACACGACGGCGGCCGTCCGGCAGGCCGTGCGCCATGAAGGGACGGCCGTGCTGATGCACCCCGTCCACGAGGACGTCGTGCGCGAGCTCGCCGAACAGGGCGTGACGATGCCGCGCAAGTCGACGTCGTTCGGCCCCAAGCCGGCGACGGGTCTGGTGCTGCGGAGCCTGGCCCTGAACTGAGGGACAGCGGATAAGGCGGACGCCGGATACGCGTGGAGGGCGGCACCCCGGGATCGGGGTGCCGCCCTCCATGTCGGTCACGTCAGGGATCAGCCCTGGCTGCCGGACTCCTCGTCCTTGGCCTCGGCGGGCTCGGCCGCCTCGTCCTTGACCTCGGTCTCGGCCTCGTCCTTGACGGCCTCGTCCTTGACCGCCTCGTCCTCGGCGGGCGCGTCCTCGGCGGGCGCGTCCTCGGCGGGCGCGTCCTCGGCCACGGCCTCGCTCTCGGCGCCGCTCTCGGCCTCGTCAGCCGAGTCCTCCTCGAACGCGTCCGTGAACTCCACGCCGTCCAGCTCGGCGAGCCGGTCGGAGGCGTTGGTCGTGCCGCCCTGGTCCGCCTCAAGGGCCTTGGCGAACCACTCGCGGGCCTCGTTCTCACGGCCGACCTCGAGCAGCGCGTCCGCGTAGGCGTACCGCAGGCGCGCGGTCCACGGCTGGACGGAGTTCGACGCCAGCTCGGGGCTCTGGAGCGTGACCACGGCGGCCTCGGCCTGGCCCATGTCCTTGCGGGCACCGGCGGCGACCAGGCGCATCTCGACCTGGCCCGCCTTGTCCAGCCTCTGCACCTCGGGCTCGCCGGCCATGGCCAGGGCACGCTCCGGGCGGCCCATGCCACGCTCGCAGTCGGCCATGATCGGCCACAGCTCGACCGAACCGGTCATCCGGCGCGCGGCGCGGAACTCGGCGAGGGCCTCGGAGTAGTTGCCGGTCGCGTACGAGGCGAAGCCGGCGGCCTCGCGCACGGCGGCGACACGGGAGGCGAGCCGCAGGGCGATGCGCGAGTACTCGTACGCCTGCTCCGGCTCCTCGTCCAGCAGCTTCGCGACCATGACGAGGTTGCGGGCAACGTCGAGCGCGAGCGTCTTGGGCAGGCTCATCAGCTCCTGCCGCACGTCGGCGTCGATCTCGTCGCCGGTCACGTCCTCCGGGATCGGCAGCCGCTTCACCGGCTCGCGGTCACCACGGTCCCGGTCCCGGTCGTCACGGCGACCGTAGCCACCGGAACGCTCGTCGCGGCCGCGGTAGCCACCGCCCGGGCGGTCGTCACGGAAGGAACGACGGGGGCCGCCACGGTCGTCACGGCGGAAGCCACCGCGGTCGTCGTCACGACGGGGACCACGGTCATCACGGCGGTCGTA
>NZ_JBEZUS010000030.1:19425-20571 GCF_040636475.1 Streptomyces sp. NPDC037389
CGTCGCGACGGAAGGACGGGCGCTCGTCGCGACGCTCGTCACGGCGGAAGCCGCCACGGTCGTCATCGCGGCGAGGGCCACGGTCATCACGGCGGTCGTCGCGACGGAAGGACGGGCGCTCGTCACGGCGCTCATCGCGACGGAAGCCGCCACGGTCGTCGTCACGACGGGGACCACGGTCATCACGGCGGTCGTCGCGACGGAAGGACGGGCGCTCGTCGCGACGCTCGTCACGGCGGAAGCCGCCACGGTCGTCATCGCGGCGAGGGCCACGGTCATCACGGCGGTCATCGCGGCGGAAGCCGCCACGGTCATCGTCGCGACGGAAGGACGGACGGTCGTCACGGCGCTCATCGCGGCGGAAGCCGCCACGGTCGTCGTCACGACGGGGGCCACGGTCATCGCGACGGAAACCACCGCGCTCGTCATCGCGGCGAGGGCCACGGTCATCACGACGGTCGTCGCGACGGGGGCCGCGCTCGTCGTCACGACGGCCGAAGCCGCCACCGGGACGGCCGCCACGGTCATCACGGCGGAAGGGCGGACGCTCGTCGCGACGCTCGTCACGGCGGAAGCCGCCACGGTCGTCGTCACGGCGAGGGCCACGGTCATCGCGGCGGAAACCACCGCGCTCGTCATCGCGGCGAGGGCCACGGTCATCACGACGGTCGTCGCGACGGGGGCCGCGCTCGTCGTCACGACGGAAGGACGGGCGGTCGTCACGGCGCTCATCGCGACGGAAACCACCACGGTCGTCGTCACGGCGGGGACCACGATCGTCACGACGGAATCCGCCGCCGGCACCGCTGGCACCGCCGGGGCGGTCGTCGCGACGGCCGAAACCGCCGCCACGCGGGCCGCGGAAGCCGTCACCGCGACGCGGCTCGCCGCCCGAGCGACCGTCGGGAGAGTTGGTGGACATCGACGTGACTCCTGTCTTCAGGTACCGCAGTCATTCTCACGCACCTTGCTGGCAGGCGCGCTTCGAGGAAAAACAAAAAGGACCTTTGGTCCCAGCGTGAACGCTGGGACCAAAGGTCCTTGAAAGATTGTTCGGCGGCGTCCTACTCTCCCACAGGGTCCCCCCTGCAGTACCATCGGCGCTGAAAGGCTTAGCTTCCGGGTTCGGAATGTAACCGGGCGTTT
>NZ_JBEZUS010000031.1:0-9911 GCF_040636475.1 Streptomyces sp. NPDC037389
GCATCTGCTCGGCGAACTGGAGCGCACCTGCGACCACGTCGTCGTCATCGACGGCGGCACACTGCTGCGGTCCTCGTCCACGGACGAGTTCACCCGTGGCCTGGGTGAACTGCGGCCGCCCCGCCGTGTTCGTCAACCGCTGGATCGCCTGTGAGGGATCACGTCACGTCGTCGTAGCCCCGGTGGTGCCGGTCCTGCTCGGGCAGGCTCGGCATGGGCTCGGAATCGCCGACCGACTGCGGGGTGAGGTCCAGCGGGGACGCCTCGTCGTCGTCGAGGAGGCGGTCGGGGTTGCGGCGTTCCCGGCGCTTGTCGTTGAGGATCGAGAATCCGACGGCGCCGAAGTACAGGATGCTGATCGGCACGGCCAGGACGCACATGCCGAACGGGTCGGTGCTCGGGGTGGCCACCGCGCCGAAGACGAAGGTGCCCATGACGACGCCGCGCCACCACTTGGCCATGGTCCTGCCGGAGACCAGGCCGACCAGGTTCATCATCACCAGTATCAGCGGCAGCTCGAAGGCGAGGCCGAAGACAAGGATCATCCGGACGCTGAAGTCCAGGATGTCGTCCAGCGCGAGGGTGTTGGCCGCCGAGTCCGGTGTGATGCTCAGCAGGACCTGCATGCTGGTGGGCATGATCCAGTAGGCCAGGTAGGCGCCCGCGAGGAAGAGCGGTGCGGCCGTCGCCACGAAGGCGATCGTGTACTTCTTCTCGTTCTTGTGCAGCCCCGGGGCGAGGAACGCCCACAGCTGGTAGAGCCAGATCGGCGAGGAGAAGGTGACGCCGACCAGGAGGCAGACCTTGACGATGGTGGTGAACGGCGACGTCAGGTTGCTGAACACCAGAACGGCGCAGTTGCCGCCGTGGCTCTTGGCCAGATCGCGGTCGGGGCACGTGGGAACAGGACTGGACAGGAAGTCCATGATCTGTTTGTTGTAGAACGCCGCGACGATGGCCACCACGACGATGGCCAGCACGGCCTTGGCCAGCCGGTTGCGCAGCTCGCGCAGGTGCTCCGCGAGCGGCATCCGCCCCTCGGGGTCCTTCTCCTTCTTGCGGGCAGACTTGAGCAACCCACGTCCCTATCTCGTGCGGCAGACGGTCGCCGACGGCGGCCGTCTCAGTCTGTCCTGGATCAGCGCTGCTGGGTCGTACGGTCGGTCGGCTCGGTGACCGGGCGGGAGGTCACATCGCCGGGAGCGGCCTTGATCGTACGGGGGGCCTCGCCGGCGGGCGGGTCGGCGGGGGCGGCGGCGGTGTCCGTGCTCTCCGCCTTCATCGCCTTGGCCTCGCTCTTGAGGATGCGGGCGGACTTGCCGAGCGAACGCGCCATGTCGGGAAGCTTCTTCGCACCGAACAGGAGGACGACGACGACAAGCAGAAGAATGAGCTCAGGCGCTCCGAGCCGTCCGAACATATGCGTTTACCTTCTCACCGAAGCGGGATATTGGTGGGACCGGCCGACCGATCGGACATATGTCCATCAGCCGTACGGCAGCGATCGTAACGCGCAGGGGTAAACGCTCGGCAATCCCCGGGCATACGTCCGGTCCCTCGCGACCCTCCGCCTCGTCCACAGGGCCACCCGGACCAGACTACCGCCCGCCCCAATACCGGCAGGAGGGTCAGGTCCCGGTCCGTGTCCGGCCCCCGAACGGTCCGGCTCAGTCGTTCCGCAGCGCCTGCGCGCTCTGCGCGGCGAGCGGGGCGGCGGCCCGCTCCAGGTCCTCCGCCGCCCGGGTGACGCGCCGGGACGCCTCCGACACCTGCCGGGCCAGCCGCCTGGTCTCCACGAACACCCGCGCGGCGAGCACCGTGAGCACGGCGAGACCGCAGAAACCGAGGGCGATGGCGAGCATGGGCCAGAACATGGAGCGAAGCCTAACGAGGGAAGTACGGAACAACGGGAATGGCCGGAAAGAACCGCTTGACGTCCTACGCGGTGGGATGTTCTTCGCGGTGGGACGTTCTACGCGGTGATGTGGAGCCGCAGGGTGCGGACCCCGCCGCCGGTGAGCAGCTCGACGATCCGCTCCCCCGCCGGCTTGCGGACCGCGGAGCCGCAGTCGGGGCAGGTGAAGGAGTAGAAGGTGGTGCGGTCGCTGGCGCCGATCGCCAGCCGCAGCGCCCCGGCGGCCAGCTCGAAGCTGGCCCGGCAGTCGGGGCACGCGGCCTTGAAGACCGCGTCGACCGCGACCCCCACGTCCGTCACCGGCCCGGCCTCTTCTGGTCGTGGTTCTCCTGCCACCGTCGGCGTCTCCCTCACTCTCCGTACGTCCTCACTCTCCGTACGCCGCGAGCGTCTCGCGGGCGGCCTCCCGGGCGCTGTCGGTCAGCGCCGTCGGCGAGACGATCCGCCCGTCCCGGCCGAGCCGCAGCGCCAGCCTCCGCAGCGAGGCGGGGTCGGGGGTGCGCAGTGTGATCCGCAGGCCGCCCTCGGGCAGCTCCTCGGCACTGTCGTGGGGGTAGTACTCGGCGACCCAGCGGCCGCCCGGGCCCACCTCGATGACGACCTCGGGGTCTTCGGCGGCGGGCTGGACCAGCCCCTCGGACAGGTCCCTCAGCTCCACCGGCGGCGGGTCCGAGGCCTCGTCCAGCAGCCGGATCTCGGCCACCCGGTCGAGCCGGAAGGTGCGCCGGGCCTCGGAGAGCCGGCACCACGCCTCCATATAGGTGTGGCCCACGGCGAACAGCCGGATGGGGTCGACCTCGCGCTCGGTCAGCTCGTCGCGCGCGGGCGAGTAGTAGCGCAGCCAGACCCGGCGGCGCTCGGAGATGGCCCGGTCGATCTCGGCGAAGACCCCGCCCTCGGACTCGAAGGTCACCGAGAGCCGGGAGCTGGCGCCCGCCGCCTCGCCGGCCGCGCCCTCGATCTTCGCGGTGGCGCGGACCAGCGCCTGCCGGTCGCTCTCGCGCAGCCCGGGCAGGGTCGCCACGGCGCGTGCGGCGACCAGCAGGGCGGTGGCCTCGTCGGCGGCCAGCCGCAGCGGCTCACCCGTGGAGGCGCCCGAGGCGTCGGGGTTGTGCCACCAGATGCGGTCCCCGTCGGTGTCGATGTCCAGCAGGTCACCGCCCCGGAAGCTGGTGCCGCACATGGGCAGCACGTCCAGGTCGCCGATCAGCTCGTCCTCGGTGATGCCGAAGGCGCGGGCCACATCGGCGACCCGGGCGCCCGGGCGCTCCCGCAGATAGGTGACCAGCGACAGCATGCGCCGGGTCTGGTCAATGGCGTTTCCGGCCATCAGAAGTCGGTCCCGTTCCTCTCAGCCCTTGGCCACGGCACGCAGCCGCTCGATCACATCGGCCCGCAGCTCGGCGGGTTCCAGCACCAGGACGTCGGCGCCGAACTCCACCAGCCAGGCGTCCAGACCATGGCCGTAGGGGATCTCCAGCTCGTCCCAGCCGTCGCCCAGATCGCGGGTGGCGACCGCCCGGGCGCGCAGCGGATAGCCATGGCCGGCGCGCACCTTGATCCGGGCCGTACCGGTGGCCGTCTCGCCCGCCCAGCTCTCGACGGTCGTGCGCACCGTGACGTGGTCGGGCACGGGCCCGGTGAAGGCCAGCGCCCGGGAGCGGACCTTCCCGGTGATCCGGGAGAGCCGGAAGACCCGTTCGGCGTCCCGGTCGCGGTCCCAGCCCGCCAGGTACCAGTGGCCGCGCCAGCACTCCAGCGCCCAGGGCTCGACCTTGCGCTGCTCGGGACGGGCGGCGTTGGCCTTGCGGTAGTCGAAGACCACGACGCGGCGGTCCCGCGCGGCGAGCATCAGCGGCTCGAAGGCCGCCTCGTGCACGGGGATGCGCGTCTCCAGGGCGCTCTGCCCCTCGTACAGGTCCTCCGCCATCGGCATCCCGGCGGCACGCAGCTTCTGGAGCGCGCCACTGGCGGCACCGGCGAGCCGGGCCTGCTGCCAGACCTTGGCGGCGAGCCCGAGGGCGGCGGCCTCCTCGACGTCGAGGGTGATCGGGGGGAGACGGTTGCTGTCGCGGCGGGCCAGATAGCCGGTCTCACCGTCGACGCCCTCGACGGTCTCGATGATCAGGCCGAGCTCGCGCAGGTCTTCCTTGTCCCGCTCGAACATCCGGTTGAAGGCGTCGTCCTTCGGGGATTCACCGCCATCGGAGGCACCGCTCGAAGCCGAAGCCTCGATATACGCCTCGATCGAACCCCGCAACTCCCCCTTGGTCAGCGGCCGACGTGTGCCCAGCAGGCACAGCGCCAGACTCATCAGCCGCTCGGCCTTGGCAATCGCCATCGACGCCCTCTCTACTTGTGCTCTCAACCGTTGACCGTACCGCTCAGGGGTCGAACGACAAAAGCCGAGGACCCGTGCCAGGCGGCACGGGCCCTCGGCCTTCGTTCGCTTAGGTCTCAGACGCCCATCAGGTCACAAACGAAGATCAGCGTCTCACCCGGGGCGATCACGCCGCCACCGGCGCCACGCTCGCCGTAGGCGAGGTGCGCCGGGATGGTCAGCCGACGACGGCCGCCGACCTTCATGCCCTGGATGCCCTTGTCCCAGCCCTGGATGACCTGGCCGGCGCCCAGCTTGAACTCCAGCGCGCTGCCGCGGTTCCAGCTGGCGTCGAACTCCTCGCCGGTGGAGAAGGCGACGCCCACGTAGTGGACCTTCACGAAGTCGCCGGCCTTGGCGACCGCCCCGTCGCCCTCCCAGATGTCGACGATCTCCAGGTCGGCCGGCGGCTGACCCTCGGGGAAGTCGATCTCGGGCTTCTCGATGTTCACGAAAGTTCTCCTACGAAAGATGCTGTGGACAACCGTGCAATTCTGGCAGACCCCCCGCCGGGGTCAGACCTTGCCCACGATGTCGACGACGAAGACCAGCGTGTTCTTGTCCAGGCCGCTCTGCGCCTGGCCCTCGTAGCCCAGCTTCGGCGGGATCACCAGCTCGACCCGGTCCCCCACGTGCTTGCCGACCAGGCCCTTGTCCCAGCCCTGGACGACCGAACCCGTGCCGATCTGGAAGGCCGTGGCACCCGCGTGGTCCCAGGAGGAGTCGAACTTCTTGCCGTCCTCCCACTTCACACCCGTGTACTGGGCGATGAGGCCGTCCCCGGCCTTGATCTCCGGGCCCGTGCCCTTGATGAGCACCTGCTCCTTGAGATCGGTCGGCGCCTTGGTGTCCTTGGGGATGGTGATCTCGGCGGCCTTCTGGGAGACGTACTTGACCTCCGGCATGCCCTCCTCGGGCTTGGCCTGCTCGCCCTTGGCCTCGCTCTTGGCGTCGACCTTCTGGGCGCCGACGACATCGATGACCCACACCAGGCCGTCCTCGGGCTTGACGCCCGCCTGCGGGTTCAGCTGGTCGCCGATGAGCGCCTTGGCAGTGCCCTCGACCTCGATCCGGGAACCGGCCTTCTGGCCGATCACGGCGTCGAGGACCTTCGCGGGCATCTCCTGGCTGGGCTGACCCAGCTGCTGCACCAGCTGCCGGCGCGGGGCGCCCGGCGTGGCCCCCTCCTGCGTGGTCCAGGTGCCACCGAGCGGCTTGTTGTCCTTCATCGTCTGCCCGGCGAAGTCCAGGCGGACGAACGAACCCTTCTCCGCCTTGTCGCCCGACCCCTGGGTCAGGGTCTTGACGACGAGCTTGTCCGCCGGCTTGGCGTCCTTCGGCACGGAGATCTCGGGCTTCTCCCCGAACTTCCCCTTCACCGTCACCTTGGCGTCGGAAGACTTGCCGTCCCCGGAACCGCACGCCGCAGCGGTCAGCAGCAGGACGGGCACGGCCAACGCCGCGGCGAGGCGACGCGCGTTCTTCGTGTGGTTCATGAAGTCCAACTCGGGCTGTAGGGGTGGCTGGGCAGTGTGCGCCACTCTACGGCCTGTCTCCCGCCGATCAACCCCGTCCGACACGGATGTGCGCCGGGTCCGCCGGACCCGGCGCACATCCGTGCCCTTCATGCCCCCGAATCGCGCTCACATTCCCGCGATCAGCTTCTCCACCCGGTCGTCGACCGACCGGAAGGGGTCCTTGCACAACACCGTCCGCTGCGCCTGGTCGTTGAGCTTCAGATGGACCCAGTCGACGGTGAAATCCCGGCGCTGTTCCTGGGCGCGACGGATGAAATCGCCGCGCAGCCGGGCCCTGGTCGTCTGCGGGGGCACCGACTTACCCTCGAAAATCTTGATGTCATTGCACACCCGGGCCGCCTGGCCGCGCTTCTCCAGCAGGTAGTACAACCCCCGGCGGCGATGGATGTCGTGATAGGCCAGATCTATCTGGGCGATCCTGGGGTGGGACATGGTGATGTTGTTCTTGGCCCGGTACCGCTCGATGAGCTGGTACTTCATCACCCAGTCGATCTCCGTGGAGATCAGGTCCAGATTCTCGTCCCGGATGGCCTCCAGCGAGCGGCCCCACAGCTCCAGGACCCGCTCGACCGTGCCCGTCCGGATGCCACGACGCTCACAGAAGTCCACGGCCTTCTCGTAGTACTCCTGCTGGACCTCCAGGGCGGAGGCCTCCCGGCCGCTGGCCAGGCGCACCTTGCGTCTGCCGGTGATGTCATGGCTGACCTCGCGGATGGCCCGGATGGGATTCTCCAGGGTGAGGTCACGCATGACCGTACCGGCCTCGATCATGCGCAGGACGAGGTCGGTGGCACCGACCTTCAGCAGCATGGTCGTCTCGGACATATTGGAGTCGCCGACGATGACATGGAGCCTGCGGTAGCGCTCGGCGTCGGCATGCGGCTCGTCCCGGGTGTTGATGATCGGGCGCGAGCGCGTGGTGGCGGAGCTGACGCCCTCCCAGATGTGCTCGGCCCGCTGGCTGACGCAGTAGACCGCGCCACGAGGGGTCTGGAGGACCTTCCCCGCGCCACAGATCAGCTGCCGGGTCACAAGGAAGGGGATGAGGATGTCCGCGAGACGCGAGAACTCCCCGTGCCGCGCGACGAGGTAGTTCTCGTGGCAGCCGTAGGAGTTCCCGGCGGAGTCGGTGTTGTTCTTGAAGAGGTAGACGTCGCCCGCGATTCCCTCCTCGTGCAGGCGGCGCTCGGCGTCGACCAGCAGACCTTCGAGAATGCGCTCCCCCGCCTTGTCGTGGGTGACCAGCTCGGTCACGCTGTCGCACTCCGGAGTGGCGTACTCCGGGTGCGATCCCACATCCAGGTAGAGACGGGCGCCATTGCGCAGGAAGACATTGCTGCTGCGGCCCCAGGAAACGACACGGCGGAAGAGGTACCGCGCCACTTCGTCAGGGGACAGCCGGCGCTGTCCTCTGAAAGTGCACGTGACGCCGTACTCGTTCTCCAGCCCGAAAATGCGGCGGTCCATGCCTGAACATTACGCCTGATGCCCTGCGCTGAAACCGGGTTCGACCGCACCGTTCCGATCATTTTCCGACCGGGCCACGACGGTGGACGACTTCTCGGGGGCCCGCAGGGACGCCCGGAAGGCCACGATCACCAGCAGGGCCGCGACACCGCTGCCCACCGCGACGAGGAAACCGGCGCGGGCACCGCCGGACTGGACCGCCGGCCCCACGAAGGCCGTACCGATCGCCGCGCCGACGCCGAAGGACGTCACCAGCCAGGAGAACGCCTCGGTCACCGTGCCCCGCGGCGCGTGCCGGTCCACGACCACGAAGGCGGTGGCCAGACAGGGCGCGAGGAAGAGACCCGCCACCCCGGCGAGAACCGTCATCGCCACCGCGCCCGGCACCAGCAGCAGCGGCACGTAGAGCAGCGCCAGCCCACCGACGAGCACCCGCAGGCGCTGCTCCGGGGTGCCGGGCCACTGCCGGGCACCGTGGATGGAACCGCCGATCAGGGCACCGACACCCAGGGCCGACAGCAGCCAGCCGGCCACGTTGCCGCCACCGTTCGCGTCGCCGTAGGCGACCGCGGCGACCGCTATGGAGCCGAGCGCGGAACCTATGCAGAAGAAGGTGCCCAGCAGCACCAGCAGCCCCCGGGAGCGGAGCGCCCCCAGCCAGTGCGCCTCACGGGGCTCGCTGCGCCACGTGCGGGAGGGGGGCGAGGTGACGACCGCGAGGGCGCCGATGACGCCCATCAGGTGGAGGGCGTTCAGCGCGGCGGCCTCGGACCAGATCGCGACGATCCGGGTGACGATCAGCGGGCCGACCACGTAGATCAGCTCCTGCGCTATCGCGTCCAGGGAGTACGCGGCGTGGAGGTCGTCCTCGTTCTTCAGGACCGAGGGCCACAGGGCCCGCAGCCCGCCCTCGAGGGGCGGCGCGAAGAAGCCGGCCACGATCATGGCCGCGTAGGACAGGGGCACCGGGTCCAGGCCGACGACGGTGAAGGCCGCCATGCCCAGCGCGGTCATCAGGGCCGCGGGCAGGATGACGCGGGGCTGGCCGTAGAGGTCGACGGCCCGGCCGAGCAGCGGCTGACCGACGGCGTTGGCCACGCCGTAGACCGCGGAGAGCGCTCCGGCGAGGGTGTAGCTGCCGCCCTCGGCGCGCACGAAGAGGACGATCGCCAGCGCGGCCGTGGCGTTGGGGAGCCGCCCCACCAGGGTGCCGGTCAGCAGTCGCGCCGCGTGCCGTGTTCTGAGCATGTCGACATAACCGCCGCCCGCCGCCGCCATTGTCCGCCTCTCGTCCTTGACTGATCGTTTTTGACCGAGCAATCCCGGTTTTACGTATAACTAGAAGAGTTATACGTACCATGATCGGAGCTCGTGGGTCCAACCTGTGTGGTGACAGCGGCAGCGGAGAGGGGCGCGGCAGCAGTGACGGAGGTCGAGAGCGGGGAGCGGCGGGGGCGCGGGGGCGAACGGTGGCCGAGCGTCCGGGGGCGGCACGCGGCGGCGGCCCGGGCCACCAGCCGGGACGTGGCCCGGGCGGCGGGGGTGTCGCAGGCGACGGTCTCCCTGGTGATGGGCGAGAAATGGCGCGGGAGGGTCTCCGAGCGGACCGCCGAGGCGGTGCGCACGGCCGCCCGCGAGCTGGGCTACCGGCCCAATCTCACCGCCCGGAGCCTACGGCTCGGCCGCGCCCGGACGGCGCTGCTGGTCGTCCCGGCCCTGACCAACGAATTCTTCGCCCGCGTCTACACGGGGGCGGCCCGCGCCGCCGCCGAGCACGACATGGGCGTGGTCCTCTACCCCTCCCCTGAGGGCACCGGGCCGGCGCGCGACCCCTTCGCCTCCGCGCGCGCGACGCTGGACGGCGTGATCGCCTCGTCGATGGCGGCCGAGGCCCTGACCGACCTCCGCGAGGGCGGCCTGCCGCTGGTGATGCTCGACAGCGACCCCGAACGGACGGACTCCCCACCCACCGTCAACCTCGACATCGCCGACGGCATGCGGCAGGTGACGGAGCATCTGCTGGCCCTCGGCCACCGCCGCTTCGCGCACATCGCGGCCGACATCGACTCCTGGACCTTCCGGGTCCGGGCCCATGCCCTGGCGGAGGCCCTGCGCGGCACGGCCGGGACGGTGCTGCGGTCCGAGCCCGCCGCCCTCGACGTGGCGTCCGGCCGCCTGGCCGCGGAACGCGCCCTGACGGCGGACGGCACCCTTCCCACTGCCCTCATCTGCGACGGCGACATCCTGGCGGCCGGCGCCTGCAAGGCGGCGCGACGACTGGGCCTGCGGGTGCCGGACGACGTCTCGGTGACCGGCTTCGACGACCTGCCGCTGGCGAGCGCGCTGGAACCGGAGCTCACGACGGTGCGGTTGCCTGCGGAGGCGGTGGGCGAGGCCGGGATGCGGGCGCTGGTGGCCGTCCT
Organism: Streptomyces sp. NPDC037389; assembly: GCF_040636475.1. Taxonomy (NCBI): domain Bacteria; kingdom Bacillati; phylum Actinomycetota; class Actinomycetes; order Kitasatosporales; family Streptomycetaceae; genus Streptomyces; species Streptomyces sp. NPDC037389. Next base: position 9,724 of record NZ_JBEZUS010000031.1, read on the forward strand.
GGACGGCCGGGCACCGGGGTCGGCGTCCCTGCCGGTGGAACTCGTCGCCCGCGCGTCGACGACGGTGGCCGCCACCTCGTAAGGGGGGGGGGGGCCCCCCCCCCGCGGGGGGGGGGGGGGCCGCCGGGGGGGGGGGGGGCCCCGAGGATGAGAGGGGGGGGGAGAGGTTTTGGGGAGGGGGGGTGTAT
>NZ_JBEZUS010000032.1:0-6088 GCF_040636475.1 Streptomyces sp. NPDC037389
CTTCGACCGTCTGTGCGCCGCCAGGGACTCGAACCCCGGACCCGCTGATTAAGAGTCAGCTGCTCTAACCAACTGAGCTAGCGGCGCCTGCTGACAGAGAGAACTCTACCCGATGTCCGGGGGTGCTCCGAACCATGGGTCACATGGGCCTCTGCCGCCCCGCCCATGGGGGTCTCCGGGGCTCTAGAGGGCCAGGGAGAGCAGCATCGGGGCCGCGTGGCGGTTCAGGGTGTCCGCGGCCTGGCGCAGCCGGTGGGCGTGGCGGACCGGGAGTGAGAGCGCCAGCGAGCCCACCGAGCGCCCGGCGGACATCGGCACGGCGGCGCAGACCGTGCCCACGGCGTACTCCTGGAGGTCCAGGACGGGGACGGTCGAGGGCTGGGCGTCCAGTTTGCTGAAGAGGACCCGCTCGTTGGTGATCGTCTTGGAGGTGAGCCGGGCGGTCTGGTGCCGGGCGAGGTGGTCGCGCCGGTCGTCGTGGTCGAGCTGGGTCAGCAGGCACTTCCCGAGGGCCGTCGCGTGGGCGGCGGAGCGGAAGTCGACCCACTCGTGGACCTTGGGCGCACGCGGCCCGTCCGCGTACTGCGTGATCCGGATCTCGCCGTCGATGTAGGCGCTGAGGTAGACGGCGGCGCCCAAGGTGTCGCGCAGCGCGGACAGCGAGCGCTGGAGCTTGCCCTCCAGGGCGGCCGCGCGGTCGCCGCTCGCGCTCAGCAGGACCAGTGAGGTGCCGGTGACGTAGCCGCCGTCGCCGGTCAGCTCCACGTACTCCTCGCGGCGGAGCATCGCCAGCAGATGGGCGAGCCGTCCCATGGGCAGCCCCGTCTCGCGGGCGATCTGGGCCTGGCTGACGCCACCGGCGTACTTGGCGACCGTCTCCAGCACGCGCAGGGCGCACTGCGCCGAGTACAGCGGTGCGGTCGGCTCGGGGCTGAGCGCCACGGTCTCCCCCTTGGGTTACTTGCGGGTGTACCACCCTCCACGGTAACGGCGAAACCGACCGCCGGGAGAGGGAGTTGACGAGAATCGCCACGACGGTCGTTTCCCGGTCCTGCCCGCCGCGACCTTGGCATATGCCGGTGTCCCGGGACGACCCGGTCGCGATCGGCGGAATAAGCGGAGATGTTCTCCGGTTGCTGCTGGTCGGAGCGCCGCGAGCGCTCCGGACCGAGGCAGTCAACCAGGGAGGCGGGCCACCGTGGCCGACGTACAGGACGACATCATCCGGGCGAAACCCCTCGGCAGCGCGCCCGTTGCCCTGTCCGTACTGGATCTCGCGACCGTCGGCAGCGGCCGCACCGCGCGGCAGGCCCTGGGCACCACGGTCGAGCTGGCCCGGCTCGCCGAGCGACGCGGCTACCACCGCTTCTGGGTCGCCGAGCACCACTCCATGCCAGGCGTCGCCAGCTCCTCCCCGGCCGTCATCCTGGCCCACCTCGCCGCCCACACCGACCGCATCCGCCTCGGCTCGGGCGGAGTGATGCTGCCCAACCACGCGCCGCTGGTGATCGCCGAGCAGTTCGGCACCCTGGAGGCCCTCGCCCCGGGGCGCGTCGATCTGGGCCTGGGGCGCGCGCCCGGCACGGACGGCGCCACCGCCGCGGCACTGCGCCGGCAGGACCGGCTCGCGGAGGGGGCGGACGACTTCCCCGAGCAACTGGCCGAACTGACCCGCTTCCTGGACGACGACTTCCCCCAGGGCCACCGCTACGCCCGGATCCACGCCGTCCCCGGGCCCGTCCAGGGGCGGGTGCCGGGCGGGGTGCAGCGCGCCGACCGGCCCTCGGTCTGGCTGCTGGGCTCCTCCGGCTTCAGCGCCCGCCTGGCCGGGCTGCTCGGCCTGCCGTTCTCCTTCGCGCACCACTTCTCGTCGGCCCATACGCTCCCCGCGCTGGAGCTCTACCGCGAGTCGTTCCGGCCCTCCGCCGTCCTCGACCGCCCGTACGCCAAGATCGGCGTCCAGGCGCTCGCCGCGGACGACCCCAAGGAGGCCCGACGCCAGGTCCTCACCGGAGCGGTGTCGATGCTGCGCCTGCGCACCGGCCGGCCGGGCCTGATCCCGTCGCCGGAGGAGGCGGAGTCCACCGCGCTCGGCCTGGCCGAGCAGGAGTTCGTCGCCGACTGGCTGCGAAACGTGGTCTTCGGCACACCGGACGAGGTGCGCGAGGGCCTGGACGCGCTGGCCAAGCGGACGGGCGTGGACGAGCTGATGATCACAGCCAACACCCACACCCCGGAGACCCGGCTGCGCAGCTACGAACTGATAGCCGACGCGTACGACTTCCCCGCGGGCGCGTCAGGGGTGTGAGGGCGCGGGGTCCCGGGGGCGGAGCCCCCGGGCCTCAAGGGCGTACGCCTGTACTGAGGAGCGCCGAGATCCGGTCCGCCGGCACGGGCCGGGAGTAGAACCATCCCTGGCCCGTGTCGCAGCCGATCCGCCCCAGCCGCTCCGCCTGCTCCGCGCTCTCCACGCACTCCGCCGTCACCGTGAGCCCCAGACGGTGGGCCAGTTGCACCAGCGCCTCGACGATCGTCTCGTCGGCGGGGTTGGGGTGCTCCTCGGCGCGGAAGCCGTGGACGAAGGAACCGTCGAGCTTGAGGGTGGAGACGGGCAGCCGGCTGAGGTAGGCGAGGTTGGAGTAGCCGGTGCCGAAGTCGTCGATGGCGATGGCGACGCCCATGTCGCGCAGCGCCTGGAGCTGCTGGAGCGGACGGCCGGCCGAGCCCATCACCGCCGACTCGGTGAGCTCCAGCTGGAGCAGCCGCGCCGGCAGCCCGGTCTCGGCGAGGATCCCGGCGACGTCCGCGACCAGGTCGGAGTCCCATACCTGACGTACCGCCACATTGACGCTGACCACGAGCGGTTCGCCGGGGTGGTCGAGCTGCCAGCGGCGCGCCTGGCGGCACGCGGTCGCGAGGATCCAGCGGCCGAGCGGCACGATGGCACCGGTCTCCTCGGCCAGTCCGATGAACCGATTCGGCGCGAGCGTCCCGTACTGCGGGTGACGCCAGCGCACCAGCGCCTCCACCCCCCGTACGACACCGTCGCCGAGCCCCACCAGCGGCTGGTACTGGAGGACGAACTCCCCCCGTTCCACGGCCGGCCGCAGGGTGTTGGACAGCGCCTGCCGGGTCATCCGGTGGGCGTTGCGCTCGGGGTCGAAGAGCGTCCAGCGGGCCTTGCCGTCGGCCTTGGCCCAGTAGAGCGTGGTGTCCGCGGCCTGCATCAGCTCGGTCGCGTGCGTCCCCGCGGCCGGGCGCTCGACGACGCCGATGCTCGCCGACACCGCCAGCCGCTGCCCCGCCACCTCGAACGGGCGGGTGAGCGCCGCCTGGACGGCCGCCGCCAGGCCGACCAGTTGCTCCGTGCCCGCGGACTCCTCGACCAGCAGCGCGAACTCGTCCCCGCCCAGGCGGGCCACCAGATGCCCGTCCTGGGCCGCGCATTCCACAAGCCGCCGGGCGACCGCGCCCAGCAGCAGGTCCCCGGCCCGGTGGCCGAGGGTGTCGTTGACCGCCTTGAAACCGTCGAGGTCGAGATAGCAGAGCCCGATCCGCCCGCTGCGGGGGCGGCCGCCGCGCGGTAGCCCGTCGGGGTGCGGCAGGGCGTCCGGGGGCGGTACGCCCTCCGGGCAGGGCGCGTCGCCCGGGCGGGGCATGGCGCCCGGGCGGGGCATGGCGGCCGGGGGGAGCGCGGTGGCCGCCAGGGCGGCGGCCAGGCGTTCGAAGAACAGGCTCCGGTTGGGCAGCCCGGTCACCGGGTCGTGCATCCGCAGATGCCGCAGCCGGGCGCGCAGGTCGCGCCGGTCGGTGATGTCGGCCATCGACAGCAGGGCGTCGTGGGTCTCCGGCAACGAGGTGACCGTCACCTCGGCCCACATCTCCCGCCCGCCGGGCCGTCTGAGCCTGCGGGTGCAGTGCAGCCGGTCGCGGCGGCCGAGCAGGACCTCGCGATAGGCGCTCCACACGCGGGGGTCCTCGCGCAGTCCGGCGAGTTCGGCGGCGGGGGAGTGCCTCAGCAGATCCGGATCGGCGCCCAGGAGTGCGCCCAGGGCGTCGTTGGCGGTGCGTACGAGGCCGTCGTCGCCGACGACGGCCATGCCGAGCTGTGCGGCCCGGAAGGCGGCGCGGAATTCGTCCGACGTGACTTCCGACGTGACATCCGAACCAGACGTGACATCCGAACCATTCGAAGCGCCATCCGAAATGGCATGACGTTGCGTGACGACTGGCGGCGTGGGGTCGGGCGGACCGCCTTGGCCGTCGAGTGTTCCGCTCAACGCTCGCTCCCGCGTGACAGTGGTTCCGCACGGGGTCCGTGCGGGGAGTCGTATGGCTCGTACGCGTGGTGGAAAAGACGGCAAATCGCCGTCTGTAGGGGGATTCCGTGCTGGAAGTGTGGCGAGCATAGAGCCCGCGCAGGGACCGTTCCAGCGGCCCGGCCGCGAGGGGTGGAGCCGTCGGCTTGGGTCCGACCGTTTCTGTCCGTCCATGCGCGTCCGCGCACACTCACGCCTGAGGCTGGATGGTTGCGTCTAGTCGATTGACCGTCCGTGACTGAGTGTGATGTACCCAGAAGTCGGCTTAGTCACTCGACTGGGGTAGTGAAACGGGGCATAACACCGCAAATAACAAGAGGGTGGGTGAGGTCTCCCGATTCCGTCCCCGGAGGTCGACGTGGTGCGTCCGCTGACACCCATGGGAGTGGACCGGCCGCGGCCGCGCCGCGTGGAGCGGTCCCGGCTGCGCCGCGTGGGCGCGGTGCTCACCTGCCTGTGCGCCATCGCCACGACCATGGTCGTCGTGCCGGCACACGCCGCGGGGCCCGGCGGCCCCTGTGCGCTGCCCCGCAGCCAGGCCCACCACTCGGAGGGCCTCGACACCTGGAATCCGGACTATCCCCGGCCGGTCGGGCGGCTCGACGCCGTGATGGTCTTCCTGTCCTTCCCGGACTCCAAGCCCTTCGTCACCCCCGACCGGCTCGCCGCCGACCACTTCCCCGGCACCTCCCGCTTCTTCGAGCGCGCCTCCTACGGACGGTTCACCCTGCGCGTCCACCCGCTGAAGAAGTGGTTCCGGATGCCCCGGCCCTCGGGCGACTACCACATACAGCGCGACTGGGACGGGGAACAGCGCTCCGCCTATCTGCGGGACGCCATCGCCGCCGTCGACAAGGAGGTCGACTTCCGGCGCTACAGCCTCGTCTATCTGGTCGCCGACCCCGACGCCCCCGGTGTGGACTCCGACGCGACCAAGGTCGTCAATCTCGAGGAGCCCATCTCCGTCGACGGCACCGAGCTGCGCCGGGTGGTCACGGTCTTCGAGCACCACCCACCGGACCGCAATGTCCTCGCGCACGAGACCGGTCATGTCCTCGACCTGCCCGACCTCTACCATCGGCCGACCGACGGCAAGGGCGATTGGGACACCCATGTGGGTGACTGGGACATCATGGGCAGCCAGTTCGGGCTCGCATCGGAACCCTTCGGCTGGCACAAGTGGAAGCTGGGCTGGCTGGCCCCGCGCCAGGTGGACTGCGTCAGCGGCCCCGGCGCCACCGTGCACACCCTTGCGCCGCTGGAGTCCCCCATGCACCCGGGCCTGGACGCCCGTACCCGGATGGTGGTGGTCCGTACCGGGGTGACCAGCGCGATCGTCGTCGAGGCGCGCAGTGCGACCGGCAATGACTCGGGCACCTGCACCGAGGGCGTCCTCGTCTACCGGGTGCGCAGCGACACCGCCTCGGGCGGCGGGCCCATCCAGGTGCTGGACGGGCATCCGGGCGGGCACGCCTGCTGGGGCGAGTCCGTCTACCCACCGCTGGCGGACGCCCCCCTGGGGGCGGGGGAGACCCTGGAGGCGGACGGGGTGCGGGTGGAGACGCGCGGGCACATGGCGACCGGGGCGTGGACGGTCCGGGTGACCCGGGGCTGATCCCACGTCGTCCGCTGTACGTCTATACGCCGAAGGCCCTCACCGTGTGGTGAGGGCCTTCGACCGTCTGTGCGCCGCCAGGGACTCGAACCCCGGACCCGCTGATTAAGAGTCAGCTGCTCTAACCAACTGAGCTAGCGGCGCCTGCTGACGT
>NZ_JBEZUS010000033.1:0-5916 GCF_040636475.1 Streptomyces sp. NPDC037389
GCGGCGCCTAATCGGCGCCCGATCCGAATTTCGGACACGCCGAAATTCATCCCGTTCAAGGGTCATGCAAAGAGGTGATCGCCGCCGATGCGGCTAGAGGTGCCGCCTCGTCGTCCTTGCGGACTCCGTGGCAACTCGAAGGACTCTACACGAGCCTGTAACCATCATCAAACCGGTGGCGCAAGTGGGTTTGGCGGGCGTACGGTCGCCGCATGACGAAGCATGCCTGCACCCAGCAGTGGTGGGCCGCCTGACGGCGGCCCGACCGCGCGCGTAGCGCGCATGCATCCAACGGCCGCCGCCTCGGCGGCCGTTTTTGCTGTCTGTGGCGGTGGTCCCGATCCTCCGGACTCTCCGGACCCAAGGAGCCACGACACCCATGACGACCCGGATCTTCAGCGGCATCAAGCCCACCGGCCACCTCACCCTCGGCAACTACCTCGGGGCCCTGCGCCAGTGGGTCACCGTCGACCAGCACCGGGCCGACGCCCTCTTCTGTGTCGTCGATCTGCACGCCCTCACCGTCGATCACGACCCGGCGCGCGTCCGCCGGCTCAGTCGGCAGGTGGCGACCCTGTTCCTCGCCGCCGGGCTGGACCCCGCTCTCTGCACCCTCTTCGTACAGAGCCACGTCGACGAGCACACACGGCTCTCGTACGTCCTCGAGTGCACGGCGAGCGACGGGGAGATGCGGCGGATGATCCAGTACAAGGAGAAATCCGCGAAGGAACGGGCCACCGGAGGCAGCGTTCGGCTGTCGCTCCTCACCTACCCCGTGCTGATGGCGGCGGACATCCTCGCCTACGGGGCCGACGAGGTACCGGTGGGGGACGACCAGGCGCAGCACGTCGAGCTCACCCGCGACCTGGCCGTGCGGTTCAACCAGCGGTACGGGCACACGTTCACTGTGCCGAAGGCCGTGCTCCCAACCGTGGCCGCACGTGTCATGGACCTCCAGGACCCCACCTCCAAGATGGGGAAGTCGCATGCGGACACGTCCGGCATCGTCTATCTGCTCGACGAGCCGGATGTCGCGCGCCGGAAAGTCATGCGTGCGGTGACCGACAGCGGGAGCGAGGTCGTCCACGACCGGGAGGCGCAGCCCGGCATCGCGAATCTGCTGGAGATCCTGGCGGCGTGCACAGGTGACGGCGGTCCGGCGGAGCTGGCCGCGCGCTACAGCTCGTACGGGGCGTTGAAGAAGGACACGGCCGAGGCCGTCGTCGAGACGCTGCGGCCGATCCGGGAGCGGCATGCGCGGCTGTGCGCCGACCCCGGGTATGTCGACGAGGTGCTGAGGGCCGGTGCCGAGCGGGCGCGGGGGCTGGCGCGGCCGACGGTCGACGCCGCGTACGAGGCCATCGGCCTGCTGCCCGCGAGGTGACCGAGGGGACCGGCCCGTCTCACCCCGCCGCGCGGAAGGACCTGCGGTAGTCGCGCGGGCTGGTGGCGAGGCGGGCGGCGAAGTGCTGGCGCATGGTGACCTCGCTGCCGAAGCCGCAGCGGCGGGCGACCTCGGGCATGGGCAGGTCCGTGCGTTCCAGGAGCTGCTGTGCCGCGGCGACGCGCTGGTCGAGGAGCCACTGGATCGGGGTCGTCCCCGTGGTGGCGGTGAAGTGGCGGGCGAAGGAGCGCGGTGACATGCCGGCCCAGCGCGCCAGGTCGGCGACGGTGAGCGGTTCGGGCAGCCGACGGAGCGCTCGTTCCCGTACGGCCGCGAGGGTGTCCGAGGCCTCGCGGCCGGCGGCCGTCAGCGCGGGGTGCTCGATGAACTGGGCCTGGGTGCCCGTGCGGAAGGGGGCGGTGACCATCGAGCGGGCGATGCCGGCTGCTGCCTCGGCGCCGTGGGCGCTGCGGACCAGGTGGAGGCAGAGGTCGATCCCCGCGGCGACGCCGGCCGCCGTCCAGATGCCGTCGTCCTCGACGAAGAGGGCGTCCGGCACGACCTCGATGTCCGGGTGGGTGGCGGACAGCAGAGTGGTGAGGTTCCAGTGGGTGACCGCGCGCCGTCCGTCGAGGAGCCCGGCCTGGGCGAGCACGAAGGCACCCCCGCACAGCGCGGCGACGGGAACGCCCGCCCGGTGCGCGGCGCGCAGTGCGTCCAGTACGGGCTCGGCCACCGGGGCCAGGTGGTCGTCGACGCCGGGTACGACGACGAGGTCGGCGGTGGCCGTCCAGTCCAGGGCCTGGTCGGGGGTGAGGGTGAGGCCGCCCGGCATCCGCACGGGCGCGCGGTCCGGTGCGCAGCGGCGGAGTTCGAAGGGCGGGGCGCCGCGCCCGGTGCGGTCGACGCCCCAGACCTCGGCGATGACGGCGACGTCGAAGGCCCGTATGCCGGGAAAGGCGACGAGGGCGATGCGCTGAGCTGTGCCGTTGGGTTGCATGACGGTCATGGTGCACCGGTCGCCACCTCTGGCCTTCCGGCACTGATCCCCTGCTGGCACTAATCCATCGAACAGGGTCTCTTCCGCCACTGTCGGCTGCTGTGCCGCGCCAACAGGATGGTGGGCATGGAGATCACCGAGGTCACTCAGAACACCGCGCTCATCGTCATCGACGTACAGAAGGCCTGGCACGACCCGGTCTTCCCGCCCCGGGACAACCCCGCCGCGGAGGGCAATATCGCCGCGCTCGTCGACGCCTGGCAGGAGGCGGGCCGGCCCGTCGTCTTCGTACGGCACGACTCGCCCGAGGCGGATTCCCCGCTCCGTCCCGGGCAGGAGGGGAACGACTTCCAGGACTTCGTCGAGGAGCGCCGGGGCCGGGGCACCGGTCCGGAGCTGCTGCTCACCAAGACCGTGAATTCCGCCTTCATCGGTACGCCGGATCTGCGGAGCTGGCTGGACGCGGCGGGGATACGGCAGATCGTCGTCGCGGGCATCATGACGAACTGGTGCGTGGAGACGACCGCCCGGATGGGCGGCAATCTCGGCTACGACGTGATCGTGCCGCTCGACGCCACGCACACGTTCGACGCCGTCGGCCCCGACGGGCGGGTCCTCACGGCCGCCGAGCTGGCGCGGGCGACGGCGACCAATCTGCACGCGGGCGGTTTCGCGAAGGTCGTGTCCACGGCGGCACTGCTGGGCTGACAGCGGACGGCGGCCGGGGCGGACTCAGCCGCTGTCAGATGTGGCCGGAGCCCAGTTCGCGGCTGCGGTCGCGGGCGGCCTCCAGGGCGGCGATCAGGGCGGCGCGTACGCCGTGCTTCTCCAGCTCGCGGATCGCGCTGATGGTCGTACCGGCGGGGGAGGTCACCGCCTCGCGGAGCTTCACCGGGTGCTCGCCGCTGTCGCGAAGCATGACCGCGGCGCCGATGGCGGCCTGGACGATCAGGTCGTGGGCCTTGTCCCGGGGCAGGCCGAGCAGGATGCCGGCGTCGGTCATCGCTTCGACGAGGTAGTAGAAGTACGCCGGGCCGGAGCCGGAGAGGGCCGTCGCCGCGTCCTGCTGCGACTCGGGGACGCGGAGCGTCTTGCCGACCGGCTTGAAGATCGCCTCGGTGCGGAGGAGGTGGTCCTCGGTGGCGTGGGAGCCCCCGGAGATGACGGACATGCCCTCGTCGACGAGGACGGGGGTGTTCGGCATGACGCGTACGACGGGGACGCCGGCCGGCAGCCGCTCCTCGAAGAAGGCGGAGGGCACGCCGGCCGCGGCGCTGATGACGAGGCGGTCGGCGGGCAGGTGCGGGGAGAGCTCCTCAAGGAGGGTGCTCATGTCCTGCGGCTTGACGGCCAGGATCAGGGTGTCGGCGGCCTTGGCGGCCTCGATGTTGCTGACCACCTCGACGCCGTAGCGGGCGCGGAGCGCCTCGGCGCGCTCGGCGCGGCGGGCCGTGCACATCAGGTCGTCCGTGGACCAGCCCGCGCGGATCATCCCGCTGAGGAGGGCCTCGCCGATCTTTCCGGTGCCGAGGACGGCGACTCTCTGCTGCACGGGGGCTCACCTCTTCGTTCCGCTGGGCTCGCTTCATCCTCCCACCTCGGTCGCCCCAGGGGCGCCCGGAAGCGGTAGCTCCCCTTTCTCGACACCGCGTTTACATCGTGGTTACAAATCAACTCACGGATCCGCACCACGACTTGGCCAAAATATGGTCGAGTGATTAACAGCCCGGCGCCGCAGGGACGACGGCGTCGGCGCCGCCTGTCGCCGCGCTCTCCCGCGGCGCGGCACCTGATGCCCATCGGCCCCTTACTCCACCTGTCTGGCAACGATCCTCATCGCATCGCTGCGCGCGCTTCGAGCGCGCTGGAGGCAAACCTCATGCAGAAGACTCTCTTCCGCCGTGTCCGCACCGCCGTCGACCGCGTTGGCCTTCTCGCCAACCTCCGGGCCGACTTCGCCGCGTCGCTGGTCGTCTTCCTCATAGCCGTGCCGCTCTCCGTGGGCATCGCCGTCGCGTCCGGTGTCCCCGTGGAGCTGGGCCTCGTGACCGGCATAGTCGGCGGCTTGCTCACGGGTCTGCTGCCGGGCAGCAGCATGCAGGTCAGCGGCCCGGCGGCCGGCCTGACGGTGCTGGTCTACGAGGCCGTACGGGAGTACGGGCTCAGCGCGCTCGGCGCACTCGTCCTCACCGCCGGGCTGCTTCAGGTGGCAATGGGCCTGCTGAAACTGGGCCGTTGGTTCCGGGCCATCTCCGTCGCGGTGGTGCAGGGAATGCTCGCGGGTATCGGCGTCGTCCTGATCGCCGGGCAGCTGTACGCGCTCGCCGACGCGGACGCGCCGGCCGGAGCGCTCGAGAAGCTCGGCGGCCTGGTCACCCTGCTCACCGACACCCTCGCCTCGGCCGACTCGCTCGCCGCGGTCGCGGTCGGCGTCGGCACGGTGGCTGTGCTGGTGCTGTGGCCACGCTGGCAGTGGGGCGCACGCCTCGTCCCCGCACCTCTGGCCGCGGTCGCACTCGCCACGACGGCGGTCGGACTGCTCCGACTGCCCGTCGACCGGGTCCAGGTACGCGGTCTCTTCGACGCTATTCAGCCACCCTGGAGTGGCGACTTCGCGCGCTTGACCGAGTTCGGGGTCCTGGGGACAGTGCTCGCCTTCGCCCTCATCGCCTCGGCCGAAACCCTCTTCAGCGCCGCCGCCGTCGACCGGCTCCACGACGGCCCGCGAACGGACTACAACAAGGAACTCATCGCCCAAGGCGCCGGCAACACCGTCTGCGGCGTGCTCGGCGCCCTCCCCATGACCGCGGTGATCGTCCGCAGCTCCGCCAATGTGTACGCGGGCGCCAGGACGAAGGCCTCCCGCGTCCTGCACGGCGTATGGCTGCTGGTCTTCGCGACGCTGCTGCCCTGGGTCCTGGAACTCATCCCGGTCGCGGCACTCGCGGGGGTGCTCGTCCACGCGGGCTGGAAGCTCCTGCCAGGCCGTGAACTGGGCCCGCTCTGGCGGGACCACCGCGGCGAAGTCGCGGTCCTGGTGACGACCACCGTCGCCATCGTCGTGACCAACCTCTTCGAGGGCGTGGTCGTCGGCCTGCTGCTGGCCATCGTGAAGGCGGCCTGGGAAACCTCCCACGTCCACATCGAAACCACGACGACGCGGGACGGCCGGGTACGGGCACGGGTGCTCGGCAACGCCAACTTCCTACGGCTGCCCAGGCTCCTGGACGAACTCGACGCCCTCCACCGAGCCGGCCACGACGTCGAGCTGGACCTCACCGGGCTCCGGCACATGGACCGAGCCGTGCACACCGCGCTCTGCGGCTGGGCGGAACGGCACGGCTCGCTGCGGGACGGCGATGCGAACGGCAACGGGAACGGGAACGGGAACGGCGACGGTGAGGCCACGGGGCGAGTGGTCGCGGTGTAAGCGCGTATTTGGCCGTAAACGCAAGAAAGCCCTGGCAGGTATCCCCTGCCAGGGCTTTCTCCAAAAGAAGTTCGGCGGCGTCCTACTCTCCCACAGGGTCCC
>NZ_JBEZUS010000034.1:0-5342 GCF_040636475.1 Streptomyces sp. NPDC037389
GTGATTCGTGCGGCGTTGGCGGATGCGGGTGTGTCGGCGGTGGATGTGGATGTGGTGGAGGCGCATGGGACGGGGACGGTGCTGGGGGATCCGATTGAGGCGCAGGCGCTGATTGCGGCGTATGGGCAGGGTCGTGGTGAGGATCGTCCGTTGTGGCTGGGTTCGGTGAAGTCGAACATCGGCCACACTCAGGCGGCTTCGGGTGTTGCTGGTGTGATCAAGATGGTGGGGGCGTTGCGGCATGGGGTGTTGCCGCGGACGTTGCATGCGGAGGTGCCGTCGGCGGAGGTGGACTGGTCGGCGGGTGCGGTGGAGTTGTTGCAGGAGCAGCGGGAGTGGAGTGCGGAGGAGGGTCGGACGCGTCGGGCCGGCGTGTCGTCCTTCGGACTCAGTGGGACCAACGCCCACGTCATCCTCGAAGAGCCTCCGTTGGTCGAGGCCACACAAGCATCCCCGAAGAACCAGTCGGTTCCGTCGGCCTCCGTCGTCCCGTGGATCCTGTCCGCCCGGAGTGAGAAGGCGCTGCGTGAGCAGGCCGCGCGTCTCTCCTCCAGCGTGACGGATGCAGACCCGGTTGATGTGGGGTATTCGCTGGCGGTGTCGCGGTCGGGGTTTGGGTGTCGTGCGGTGGTGGTGGGTTCTGAGGTGGGGGAGTTGTTGGCGGGTGTGGTGGGGGTTGCTGATGGTGAGGTGGTGCCGGGTGTGGTGCGTGGTGTTGCTTCTGTTGCTGGTGGTGGTGGTGGGACGGGGTTTGTGTTTCCGGGGCAGGGGTCTGGGTGGGTGGGGATGGGGCGTGGGTTGTATGGGGTGTTTCCGGTGTTTGCTGAGGCGTTTGATGGGGTGTGTGGGTTGTTGGAGGGTGAGTTGGGTGGGGTGTTGCCGGTGGGGGTGGGGTTGAGGGATGTGGTGTTTGGTGAGGTGGAGCTGGGGTCTGGTGTGGGGACGGGTGTGGCGCAGGCGGGGTTGTTTGCGGTGGGTGTGGGGTTGGTGGGGTGGTTGGGTTCGTGGGGGGTGCGGCCGGATTGGGTGGTGGGTCATTCGGTGGGGGTGGTGTGTGCTGCGTGGGTGGCGGGGGTGTTGTCGTTGGAGGATGCGTGTGTGTTGGTGGGTGCGCGGGGTCGGTTGATGGAGGGTGTGGGTGCGGGTGGGGTGATGGTGGCGGTGGAGGCGTCGGAGGGTGAGGTGGTGCCGTTGTTGGGTGGGGGTGTGTGGTTGGGGGCGGTGAATGGTCCTCGGTCGGTGGTGTTGTCGGGGGTGCGGGGTGCGGTGGAGGAGGCGGTTGCGGGGTTTGTGGGGTTGGGGCGGCGGGTGCGGTGGCTGGAGGTGGCGGATGCGTTTCATTCGGGGTTGATGGATGGGGTGTTGGAGGAGTTCCGGGGTGTGGTGGAGGGGTTGGAGTTGGGTGATCCGGTGGGTGTGGGTGTGGTGTCGTCGGTGTCGGGTGGGGTGGTGGGGGCGGGGGTGATGTCGTCGCCGGGGTATTGGGTGGAGCAGATTTCGTCGGCGGTGCGGTTTGCGGATGCGGTGGGGGTGGTGGAGGCGGCGGGTGTGGTGTCGTTCGTGGAGGTGGGTCCGGGGTCGGTGTTGTCGGGGATGGTGGCCGACTCGGTGGGTGAGGGGTCGCCTGCGGTGGGTGTGCCGTTGCTGCGTAAAGGCCGGGACGAGGTGCTGTCGCTGGTCGAGGGTGTGGGCCGGCTCCACGAGCGCGGTGTCTCGGTGGACTGGGAGGCGTTCTTTGCGGGGCGTGGTGGTCGGCGGGTGGAGTTGCCGACGTATGCGTTTCAGCGGGAGCGTTTTTGGCGGGACAGTGTGGGTGGTGCTGGTGGTGCTGGTGGTGTGGGTGGTGTGGGTCATCCGTTGTTGGGGTCGGTTGTGGTGTTGGCGGGTTCGGGTGGGGTGGTGTTGTCGGGGCGGTTGTCGTGTGCGACGGATCCGTGGTTGGCGGATCATGCGGTGGCGGGGTCGGTGGTGTTTCCGGGTGCTGGGTTGGTGGAGTTGGTGGTGGCGGCTGGTGGTCGTGTGGGGTGTGGGCGGGTGGAGGAGTTGGCGTTGGTGGCGCCGTTGGTGTTGCCGGAGTCGGGTGGTGTGGATGTTCAGGTGATCGTGGGTGCGGTGGATGGTGGGGGCCGGCGTGAGGTGTCGGTGTTCGGTCGGGGTGAGGGGTTGGGTGAGGACGAGGCGGGTTGGGTGCGTTATGCCTCTGGTGTGGTGGTGGAGGAGTCGGGTGAGGGTTCGGGTGTGGGGGTGGTTTCGGGTCTTTCGGAGTGGCCGCCGGTGGGTGCGGAGCCGGTGGTGGTGGAGGGGATGTATGAGGACCTGGCGGCTGAGGGTCTGAGTTACGGTCCGGCCTTCCAGGGCGTGCGTGCGGCGTGGCGTCGTGGTGAGGAGATGTTCGCGGAGGTGGTGTTGCCGGGTTCGGTGGGTGCGGAGGCTGGGCGTTTCGGGGTGCATCCGGTGTTGTTGGATGCGGCGTTGCATGTGGTGGCGTTGCGTGGTGGTGGGTTGGGTGAGGTGGTGGTTCCGTTCGCGTGGTCGGGTGTGGAGTTGTTTGCGTCGGGTGCGTCGCGGGTGCGGGTGCGGGTGTCGCCGGTGGATGCGGGTGGGGTGCGGGTGGAGATTGCTGATGCGTTGGGTGTGCCGGTGGGGTTGGTGGAGTCGTTGGTGGTGCGGTCGTTGGGGGAGGGGTTGGTGTCCGGGGTGGGGTCGGGTGTGGATGGGTTGTTCGGTGTGGAGTGGGTGAGGGCGGAGGAGGGTGCTGCTGGTTCTGGTTCTGGTTCTGGTTCTGGTGGTGGGGTGTCGTGGGGTGAGTTGGGTGAGGTGTTGTCGGGTGTGGGGGTGGTGCCTGATGTGGTGGTGCTGCGGGTGGGGTCGGGTGCGGAGGTGTCGGGTGACGGTGTGCGGGACGTGGTCGGCGGTGTGCTGACGGGCATTCAGCAGTGGCTGGGTGAGGAGCGTTTGGCGGAGTCGCGGCTGGTGGTGGTGACGGAGGGCGCGGTCGACGCCGGGTCCGGGTCTGGTGAGGGTGCTGGTGTGGTGGATGTGGTGGGGGCTGCGGTGTGGGGGTTGGTGCGGTCGGTGCAGAACGAGCATCCGGGTCGTGTGGTGTTGGTGGATGGTGAGCCGGGGGCGGAGTTGTCGGTGTTGGTGTCGGGTGCTGTGGTGTCGGGTGAGGGTCAGGTGGCGGTGCGGGACGGGGTGTGGTGGGTGCCGCGTCTGGTGCGTGCCGGTGTGGAGGCTGGCTCTGGTGTGGTGGCCGGTTCCGAGGCCGGTGCTGGTTCTGGTTCCGGTGCCGATGCGGGTTCTGATGCTGGTTCGGGTTCTGGGTCTGTGTTTGGTTCGGGTGTGGTGTTGGTGTCGGGTGGTACGGGTGGTTTGGGTGCGGTGGTGGCGCGGCATTTGGTGGTGGGTCATGGGGTGCGTGATGTGTTGTTGGTGAGTCGTCGGGGTGTGGGGGGTTCGGGGGTTGCTGGTGTGGTGGGGGAGTTGGAGGGGTTGGGGGCGCGGGTGGAGGTGGTGGCGTGTGATGTGGCGGATCGTGGGGCGTTGGCTGGTGTGTTGGAGGGGCGTGTGTTGTCGGGTGTGGTGCATGCGGCGGGTGTGTTGGATGACGGGGTGGTGTCGTCGTTGTCGGTGGATCGGTTGGCGGGGGTGTTGCGGCCGAAGGTGGATGGTGTGCTGAATTTGCATGAGTTGACGTCGGGTATGGGGTTGTCGGCGTTTGTGTTGTTTTCTTCGGTGGCGGGGGTGTTGGGGTCGCCGGGGCAGGCGAGTTATGCGGCGGCGAATGCGTTCATGGATGCGTTTGCTGTGTATCGGCGGGGGTTGGGTCTGCCGGCGCAGTCGTTGGCGTGGGGGCCCTGGGCGGCGGAGTCGGGTGGGATGACGGGTTCGTTGGGTGAGGTTGAGCGGTCGAGGATGGTGCGGGGTGGGTTGAGGCCGTTGGCGTCGGGGGAGGGCCTGGCGCTGTTCGATGCGGTGGTCGGGTCGGCGGGGCCGGCGCTGGTGGTGCCGGCGCGTTTTGATCTGTCCGCGTTGCGGGCCCGGGGTGCCGAGCTGGAGCCGGTCTACCGCGCCCTCGTCCCCCGCACCCGCACCCAGACGAAGGCGAAGCCCTCGTCCGTGGTGGCCCTCTCAGTCGAGGAAGCCCTGCGGCTCGTACGCCGGAAGGCCGCTGCCGTCCTCGGTCATGGATCGGCCGAGTCCGTGGACGCGACGCGTGCTTTCCAGGAGATGGGATTCGACTCGCTCTCCGCGGTGGAGCTGCGGAATGAGCTGGGCAGTGCGACCGGTCTCGCACTTCCGGCGAGCCTGATCTTCGACTACCCCAATGCCACCGCGGTGGCTGACCTGCTCGTGGCCGAACTCGCCGGCACGACGCGCCTCGGCATGGACGACCAGGCGGGCCCGGTGACCGGCGCGGCCACGCACGACGACCCGATCGTCATCGTGGGTATGGCGTGCCGTTATCCGGGTGGGGTGTCTTCGCCCGAGGGTTTGTGGCGGGTGGTTCGGGATGGTGTGGATGCGATTGGGGAGTTTCCGGAGGATCGTTATTGGGATGTGGAGGGGTTGTTTGATCCGGTGCCGGGGGTGCCGGGGAAGAGTTATGCGCGTGAGGGTGGGTTTGTTCGTGGTGCGGCTGATTTTGATGCGGAGTTTTTCGGGATCAGTCCGAATGAGGCGTTGGAGATGGATCCGCAGCAGCGGTTGTTGTTGGAGTCGTCGTGGGAGGCGTTGGAGCGGGCGGGGATTGTTCCGGGTTCGTTGCGGGGGAGTGCGACGGGTGTTTTTGCTGGGGTGATGTATCACGATTATGCGGGGAGTGCGGCGTTGGGGAGTGTGGTGTCGGGGCGGGTGGCGTATGCGTTGGGGTTGGAGGGGCCGGCGGTGAGTGTGGATACGGCGTGTTCGTCGTCGTTGGTGGGGTTGCATTTGGCGGTGCAGTCGTTGCGGCGGGGTGAGTGTTCGTTGGCGTTGGCGGGTGGGGTGACGGTGATGGCGACGCCGGAGACGTTTGTGGAGTTTTCGCGTCAGCGGGGGTTGTCGGTGGATGGGCGGTGTCGGTCGTTCGGTGCGGGGGGGGGGGGGACGGGGTGGTCTGAGGGTGTGGGTGTGTTGGTGGTGGAGCGGTTGTCGGATGCGCGGCGGTTGGGGCATGAGGTGTTGGCGGTGGTGGCTGGTTCTGCGGTGAATCAGGATGGTGCGTCGAATGGGTTGACGGCGCCGAATGGTCCGTCGCAGCAGCGGGTGATTCGTGCGGCGTTGGCGGATGCGGGTGTGTCGGCGGTGGATGTGGATGTGGTGGAGGCGCATGGGACGGGGACGGTGCTGGGGGATCCGAT
>NZ_JBEZUS010000035.1:1792-4205 GCF_040636475.1 Streptomyces sp. NPDC037389
ACGCTCGTGACTGCGTGCCTTTTGAAGAATGAGCCTGCGAGTTTGCGGTGTGTTGCGAGGTTAACCCGTGTGGGGAAGCCGTAGCGAAAGCGAGTCCGAATAGGGCGATTGAGTAGCGCGCCCAAGACCCGAAGCGGAGTGATCTAGCCATGGGCAGGTTGAAGCGGAGGTAAGACTTCGTGGAGGACCGAACCCACCAGGGTTGAAAACCTGGGGGATGACCTGTGGTTAGGGGTGAAAGGCCAATCAAACTCCGTGATAGCTGGTTCTCCCCGAAATGCATTTAGGTGCAGCGTCGTGTGTTTCTTGCCGGAGGTAGAGCACTGGATAGGCGATGGGCCCTACCGGGTTACTGACCTTAGCCAAACTCCGAATGCCGGTAAGTGAGAGCGCGGCAGTGAGACTGTGGGGGATAAGCTCCATGGTCGAGAGGGAAACAGCCCAGAGCATCGACTAAGGCCCCTAAGCGTACGCTAAGTGGGAAAGGATGTGGAGTCGCAGAGACAACCAGGAGGTTGGCTTAGAAGCAGCCACCCTTGAAAGAGTGCGTAATAGCTCACTGGTCAAGTGATTCCGCGCCGACAATGTAGCGGGGCTCAAGCGTACCGCCGAAGTCGTGTCATTTCAGCATGAGGGCCAACGCCCGCTGGGATGGGTAGGGGAGCGTCGTGTGCCGGGTGAAGCAGCCGTGGAAACGAGTTGTGGACGGTTCACGAGTGAGAATGCAGGCATGAGTAGCGATACACACGTGGGAAACGTGTGCGCCGATTGACTAAGGGTTCCTGGGTCAAGCTGATCTGCCCAGGGTAAGTCGGGACCTAAGGCGAGGCCGACAGGCGTAGTCGATGGACAACCGGTTGATATTCCGGTACCCGCTTTGAAACGCCCAATATCGAATCCATTAATGCTAAGGCCGTGAAGCCGTTCCGGACCCTTCGGGGAAAGGAAAGTGGTGGAGCCGCTGATCCAAGGTGGTAGTAGGTAAGCGATGGGGTGACGCAGGAAGGTAGTCCAGCCCGGGCGGTGGTAGTCCCGGGGTAAGGGTGTAGGGCGCTGTCCAGGTAAATCCGGACGGCATGAAGCCTGAGACCTGATGCCGAGCCGATTGTGGTGAAGTGGATGATCCTATGCTGTCGAGAAAAGCCTCTAGCGAGTTTCATGGCGGCCCGTACCCTAAACCGACTCAGGTGGTCAGGTAGAGAATACCGAGGCGTTCGGGTGAACTATGGTTAAGGAACTCGGCAAAATGCCCCCGTAACTTCGGGAGAAGGGGGGCCATTTCCGGTGATGAGTCTTGCACTCTGAGCTGGGGGTGGCCGCAGAGACCAGCGAGAAGCGACTGTTTACTAAAAACACAGGTCCGTGCGAAGCCGTAAGGCGATGTATACGGACTGACGCCTGCCCGGTGCTGGAACGTTAAGGGGACCGGTTAGCTCCATTTCGGTGGGGCGAAGCTGAGAACTTAAGCGCCAGTAAACGGCGGTGGTAACTATAACCATCCTAAGGTAGCGAAATTCCTTGTCGGGTAAGTTCCGACCTGCACGAATGGCGTAACGACTTCTCGACTGTCTCAACCATAGGCCCGGTGAAATTGCACTACGAGTAAAGATGCTCGTTTCGCGCAGCAGGACGGAAAGACCCCGGGACCTTTACTATAGCTTGATATTGGTGTTCGGTTCGGCTTGTGTAGGATAGGTGGGAGACTTTGAAGTCATGGCGCCAGCCATGGTGGAGTCGTCGTTGAAATACCACTCTGGTCGTGCTGGATGTCTAACCTGGGTCCGTGATCCGGATCAGGGACAGTGTCTGGTGGGTAGTTTAACTGGGGCGGTTGCCTCCTAAAGAGTAACGGAGGCGCCCAAAGGTTCCCTCAGCCTGGTTGGCAATCAGGTGTTGAGTGTAAGTGCACAAGGGAGCTTGACTGTGAGACCGACGGGTCGAGCAGGGACGAAAGTCGGGACTAGTGATCCGGCGGTGGCTTGTGGAAGCGCCGTCGCTCAACGGATAAAAGGTACCCCGGGGATAACAGGCTGATCTTCCCCAAGAGTCCATATCGACGGGATGGTTTGGCACCTCGATGTCGGCTCGTCGCATCCTGGGGCTGGAGTCGGTCCCAAGGGTTGGGCTGTTCGCCCATTAAAGCGGTACGCGAGCTGGGTTTAGAACGTCGTGAGACAGTTCGGTCCCTATCCGCTGCGCGCGTAGGAGTCTTGAGAAGGGCTGTCCCTAGTACGAGAGGACCGGGACGGACGAACCTCTGGTGTGCCAGTTGTCCTGCCAAGGGCATGGCTGGTTGGCTACGTTCGGGAGGGATAACCGCTGAAAGCATCTAAGCGGGAAGCCTGCTTCGAGATGAGGACTCCCACCCACTTGATGGGGTAAGGCTCCCAGTAGACGACTGGGTTGATAGGCC
>NZ_JBEZUS010000036.1:0-3661 GCF_040636475.1 Streptomyces sp. NPDC037389
CGGAGCCTGCGACCCCACAGTGATGAGTAGATCCACACCGTGGGACGGTTCCAGGGCCAGCAGGTCGAACGAGGCGACGCCTCCAAGGCTGTGGGCGAGCAGCACCACTGGGCCGTCGTCCTGTTCCCGGGTGAGCGCGACGACTTCGGCGATCCGTGACCGCAGCCCCTCGCCGCGCCCCTGGTACCGCAGGATGTCGCCGCTCTCCGGGAGAACGCCCCGGATCACCCGGCGACGGCCGGCTTGGACGGCGGGTGAGACAGTCCACAGCAGCGGGTCGCCCAGCAGCCTGGCCCCGACCCACTTACCGGCATCCTTGATCCCGCGGTCGGTTCCGCCGAGCCGGTCGGTGAGCAGAGCGACCAGCCTGTCGCGGTCGGCGCCGTCGACGGGCAGCGGTTCCTCCGCGTCCTCGGCAGCCTCAGCCAGCCGGGTGGTCAAGACGATCACGGCGCGGGCGGCCATGGCCTCGGAATCAGGGACCGGGGCCGTCCCGGACAGCCGCATCGAAATCTCGGCACTGATCTCCTCTGCGGCCTGCCTGAGGTACGGGGCGAGCTCAGCGGCCAGTGAACGGGTACTGGCACTCGCTGCTGAGCCGCCTGGCGCCAAGTCCTCTTCGGTGAGGCATCGGAGCCGCGCAGCGAGGACGTCCCACGGATCAGTGCGACCGGGTACGAATCCGCCGTCGTCCTCCTCCGCACTGTCGGCCAGAAGTTCGATCTCGGCGACCGGGTCCCGCTCGAGAAGCCCCCAGACGGCCAGCGGGTCATCGGCGTCAGCGGTGGGCAGTGCCCGATCCTGATCCCGTTCGGGGAAGCAGGCGCCGTCGAAGGCGAGGTGCGCCCCGTAGCGGTCGCCCCAGTAACAGGGAACGAGCCGGACGTCCGGTCGTAAGCGTTTCAGTCCCGTGGCGACGCGGTTGTACGACTTGCGGTACGAATCCTCCCGCACCCCCGTGCCGTGCACAAAGACAACGCTCGTCACCCTGCCCCCCCACCGCGTCGTGTCCCCGCATTCTACTGACCTTGAAGGCGGGTTGTCGTAGGGGCTGACGATCGGTGATCGTCGCGGTATGCCGGGTGTATGAGGTATCCGCAGGGTGGGGGTCTGACCGCGGAGAGGCAAGCGTTCCGCGAACGGGTCCGGATGGAAGCAGCGGCAATGTTCGCTGAAGGGCGGGGCAGCACGGACATCGCGAAGGAGTTACGGGTCAGTGTTCGGTCAGTCCAGCGGTGGCGGCAGGCCTGGAATGCGGCTGGCCGGGACGGGGTTCGCTCTCGTGGCCCGGCGTCCAGGCCCAAGCTGAGCGACGCACTGTTCGCCGTGCTCGAGGAGGAGCTGTCCAAGGGGCCGGTCGCGCATGGCTGGCCGGACCAGAGATGGACACTGGCCAGGATCAAGACCCTGATCGGCCGGCGGTTTCACAAGTCGATGACGCTGTCGGGGATTTCGCAGATGCTGCGGCGTCATGGGTGGAGTCATCAGGTTCCGGCCCGTCGTGCGGCCGAGCGCGACGAAGCCGCGGTGGCCGGCTGGGTGAAGGATGTATGGCCGCACGTGGAAACACCGCGGCGGCGCTCGGGGCCTGGATCGTCTTCGAGGACGAAGCCGGGTTCTCGATGACGCCGCCTACCTCACGCACCTGGAGCCGGCGCGGGACCACACCGGTCATCCGGGTCCGCGGCCGTTCCCAGCGCCGCTTCTCCATTGCCGCCCTGTGCTGCTACAAGCCCGGTGAGCGCTCCCGCCTCATCTACCGGCCCAGACGGCATGCAGATCACAAGAGCGCAGGCCGCAAGAGCTTCGCGTGGACCGAATACCGCGACCTGCTCATCGCCGCCCACCAGCAACTCGACGCACCGATCGTCCTCATCTGGGACAACTTGAACGTCCACAAAGACCGCCGCATGCGGGCCTTCATCGACGCGCAGGACTGGCTCAACGTCTACTACCTGCCGTCTTACGCACCCGACCTCAACCCTGTGGAAGGGATCTGGTCGGTCCTCCGCCGAACCACCCAGGCCAACACGGCCTTCACCGACCCGAGCCACCTCATACGCCGGCTCCGACACGGCCTCCGCCAGATCCAATACCGCAGCGACATCATCGACGGATGCCTCACCGGAACCGGACTCCCACCAACGACACCACGACTACAACCTCAGTAGCGGTGACAGTCACGGTAGGGACTGCTGCAGGGTTGGGTGACAGCGGGGTTTATGCAGCCAGGGCTGCGGGTGGGGTCATGGTGGTCTCGTACTCGACGGGGGTCAATCGGGCCAGGCGTCTCTGACGTCGGCGCCGGTGGTAGGTGCGCTCGATCCAGGTCACGATCGCGATCCGCAGCTCCTGGCGGGTGGCCCAGGTGCGGCGGTCGAGGACGTTCTTCTGCAGCAGCGCGGAGAAGCTCTCCATGGCCGCGTTGTCGCCGGCCGCACCGACCCGGCCCATGGAGCCGACCAGGTCGTGACGTGCGAGAACGGACACGAACTTCCGTGAGCGGAACTGCGACCCGCGATCGGAATGAACGGTGCATCCGGGGACCTGGCCGCGACGGGCCACCGCGGATTCAAGGGCTTTCACCGCGGGGCTGGTCTTCATCCGGGCGTCGATGGAATAGCCCACGATGCGGCCGGAGCAGACGTCCTTGACGGCACACAGATACAACTTGCCCTCGCCGGTCGCGTGCTCGGTGATGTCCGTCAGCCACAACCGGTTCGGCCCGGCTGCGGTGAAGTCCCGCCGCACCAGATCATCATGGACAGGCGGCCCGGCCTTGGCGTTCTTCCCGCGGCTCCTGCGCTTGCCGAAGGCACTCCACCAGCCGTTGTCCCTGCAGATCCGCCAGGCGGTCCGCTCAGCCATCGACTCACCGGCGGTCCGGGCCTCGTCGAGAAGGAAGCGGTGACCGAACTCGGGATCCTCGCGATGCGCGTCGAACAAGGCGTTGGCCCGGTATGCCTCGGCGAGGTCGGACTCGGTGACCGGTGAGGACAGCCACCGGTAGTAGGGCTGGCGGGCCAGCCCGAGCACCCGGCACGTCACCGCCACCGGCACCCGGCCAGGGGCAGCGGCGGCGGCCAGCTCGCGGACGAGCGGGTACATCATTTTGACGGCAGGTTCGCCTGCGACAGATACGCCGCAGCCCTCCGCAGGACCTCGTTCTCCTGTTCCAGCAGCCGGATGCACTTGTGGGCCTCGCGCAACTCGGCCGACTCACCCGAGGCCGTCGCGGGCCTGGCGCCCTCATCGGTGTCGGCACGGCGCAACCACTTCGACAGCGTGATCGGTGGACGCCGAAGTCGGCGGCGATCTGTTCCAGCGTGACGCCGGGCTCACGGTTGCGCGCGTCGCGCACGACGTCCTCGCGGAACTCCTTCGGATACGGCTTGGGCACTGCAACATCCTTCCAGGCCGCCTCTCAGCAAGCCAGGTCAGGTGTCACTTTCCCGTGCAGCAGTCCCGAGAGGCTCGGCGCAGACTTCGGACGCTCTCCCGGATCAAGGCCGCGAGGTTGTGGTGCTGGTAGACCCCCTCGATGAAGGACGCGACGTCCACCGTCAGCAGGCTCGGGACGCCCTCCAGCCGACGGGTCAGATGGCGGGCGGCCATCGGCTCGATGATGCCGCCGCGGGCATCACGTTGCTGCAGAGCGTAG
>NZ_JBEZUS010000037.1:0-3439 GCF_040636475.1 Streptomyces sp. NPDC037389
ACTGGACGCGCTCTACGGCGACTTGATGGACGCCCACGTGGCCGTCGCCGGGGCCAATCCCATCTACCGCGCCTGGCTGGACCACGTCTCAAGACGCTGAGGACAGTGGGCTACAGGTCCTGGACGGCGCGCAGAGCGGCGTCCAGGACCTGGCCACGGGTGTGGTGAGTATCGGTTCCGGCAGCGCCCTCGCCCGAGTCAGGTGGCGCGCAGCACCCTCCCCCAGCGCTGGACTGCCCTGGCATCGCAGTACTCGCACAGCGGAGAGCGGGCCCCGGAACCGTACTTGTGGGTAGGCCGGCGGCACGTGGAGCACGGGCCGATCTGGTCGCCGGGACACGTGCGCGCTGAGGTGTCCGGCTCGCTAGTGGGCGGTACAGGGGCAGTCATCGGGTTTCCTCGCCAGTTCCCACGGCCACGAGTAGCCGCTTCGAACGAAGAGTAGAACGACAGCGACGTTGCCCTGGCAGGTCGGCTTCCCGGGCCGCCGCCCGTAGGTCCGTAACGATGCCCTACAGCGTCACCCAACCTCTGGTTTGCTGCCTGGCGGGCAAACCATAAAATAGAACACGTGAACGAAACAGGTCCGACGCGTCTAGCAGTGCTCCGCTTCCTTGAGCGCGTGCAGCTGCGCGACCTGGCCCGCACCCGCCGGTGGATCGCCGACGAGGAACGCCTCGCCGCCGAAGAGCAACGAGGTATTGAGGCGCGGCCGACCCCGCCCGACTGGCTCCTGGAACAGGGCTTGAACGGACACAGCCCGCCGGTCTACGTCCACACCGGCGACTGCTGGAACACGGGCAAGAACAGCAAAGGCATCGACCAGGACCAGGCCCGCCGCGCCCTCGCGGACGGCATCAAGGCCTGCTCGCACTGCCGGCCGGACACCGCACTCCACATGCTCGACTAGACGACGATGTGGTGCCGGAACAGGAAGGTGAAATACACCGGAAGTCCGTCACGGTCCGCCATCACCGCATGGTTCACGGGCTCCCAGCCCTGCGCGCTCCATTTGACCAGCATGTTGTTGACCTGCTCATCCCACCCAGACGCATTGGCGGTGAGCGTCGCGAACCGGTACTCCCACTGACCGCTCATGCACGTACGCTGCCCCTCTTCGGCAGGCCCCACTCGTTGTGGAGCAGCCAGGAAGCGGGCCAGGAGCCGAAGGCTGGAGGCAACCGGCCCTGTTGCCCTAGAGACGCTTTAGGCACGTGGCCGGCACCTGACCGCCCTGGACGATGCGCCACACGTGTCCTCCACGACCGCACTTGTGGTACGCCGGACCGCTCTGTGTGCGGGCGATCGCCTCTACGCACGAGCGCACCACATCCCCGCGGTGGAGGTAGCGCACGACCGGGGAGTCGGGCGCTGCGACTGGTGCGCTACCTGCTGGCATCCGGACCGCGACTGTCTTGCCGGTGACCTTCCATGTGGTGGCGCATGCCTTGGCAGGCGCCGTAGACGCCGAGCCAGGTACAGCGGCATTAGCTGTAGGAGCAAGCAGGGCGGTAGCGGCAAACGTGGCTGCCGAAGCGGCGGCGATCATGAGGCGTGTCACGCCGTGACAACTACTGCCGTCCGGGGCGGTCACGGCTGCTGCTTGGTGATCACCCGCCCGGGGACGGGGCTGACCTGGCAGGCGGTGACGAAATGGACCTCAGCGTCAACATGACCTAGTAATGTTCGGCCGCATGAGCATCCCAAGTCCCCGAGGGGAGCGGGAGAAGCTAATCACGGCTCTCACTCCCCAGTTGCGCAGGCACCTGAAGATTCGCGCATTCGAGCACGGCATGGACATCCAAGATGCCGCTGAGCACGCCATCAAGGCTTGGTACACGGCGGACAACCTCCCCGACGTGGACACTGCCGGAGCGAAGACTTGGGGGACCTTCCTCCCAGTTGGTGAACCGGACACGTTCAAGAACGCGTGCAACCAGCGCGGCGTCACCTACGTCCAGGGGCTCGCCCAGGCGTTGACGCTCTGGCTGGAGGCACATCCCTCTCCCACAACGCCGCTCACCGAGCAGCCGGTCATCCGCGTCATAGTGGCCAATCAGAAGGGCGGCGTCGGCAAGACGTTCATCTCCAGCGGCATGGCTCAGGCACTCGCGGAAGCTGGCCACCGAGTGCTGATCGTCGACTACGACCCCCAGGGGCATCTCACTGCAGAGCTCGGCTTCGAGGACCTCATGTACGAGGACGATGTCGAGACGCTGCTGATGCACATGGACGGAACCGCCAAGGGCGATATCCACGACCTGCTGGTCGCCCTAGACCACGAACGCTTCGGCGAACGTCTGCACTTGCTCCCAGCGAGCGACGATGCGTTCCTCCGGGACGTAGCGCTGTCCAAGGTGTCGTTCAGTGAGGCCGCTCTGGAACGCGCGCTGGAACCGCTGGAGAACGACTACGACATCATCATCATCGACGGCCCGCCGAGCCTCGGCCTGAACATGGATACCGCGCTCTACTACGTGCGGCGCCGCGACGGTGAACTGTCTGACCGATCGGGAGTCATCACGCCAGTGTGGGCCAACAAGGCGTCCCATCGGGCGTTCCGGCTGCTCCGTTCGCAGATGGACGATCTGTGTCGCAAGGGCCGCATCACCGTCGACTACCTCGGGCTGGTCATCAACGCCTACGACAGCCGGCGTGGCCGGTTGGTCAAGGAGAACCGGGATCAGTGGGAGCGCAGCAGCTCGCCGGCGGTTCTGGCGGTCATCGGGGATCTGAAGGAGGGACGCGAGGCCGCAGACGGAGAGATCCCGCTGCTGGAGTACGCGCCCGATAGCGAGCATGCGCAGGCGATGCGCGACCTGGCAAAGGAACTGGCGGTATGAGGGAGACCAAGCCCAAAAACCAGGAGCGTGTGACGCGCGGGTTCACCCTGGATGAAGACGGCCAGGGCGGCAAGCAGGTAGCGCCCCGGAGGGTACGAACGCGTCAGCAGATCATGAACGGGGAGGGCAAACGCCCGCCAGCGTCGGTGCCGTTGGCGGAGCTGGCGCACAATCCCTTCAACCCCCGCGATGAGTACACCGACATTGAGGAGACCGCGCAGTCGCTGCGTACCCGGGGACAGATCCAGCCGGTCACCGTGGCTCGGCGCGCAGCTTTCCTGCGTGCGCACCCAGACCAGGAGGAACTGGTCGGTGCAGCCGAGTACGTGGTCATCGACGGGAACCGTCGGCTCAAGGCCGCCTCCGCGGCCGGTCTGTCTGAGCTGCGGATCGACGTCAATGACGATCTGGCCGCTTCCGCTGCCGACATTCTGGAGTCGGCGCTGATCGCCAACGTGCACCGCGTGGACGTGCCTCCCTTGGACCAAGCCAAGGCCATCCAGCAACTCGTCGGCGTTCATGGGTCGCAAGGAAAGGTCGCCAAGCGGCTGGGGAAGACACCAGCCTGGGTCTCGCAGCGGCTGGCGCTGCTGGAG
>NZ_JBEZUS010000038.1:0-3316 GCF_040636475.1 Streptomyces sp. NPDC037389
TTCGCGAGGGCGGCACGCTGGGGCTCGGTGAGCTTCTCGCGCCTCGATATGGTGTTGGAGATCCATACGCCCAGCTTCACGACCACCGGCTCCACTGCGCCGTCGACCGCAATCTCCTCGGCATGGGCCCTCGGGACACGGTGGTGCCCTTCACGGGCGATGTACTGTGTGAGCGCCTGAACGCCCTTCTGGAAGGCCGCTGACGCCTTCCCCGCCTTCCCGACACTCTTATCCACCGTGGCTGCAGCGGGCCGCTCAGTGGGCTTCATGCCCAGCTCGGAGAGCCGCTGCTGCTGCTCTTCCGACAACTGCGCCCAAGTACTCGACTCTTGCATCCGGGCGAGCCATTTGCCCAGGTCGTCGCCTTCGAAGAGCACGCCGGGCTGGATGTCGGGCAGGTGGCCGTCGGCGTCTACGAGGTCGGCGAGGACGCGGTAGTGGCGTTGCCAGTCCAGCGGCCAGGGGCAGTTCCAGTCCGGGTCGATCGCGGCCAGCTGCTTCGCGCGCTCCGCCGCTCGCTCCGGGTCCTTACCGAGGCCGCCCTTCCGGCGCAGGTTGGCCATGTGCTGCCCCACCGGCACCATGGCCTCGCCCCAGACCGCGTCCTGACGCGGAGCGAGGTGCCCCGTGGCCCTCCGGTACGACCGCAGCGCGGCGAGCTTGGCCTCCCAGGCTTCCTCGCCCGGCTCCCACACCATCCCGGCCTCCGGTGCGTCCAGCAGCTCCTTGCGTCGCGGTTCTAGCTCACCCGCCCGCAGCGCCTTCCTCTGCTGGTGCACCCAGCGCCCAAGCGGAAACGCCTTCGTCACACCCACGGAGGTCTCAACGTCGTAGGGCACGGCGTAGAGACCGGTGATCTCGTTCTCCGCCCGCCACCGCAGCAGCGCCTGGTAGCCCTCCAGCCACACCAGGGACTCCGGCCGGTACACCCGGGTACGCAGGAACGCGGCGATCGTCGCCGCGTCCCGGGGAGAGGAGAAGTGCAGCAGCGCCGAATCGGCGGCGGCCTGCGTGTCGTCCTGCTCCTGGTCCTCGCCCACCTCGCCGCCGGCCCCGACGATCCGGCCCTCCTCATCGCGCTGAACGTGCACCTTGCGCCCGTGCTTGCCCCGGGACAACGCGCGGGATGCGAGCTGCTCAACGAGCCGGTCGTCATGACTGCGGAGGCCCTGCAAAACGGCTACAAGGGGGCGGAACGAGGCGGAGGCGACCATGTCGGTGGGATCCTCGCCGGGCTCCAGGAAGACCGGCACGATGATGCGGGCGATCTTCGTGCTGCCGTCCCGGTTCAGTCTGAGGGCTCGGCCGATGTTCTGGACGATCTCGACCTGGGAGCCGCGGGTGTCGGCGAAACAGACGGCTTCCACGCCCCGTTCGCCGGTGATGTCCACGCCTTCCCCGAGCACGCGAACGCTCGCGAGGAACGCCCTGTGTACGCGCCGGTTGTTGGCGTCGATGCCGTTGGCGAACTGCCGCAGCACCTCACGCCGCTCACTGACGAGGTGGTCGCCGCACAGCCAGGCGGACCAGACTCGGTCCGGCGGGACGTGACGGCCAGCCTCCAGGTCGTAGAACTCCGCGTCGATGGACGACTTCGGCAGCTCCTCCGCCTTCGCCAGGTCGTCATCGGAGGCGTCGTTGGTGTACAGCTCGGCTGCCGTCTGGGGCAGCTTTTCCGCGAACGCGGCTGCCTCTTCCACCTTCTGGTGGAACGTCATGACCGTACGCAGGTTGTACGCTGCCGCGTGCTCCAAAAGTGCGGTCTGCAGCAAGGCGAGACGTCGGCCCCGCTGCGCCTCCTCCGATTCCCCGAGGGCGGGCGAGGGGTCGCGGATCTCCAGCACGTCGATCTCGAACCCGGCGAGGATGCCTCGTTCGATCGCCTCCGAGAGCCCGAGCTCGGCCAGCCACGACCCGTAAGGCCCGTCCGGGTCGTCGGCCATGCTCGCGATCTCCAGCTCCTTCCCGTCCGTGCCCTTCTGCGGCCGGGGCAAGGCGAGGATGCGCGGCGTCGCGGTCAGGTACAGCCGGAAGTCCGCCGGGATACGGGCGTTGTCGTGGATCGCCGCCCACGGCCTGCCAAGATCACCTGCCGTGCCGTGGGCCTCGTCCACGATCGCGAGGTCGAACCCGTCCATCTGCTGCCCGTACAGGCGCTCCCCGCCCGCCAGAGCGGCTTCCAAAGGCCCGCGCACCTTCCCCTGGCCCATCGGATCCTCGAAGTCCTCGCGGTCCACCAGGGAGGCGTATGTGGCGAACACGACCACCGGCCCGCGCCCGGCCCACAGGGCGAGCTGGATCGGGTTGGTGGTGGTCCGCACCCCCAGCGAGTTGAGCACTGGGTCGTTCTCCAGCGAGCACACCGCCACCATCGGCGCCCGGTGGCCCACCAGCCGCCACGCCTCAGCGGTCTGCACGAGCAGGTCCAGAGTCGGCACGGTCACCAGGACCCGCCCGCCCGGAAAGCACTCCAGCGCGCACGCGGCAGCCGTGATCGTCTTCCCCGACCCGGTCGCGGACACGATCGTTCCACGCGCCCCCTCCGACGGTACGGATGATCTTGCAGGGAATCCCACCCACCTACGGAAAGCCGCTTTCTGGGCCACCTGATGTTCCCGAAGCCGAATACCCAGCATTTCCCCGCTCCTCCTCTGCCTTCTTTTCCGCTCGCTTCGGAAATCACAGGGACGGCGTAAAAGGCGGGACGGACACCGTACCGTCCTCGCCCACCACGATCCGCTCGGCCAGCTGGGCCAGAACCTCAGAGGGACGCAGCCCCGTCCGGCCGGCCACCACCTGGACCAGCCGACTGGACGCGACGGACAGCCAGACCTCCGCCCGCAGCTCATCGGCTTCCTCCCCCCGCCGTTCCCCCAAGGCGGCCTGTGCCGCAAGAGCACCAGCAAGTCGTTCCTCACGCTCGCGAGCCCACACCGAGCCCTGAGCATCCTGGTCCGGCTCGTACACACTCCAACCGGCCACAGTCATCAAGTCTCTGACGCGCCGCCACTCAGCGTGCTGGGCCAGCCAGATGACAGCCAACCGCTCCCGATCCATCTCGAACTCGTAGAAGGAACCGTTTCCCCTCAACTGATCCGCGGTTTCCCGCTCACGGACAGCGGCCTCCGCGACTTTTCCCGCAACGGCGGCGACGTCCAGGCCATTCGCCTGACGCCGGACCTGATCCCGCGCCACGTCCTGAGCACTCCACATGCGTTTTCCCTTTTCCGAAAAGCGCGGGCATCTGGGCCCGCATCAGGTGGTTGGAGGGTGTCCCGTGTTCCCGCCAACACTACATGCTGCATCAATCTGATGC
>NZ_JBEZUS010000039.1:0-3066 GCF_040636475.1 Streptomyces sp. NPDC037389
GCCTGTTCGACGTCCGTGAACTCGACGCCGAGGCCTGCGGCGCGGCGGCCGCCGTCACGGAAGTAGACCTCGCCGAGCGCCTCGGCCGCCAGGCCGCGCAGCTGCTGTTCGCTCGCGCCGGCGTCCTGCGCATCGAGGAGCCGGGCCGCGTGGTGCGGCGGCAGCGCGAGGGTGAGGTGGCGGACGCGGGCGTCGTCGGTGGTGCCGGGTGCGGCGGTGAAGCCGAACCGGGCCCGGGTGTGGATGACCAGGCCGGTGCTGGCTGCGGCCTGTTTACGGGCACGGTCACGGACACGAGGCTGCCAGCGCTGTCGCACGGCGTCCTCCAGGCGCTGCGCGAGGTCGGCGCGCGGGCGGCGGATCTGGTCCTTCACGTACCGCTCGACGGTTCGCTGCGAGACGCCGAGCAGGCCGGCCACCGCGCGGGTGCCTTTGAGTTGCTTGACCAGGTAGCGCATCTGCGCGCCGGCCGACTTGGGGATGGGCCGGGTGAACGCGCCCTGGACGGCGCGGTTGAGGCCGTCTCCGATGATGCCCATGCGGGCCTCCGTTCATGATCGGCTGTGTGGGCCGCTGAGCGCCGATCTCGCTGCCGTGCGAGGCGATGGCCCCGTGGAAGGAGATCGGCGCTCTGAGTGCCACTCAGGGTCGTTGGTGATCAGGTTTGGGCCATGTCGACGAAGCGGGAGTAGTGCAACTGGCTGGCGACGGTGATCGTGGCGGTGGGGCCGTTGCGGTGCTTGTCGAAGATCAGCTCGACTTCGCCAGCCTGCGGGGATTCCTTCTCGTAGGCGTCGTCGCGGTACAGCAGGATCACGATGTCGGCATCCTGCTCAATGGCTCCGGACTCGCGCAGGTCCGCCTTGGTGGGGCGCTTTTCGGCTCGCGACTCGGGGCCGCGGTTGAGCTGGGCGAGGGTGATGATCGGCAGCCGGAGTTCCTTGGCGAGCCGCTTGAGGGACGTGCTGATCTCTGCGACTTCCCGTTCGCGTGACTCCGGTCGTCGGCCGCCGAGGGTGATGAGCTGCATGTAGTCGATGACGACCAGGCCCAGGTCGGGCTGGCGGGCCTTGAGACGGCGCAGCTTGGCCTGGATGGTGCCGAGTGTGTTGGCGGACTCGTTGATGTAGAGCGGCGCTGCCTGGATGTCGGGCAGACGGCGCGCCATCCTGGTCCAGTCCTCGTCGGTGGTCTGTCCGGAGCGCAAGTGGTGCAGGGCGACGCGGCATTCTGCGGACAGCAGGCGCATGTTGAGTTCGTCCACGCCCATCTCCAGTGAGATGAAGGCGGCGGGGATGCCCTGCTTGATCGCGCAGGCCCGGGCCATGTCCATCGCCAGGGTGGACTTGCCCATGCCAGGGCGGCCGGCAATGACGATCATCTGGCCTGGTTGCAGGCCGCTGGTGAGGCTGTCAACGTCGATGAACCCGGTGGACAGGCCCGTTAGGCCGGTGCCGTTCTTGGCCTGGTCGATGGTGTCGAGGGTGCCCAGCATCGTGTCTGCGGGCAGCACGAAGTCGTCGTCCTGGCGCGCGCCTTCCACCACGGTGGCGATCTTCGCGGCGGCTTCGGCGACCAGTTCGTCGCTGTCGCCGCGACCGGCATAGGCGGCCTCGGTGATAGTCACTCCGGCTTCTGCCAAGCGGCGCAGCACGGCCTTTTCCTTGACGATTGCGGCGTGGTACGGGCCGGTGGCGGGGGTGTCCACGCTCTGCAGTAGCTCGTGCAGGTATGGGGCGCCGCCGACCTTGCCCAGGTCGCCGCTCTTGGTCAGGGCGTCGGTCAGTGCGATCGGGTCGCAGGGCAGGTTCTGGCTGCGTAGGGCGAGGATCATCCGGTGGATGATCTGGTGCCGGGGGACGAAGTGGTCCTCCGGCTGGAGGACGTCCTGGCACTCGATGGCTGCCGAGTCAGACAGCATCATGCTGCCCAGGACGGACTGTTCAGCGGGCACGGCCTGCGGCGGCACCCGGGTGAACGCAGTCTCCTGGTCGTCCGGCGGTAGGGTCGTTGTCATGGTCTCTCCTGAGTTCTGGCGGCCCCCGGACCGGCCAAGGTATCGGGCGCCGCTTTGGGTTTTCAGCGGCGGTGAAGCGGTGCCTACAGGGCGGGCTGGTGCAGGTTGTCCAGCAGATCCTTGAGGTTGCGGCTGGTTACGGCCCCGGCCCCGTCGGGGCGGGGGCGCGGCTCATCGCCAGCAGCGGCCTGCTCCGGGACGGCCGGGGGCTGCGGACCATCGGCAGGTGGCTCGTGACGGCACAGCGCGAACCGGCCGTCGCCCGTCTCGTACTGGCCCCAGGCGTCGCACTGGGGACACGCGTCGATGGCGGCCTGCTGCGGCGAGACACCTCGGCGTGACGGGCGGGCCTGAGCCTTCTTGCGGTACGGCAGACGGCCGATGCGGTGCGTCTCCAGCAGCAGCTCGTGGTTGTGGGCCCCGCCCGGGTTCGCCATCAACTTCTCCCGCAGTTCGTCGTCGAACGCCCACCCGCGCTCCACGGCGTTCGCCGCCAGTTTCGGGGCCAGGCGCTGCGCGGATTCCGGACTCAAGTCCCACGGGTGCGTGAGCGACAGCAGCAGCTCCCGGGCCTGCGCGACGGCCTCCGGATCAGTCGGCGGCGTGGTAGGAGCATCCTCGGGCGAGGCGGGTGCCGCCGGAGCCTTTGGCCTGCTGGCGACCTCCGGCAGCACGGTCTGCCGGGGCATGGCAGTGCCGGCCGCACGCACGGCGGCAAACCGGGGGAGGTCCTCGATCCGCTCCCGCAGCACCCCCATGGGCTCCTTGCGGGTACGGCGGGTCAGGTGCGTGGCCAGAGCACGGCCCAGCTCCCAGCCCTGCGTGTCGGCTGCCTCCACGAGCAGCGGCGCCAGCTCCCGAACTGACTTGCGACCGCAGGCCCACCGTCCCGGCAGTCCGGCCAGCAGCTCACCGGCTGCCGCAAGGCGCACCGGGTCCGTGACGGATGTGCCTGCTGGTGCCGTGGAGGGGTTTGGGGAGGAGGAATTCTCCTCCTCCCTACGGGGGGGAGTGGGGGGGGCGACGGACCCGGGCCCGGCAATGCCGTC
>NZ_JBEZUS010000040.1:0-2484 GCF_040636475.1 Streptomyces sp. NPDC037389
GACGTCGGGGTGACCGGCGCCGGGCTTGACGATGGGCATCTGCGAGACGCCGTACTCGCGCAGCACCTCGATGGCCTGACCGACCGTCTCCTCGGCTCGGCGGCCTCGCCGAGGGCTGCCAGGTTGGCGGCCTCGCTGCACCGGCCGTCCATCGCGGCCTGGAGGACGTCCTGGTGGCGGGCGTCTATGACGTTGGGAGGCATCTCCCATTCCCATTCGCCGTCGCAGTCCGGGGCGGTCTCTGTGCACGGCGGTGCGTCGAGCAGCTCCTGGTCGACGTCCTCGGCCACGTCGGTCTCCTGGTCGGCGGCCAGGGCCTGCTGTGCCATGCGGCGCCGGGAGGACGTGTCGGTGAGCGCTGCTTCGTCCTCGGTGATGAGCGTCTGGACGATGTCGACGTAGTCGGGGCCGACCTTCCAGACGGCCTGTCCGGGACCCAGAGTCGGGATCTTGTCGATGGCCCAGGCAGGCAGTCCCAGCAGGGCACCGGTGAGGGCGGCCTCTTCCGGCCCGAGGCGCCCGACGTGGGCGACCTCGCACAGCCGCGCCAGGTCCTGCGCCGGGCCGGTCCCGAGGTCGGACAGCGTGTGCATCACGACGTCCAGCGACAGGTTGGCCTTGCGTGAGTTCTTCAAGAGGCGCTGGATGAGTTCGCTGGTGGCCGGGGACAGCAGGATCTGCCATGCCTCCTCGAGGACCAGGTGCCGGTGCCGGGCGGTCGACTGGGGCAGCCAGACATGCTCTGTCCAGCAGGCCACGGCGGCCATGAGCGAGGGGATCGCCGGGGAGTTGCGGTCGAGCCGGGAGAAGTCGAAGGCGATCATGGGCAGGTCGGTCTCGGGCAGGCCCGCGCTGTCGCCGTCGAAAAGGCCGGTCAGGCTGCCTTCGGTGTAGCGGGAGAGGGCGATGGCCGCGCCCTCTCCCCACTCGGTCAGCCGGGCGGCCGGCCAGCGTCCGTCTTCTGGCTCCACCAGGGCATCGACCAGGCCGTTGAGGGACGCGGCCTTGGGGTGGTTGAGGGCGTGCTGAAGTGCGTGGGTGGCCTGGTGGGTGAGTGCGCCGGGCTCCACGGCACTGATCAGTGAGCGGACGAGCTGCTCGCGGACTTGGGGCGGGAAGAGGTCGGAGACAGGGTTGAGGGTGAAAGTGCCGGCCTCGATGACGCGGCCTCCGAGGGAGTGCGTGAGGGCCGCCCACTCACCGGCGTTGTCCTCGCCGAACGAATCGACGACGACGTACTGGTGGCCGTGGTCGAGGATTTCGCGGCGGGCCCGGATTTTCGCCGTGGTGCTCTTGCCGGAGCCGAGACCTCCCAGAGCCAGGGAGTTGGTCGACGGGAGGGCGGCTGCGTCGGTCAGCACGGGGGAGAGGGAGAACGGGCGACCGTCCAGCAGGGAGCGCCCGATCGGGATGCCGGGGAAGCGGGTGCTGGAGGCGACGAGCGGCGCCGTGATCGCGGCGTGGCTGGAGGGCAGGCGGATCACAGGATCGCCCCTTTCCGGGTTGAGGCTCCGTGCGGGGTGGTCATCACGTACGCGCGGTGCTGCTGGCCGGTGAGCCAGTCGAGACTGATGCGGTACCGGTCCGCGAGCAGGGACGACTGCCAGCGGGCGTCGGAGACGGCCTCGGGGCTGTCTCCCCAGACCGTCAGGTAGGCGTCGATATCGACGAGCGTGGCTCCGTCGACCAGCGCGCCGTGGGTCGCGGCGCTGGCCATGCCGTGCGCATCGGCCTTGACCTTGTCCGTGGTGAATGCCTCGGACGCCGCGCTCTGCCACTTCGCGGAGCGGCGGGACTGGCCCGCGGGAAGCGGCCGGTACAGGACGGCGATGGAGCGGTCCTCGGACTGGCCGAGCAGGAGCTTGGGCATGAGGTCGCCGCCGGTCTCGGCGGGCCAGGCCGTGATCCGGGCGGTGGCCGCGTAACGGCCGTCGTCCAGGCAGATCCACCCGGGACCCTGCTCGGTCACGGCGGGTACCGGCTCGGGCTCCACCCGGGTCAGGGCGCCGAGGCCGGCGAACTCTCCCGCCAGGGACTCAATGATGCGGGCAGGCTGGCCGACCAGCCCCTTCGGCACGTGGACGGAGATGGTCTGCGTGTGGTCGGTGTGCTCTTCGACGTCGGCGTGGTGGGTGACGTGGACCTGGATCCCCGCGCTCCGGGCCTGGCTGCCGGCGAACGCCAGCGCGCGGGAGAACGCGTCATGGAACGCGGCTCGTGCCTGCGTGTCCTGCATGGTGCCGTGATCGGGGTAGAGCGTCCACGTGCTGGTCGCACCCGCACTCGCGGTCATGCTGGCAGGGGCGGTGCGTTCGCGTAGACGCCGGTAGCCGACCGTCGCCCACCGGGCGAGGGAGCGCGGTCCGGGCGCGACGTTCAGCAGGGCCGCGCCCGCGCCGACCGCGCCGAACGCCCAGGCTGGCGGCGGGGTGAGCAATGCCGACATGAGCACGGCGCTCCCCACGCCAGCGTTCGCCTTCGTCA
>NZ_JBEZUS010000041.1:0-2109 GCF_040636475.1 Streptomyces sp. NPDC037389
GGGTCGCTTTCAACTGGAAGCGCGCCAGCTTGTAGCTTCCCACGTGGGCCGCTGCCACAGAGTGCTGGAGGTCGCGCCAGTGATCAAGATTGGCCAGGTCGGCCAGGGCGACATCCGCGGGAATGTCACGGCGGGGGTAGCGGCGTGGGGCTACGTGGAGCCGGTAGTCGGCAACCAGTCGCTTCTGCTGCCGCCACCAGCCTCGTTCCGGCGGCGTGGACCATCCGCGTACGAAGAGTTGCCGGAGCCCAGCAGTCAGCCTCAAGGTTTCTGCCATGCGGGTGCGGTACCGCGGTGGAGAGACGACGGGCACCGGCACCTCGAGTAGCAGGGCCCGCTCGAGGCACTCCTCAAGAACCTCGTCGGGTGAGGCGCCGGATGGTGCGTCTTGCCGTGTGAGAAGTAGTTCGTCGATGGTCTCCAGAACCTCGGCCTCGGAAAGCGAGCCTTCCGTTACACCCCATGAGAGCAGCGGGAGTTCGCAATCTTCGAGTCGGTTGAGGAGAGCATTGGCGAATCCTTGACCGAAAAGCTGTGTCACGCGCCCTTCCTTGTCAGTGAGACCTGGCCGTCCATGGCGAATT
The DNA here is from genome assembly GCF_040636475.1 of Streptomyces sp. NPDC037389. Lineage (NCBI taxonomy): Bacteria > Bacillati > Actinomycetota > Actinomycetes > Kitasatosporales > Streptomycetaceae > Streptomyces > Streptomyces sp. NPDC037389. The sequence continues at coordinate 585 of NZ_JBEZUS010000041.1, forward strand.
CGCGCAGGAGGGCGATTTCCTGATCTGTGATGTCACGGAGTGTCGGTGCGGGCCGACTGTCGAGGCGTTCGAGGAGCGCGAGTAGTTCGGCTGGAGGCTCCTTTGCATCGCGCAGCGACTCGGCAAGCGACTCCCACTTGGTCATGAACAGCGTGATGTCGCCCGTGGTCACCGTTTTGGCTGATGCCGCCCGCTCCAGGTCCACGCGACGTGACCGAGCCGATGCTTGCTCTTGCGGAGGCAGCATCGGAATCCTGGCCAGGGGAAGAGCGGCGAGACGTCGACCAGACCACTCGACCCACGCCGCTAGATTCTCTTCACGAATGGCCGTGGCTGCTTCCTGCACCTTGCGCTTGGCCGTATTGAAGGCTTGGTCGCCGGGCCATCCGTTCTCAGCCCGCCGAGTGAACGGCTCCAGTCCATCGCTGGCTGCCGGCAGGCTCGCTACGACTGCTGCGCCCTGGTCCTTCAAGGCAAGCGCCACAGTGACTTCCCTGCGAAGCTCTGCCAGGCGTGCCGTCAATTCGCTGATACGTGACGCAACCCGGGCTGCTTCCTTCTCCCCAGCCGCGCCCTCAGACAACTGTCGTGCACGGTCCTGCAGTTGCAGCGCCATCTCGTAGACGGGTCTTTGTGTCATTCGTTATCCCCCTCCTGCGCGACGGGAGCCTCGGTCGTCTTCCAAGAGGCAGAGGCGAGGTGCGCTACCCCACTCCATTCACCGAGCACCGTTTGCATGGCGAGAGAGACGCTGTCGATGGCAGTGGTACCCGCTCGCGCTTCAGCCCTTCTCAGCGCAGCTTCCAGCCACGATTCGCTCTCGGAGAGTAGGAGAAGGATGTCTTGAATGCTTGTGCCGCGATCCTGCGCTGCCGCAGCAAAGCGAGCGGCCTGGCGGACACGGTCGGTTCGACTTTCATCTGATGCCCGGGCGAGGTCGTCTTCCAGTTCGGAGACCTTGCTCCATTCGGCCTGCCTGCCTCGCTCAAGAAATTCCTCGAAACGGAGTGTCTGATCAACTCCGAGGGGCATCAGCCCATTGACTTCCTTGGCCGCGGCGAGAGCGCCCTCAATTGCGGAGAGGGTGTGTGCACTGTTGGTTCCACGAGGGTGACGGCTCCGGATCTCGCCCAACAGCCGTTCGAGCTCGGCGAGTTGAGCGTCCACCAGCGTCGGAAGCGAGGCAAAGCCAGTTACTGCCTTCTGGACCCAAGACGGAACCTGCGTCCGGTCGACCGTCCATTCCCATTGAGACGCCGCTTGCCTCAGCAGGGGAAGCACTCGGGCAGCGTCGATCATCCTCACCGCTCCGGTCACACCCTGGGCGACACCCACGGCTTCCTTGAGTCGATCGACGAGAGCAGGACGCGCATCGAGGTGACGCTTCAAGGCGTCGTTCCACTGCTTTGTGCGCAGCGCGACGTCTGTCCGCTCCCATCCCTGGCCTTCGTCCAGGACCGCAGTCAGTAGAGCAGCGGTCTCCATCCCTGGGTACGCCTGACCAGCGAGCATCGCTCCCAGCAGG
>NZ_JBEZUS010000042.1:0-2019 GCF_040636475.1 Streptomyces sp. NPDC037389
CGTTGCCGGGGCTGCGCTCGGCGTACGACTCCACCAGGTCGAGCATGTCGCCGGTGCCGGAGCAGAAGCCGATGATGCCCGCGGTGTAGCCGCGGCCGTCGCCGATGTCCTCGATGTAGCGGTACTGCGCCTTCCAGTCGAGCGTGGAGTTCTCCGCGCTCGACACCAGTTGCATGGCGATCTCCTTCTTCGCCGGGTCGTCTAGTTGTATTGCCCTGAGAGGTTGGGGACGCGGCTGGCGGGTGGTTGCCCTTTCAGCGCGGTGTGTCCGCGGTGGTGATTGTAGGTGTGCAGCCATTGCGGGAACGCTTCTCGTCGTTCGGCTTCTGACCGGTAGGGGCGTGCATAGGCCCACTCGTCCAGCAGGGTGCGGTTGAAGCGTTCGACCTTGCCGTTCGTCTGGGGCCGGTAGGGCCGGGTTCGCTTGTGAGCGATCCCGGTCGCTGCCAGGGCATCGCGCCAGTCGCGTGAGCGGTAGCAGGAGCCGTTGTCGGTCAGTACCCGTTCGACGGAGATCCCGGCCTGGGTGAAGAAGGTGTGGGCCCGCTGCCAGAAGGCGGTGGCGGTCTCCTTCTTCTCGTCCGCGTGGATCTCGCTGTAGGCGAGGCGGGAGTGGTCGTCGACGGCGGTGTGCAGGTAGCTGTAGCCGAGGTTGGGACGGCCGTGGACGGCGCGGGGCCGGGCGGGGTCGCGGTGCGCGGAGCTGTTGCGGCCGCCCCGGGCCCTGCCATGGATTCTGTGCCCGCCGCCGTTGGGGATGTTGCCCAGTTTCTTGATGTCGACGTGGACGAGTTCGCCGGGCCTGGCGTGTTCGTAGCGGCGCACCACGCGGCCGGTGGTCCGGTCGAGATGCGACAGGCGGGCCAGGCGGTAGCGGGTGAGCACGCGGTGCACGGTCGAGGGCACCAGGTGCAGGAAGTGCGCGATGCGGGCCGGTCCCCACCGGCGCAGCAGACGGACCTTGATGATCCGCCGCTCGGTACGGGTGGGAGTGCGGCCCGGGCTCGTGCGTGGGCGGCTGGAGCGGTCGGCCATGCCGGCTTCCCCCAGGCGGCGGTAGCGGTCGGCCCACCGCTGGGCGGTGGTGGGCGAGACCTGGAAGCGTTCGGCGGCCCGGCGCAGGGGCCAGCCGTCCTCGACCACGCAACGGGCCAGGCGCAGCCGTCCGGTCTCGGTCAGGGGTGCATTACGGTGGGGCACGAGGGCCTTTCTGTCGGTGTAGACGTCGCAATCCACACCGAACCGGAAAGGCCCTCACCCGTTCAAGATCCCTCAGCCGAGACCTGTCTCACCGTTCACAACCTCCCCGGACAGAACAGCTAGGCGGGCCAGGGGGCATCAGCCCCTTCGCGTCACCGCCCCGGCGCGCCGCTGCCCTGGTACGAACCGAGGCCCTCGATCAGCGCCACGAGGGCCGGGTCCCCCGCAAAGCGCTCGGCGTGGATCTGCCGGATGAGTTCGCCCGTGTACGGGTCCCCGTCGTCGATCAGGTCGTACGAGACCATGTTCCGCACCAGCGGCAGCCCGATCTCGTCGACCTGCCGGTGCAGCGGGGCGTGCATGTACGCCCGGTAGGCCTCGATGTCCTCGACCGCGAACACCGCTCCGTAGTCGAAGTCACCGCCCACGTCCCGCCCGACCGCCCCATACGCGACGGCGTCGATCTCACGCCCCATCCTGCGGAGCATCTCGAGCGCCTCGTCGACCTTGTCCCGGGGTGCGTCGGGGCGCATGGCAAGACGGATGTGGTGGTGAATCACGGCAACTCTCCCTCGTGACGCAATGAACGCTTCGCTCTATCGCTAGGGTTATAGACTCTAACTAGGCTGACATGACATCGCAACCGCGTGCGGAGACTAAAATCGACGCATTGTGTCTGACACCCACCACACCCCCGAGGCCGGAGCCGCTCCCGCGACCTCGGCCGGGAGTTCTCAGCCCCCCGCCCGCGCCAAGGGTGAGCCCCGTTTCCCCGACGGGCCGAAGGCCGATCCCGCCGGGTCGCACTTCGAGCGGCGG
>NZ_JBEZUS010000043.1:0-1965 GCF_040636475.1 Streptomyces sp. NPDC037389
CAGAAGTGGAAGCCGGCGAACATCGCGAAGACGACCGTGCCGAACACCACGTAGTGGAAGTGCGCCACCACGAAGTACGAGTCCGAGACGTGGAAGTCCAGCGGCGGCGAGGCCAGCAGCACTCCGGTCAGCCCGCCGAAGAGGAAGGTGACCAGGAAGCCGGTGGCCCACAGCATCGGTGTCTCGAAACTGAGTGACCCTTTGAGCATCGTCCCGGCCCAGTTGAAGAACTTCACACCGGTCGGGACCGCGATCAGGAAGGACATGAACGAGAAGAACGGCAGCAGCACACCTCCGGTCACGAACATGTGGTGGGCCCACACCGTCACCGACAGACCGGCGATCGCGATGGTCGCTCCCACCAGGCCCATGTAGCCGAAGATCGGCTTGCGGGAGAAGACCGGGATGATCTCGGTGATGATGCCGAAGAACGGCAGCGCGATGATGTACACCTCCGGATGCCCGAAGAACCAGAACAGGTGCTGCCACAACAGGGCCCCGCCGTTGGACGCGTCGAAGATGTGGGCACCGAACTTGCGGTCGGCCTCCAGCGCGAACAGGGCCGCGGCCAGCACCGGGAAGGCCAGCAGGACCAGCACACCGGTCAGCAGCACGTTCCAGGTGAAGATCGGCATGCGGAACATGGTCATGCCCGGCGCGCGCATGCAGATGATCGTGGTGATGAAGTTGACCGAGCCGAGGATGGTGCCGAAGCCGGAGAAGGCCAGACCCATGATCCACAGGTCACCGCCGATACCCGGCGAGTGCACCGCGTCCGACAGCGGCGAGTACGCGAACCAGCCGAAGTCGGCCGCGCCCTGCGGGGTCAGGAACCCTCCCACCGCGATGAGCGAGCCGAACAGGTACAGCCAGTAGGCGAGCATGTTCAGCCGGGGGAAGGCCACGTCCGGCGCGCCGATCTGCAGCGGCATGATCCAGTTCGCGAAGCCCGCGAACAGCGGCGTCGCGAACATCAGCAGCATGATCGTGCCGTGCATCGTGAACGCCTGGTTGAACTGCTCGTTCGACATGATCTGCAGACCGGGCCGGGCCAGCTCGGCGCGCATGAAGAGCGCCATCACCCCGCCGATCACGAAGAACGCGAACGACGTCACCAGGTACATCGTGCCGATCGTCTTGTGGTCGGTGGTCGTCAACCACTTCACCACGACGTTGCCGGGCTGCTTGCGCCGTACCGGCAGCTCGTTCTCGTACGAGTCCTCCGCTGCCGAGGCACCCTGGGGTTCGTTGAGGATGCTCACAGGTTGTTCGTCTCCCGGTTCTTCTCGTGGCTCGTCTGAGCGATGCCCGCGGGAACGTAACCGGTCTGCCCCTTCTTCGCGAGGTCCTGGAGGTGCTGCTCGTAGCGCTCCGGGGAGACGACCTTGACGTTGAACAGCATCCGGGAGTGGTCCACGCCGCACAGCTCGGCGCACTTGCCCAGGAAGGTCCCCTCCTTGTTGGGGGTGACCTCGAAGGCGTTGGTGTGGCCCGGAATCACGTCCTGCTTCATGAGGAACGGCACCACCCAGAAGGAGTGGATGACGTCACGCGAGGTCAGGACGAAGCGGACCGTCTTGCCCTTGGGGAGCCAGAGGGTCGGGCCCGGGTTGTTGGTCTGCGGGTTCCGCGTGCCGGGGACACCGCAGTCGTAGACACCGCCGGCGTTGGCCGGGAAGTCCTCGACGAACCGGTCGGGGATGCCGGCCAGTTCCTTGGAGGTCTTGGCGTCGCCGGTGGAGCCCGGGACGTTCTCGATGTGGTTGAAGCACCAGCTCCACTGGAAGCCGACCACGTTGACCGTGAGGTCGGGCTTCTTGTTGAGGCTCATGAGATCGGACTCGTCACGCGCGGTGAAGTAGAACAGCACCGAGACGATGACGAGCGGAACCATGGTGTACAGCGCCTCGATGGGCAGGTTGTACCTGGTCTGCGGAGGGACCTCGACCTTGGTGCGGCTGCGCC
>NZ_JBEZUS010000044.1:0-1925 GCF_040636475.1 Streptomyces sp. NPDC037389
ATCGACTGCCCGCCGGGGCCGATGACGCTGCCGTGCGACTCCAGGACCGGCGTCCCGCCGTTGTCCGTCATCGCGACGCCGTTCTTGTCGCGGTAGGGCCCGGTGAAGCTCGTCGCCCGGCCGACCTTGACCTTGTAGGTGGAGCCGGTCCCGGCGCAGCAGGTGTCGTAGGAGGCGAAGAGGTAGTAGTACCCGTTGCGCTTGACGACGTACGGCGCCTCGACCGCCTTGGTGCCGGTCGGGCGGGAGGCCAGGGAGCGGCGGGCGGTGTCGGAGGCGAGCTGCTTCCCGGTGGCCGGGTCGACGCGGATCATCTTGATGCCGGTCCACCAGCTGCCGAAGGACAGCCACCACCTGCCGTCGTCGTCGACGAAGAGGTTGGGGTCGATCGCGTTGTAGTCGCTGGAGGAGTCCGAGGTGTAGACGATGCCGTAGTCGCTCCAGGTGCCCGGCGCCCCGGTGGTGGAGCCCGCGAGTCCGATGGCCGAGGTGTTGGAGCCGAAGGACGAGACGGAGTAGTACATCAGGTACTTGCCGCCGTGGTACGAGATGTCCGGCGCCCAGGCCTCCGGGACGGACGAGTACCGCGACCACCAGGCGGGCCGGGAGCCGAAGGCGTCGGCGCCCGCGGCGAAGGCGGTGCGGTCCGGGGAGGACTTGCTGCTGATGCCGCCGCCGGTGGCGTAGAGCCGGTACTGCCCGGACGCGGTGCGGATCATCGTCGGGTCGTGGGTGACGACGGAGCCGGTGACCCGGCCGGGGCCGGGGTAGGCCGACGCCGTGGAGGGGACGAGGGCGAGCAGGGCGGCGGGGAGAGCGAGGAGTGCGGCTCTTGTGCGGCGCATGGGGGGGGGCTCCTGTTCTGTGGCCCGGGTGTTCTGCAGCCGGATGTTCCACATCCCGACTGTTCGGCTTCTCGAACGACGATCGTGTTGCCGGACGTGACGCAGTGACGGAACCTAGAATCGAAGCGCTTGCGCGTCAATGGCCCGGACGACAGCGGCCGTTGATGTCCGGAAAACACCGGGTGGCGAAGATGGCCCGCGCGTGAATTCACCGCGGACACTCACCCGCACCGGGTCCTGCCCCGGCCCGCCCCCGCCACCATGGCCTCCCGTGTCACCGTCCCGAGGGGGAGCCGGACGTGAGTGTGTCCTGGGGTTCCGTGGCCGCCGTCCTGGGCCTGGCCGTGCCCGTCGCGGCCGCGCTGTGGGAGTTCGTGCTGGCGGGCCGCAAACGGCTCGGCTACCGCGTTCAACTGGACACCACCATCCGGGACTCGGCCGCCTCGGGGCCCGACACGACGGTGCTGCAGCGCATGCAGTGGGACGGCACGAACCTGAGCGACCCCTCGGTCGTCCTGCTGCGGATCGAGAACGCCGGCTGGACCCCCGTGGTCGCCGCCGACTACGTCGCCCCGGCCAGCGACCCCGTGGGCATACGCATCGCCTTCCCCGGCCGCCGTGTGGTCGGCATGACCGTCACCGAGCGCAGCCCGCAGGTCCCGCCCACCTTCTTCGTGCCGGGGGCCGAGGGGTTCGAGACCACGGGCCGGGAGATCAAGCTGCCCAAGGTGATCCTCAACCGCCGGGCGCACTACAAGGTCCTGGCCGTCCTGGACCGCGAGGAGGGCTTCACCGACCCCGAGTTCCCCGAACCGGAGGTCACCGCGGGAATCGTCGGCGGGGTGCGCGGCGGGACCATCCGGAAGACCGCGTACTACCCCTTCGCCTCGCGCCAGGTCCGCTGGCTGCTCGCCTCGCTGATCCTGGTCAGCGCCACGCAGTCCGCGCTCGCGCTGTCCGTCAGCGACGGGGCCGCGGGGCCGAGGGCCTGCGCCGCCGGGACCCTGCACCGGGCGGGTTCCACGGCCTTCGCGCCGGTGCTGCGCGAGGCCGCGCGGCAGTACGAGCGGACCTGCCCCG
>NZ_JBEZUS010000045.1:0-1909 GCF_040636475.1 Streptomyces sp. NPDC037389
GCAACTACCCGCCGGAGAAGGTGGCCGACGCCGTCCTAGAGGCGGTCGTGCACAACAGGGCCGTGGTCCCGGTGACTCCGGAAGCGCGGGGAGCCCACCTCATGTCCCGCTTCGCACCACGGATGCTGAGGCGTCTCGCCCGGGTCGAGCCACCCCTGTAGTTTCCACAGAAGGACCCAACCAGCCTGTGGATAACTGGACTTGACTGTGGATCAAACCTCGTCGGCGAAATCTCTTCGCGTGAGGCGCGTCTCACCAGGCAGGCTGGTGCCATGCAACAGGACCACACGGACGACGGACACGGAGACGCGCACGGCGACAGACGCACGGTGAAGGTGTCCAAGTACCTGTCGAAGCACCTGCGCCACCAGCCCGCAAGGATCGGGCTCACGCTCGACGAGGGCGGCTGGGTCGAGATCGACGCGCTGATCTCCGCTGCGGCCGCGCACGGCTTCCGCTTCACCCGCGAAGAGCTCGACCACGTGGTCGCGACCAACGACAAGCGGCGTTTCGCCGTGGAGGGCACCCGCATCCGCGCCAGCCAGGGCCACAGCATCGACGTGGACCTCGGCCTGCCTCCGGCGTCCCCGCCGCCGTACCTCTATCACGGGACCGTGTCCCGGCATCTGGAAGGCATCCGCGCCGAGGGGCTGCGTCCCATGAACCGGCACGACGTCCACCTCTCGTCCGACCGGGCCACCGCGACCAGGGTCGGAGCGCGCCGCGGCCGGCCGGTCGTGCTCGCCGTGGCCGCCGACGCCATGCACCGCGACGGGCACCTCTTCCGTGTCAGCGCGAACGGGGTCTGGCTGACGCAGTCCGTGCCGCCCCGCTACCTGCGTTTTCCCGCTCCGCGCTGACCCCGCATGATCGAAGGCATGGAGCACCTCCCCACCACCCAGTCCGCCGTCAACGCCCTCCGTGCCGTCGCCGGGGAGTTCGCGCTGGAGATCGAGGTCACCGACGACATCGGCGCCGACCAGACCTCCCGTCGCAGCGCCGCGGGCGTGGGAGTGACCACCGATCCCGACGGTTCCCTCCCGCACGAGGCATTCGTCGAGTTCGGCGGCGTTCCCCGGGTGAGCGTCCGGCTCTTCCCGGAGGACGATGCGCTGATCACCGTGGAGAACGTGGAGTTCCCGGACATCCCACGCGACAAGGTGCCCGCGTTCCTGCGCTCCGTCTTCGGCAACCGCGCCTTCGTCAAGGGGCGCCGCTTCCCGCCCGGGTACCAGCTGATCGTTCCGCTGCCCGGCGACCGCACACACCGGGAGTACGTGCCGATGATCCTGCTCACTCCGTGGCTGAACAGCCGCGTTCGGTGACGCCGGAGGCCGTTTCACGTGAAACGGCGACCGGCCGCATAAGGTCGGAGGCATGAGCCTGCGCCTGAGCACCGTGATCCTTCCGTACCGTCGCTGGCACGAGGGCGGACGTTCGGCCTGGACGAGGGCCGAGCAGCTCGGCTTCCACACCGCGTACACCTACGACCACCTCTCCTGGCGCAGCTTCAGGGACGGCCCGTGGTTCGGTGCCGTCCCGACCCTCACCGCCGCCGCGGCCGTCACGGAGCGGCTGCGTCTGGGCACCCTGGTCACTTCGCCGAACTTCCGGCACCCGGTGACGCTCGCCAAGGAACTGATCTCCCTCGACGACATCTCCGGTGGCCGGATCACGCTCGGCATAGGAGCGGGCGGCACCGGTTTCGACGCCACGGCGCTGGGCCAGGAGCCATGGACTCCGCGTGAGCGGGCGGACCGCCTCGGCGAGTTCCTGCCGTTGCTGGACCGGCTGCTGACCGAGGACGCCGTGTCCTATGTGGGCGACTTCTACTCGGCCCACGAGGCGCGCAACATCCCTGGGTGCGTACAGCGGCCCCGACTGCCCTTCGCGGTGGCCGCGACCGGCC
>NZ_JBEZUS010000046.1:0-1891 GCF_040636475.1 Streptomyces sp. NPDC037389
TGCTCGTAGACGTCCGGAGATCCGGCACGTACCACCGCCCGCGCCAGCGGGTTCTCGGTCCTGCGCTCCACCATGGCGCGGGCAGCTCCGGCCACTCGGGGACCGAAGTACGGCACGCCGTGGAAGATCATCCGGAGCATGAGGACATCGGCGGCGATCAGCAGGACGGCGTCCATCACCAGGGATCCCTGGACGAGTTGGACGAACGGGCTGAGCAGCAACAGCGCGAACGGGGCGAACATCAGCCCCAGGAGCCGCTGTGCCCATGCCCGGACGGCCGAGGTGTCGCCCCCGCGGGCCAGGGAGGCCAGCACCACGGGAGCCATGCACACGAACACCAGGATGCCGAGGCTGCGTGTCATGAACACCAGCCCGGCGAAGGCGAGTGCCACCGCGAGGACCGCGAAGAGCAGCAGCAGCGCCAGTGGGTTCTTCGCGTCTGCTGACGTCTTCAGGTCCTCGGCGATGGCCCCGAACAGGGTCCCCTCGTTGCTGTCGAACGCCGTGGTGAACGCGGCACTCACGGCCGTGTTCAGCACCATCACGATGCCCGGGACGGACGCCATGCCGGCGACGGCCACGAGCGTCCAGCCCGTGGACGCCCCCAGTTGCTTGAGGCGGTCTGCGCCCTGCCAGGCGGTCAGGGCACACACGACGACGACGCACACGAAGACGGCGACGGCCAGATGCTGGCCCAGCCAGAGGAACTGCTGGTACAGCCAGGTCTCGCCCATCTTGTCGGTCATCTCTGGCGCGAACATGCTGTCCGGCGCCAGGAGCCTCTTGATCGCCCGGATCAGGCTCTCAATGAGCTCGTGAAGGAGACGGACAGCGCCTTCGGCCGGCCCTTCGGAACCGGGGCCGGGGGCCCCTCCATCCGGAGGGGCGCCACCATTTCCTCGCTCGCAGTACGCCTTGGCCGGACCCTTGATCCCGTCGCACGGGTCGGCTGCCAGGTAGGACATGCGATCAGCCCTTGGCCTCGGTCACCGTGCTGAAAAGGGTGTCGCCGTACAGCGCGAGGACCACGGCGACGAAAAGCGTGCCGACGGCCATGCTGCCCTTGCGCAGGGCGCCCTTGGGGTCGCCGGACAGCTGAAGGAGCATCCGCAGCGCGATGACGGCGATGACGGCGGCGATGCCCTTGGTGACGAGACCCCCGCCCGTAAGGCCGATGGTGTCGAAGAAGTCCTTGAATCCCTTCGACATGTCGACGGGCGCGGCAATGAAGAGGTTTCGCATTTTCAGATCTCCTTGTTGGTGTTCGAGGTGGGGCGTGCCACGCCGAAAAGGTCGGGCATGGTGTCCATGGGGGAATAGCGGACCTGTGTCCCGGGGCGCGGCGCGTCGATCATCCAGCCGCCGCCGACGTAAATGCCGACGTGGTGAATGCTCGCCGCGCTGGACCCGTAGAACACGAGGTCGCCCGGCTTTACATCACCGGGCTTGACGGGCTCGGATGCCGCGTACTGTGCGGCTGCCGTGCGAGGCAGGGAGATTCCCGCTTTCGCGTAGGCGTAGAGCGTCAATCCGGAGCAGTCGAATCCCTCGGTGGATTTCCCGGACCGACCGCTAGGAGAGCAGCACGTCCCGGCACTGGGACCGCTCGCGTTTCCGCCACCCCACGAGTAGGGGGTGCCGATCATTTGCTCTGCCGCGTTGATTGCGGTGGCGGCCTGTTCGGTGGTGGCCACCTTCCCGCCGCCCTTGTTTTGGTTGGCGAGTGCGGTGATGGACCGCACATAGTTCTGTGTTTCCTTGTACGGAGGAACACCGCCGTATTTCTGGACGGCGCCGCTTCCCGCGTTGTAGGCAGCAAGCATGTTGTTCTGCTTGTCGCCGGGCACGTCGCCGACCTCGTCGGCGATGGTGCAGAGGTACTTGGCGGATG
>NZ_JBEZUS010000047.1:0-1722 GCF_040636475.1 Streptomyces sp. NPDC037389
GGACGGCGGCCACCCACTCGTCCCGCAGCTCCTCGTACCGCGCCCGCGTCGGCCCCCACAACCAGCCGCCCGTCGCCTGAAGAAGGGCGCGGATCTCCGCATCCACGGCCGCAGCAGACCGTGCTGGCCCCGAGGGCGCAGGAGTGGAGGACATGAGCCGATCGTATCGGCGAGGTCTGACAGGCGGCTACGAATCGGTGTCTGTCATCCTGGCCGCATGACCGATGTGGACCTGCCGGTGCGCGCCTTGCCCCACTGCCCCAACCCGAAGCGCGTCGAAACCGAGGACCGCTGGGCAGGCAGGTACGCACAAGAGGTCTGCGCCTGCTCGCCGCCATCCCAGTACCTCTACCGAGTCCACTGGGTCGACCAGAAAACCGGTCGGCAGCTCTATTGCGCATGCGGGCCCCGCCCCATCGTCGGCGACTGGCAAGGCGCCTACTACGCCCCGCACGCCTACGGCTACGCCTGCCACGACTGCTCGCGCAAGCTACAAGGGCAACTGGGCCACCGGCTCGCCTCCGACATGCTGTGCTGCTACTGCGACAACACCGCCAAGGCGGGACAGGGCTTCGCCATCCGGCACGGACACCCCGAGATGGACGCCTGACCTCAGCTCTCGGCTGGCGGCTGACCGACGTAGCTGCCGCGCCCCTGCACCGTCCACACCACCCGCTCCTCAACGAGCGCGGCAATCGCCCGACGCACCGTCGTCCGGGCCAGCCCGTACTGCTGCACCAAACTGTTCTCCGACGCGATCGGCCGCCCCTCCGCCCAGTCACCCCGGGCGATCCGCGCCTTCAGGATCTCGGCGAGCTGCCGGTACGGGGTAACGGGCCCCTCGTGATCGATCTCCGCATCCGGATCAATGGCCATGATCTCGACGCTAGGCAACCCCCTACAAGCCAGCACTTCGAGCTACGTACAGAGACGTCCAGAGACAGGGCGATACAAGTGGCGCTAACCTGCAATTACACGCAATAGAGCCCCCGGGGAGCGTGGGCCGCCACCCCGGAGGCGAGCCGACGAAGGAGCCGTCGACGTGGACGAGCCTAAAGACCCCCAGCCCGCCGCCGACAGTAGGCCGCCGTTAGTCGCCGCCCACACCCGGCTCAGCCCCATGCAAGAAGCCTGGGGCACCTACGCCCACCACCGGCTCCACTGCCACCAATGCGCCGACGTCGACGCAGACCCCTGCCCGACCTCCGGCCGGCTCTACCGGGAGTGGGAGGCCATCGCCAAGGCTGCGGCCCGACGGCTCGCCGGGGGAGTGGGGTAGGGCTGTCTCGCGGGTCAGGAGGGCGGGCGAACCGGACGTCTGGCAAAAACGTTTGGCCAAGGCTTGACCTGCGGTGATCGTTTCGCACGGGGCGTGTTTACATCGTTGAGGAATGTTCAGTAGACACGCTTCCCTCTTCAACAAAACTGAGCTTTACTCAGGGTCCTGGCATATGCACAGTCGGGCAGCGCGGGGGAGCGCGCCGCTACGAACTGGGCGCCAGACGGATCAACCACCGATCCATCGGCAAGATGAGGTCAGCAGTCTCCAGGGGGCGACCACCATGGTCGAAGCGGGTACGAACGACACGGAACGCCAACGTGTCCACCAGCAACCCCAAAGCGTGCGCCTGCCCCTCCGCCAGCTCCACGCACCCCACCTCCGCCACGAACGAGGCATGCCGCCGGCGCTGCCCGCGCCACCAGGACGACACGAGCATCGCC
>NZ_JBEZUS010000048.1:0-1706 GCF_040636475.1 Streptomyces sp. NPDC037389
GTCCGCCCGGGATGCCGAGCCGGACGACCGACGTGGGGTGCTGCGCCGAGGGGGATTGCCCCGAAGGGGTGGTGGAGCCCGTCATGAGGACGAGCGTGCCACAGCCTCGATCGCCTCGGGGGACCGGTCCGCGGGCAGTTCCGGACGCGGGTGCGGCTTGGCGTTCTGGAGCACGCCGGCCGTCTGCTTCACCGAGGCGGCCACCTTCTGCGGTCCGCGGCCCTTCTTGGCCTTCTTCGCGAAGACGATGCCGATCAGCGCGAGGAGGCCCGCGACCAGCACATTGGCCGCGAAGGACAGCAGGAAGCAGACCGCGAGGTTCCAGTGGCTCCAGGTGCGGATGCCGTAGGCCAGCGCGAAGCTCAGCATCGGCAGCGAGAACAGCAGGACCAGGCCCGCGGCGGACAGGGCGCCACCGCTGGTCACCCCGCGCTTGACGTCCGTCTTGAGCTGCGCCTTCGCCAGCGCGATCTCGTCGTGCACGAGCGCCGACATTTCGGTGGTCGCCGAGGCGAACAGCTCGCCGATGCTGCGTTCGGTGCCGACCGGGCTGCCGTCGGGTGCGCTCATCGCGGTCTCCCTCTTCTGCTGGCTCGTCTGAGTACGGTTCCGTCTTTTGTACCGTCTCGTCAGATCATGCCGGACGGTCGTCCTCCTCGCCTGCCCCGCCCGTCACTTCGGCAAGCCGCGCCGACTGCATCTCCTCGGCGATCCGGCGGTGCTCGGCGGCCTTCTTCTCGTGGACGGCGGCCATGCGCAGGTGGTACGCGGGGTCGTCCTCCTCGTAGACGTCGGGGACACCGCTGAAGTCGTCGTCGCGCTCCTCCTCCGCGACCATCCCCCGGTACTTCGCGTTCCGTACCTTCAGCAGTACCGTCGCCAGCGCCGCCGCGATCAGCGATCCGCACAGGACGGCGGCCTTGACCTCGTCGGTCATCGCCGCGTCGCCGTCGAAGGCCAGCTCGCCGATGAGCAGGGAGACGGTGAACCCGATGCCGGCCAGGGTGGCCACCGCGAACACGTCCGCCCAGGCCAGGTCCTCGCTGAGCGACGCCTTGGTGAAGCGGGACGTCAGCCAGGTGCCGCCGAAGATGCCCAGCGTCTTGCCGAGGACGAGTCCGAGCACCACACCGAGGGTCTCCGGCTTGGTGAACACGTCGGCCAGAGCCCCGCCCGAGACGGCCACCCCCGCGCTGAACAGGGCGAACAGCGGCACGGCCAGACCGGCCGACAGGGGACGCACGAGGTGCTCGATGTGCTCGCCGGGGGAGTGGTCCTCGCCCTCGCGCGTGTGGCAGCGCAGCATGAGGCCCATCGCGACACCGGCGATGGTGGCGTGGATGCCGCTGTTGTACATCAGGCCCCAGATCACCAGGCCGAGCGGGACGTACACGTACCAGCCGCGTACGCCCTTGCGCAGCAGCAGCCAGAACACGACGAGGCCGGCGACCGCGCCGCCCAGCGCGGCGAAGTTCAGGGTGTCGGTGAAGAAGACCGCGATGATCAGGATCGCGAACAGGTCGTCGACGACGGCGAGCGTCAGCAGGAAGGCGCGCAGGGCGCTCGGCAGCGACGTGCCGATGACGGCGAGCACGGCGAGCGCGAAAGCGATGTCGGTGGCCGTCGGCACGGCCCAGCCGGACAGGGAACCGCCGCCGGCGGTGGCGGTGACGGTGTAGACGACCGCCGGTACGGCCATGCCGCAC
>NZ_JBEZUS010000049.1:0-1704 GCF_040636475.1 Streptomyces sp. NPDC037389
GCTGGCGCTGCTGGTCTCGCTGGCCACGCTCGCGCTGGCGGTCACGGTGCTGGTCCGCTTCGACCCCGGCGGCGACCGCTACCAGCTCACCGAGTCCCACTCCTGGATCGCGGACTTCGGCGTCCGCTACGAACTGGGCGTGGACGGCATCGCGGTGGCGTTGATCGCGCTGACCGCCCTGCTGATCCCGTTCATCATCCTGGCGGGCTGGCACGACGCCGACCCGCTGGAGACCGGCAGCAGCCGGTGGCGGCCGACGCAGGGCTTCTTCGCCCTGATCCTGGCCGTCGAGGCGATGGTGATCATCTCGTTCGAGGCCACCGACGTCTTCCTCTTCTACATCTTCTTCGAAGCCATGCTGATCCCGCTGTACTTCCTGATCGGCGGTTTCGGGGACCGGGCCCACGAGCACGGCGAGAAGACGGCGGCGACGCAGCGGTCGTACGCGGCGGTGAAGTTCCTCCTCTACAACCTGGCCGGCGGTCTGATCATGCTGGCCGCGGTGATCGGCCTCTACGTGGTCGCCGGGAACTTCTCGCTCACGGAGATCGCCGAGGCGCGGGCCAACGGTTCGCTGGACATGGCGACCAGCACCGAGCGCTGGCTCTTCCTCGGCTTCTTCTTCGCCTTCGCGGTGAAGGCGCCGCTGTTCCCGCTGCACACCTGGCTGCCCAACGCCATGGGGGAGTCGACCGCGCCGGTCGCCGTGCTCATCACGGCGGTCGTCGACAAGGTCGGCACCTTCGCGATGCTCCGCTTCTGCCTCCAGCTCTTCCCGGAGGCCAGCAAGTGGGCGACGCCGGTCATCCTGGTCCTGGCGGTGATCAGCATCATCTACGGCGCGCTGCTCGCGGTCGGCCAGCGCGACATCAAGCGGCTGATCGCCTACGCGTCGATCTCGCACTTCGGCTTCATCGTCATGGGCATCTTCGCGATGACCAGCCAGGGCCAGTCCGGCGCCACCCTGTACATGGTCAACCACGGCATCTCGACCGCGGTGCTCATGCTGATCGCCGGATTCCTGATCTCGCGGCGCGGTTCGCGGCTCATCGCCGACTTCGGCGGTGTGCAGAAGGTGGCCCCGGTCCTGGCCGGCACCTTCCTGATCGGCGGCCTGGCGACCCTGTCGCTGCCGGGCCTCGCGCCCTTCGTCAGCGAGTTCCTCGTCCTGGTCGGCACGTTCACCCGCTATCCGGTGATCGGCATCATCGCCACCTTCGGCATCGTCCTCGCCGCGCTCTACACCCTCGTCCTCTACCAGCGGACGATGACGGGCCCGGTGAAGGCCGAGGTGACCGGGATGCCGGACCTGCGGGTGCGCGAGCTGGTGGTCGTGGCGCCGCTGGTGGCGTTGCTGATCTTCCTCGGCGTCTTCCCGAAGCCCGTGACGGACATCGTCAACCCGGCGGTGAAGCAGACCATGTCCGACGTACACAAGACGGACCCCCAGCCTGAGGTGGAGGCGGCCAAGTGAGCGCAACAGCCGTCCACAGCCTGTGGACAACGGCGGCGACGGCGGCCGACCCGATCGCCAGGATCGACGCGCCGAAGATCGAGTACGGGCAGCTGTCGCCCGTCCTCATCGTCATCGGCGCGGCGATCATCGGGATCCTGGTCGAGGCCTTCGTGCCGCGCAGGTCCCGTTACCACGCCCAGATGTTCGTGTCCGCCGTCGCCCTGATCGCGGCGTTCGCCGCGGTCGTC
>NZ_JBEZUS010000050.1:0-1638 GCF_040636475.1 Streptomyces sp. NPDC037389
GCGGCCCATCAGACACTCGCACGCACCATTTCCGCCGCCCTTGCCAGCACCGAGGGCAGCGCATGAACAACCCCGAGGAGTTCGCGGCCAACCTCATCGACCACTATCTGGGCACCCGCCTCAACGCCGCCGGCGCTCCGGCAGGGCTTCGCGAGGCAGTCATCGCCCTCGTCACCGAGGCCCTGTCCGAGCGCGTCGAGACGTTGATGAGTGCCCAGTTGGACACGCTGGCCCACCCCAGCCGCACTCAGTACCCCGACGCCTACCTCGCCGCCGAAGCGGCCGCCGAAGACGCCCTGCAACAGGCCGCCGCCGGCCTGCGAGTCGCGTTCGCCCAAGCCGGCCACCTCGGCCCCGCACGCTCTTTTGAACGCGGTGCGGCCGCACGACTGCGCGACGACCCCAGCGCAGCGCTGCGTGCCGAACTCGCCCGTGTTCCCCGCCCCCTCACCCGCCCCGAGGCGCTGGCATGGTCGCTCGATCCCGCACCCTGGTTCAGTGACAGCCGCCAGGAGCAACTGCCCTGGCCGCCTTCCAGTTCCTCATCGGTGGCGGGCCTGCGGGCCCTGCCGGGAGGCGCCACTGCCCTTTCTCAAGTCGCGGACGGGCCCCACGCGGGCTGGGTACAGATCGGCCTGATCGAGCAGCACCACACCCCCGCACGCCGCCACCCGGACCAGCCCGCCCGCCAAGTACGCATCGCACTCGGGCTGGAGGCCGTCACCGACGATCCGCCATCCGGCCCGCTTCCCCTCGCCCAGGCTCCCTGGCAACTGTGGACACACCCGCTCAAGCACCTGGCACCCGCACTCACACAACCAGACACGGCAACTGAGCACATCCGCACCAAGAACCAGGCCCTAGCAGCACTCACCGACGCAGGCACCACCATCATGGTCGATGTGCCCCACCGCGGCAGCGGCCTCGGCCTGCCCCTCTACGTACTGGCACCCACCGCCAGAGTCGTGGCAACACTCGGACTCGAACCCACCGACGGCATCTGCGGGTTCAGCCTCAGCGACGCCGCAGGAGAAGCACTGATCTGCCGCCAGTGGCACGGCCACCTCGTCCACGACGGAAACTACGAGCCTCTCCTGCCCGCAATCACGGGAGCGGATCTCCTCATCCGCCCAGACCTGTTTACACGCCTGCGCGACACGATCGGCCCGACACGCTGCCGAACCGGCATCAGCGTCCGCCACATGTCACTGACTCAAGACGACGATCTCGACGGCGGGGACTGACAACACCCCCGGAGCCGGAGAGGACTCAGATCAACCGGCCAGCCGCCGCAAGCCACATGCCGCAGGCCCCGACTCCCCCACACCCTCAAGATCAATTACGTCACGGTTCGCGACTTGCCCCCAAGCCATGAACTTATGCCTCTAGTTACAACATCCTCCGTCTACTTACAGCACAGCACCTCAGAGGCCTGCCAACCACCCGCGCAATCAGGTCTCCTGACGAACCAGATCAGGTCAGGCGCCATACCACTCAACGATGCAGAACCCTCTGTGCACTCTAAGCACAGCAGGTCAACGCCATGCTGCTGTCGTAGCTACACGAAAGACCGACATCCGACAAGAGTTGAAAACCCGCCCCCACCCCGCAACCAACCACACCACCACCCCACCCGCC
>NZ_JBEZUS010000051.1:0-1559 GCF_040636475.1 Streptomyces sp. NPDC037389
TCAACGACGCCGCCCTGGTCTACGAGCCGGAGACCTCCGCCGCCCTCGGCTTCGGCTTCCGCGTCGGCTTCCTCGGCCTGCTCCACCTCGACGTGATCCGCGAGCGGCTGGAGCGCGAGTTCAACCTCGACCTGATCGCCACCGCGCCCAACGTGGTCTACCGCGTGGTCATGGAGGACGGCACCGAGCACACCGTCACCAACCCGAGCGAGTTCCCCGAGGGCAAGATCAACGAGGTCTACGAGCCGGTCGTGCGCGCCACGATCCTGGCTCCGACCGAGTTCATCGGCGCCATCATGGAGCTGTGCCAGACCCGGCGCGGCACCCTGCTCGGCATGGACTACCTCTCCGAGGACCGGGTGGAGATCCGCTACACCCTCCCGCTCGCGGAGATCGTCTTCGACTTCTTCGACCAGCTCAAGTCCAAGACGCGCGGTTACGCCTCGCTCGACTACGAGCCCACCGGCGAGCAGACCTCCAGCCTGGTCAAGGTCGACATCCTGCTGCACGGCGACAAGGTGGACGCCTTCTCGGCGATCACCCACAAGGACCAGGCGTACGCCTACGGCGTGCGGCTCGTCGCCAAGCTCAAGGAACTGATCCCGCGGCAGGCCTTCGAGGTGCCGGTCCAGGCCGCCATCGGCTCCCGCGTCATCGCCCGCGAGACCATCCGCGCCATCCGCAAGGACGTCCTCGCCAAGTGCTACGGCGGTGACATCTCCCGCAAGCGGAAGCTGCTGGAGAAGCAGAAGGAAGGCAAGAAGCGGATGAAGATGGTGGGTTCGGTGGAGGTTCCGCAGGAGGCCTTCATCGCGGTGCTGTCCAGCGACGACAGCGCGGGGTCGGCCAAGGGCAAGAAGTAACCGCCGCATCGCACGCCGCGTCCGGCCAAAACGGACACCGAGGGGCCCGTCGTACGAAAGTGCGGCGGGTCTCTTCGCATGTCACGGGCGGGCGTCTGTAGGAAATGACAGGGCGCGGGCTCTTACGCGGGGGCCGGTCGCCCTTTACGCTGATGCCTGCCCCGTAGTTACTCGTGAGTTAAACAAGTGATCGGGCACCAGTCCGACGCGCCGCTTGACCACGGCCCGAACAACCGCCCGAGAGTGAATCCAGCCGCACCTGAGCCAGCCGCACCGTCGCGGGCCCGGAGGATGTCGTGAGCGACACACAGACACTGATCGAGAACCGTCCGCCCTCCGTGGCGGGACTCTTCCTGGAGCGGGTGGCCGCCACGCCGGACGCCGAGGCGTACCGCTACCCGGTGCCGCCGGCCTCCGGCGAGGGCCCCGACGACTGGAAGTCGCTGACCTGGGCGCAGGCCGCCGAGCGGGTGTACGCGATCGCGGCGGGCCTGATCGAGCTGGGCGTGCTGCCCGAGCAGCGCGTCGCGCTGGCCTCCTCCACCCGCCTGGAGTGGATCCTCGCCGACCTCGGCATCATGTGCGCGGGTGCGGCGACGACCACCGTCTACCCGCAGACCAACGCCGACGAATCGGCGTACATCCTCTCCGACTCCGAGAGCCGGGTGCTGATCGCGGAGGACGCCGCGCAGCTCG
>NZ_JBEZUS010000052.1:0-1540 GCF_040636475.1 Streptomyces sp. NPDC037389
CGTCGTTTCTTATGGCGTGATCGTTCGTTGAGTCGTGCATGACGGATCTCGTTGAGCGGCTGGTGCCGGACGAGTTGTGGGGGCTGTTCAGGCGGGTGGTGCCGCCGACTGAGGTGAAGCGTCCGCAGGGTGGGGGACGGCGCCGGGCAGGTGACCGCGAGGTCCTTGCCGCGATCATCTTCGTGGCGACGTCAGGCTGCACCTGGCGGCAGTTGCCCCCGGTGTTCGGCCCCGCCTGGCCCACGGTCTACCGCCGGTTCGCCCAGTGGAGCCGGGACCGGGTCTGGGCTCGGCTCTACCGGGTGATCCTCGACGAGCTCGGAGCGCGAGGCGAGCTGGACTGGTCGCGGTGCGCGATCGACTCTGTCAGCGTCAGGGCGGCAAAAGGGGGCCATTGACGGGACCGAATCCGACCGATCGCGGCAAGCTAGGATCGAAGATCCACCTGGTCACCGACAGGAACGGGCTGCCGCTGTCGCTGGGCATCTCCGGCGCGAACATGCACGACAGCCAGGGCCTGCAACCGCTCGTGCGCGGCATCCCGCCCATCCGTTCCCGCCGCGGCCCGCGCCGCCGACGGCCGGCGAAACTGCACGCAGACAAGGGATACGACTACGACCACCTGCGCCGCTGGCTCCGCTCGCGGGGCATCCGCCACCGCATCGCCCGCAAGGGTGTCGAGTCCTCGCAGCGACTGGGCCGCCACCGCTGGGTAGTCGAGAGAACCGTGTCCTGGCTGGCCGGCTGCCGACGCCTCCACCGACGCTACGAGCGCAAGGCCGAGCACTTCCTCGCCTTCGTCGGCATAGCCGCAGCCCTCATCGGCTACCGCCGACTGATCCGGTGAGCCAGTCGGTCGAGAGCAACAGCCGGCCAGCGCCGATGGTGTCAGTGGCAGCTCGTAGGGTGCGCTGGTATTCGACGAGGAGGTTCCATGGGCTTTTCCGGTCATCTGGTCTTTGCGCGCAGCAAGCGCCCACTGCTGGAGGCACCAATCTTCGGCAGCACGGGTCCAGGGCTGTGGGACGACGTGCATGAGTGCCAGCCGCGACCGGGCGGCTGGCAAACTCTGCAGTTGGAGCAAGGCGTCTGGGAGGACGGGAACCTGTTCGCCTTGGTCGAATGGACCGGTGCCCCGGCCTGCGTCGCCGATGTCTCCGACAGCAGCGTCGCCCTCGTGACCGGTCTGGACACCGACGGGCACCGCTGGCAGGCATGGCTCAACCTGGACAACGCCGCAGCTCTCCTCGTCGAGGAACCCGAAGACGTGGACGACCTGAGCCTATGGATAGCCACTCCGGAGTTCGAAGAAGCCATCGGACATAAGCGCGCAGAGCTCGATGCAGAGGTGCCGACCGACGCCGAAGGCGCTCTCATCTGGGCTTCAGCGGCTGGTGTCCAGGTCACGGCACAGCAGTCTCGGATCGAGGAACTGCTGCGCGCACAGGAGACCTTCGTGGAGGAGCTGTTCGACGCGCTGCTGGACGAACTGGGCTTCCCTGAAACTGCCCACTCCGCGCCGCAGCCATAAGAAACGACC
>NZ_JBEZUS010000053.1:0-1519 GCF_040636475.1 Streptomyces sp. NPDC037389
GCGCGCTCCAGAGTGCCGAGTCCGAGGGAGGCATAGGTGGCAAAGACGGTGACCTTGTCGAACGGCCGCACCCAGTCGATCAGCTCCCGCACATCGGTGGTGCTGGGGAAGCCGACGCCCTCACCGCGCAGCGACGAGACGCCGATCATGGGGCCGGTGCGGCCGGCCTCGCGCCACGCTGCCTCGGTCTGCGCCAGCAGGTCCAGCGAGGGAACCAGCACCAGCACGCGGCCCGCCTGGAGTTCGTGCGCGCTCTGCGCGGCGACGAGGGTCTTGCCCGAGCCGGTCGCCATGACGACCTGAGTGCGCAATCCGCGCTCCGGGACTGTGCCGGTAGCAGGCACCTCAAGGGCGGCCCGTACGGCGTCGACAGCCTCACGCTGGTGGGGTCGGAGGTTCGTCATGTGAGCAGAGTCCTTTGCGGTGCCAGGAGATGAGGGGGAGTCCGCGACAGGGCGGCTTGGTCAGGCTTGCTTGGGCGGGCGTCCAGGGCGGCCGGGGCGGGTGTCGACGTGGCGCAGCACGGTCGAGATGTGCCAGACGGGCTCGCGGCCGACGTGGTCGTCAGGGGCGGGCGCCTGGTCGCGGGCGACGTAGCCGCTCCAGGTCTTCTGCTCGACTCCGGTGATGGCGGCGGCGCCGGCGGTGGGCACGCACATGATGCGGCGTTCGGTCGAGGCGGCGGATTCGCCCGTCCAGTGGGCGATGTCCTCGACGGGCAGGCCGTGCCGGTAGAGGTGGGCGATGTAGCGCCAGAGGGCGATGGCGTACCGGCGGCGCACGGCCAGGAGGTGCTTCTCCTTGGCCTGTACCTCGGCGATGAGGGCCAGGAGCGAGGGCGGGGCCGTGTTCTCCCTCGCGCGCTGGTGGATCGCCTCCTGGTGCACCGGGTCTTTCGCGAGCAGGAGCTGCGGGTTACCCAGGCTGTCGATCTCGTCCTGGAGGGCGGCCAGGTAGCGGCCTCCGTGAGCGGCGATCAGGTGCTGCTTCATGCTCTGGACGGCGGTCTGCGCCTCGGGGTCGCCGATGTCGGTGGCGCCCTCGATCGCGGTGCGGTTGATGTCGGTGCCGTCGAGGTAGCACCGCAGGACCACGCCGTGGCGTACCCATGACGGGTCGCCGGTGCCGGTCCAGGTGTCCGTGTCCCACGCCACGCAGGTGCCCTCCTCGTAGCCGAAGCCGCTGACGGCGACCTTGATGTCGACGGGGTTGAGGAAGTCGTCGAGCTGCGGCGGTTTCGTCTGCATCTCCATACCGCCATAATTACAGTAGCAGACTGCAATTTCAACCGGTTGTGCCGACGAGGCACACACGACCTGCGCTGAAGCGTGCTGAGCCGTGAGCAGACTTGAGCCCGGGGCAAGACGGCTGATCCGGCCGATCTGACGGATACATGCGGCCATCCTCGTATGACGCAGATGTCTCGGATGCGCAGGCTGGCTACAACCTTGACCAGGGGCGTTCACTGAGCTGGTGGGGGTTGTGCGTGCTGACCATCAACGTTGCCGTGCTGCTGGCG
>NZ_JBEZUS010000054.1:0-1519 GCF_040636475.1 Streptomyces sp. NPDC037389
TGGCGGTGGTGCTCATACGGCGAACTCCTGGAACGCGATCGTCTTCTCGACCGGGTAGTACTCGGTGCCCAGCAGCTCCCGGACGATGCAGCTGTTGCGGTAGGCGCCCATGCCCAGGTCGGGGCTGGTGACGCTGTGCGCGTGGACGCCGGCGTTCTGCAGGAAGACGCCGCTTCCCGTGACGTCCACGGCGTAGTTGCGGGCGATGTCGAAGTTGCCCCGGGAGTCGTAGCGCAGCCGGTCGCGGACGGGCTTGAGGAACTCCGGCTCGGTGTAGCGGTAGCCGGTGGCGAGCACCAGGCCCTCGGTCTCGATCTCGAAGTCCTCGCCCTGCTCCTCCTGGCGGAAGCCGAGCGTGTAGGTGCCGTCCGCGTAGCGGGCGCTGGTGAGCGCGGAGTTGGTGAGCAGCCGGGTGGGGACGGGACCGCCGAGCCGCTTCTGGTAGAGCAGGTCGAAGATCTCGTTGATCAGGTCGCCGTCGATCCCCTTGAACAGGCCCTTCTGCTCGCCGGCGAGGCGGTAGCGGGTGTCCTCGGGCAGCGCGTGGTAGTAGTCCACGTACTCCGGCGAGGTCATCTCCAGCGTGAGCTTGGTGTATTCGAGGGGGAAGAAGCGCGGGGAGCGGGTGACCCAGTTGAGCCGGTAGCCGTGGACGTCGATCTCGCCCAGCAGGTCCCGGTAGATCTCGGCGGCGGACTGCCCGCTGCCGACCAGCGTGATCGACTTCTTCTTCACCAGCTCCGACCGGTGCTGGAGGTAGCGGGAGTTGTGGAGGAAGTCGCCCGCCAGTCCCCGGCAGGCGTCCGGGACGTACGGCGGGGTGCCGGTGCCCAGGACCAGGCGGCGGGCGCGGTAGGTGTCGCCGGAGGTGGTGGCGACGGCGTACAGCTCCTCGCGCTCGTCGTAGGTGACCTCGGTGACCGTGGTGGAGAAGCGGATGCTGCTCAACCGGTGCGCGGCCCAGCGGCAGTAGTCGTCGTACTCGACGCGCAGCGGGTAGAAGTTCTCGCGGATGTAGAACGAGTAGAGACGGCCCTTGTCCTTCAGGTAGTTGAGGAAGGAGTACGGCGAGGTCGGGTCGGCCAGCGTGACCAGGTCCGACATGAAGGGGGTCTGGAGGTGGGCGCCGTCCAGGAACATGCCGGCGTGCCACTCGAAGTCGGGCTTGGACTCCAGGAAGACGCCGTTCAGCTCGGCGATGGGCTCGGTGAGGCAGGCCAGGCCGAGGTTGAAGGGGCCGAGGCCGATCCCGACGAAGTCGTAGGCGGCACTGGCTTCAGGAAGCGCGGTCAAGGGAGTCTCCCAGGTACTGCTCGGCGTGGCCGGCGATCAGGTCGAGGACGGCGGCGATGTCGGCCGGGGTCGTCTCGGGGTTGAGCAGGGTGAACTTCAGGTAGTGGCGTCCGGCCACCTTGGTGCCCGCGACCACGGCGTCGCCGGAGGCGAACAGGGCCTTGCGGGCGTAGAGGTTGGCGCGGTCGATCTCGGCGGGGTCGGTGACGGCCGCGGGGATGTGGCG
>NZ_JBEZUS010000055.1:0-1483 GCF_040636475.1 Streptomyces sp. NPDC037389
CGGCTCCTTACCGGTCTTCCGGTGGAGGCAGGCCGGGCGCGAGAACCTCGCGACCCGCCGCCAGCTGCGGGAGATGGGACTGCGCCCCGGCGGACACGAGCCCGTCGCCCGGGTCGAATGCCGCGGCGGGAAGCGGTGGGCGTGGCTGTACCGGATCGATCTGGCGAAGCCGAAGCTCCCGATGACGCTCGCGAAGGAAGCCGCGCTCGACAAGGCGATGGCGGCCCGCCAGACGTGCGGCACCTGCCGCCGGCGCTACTTCCACTGCATCCCGCTCAAGACCTTGGGCTGCTGCTTGGAGTGCTACGACGGCACGCCCGCCGACCCCGCCTCCTACATCGCTCCCCCGGCCAAGCACCTGCTGGCCGCCTGATCCGAGAGGACACCAACCCATGAGCACCGCCACCCTCGCCGCCTTCACCGGGCCGGACCGCCCCAAGGATTTGTTGATCCGGTTCATCACGGTCGGCGGCAGCTACGTGGACGTCACCGGCCCCGGCGAGCACACCGACAAGAACCGCTGGAACTGCCACGGCTGCGGAGACTCCTCCCAGTTGGTCCAGGGGGACTTCCTGTTCTGCATCCGGCCGGACGCCAACACCCACGCCGCCACCTGCCGCGCCATCCCGCTCAAGTGACCGCCCGCCACCTGCGCGCCGTCCTGCTGCTCGCCGCCGCCGTCCCGCTCGCCGCGGCGACGGCCGCCGCCGCGCTCAGGGCCGGCCACCTCAAGCTCCACGTCGACAGGCACCGCGTCCGCGCCTCCACCAACACCAAGCAGGAGAACGCCCGATGATCCGTCGCTTCCGCCGCTGCGGCCACAACCCCGGCGTCCTCTCCGCCGAGGACCAGGCCGTCGTCGACCAGTTCCGTGCGATGCTCACCGCCCTGCGCAACCCCGAGCCCTGGACGCCCGGCAGCGCCCGGGACATCGCCGTGCGCGTCGGCCCGTTCGTGGAACGCGCGCAGACCCGGCCCGGCGACGACCACGGCCCCGACCTGATCGCCGTCGCCCTGGTCCACCCCGGCACCCCGCACGCCGGCGCCTACCTCCACGGCCGCCAGCTCGGCTACACCGAACGCGGCTGGCTGCGCTGCGAGACGAGCGCGATCCTCGGCTTCTGGCAGCCCGGCTACGCGATGCTCACCCACGCCGCCGCCGGCCTGCCCCTGCCCGACGACGTCGGCATGACCCCCGCGCACTACGCCCTCTACATCGAGGCCCGCCGGCGCGACGACAGCCTCGACGGCCGCACGCTGCTGCGCGTCGGTCCGTACACGCAGACCCGGCACGCCCAGCAGGACCACGACCGGATTACCGCCGCGCTGGACGGACGCGAGACCGCCCTCGTGCCCGGACACCGTGTCTCCGTGTGGTACGCGCCGTTCGACGTCAGCGACCACCAACTGTTCGCCGACCCGAACGAGGCCGACGCCGTCGCACTCCTGGCCGACGTCCTCGAAGGAGCGAATCCCAGGGGAG
>NZ_JBEZUS010000056.1:0-1460 GCF_040636475.1 Streptomyces sp. NPDC037389
CGCTCGGACGCACTGGCAGCGGCCTCACGCAACGAGCGCGAGCTGGCCGTCGGACTACTGCGCACCGCAGAGGCGCTGTGGCGCGGCGAACCGTTGGCCGAGTTCGCCGACAACTCCTGGGCACAGTCGGCACGTGTGCGGCTGGCCGAGGACCACCGCCGGGTGCGCGAGGAACGGATCGGCCTGGAGATGGAGTTGGGGCGGCACGCGGACCTGGTGGGCGAGTTGCAGGAACTCGCCTCCCAGAATCCGTTCGCTCAGCGGGTGATCGGCTCCCTGATGCTGGCGCTGTACCGTTCAGGTCGACACGACGAGGCTCTGTCCGTCTTCCGGGACACACGCATGCGGCTGCACCGCAGTCAGGGCATCGAACCGACCGCAGAGCTCCAGCAGCTTCATCTGCGCATGCTCGAACAAGATCACGAACTCCTGCGGGACGACACCGCGCTCACCGCTCGTCTCACACCGTATGAGTCTTCGGCCGCACCAGTCTTGCTCCCTGCTCCTGCTCCTGCTCCTGCTCCTGCTCCTGCTCCACCAGTGGAGCCCCGCAACTGCCTGCCGCGCGACACTCCGGACTTCGTCGGGCGGGCTGGTGAGTTGCGCATCCTCCTGGCCGAGGACGTGGTGGGCAACGGTACGAGGACCGCCCTGCCGGTCACCGTGATCCACGGGATGCCCGGTATCGGCAAGACGGCCCTCGCGGTGCACGCGGCGCACCGCTTGACCTCGGTCTATCCGGACGCCCAGCTCTACGTCGACCTGCGAGGGTACAGCGGTCGGCAGCCTCTGGAGCCGGCCGAAGCACTGGCCGGTCTGCTGCACGCGGGCGGATGGCTCGGCGAAATGCCGTCCACGGTGGACGAACGCGCCTCCAGATGGCGGGAGTGGACCGCCCGGCGTCGTGCGCTGATCGTCCTGGACAACGCACGCGACGCCGCTCAGGTCGCCCCGCTGCTGCCGGGCTCCCCCGCCTGCCGTGTCCTGGTGACGACGCGGAACCGGCTCACTGGGCTGGACGGAGCCTCGTCGCTGTCTCTGGACACGTTGTCGCAGCAGGAGGCGGCGTCCTACTTCGCCCGGGTCGTCGGGACCTCCAGAGTGGCCGCCGAGGCGGAGAACCTGCCGCAGATCGCGGACGCGTGTGCGTGCCATCCCCTGGCCCTGCAGATCCTCGCCAGCCGTTTCCGTCACCGGGAAGCGTGGGATCTGCAGCACCTGCTCCACCGCCTGGCGCATGCGAGCAGGCCGCTCCAGGAGTTCGATGCGCTGATCGACGCCGTGTTCCGGTTCTCGTACACGGAACTCAGCACACACGCACAGGAGTTGTTCCGCCTGCTGGCCCTGCATCCCGGTCCGGACCTCGCCCTGCCTGCAGCAGCCGCGCGGGCCCGCCGGGTAATGGCCGGCGAGCCCACCCGGCGGGTACGGTGCGGGGAGGTACTGCTCGACTCCCTCCA
>NZ_JBEZUS010000057.1:0-1412 GCF_040636475.1 Streptomyces sp. NPDC037389
CCGTCGGTGACGCGCACCGGCTGGAGGCCTCGGCACTGCCGGACACGTGCAGCCTGGACACCGAGGGCGGGCCCGGCATGGGGGGCGACGGGCCGTTCGGCGGGGACTCGGGACGCAGGCGGCTGCCCCTGGTGCCGGTGGAGAACTTCCACATCCTGCGCAGGCGGCAGACCGCGGACGACGAGAGGGAGGTCTGATCCGATGCCCGGCTTCGAGGTTCTCCACCAGGCGGCGGCGCTCTGTCTGACGTATCCCGACGACGACTTCCGTGCCCGGCTGCCCCTGCTGCGCGAGGCGGCCCCGCAACTGCGCGGTTTCACCGACCACGCGGCGGTGACCGGACAGGACGCGCTCCAGGCGCACTACGTGGAGGTCTTCGACTTCAGGAACCGGCACAGCCTGTACCTGAGCTGGTGGACCGACGGCGACACCCGCAACCGGGGAATGTCCCTGGTCCGCTTCAAGGAGCTGTACCGGCGGCACGGCCTGGAGTTCACCGGGGAGGAGCTGCCGGACTTCCTGCCGGCCGTCCTGGAGTTCGCCTCCCGCACCGGGGACCTGACCATGCTCACCGAGCACCGCGACGCCCTGGACCAGCTCCGCTCCCGCCTCACCGCCTTCGGCACGCCCTACGCGTGCGTCCTGGACGCCGTGTGCGCCACCCTGCCGCCCGCACCGACCGGAGCCCGCCGATGAACGTCTTCCTGTGGGGCGTCCTGCCCTACGCCGCCTTCGCGCTGCTGATCGCGGGCCTGGTCTGGCGGCACCGCTACGACCGCTTCGGCTGGACGACCCGCTCCTCGCAGGTCTACGAGTCCAAGCTGCTCAACATCGCCTCGCCGGTCTTCCACTACGGCATCCTCTTCGTGCTCGCCGGCCACCTGATCGGCCTGTTCGTCCCGGCGTCCTGGACGCGGTCGATCGGCATCGACGAGCACGCCTACCACCTGTTCTCGCTCTACGGCGGCACCCTCGCCGGGGTCCTCGCGGTCGCCGGGATCGCCGTCCTGGTCTACCGGCGCCGCACCAACGCACCGGTCTTCCGCGCCACCACGGCCAACGACAAGCTCATGTACGTCTTCCTCCTCGGCGCCCTGCTGCTGGGCATGATCGCCAAGCTCTCCGACACCTCCGGCAACGGCTACGACTACCGCAGCACCATCGCCCCCTGGGCGCGCAGCCTGTTCACGCTGAACCCGCGGACGGACCTGATGGAGGGCGTGCCGGTGCTGTACCACGTGCACGCGGTGGTCGGGATGGTGCTGATCGCCCTGGTGCCCTACACCCGGCTGGTGCACATGTTCAGCGCGCCCCTGCAGTACCTGACCCGCCCGTACGTGGTCTACCGGTCGCACGACCCCCGGCAGCTGGGGCCGCGCCCGGACCGGCGGGGCTGGGAGCGTGCGGGCTCC
>NZ_JBEZUS010000058.1:0-1400 GCF_040636475.1 Streptomyces sp. NPDC037389
CACGGGGCTGGCGGGGCCCGTCGTGGTGCACGGCGGCGCGCTGTGGGGCTTCGCGGTGCCGGGGGCGGCGGGATGCGTCTCGTTGCTGGTGCTGGCGTCTACGGGGCGGGTCCTCGCAGCTCCCGCGCGGGGTGCGGTCGTTGCGGCTTCATCGGAAAATGATCCAAACCGTGCCGTCGAACCCCGTTTCAGTTCGGGTCATCAGGCGTAATGTTCAGTCATGGACCGCCGCATTTTCGGGCTGGAGAACGAGTACGGCGTCACGTGCACGTTCAGGGGACAGCGCCGCCTGTCGCCTGACGAGGTGGCGCGGTACCTCTTCCGCCGTGTCGTGTCATGGGGCCGCAGCAGCAACGTCTTTCTGCGCAATGGTGCCCGCCTGTATCTCGACGTGGGATCACATCCGGAATACGCGACACCCGAGTGTGACAACGTGACCGAACTCGTCACCCACGACAAGGCGGGCGAGCGCATTCTCGAAGGACTCCTGGTGGACGCCGAACGACGCCTGCACGAGGAGGGAATCGCGGGCGACGTCTACCTCTTCAAGAACAACACCGACTCCGCGGGCAACTCGTACGGCTGTCACGAGAATTACCTCGTGGCCCGGCACGGCGAGTTTTCGCGGCTGGCGGACATCCTCATTCCCTTCCTGGTGACAAGGCAGTTGCTCTGCGGTGCGGGCAAGGTGCTGCAGACGCCGCGCGGTGCGGTGTACTGCGTCAGTCAGCGGGCCGAGCACATCTGGGAGGGCGTCTCCTCGGCGACGACCCGGTCCCGGCCGATCATCAACACGCGCGACGAGCCGCACGCCGACGCGGAGCGCTACCGGCGGCTGCACGTCATCGTGGGCGACTCGAACATGTCCGAGACGACGATGCTGCTCAAGGTGGGCGCGACGGACCTGGTGCTGCGCATGATCGAGGCGGGCACGGTGATGCGGGACCTGACCCTGGAGAACCCGATCCGGGCGATCCGCGAGGTCAGCCACGACATCACCGGGCGGCGCAAGGTGCGGCTGGCCAGCGGCCGGGAGGCGTCCGCGCTGGAGGTGCAGCGGGAGTACTACGAGAAGGCCGTCGACTTCGTCGACCGCCGCGGCATCCGCACCGGCACGGTGGAGCGGGTGCTGGAGCTGTGGGGCCGCACGCTGGAGGCGATCGAGGCGGAGGACCTGGACCGCATCGACACCGAGATCGACTGGGTCATGAAGTACAAGCTCCTGGAGCGGTACCGGGCCAAGCACAACATGACCATGTCGCATCCGCGGGTCGCGCAGATAGACCTCGCCTACCACGACATCCACCGCCGTCGTGGTCTGTACTACCTGCTCGAGAGGAAGGGCCAGGCGGCCCGGGTCGCCAACGACCTGAAGATCTTCGAGGGCAAGTCCGTTCCGC
>NZ_JBEZUS010000059.1:0-1386 GCF_040636475.1 Streptomyces sp. NPDC037389
AGCGGGCGTTCCAGGTGGCCGGCAGGAAGGCGTAGAGCCGCCGCACACTGTCGGCGAACCCGGCCACCAGCGCGTCCTGGTGGTGCAGGTGGTCCCCGGGGGAGTCGAGCGCCGTGTGGAGCCGGCCGCGCAGTCGTCGCCAGGCGCCGGGGCGGCCGTGCACGATGTCGCGGTCGTGCCGGTCGTCCCAGACGAAGAACCACGTGCTGTAGTCCGCTATCGCCTGCATGACCTCGTCGGGGGCGCCCAGGTAGTACCCGGCCATGAGGTCCGTGTAGCACAGGCCGTCGGCATATTCCTCGACCTTGTCCGCCGACATGAGCCGCTTTTCGAGCAGCCAGGCGCGTGTTGTCTCCTGGAGCCTGGGCCAATACGGGTGCAGTTGCCGCGGAAATTCCGCCTCGATCACTGGAAGGCGGAGCGATGACGGTACTGCGATCGCTGTCGGTGTCGCTGTGGTGCCGTGTGAGAAAGCATGCACGAACAAACCCCTCTCAGCCGCCGGTGGCGCACCCCTCTCCCTGAGCCGGGCGTGCGCCGTTGCGTATCCCGCACTTCCCATTCAGCACCACAACTGACCGTTCTGGGAACGGATTTGCTTCATTCACTACCCCTGTGTGCCGGAATTCTCCTGTTGTGTGGCGGCTTTCCAGGGACGCGCACAGACGAACGGCACCCGCTCGGGGAAGACCCGAACAGGCGCCGTGCGCGAGGGAGATGTGGGGCGGGTGTGGCGGTGTCAGTCGTTGGCGACCACGGGGTAGCGGGGCTCGTTCTCGGCCATCTGCCGCAGGGCGTCCTTGCGTTCGCGCTTGGAGAGCCGGTCGATGTACAGGTACCCGTACAGGTGGTCCGTCTCGTGCTGCAAACACCGTGCGAAGTACCCGGTACCGCGCACCTTGACGGGGTTGCCCTTCTCGTCCTGCCCGGTCACCTCGGCGTAGTCGGGGCGGGCCAGCGGCGCGTAGGCGGTCGGCACGGACAGGCAGCCCTCGTTGCTGTCGTCCAGGCGGCGGCGGTCCGCGGGCAGTTCGACGAGCTTGGGGTTGCAGACCACGCCGACGTGACGGACGCCCTCGTCGTCCGGGCAGTCGTAGACGAAGACCTTCTTGGAGACACCGATCTGGTTGGCGGCCAGGCCCACGCCCTCGGCCGTGCGCTGGCTGGCGAACATGTCGGCCACCAACTGCTGGAACTCCTCGCCGAAGTCGGTGACGTCCTCGCACTCCTTGTGCAGCACCGGGTTGCCGACCACCGTGATCGGGCGCGAGGTGCCGCGCCCGCGCCAGTCGGCCTCGCGCTCCTCGCAGTCCTGGGTGTCGACGACGAACCCCTCGTCGTCCACGGGGAGCACGCCCGGGTGCTGCTGTTCGGTGTCCTGCTGGG
>NZ_JBEZUS010000060.1:0-1368 GCF_040636475.1 Streptomyces sp. NPDC037389
ATCAAAACTCGAAGTCCGCGGCGAAGGCACTCGGACAGATCAAAAAGACCTTCGAGGAGACGGACGAGCAGTTCGCACGGGAGTTGGAGAAGGCCCGGTCCGGGAAGGGCGGCAAGCCGTGACGGACTACTCCCAGCCCGGTTGGCTGCGCCCCGACCCCGCCGCCGACGCCCGCTTTCCCGCGATCGGGTTCTGCCCCTGCCCCGGCAATCAGGCGGACGCCGCGCACGTCGCGGAAATAGTTGTCAGGACGGGAAAGACGCTGGGCGACATCGCGCAGGTCCTCAACGGCACTGGCCGTGGAGAGTGGAAGGGCAAGGCTGCCGAAGCCTTCCGTGAGCAGTTCCACGACGACTTCCGGCCCAAGGTCAACGACGCACGCGACTCGTTCACCGACGCTGGACGTGCCCTGGACGACTGGGCGCGCTACATGCGCGAGCAGCAGGCGTATGCGGAGAAACTGGAGAGTGAGGCGCAGGCCGCCAAGGACAAGGCGGCCGGCCTCCAGCGTGAGCTGGACGGCATGCCGCCGAAGCCTGGATTCGCCGAGCGGCTGGGCGACCAGACGCACGAGGAGAAGGCGAAGCGGGAACGGCAAGAGGAGAAGCGCAGCGGCAAGGAGAAATCGCTGCACGCGGCCAACGCCGACCTCGAGGAAATACGCGGCCAGGCCGAGCGGCTGCGGGAACGCTACGTCGAGGAAGGCGGGGCGGTCGCCGACCGGCTCAAGCACGCGATGGACATCGCGCCCAACGAGCCAGGGATCTGGGACAAGATCGGCGAGGTCATCGCAGACTTCGCGAAGATGGCCGCTGAGCTCGGCGAGGCGATCCTTGACGATCTCAAGGACTTCCTCAAGGAGTACGCCTGGGTCTTCGAGATCATCGGCAACATCGCCGGTTTCGCCAGCACCGTGCTCGGCCTGCTGTCGCTGGTGCCCGGCTTGCAGTTCCTGGCCGCACCGGCACTCATCCTCGGCGCTGTCGCCCTCGGGTCGCACTACCTGCAGAAGGTCGGGGAGTCGGGAAGCTTCGTCGACGCGCTGACAGACCCAACGGTGATCGCCGACGCCGCAGCTCTGGCTTTCGGGTTCGGGGCGTACAAGGTCGGCAGCCAACTCGGCAAGATGGCCGGAGCTTCGCCTTACGGCTTCTTCCGCGGAGTCCTCACTCAGCCGGGCCACGTCCTGGAAGGGGCCGAGTTCGGACTGAAGGTAGCCCAGTTCGGCGCCAACTGGGGTGCCAACACGGCCGCTCTCGGTCCCGGCGGAGGCGCTCAGCTGATGTGGGACCTCGGAAAATACGTCGTCCCAGGTGACCAGACGAAGGGGCCGGGCGAGGACGTGTGGCCCGACGCTCTCACGCCTGC
>NZ_JBEZUS010000061.1:0-1350 GCF_040636475.1 Streptomyces sp. NPDC037389
CGTTGAAGACGCTGGGGATGATGTAGTTGGCGTTGAGTTCGTCTTCGGCGACGACGTCGGCGAGGGCGCGGGCGGCGGCGAGCATCATGTCGGTGTTGACGGTGCGGGACTGGGCGTCGAGCAGGCCGCGGAAGACGCCGGGGAAGACCAGCACGTTGTTGATCTGGTTCGGGAAGTCGCTGCGGCCGGTGGCCACGACGGCGGCGGTCCTGCGGGCGATGCCGGGGTCGACCTCGGGGTCGGGGTTGGCCAGCGCGAAGACGATGCTGTCGGGGGCCATCGCGGCGACGTCGTCGCCGTCGAGGACGTTGGGGGCGGAGACGCCGATGAAGACGTCCGCGCCGCGCACGGCTTCCTTCAGGGTGCCGGTGACGCCTTCGGGGTTGGTGTTGTCCGCGATCCAGCGCAGCGCCGACCCGGGGCCGGCGGAGACGAGGTCGGGGCGGGCGGCGTGGACGACGCCGTGGATGTCGGCGACCACCGCGTGCCGGACCCCGGCGGCGATGAGGAGCTTGAGGATGGCGGTTCCGGCGGCGCCCGCGCCGGACATGACGACCCGTACGTCACCGGTCCGCTTGCCGACGACGCGCAGGGCGTTGGTCAGGGCGGCCAGGACGACGATGGCGGTGCCGTGCTGGTCGTCGTGGAAGACGGGGATGTCCAGGGCCTCGCGCAGGCGGGCTTCGATCTCGAAGCAGCGGGGGGCGGAGATGTCCTCGAGGTTGATGCCGGCGAAGCCGGGGGCGATGGCCTTGACGATCTCGACGATGGCGTCGGAGTCCTGGGTGTCCAGGCAGATCGGCCAGGCGTCGATGCCGGCGAAGCGCTTGAAGAGGGCGGCCTTGCCCTCCATCACGGGCAGGGCGGCCTTGGGGCCGATGTTGCCCAGTCCCAGGACGGCGGAGCCGTCGGTGACCACCGCGACGCTGTTGCGCTTGATGGTCAGGCGGCGGGCGTCCTCGGGGTTCTCCGCGATGGCCATGCACACGCGGGCGACGCCGGGGGTGTAGACCATGGAGAGGTCGTCGCGGTTGCGGATGGGGTGCTTGGAGGCCATCTCGATCTTGCCGCCGAGGTGCATCAGGAACGTGCGGTCGGAGACCTTGCCCAGCGTCACGCCCTCGATACCGCGGAGCTTCTCGACGATCTCGTCGGCGTGCTCGGTCGAGGTGGTGGCCATGGTGACGTCGATACGCAGCTTCTCGTGGCCGGAAGCGGTCACGTCCAGGCCGGTCACGGACCCACCGGAGGACTCCACGGCCGTGGTCAGCTCACTGACCGCGGTCCCCGACACGGGAACCTCCAACCGGACCGTCATCGAATACGAGACGCTGGGCGCCGTTGCCATGG
>NZ_JBEZUS010000062.1:0-1346 GCF_040636475.1 Streptomyces sp. NPDC037389
TTCCGCCAACTGAGCGTCCACGTGCTAGGGTTCCGCATCCCTCCTGAGAGCGCCCCGGGACACGGCGATGAGCACGGTGTCCGCCAGCGCGTCCGTCAACTGGCCGGTCAGGGGGCGGAGTTCCCGGACCGTCGGTCGCTGCTCCTCCAGCGTTGCCCGCGCCTTGGCGAGGAGCCGCTCTCCCAAGCCCAGTTGCGCCACCTCCATACGGTCGGCGAGCCGGGAAACGGGACCGTCCCCGTCCGTGAGCAGCAGGGCGGTGCGCCCTTGCCCGTCAGCGCGCGGCAGGATCCGTACGCGGCCCGCCCCGGCGCTCACGCTGCCACCTCCGGACGGGCGTGGATGTCACGGGTGTCGAGGTCGACGCCGTACGTGGCGCACCAGAGGATGTCGCGACGCAGCCGCTGGATACGGGCCTTCTCGTCGCGCTCGTAGGCAGTGAGGTAGGGGCGGACGAGGGGGGTGGACGCACCGTCGATCGGCTCGTTCCAGTGGCGGGCGGCGGAGGCGCGGAAGCGCGATGGCGCCGCGGCAGGCGCACCGGCGGGCATGTCGACGGGACGCACCTTCGGCGGCCGTCTCGCTCGATGGCGCCCAGAAGGTAGGACCACCGCTCCCAGCCAACGGATCAGGAATCGCGTAAGTCCAGCCATGCCCTCAACTCCTCGTCACCTCCGGGAACAATGCAGGGGAAAACTCTCATGGGATTCCCATAATGGGCGCCCTCATGAGGGGAGTTCACTGATGTGGGTGACGAAGCTCGAATCCCCGTCCGACGTTCTGGAGAAGTCCATAGGGTCGGGGCGTTGGCCGGCGCCGGCAAGCCGAGCCGCACGTTTCACAGGCGGAGGGGGATGCGACGTGAGCGCCACGCAGACGGGACCGGCCGGTCGGATGCAGATCGCACGGGGCCTGACCTCACTGCGCGAACGATGCGGACTCACCCAGACGCAAGTGGCGGCCCGTGCGGGCGTCAGCACCACCACGGTCAGCCGGTATGAGGCATGGCAGGATCGCGCCCGCATCCGCTGGGCAACGGTGAAGGCCCTGGCCGACGCATGCGACGCCACACCCCAGGAACGCGACGCCCTCGTAGCAGTGGCCAAGTCGCAAGCCGACGGATGGTGGGTCGGCAATAACGCCGTGCCCGAGTGGCTGGATCCGCTCGTCTCGTTCGAGCACCAGGCGGCCTACGAACACGTCTTCGCGAACACCGTAGTTCCGGGCCTGTTGCAGACACGGGAGTACGCCCTCGCCATCCATCAGGCCAGGGAGGTTCGCAGCCCGAACGAGAGCATCGAGCGGATGGTCGAGGCGCGCATGCAACGTCAAACCATCCTGATGCG
>NZ_JBEZUS010000063.1:0-1327 GCF_040636475.1 Streptomyces sp. NPDC037389
AACCGCGACCGGCCGCGGCCGACGACGCGCATGTTTCACGTGAAACATCGCCACCGGTCGACCGACCGACCGGGCACCCCCGCCCCTCCTCCACCGGCCCCGGCCGCAAGGATCGCCGGCGAGGCGTGCGGCGAAGGGTCGCTGTACTCGGCGCCGTGGCCGCCGCTGCCGCCATCGGGCTCGGCTCGGTCGTCGTGTCCTCCCTCACCGGGGAGAGCCCGTCCAGCGACACCGCACACGAGCAGCAGACCGCCGCACTCTCGGACACCTTCTCCGAGGGGCATCTCCAGGACAAGGTCACCGGCCTCGTCGCGGGCGGGAGCGCTCAGAACGAGTCGCCCACACCGCGCAGCTTCGGCATGGAGTCCGAGACCGGTGGCGAGACCGCCGAGAACCACGTCTTCAAGCAGCCGACCGTGCCCGAGTGCATCCGCCGGGGCATCGACCGCGACGACGCGGCGATCGCCACGGAGCAGGGCGTCTACCAGGGCAAGGAAGCACTGCTCGTGGTACTGCCCGATGCCGCCCACGACACCCGCGTCACCGCCTACATTGCCGATGCGGCGTGTGTGAAGCAGCCCGCCATCGGCGAGGCCAAGATCCTTCTGCAGCACTCCTACGCGCGTCCGTAGCGGTCGGGTCCGACTCCCCTCCCGGGTGGCCCGGGCCCTGTCGTCGTGTGCCCGGACACAGCGGGAATGCGCGCCCCGTAGGATCCGTTAGGTGGGGTGAGAGTTCCGAGTGCAGCTCCACCCGGCCCTGAAGACGCAGTCCAGAGACGAGGAATGAAGCCGTGAGCGACGTCCGAAACGTGATCATCATCGGCTCCGGGCCCGCCGGCTACACGGCGGCGCTCTACACCGCGCGAGCGTCGCTCAAGCCGCTGGTGTTCGAGGGTGCCGTCACTGCGGGCGGAGCACTGATGAACACCACCGAGGTCGAGAACTTCCCCGGCTTCCAGGACGGGATCATGGGCCCCGAGCTCATGGACAACATGCGGGCCCAGGCGGAGCGCTTCGGTGCCGAGCTGATCCCGGACGACGTCGTGAGCGTCGACCTCACCGGTGAGATCAAGACCGTCACCGACACCGCGGGAACCGTCCACCAGGCCAAGGCCGTCATCGTGACCACCGGCTCCCAGCACCGCAAGCTCGGTCTGCCGAACGAGGACGCCCTGTCCGGCCGCGGCGTCTCCTGGTGCGCGACCTGTGACGGCTTCTTCTTCAAGGACCAGGACATCGCCGTGATCGGCGGCGGTGACACCGCGATGGAGGAGGCCACGTTCCTCTCCCGCTTCGCGAAGTCCGTGACGATCGTCCACCGTCGC
>NZ_JBEZUS010000064.1:0-1316 GCF_040636475.1 Streptomyces sp. NPDC037389
GCGTTCGCCGTTGAGGGAGTCGAGCGCGCCGGTGGGTTCGTCGGCGAAGAGGACGCGGGGGCTGGTGACGAGGGAGCGGGCCACTGCGACGCGCTGGCCCTGGCCGCCGGAGACCTCGCCGGGGCGCTTCTTGCGGAGGTCGTCGACCTCCAGGCGTTCCATCCAGGTCAGTGCGGCGCGTTCGGCCTCCTTGCGGGAGGTGCCGTTCAGGCGCAGGGGCAGGGCGACGTTCTCGACGCAGGTCAGCTCCGGTACGAGCTGGCCGAACTGGAAGACGAACCCGAAGTCGGAGCGGCGCAGTGCGCTGCGCTGGGCGTCGGACATGGCCGACAGCTCGCGTCCGTTGTAGGTGATGGTGCCGGAGTCGGGGGTGACGATGCCGGCCAGGCAGTGCAGGAGGGTGGACTTGCCGGAGCCGGAGGGTCCCATGACGGCGACGACCTCGCCGGGGTGGATGGAGAACTCGGCGCCGTCCAGGGCGAGGGTGGGACCGTAGGCCTTGCGGAGCGCCTGGGCGGAGAGCAGGGAACCTGCGGGGACAGTCATGGGGCTACCGCCTCACGGAGCTTGTCGAGGCGCGCGGCGGTCAGTTCCAGCCAGCGCAGGTCGGCCTCGAGGTGGAAAAGGGCGTGGTCGCAGATGAGCTGGTCCGCCAGGTCGCCCTTGCGCTTGCGGTCGGTCAGGATGCGCATGCTGCGCAGGTGTTCGGAGCGCTGGGTGTCGAGGACGTCGCCGGCGTCGCGGTGGGTGAGGAGCGCGAGGACGACCTTGGTGTAGAGGGTCGACTGGAGGTAGGGCTCCGGCTTCTCGGGTGTGGCGAGCCACCGCTGTACGTCGGTGATTCCCTCGTCGGTGATCGCGTACCGCTTGCGTTCGGGGCCGCCGCCGGTCTCGATGCCGTCGACCACGACGAGGCCGTTCTTCAGCAGGCGGGACATGGTCGAGTAGACCTGGCCGTAGTGCAGCGGCCGGTCGTGACCGAACTTCTCGTCGAAGGCGCGCTTGAGGTCGTAACCGTGGCGCGGCCCGGACTCCAGGAGCCCCAGGAGGGTGTGACCGATGGACATGCGGAGCACTCTACACACGGTGTATACGCCGCATGTATACGCCCTGTGCAGAGACCGTGGCGGCGGGTGTGGACGGCTTGTTCCGGCGCAGGTCAGAGGGTGTGTGTCACGGTTCCGCTACGACGGGGACCGCACTCGGGTCCTCGCGGTCAGGGCGGTGGCGCGGATCCCGGGCCGCCGCTCCTGGGCGGGCGGCCGCGGCGCGGCATGGGCCCGGTGTCGCCGGGCAGCCGGCCGGCCTCCGCCAGC
>NZ_JBEZUS010000065.1:0-1290 GCF_040636475.1 Streptomyces sp. NPDC037389
CTCGATCAGGCGGTCCTGGTCTGAGCCGTGCGACGCCTCCAGCAGGATCTGCTCCTGCTCGGAGACGACGAGCTTTTGCCCCAGCGCGGGCAGCGCGCCCTCGCGGGAGGTCTGCCACGCCTCACGGGTCGCGAACGGGACGCTCGCGTTGAACGCGCGGTACTTAGCGACGTTGACGTACCGGCCTGAGTCCTTCGTACGCCACTTCACCTCGCGCATCTCCACGGTCGGGAAGATGGTCTGGGTGAGGAGGAAGTCCTTCGGGGACGGGATCGCCCTGGCGAACGCCGTCAGGTCCATGACCGAGACGTCCTTGAGCAGGTTCTGAATCGTCACAGTTCAGCCCCCGCTCAGACGAAGCGGATCTGCGCGGCACGCGGGTGCCACAGGAGCTGGGACACATCGATGCCGCCCGGCACCTTCGACGCCTTCACCGCGCCGTGCCACAGCAGAGCGGCCGGAACGCGGGTCTGCCCCGGAGCGAACGGGGCCTCGGCGATCACGAAGCCGCGCAGGATCTGGCGGCCGCAGTGCGCCTCGGGTTCGTACGGGCCGTACAGGCCGGACTCCGCGACCCTGCCAACCGGCACGCCGGAGAGCACCCGGCCGTACGGGTCGCATCCGTCGCCGCACACGTAGTGCTTGCCCTCGCTGAACAGGGAGGCGAGATGTGCGCTCTGCCGAGGCACGAGGTGAACCTCGCCGATCTCTGGCTACGCATCTCCGCCCAGATCGTGGAGGTGGCCTACCGGCTGTACGGCGAAGCGCCCAAGGCCGACAGTGTCCGGACTCTGAACCTGAGCGAGGAGTCGGCCGAGGTCCTGGGGCAGGGGCGAGCCAAGCGGGCCAAGGCGCGCGAGGAGTGGTCCGCCGCAGAAGCCTGGGTCGAGTCAGACCGGTTCTTCACGCACGAGAACGGCGAGCCGCTTCATCCCGACTGGGTGAGTCGACGCTTCAAGCGCCTCGTGGAGCTGTCCGGCCTACCCCCGGTCCGGCTTCATGATCTCCGGCACATCTCTGCCAGCCTGTCGCTGCTCCAGGGCAACGACATCAAGGTGGTCCAGGAGCGGCTCGGGCACAGCTCGCGCCAGATCACCTCGGACACCTACACCAGCGTCCTCCCCGAACTCGCACGACGTGAGGCGGAATCCATGACCTCCGTGATCCCGCGAAGCGTCTCGTACGACGTGCTGAGGCCGCTCGCCCTTCCCCGGAAGCTCTTCAGCGACGGCATGGCCGTCGTCTACGCCGACGCAACGCGCAACCAGGATGGCGTCTGGACCGTCAGTG
>NZ_JBEZUS010000066.1:0-1267 GCF_040636475.1 Streptomyces sp. NPDC037389
CTCAGGCCCCGGGCCGCACTGCGGCGATGAACGCCGACCAGGCCGGGGCGGAGAGGCGGAGTTCGGGGCCGGCCGGGGCGGTCTTGGAGTCACGGATGTGGATGGCCCCGACCGCGGCGGCGACCTCAACACAGTCGCCGCCCTCGTCATCGCTGTAGCTCGACTTGCGCCAGTTCAGCTGGTCACTCATCGCGATCCACCATCCGCTCGATGAAACGGGCCGACTCAGCGGGACTGAGAGCCTGCGTGCGGATCATGCTAAGACGCTCGGTGACACGGTTGACAACCCCGGGATCGGCCGACAGCTCGCTGGCGAACTGCCCCTCGGCGAAGGCGAAACGCTCGTGTCCCCGGGTTTCGAGCAACACCATCGGACCCAGCAGCGCCGCCGGAACGCCGGACTCGAACGGAAGGACCTGCAAGGCAACATTGCGCAGCCGCGAGACCTCCAGCAGACGGCGCAGTTGTTCGGCGTCCACCAGCGGGCTGCGCAGCGCTGCCTCGTAGATGACGAAGCTCAAACCGACGGGTGGCTTGCGCCTGGTGAGAATCTCCTGCCGTTCCAGGCGGGCGTCGATCCGCTGTTCCACGACCTCTTCGTCCAGGGGCGGGTAACGGTTCTCAATGAGAGTCCGCGCGTATCTCTCCGTTTGCAGCAGACCAGAAATCAGCGTCGCCTCATACGACCAGCGGCTGATCGCTTCCTTCTCCCGTTCCATGAACTCCTGAGCGCGCGCCGGGAACTTCTCTCTGCTCAGATAGTCCTTGGCCGCACTCAGCAACCCGTCGGCACGGCACAACTCATCGGCCACGTCGAGGACTCGCGGCGTGGGCATCCGTACGCCCTGCTCCATCGACTTGATCGTGTCCGGGGAGTAGTTGGCCGCCTCGGCCAGTTGCTCCCTGGTCACGTTGGCCCTGGTGCGCCAGCGTTTCATCTGGTTGCCGCTGTAGCGCCAGGCGACGGGTGGTTGGGACACAGTGCACACCTCCGACCGATACACCCCGGCGTGTATCCCCTCAGTCGCTACCGAGCGTAGCCGCTCGGACGGCACCGTGTGACCATGACGGAAACACCGCACCGCCCTTCCTGGGTCCCGGCCGCCGGGCACCAACTGCGCCTCGCCGGCGTGCACTTCGACGCCGTACGGGTCGACGGCATCCGTGGCGAACTGGTCGCCGACTGGCTCGTCGAGGCCACGGACGACGACGCGGGGCCCATCGTGTGCGAGGGGAGCGGGGGACGGTGGGTGTACTTCCTGCTGGC
>NZ_JBEZUS010000067.1:0-1243 GCF_040636475.1 Streptomyces sp. NPDC037389
CCCTCATCCGCAAACCCGGCTGTCATCTGTGTGATGACGCACAGCTCGTCGTCGAGAAGGTCTGTGCCGAACTCGGCGTCCCCTGGGAGGGGAAGGACATCACCGAGGACCGCCAACTCCATGACCAGTACTGGGAGCAGATTCCGGTCGTGCTGGTCGACGGACGGCAGCACACCTTCTGGCGTGTGAACGAGGAACGGCTGCGCAAGGCACTGACCGATCAGTACAAGTAGTCCGTATGGTCGCTTAGGATCGATGGTGACCAGGTCTCGGGGGCGTTGATCGTGAGGAGCGTGTGCGGCTTTGCCCCCGATGAGTGAGGGACGAAGGTGTCTGTGCGCCGGTTCCCGTTCCGGGCGCCGGGGGCGCGTGACCCCGGTCACGTTGGCCGGGCAAATCGGACACCATCTTTGTGCACGCGTTCACAAAGACATAGCCTGCATTCGACGGGGCGGTCATGTAGGGACGTATGACCGCCTACAGCCCCGCTCTACCCGCAGGAGCACCGTGGCAACTGGCCGAACACACCGACCGGCGACCCGCAGCCGAGGGATTCCCGAGGCCACCGTCGCCAGGCTTCCGCTGTACCTCCGCGCGCTGACCGCGCTCTCCGAGCGCTCGGTGCCCACGGTCTCCTCCGAGGAGCTGGCCGCCGCCGCGGGAGTCAACTCCGCGAAGCTGCGCAAGGACTTCTCCTACCTCGGCTCCTACGGGACGCGTGGTGTCGGTTACGACGTCGAGTATCTCGTGTACCAGATCTCGCGCGAACTCGGCCTCACCCAGGACTGGCCGGTTGTGATCGTAGGAATCGGCAACCTCGGTGCCGCGCTCGCCAACTACGGCGGGTTCGCCTCCCGCGGTTTCCGGGTCGCCGCGCTCATCGACGCCGATCCGGCAATGGCCGGAAAGCCCGTCGCCGGCATCCCGGTGCAGCACACCGACGAGCTGGAGAAGATCATCCAGGACGACGGTGTCTCCATCGGTGTGATCGCGACCCCCGC
Source organism: Streptomyces sp. NPDC037389 (assembly GCF_040636475.1). NCBI lineage: Bacteria > Bacillati > Actinomycetota > Actinomycetes > Kitasatosporales > Streptomycetaceae > Streptomyces > Streptomyces sp. NPDC037389. The sequence continues at coordinate 1,002 of NZ_JBEZUS010000067.1, forward strand.
CGGTGCCGCCCAGCAGGTCTGCGACCGTCTCGTGGCCGCCGGCGTCACCTCCATCCTCAACTTCGCGCCGACCGTGCTGAACGTCCCCGAGGGCGTCGACGTGCGCAAGGTCGACCTCTCCATCGAGCTGCAGATCCTCGCCTTCCACGAGCAGCGCAAGGCGGGCGAGGAGGCCGCGGCCGACACCGTCGTGCCGCCCGTCGCCGCCCGCAAGCAGCAGCCCTCCACCGACCAGGGACCCG
>NZ_JBEZUS010000068.1:0-1233 GCF_040636475.1 Streptomyces sp. NPDC037389
GCACGGTCCGTCCGGGTCAGACCCTGATCGACAGCTCCAGCGGCATCTACGCCTACGCCCTCGCCCTGGCCTGCCACCGGTACGGCATGCGGTGCCACATCGTCGCGTCCACCACCGTCGATGCCACCACCCTCGCCCAACTGGAGATCCTCGGCGCCACGGTGGAACAGGTGAGACCCTCGCGCACTCTCGAACTCGACCAGGAACTGAGGGTGCGGCGGGTGCGCGAGATACTCGCCGAGCATCCTGGGCACCACTGGATGCGCCAGTACCACGACGACGTCCACTACCTCGGCTACCAGGAAGTCGCCGACCGGATCACGGCGGAATTCCCGGCCGTACCGCTGACCGTCGTCGGCGGGGTGGGTTCCGGAGCCTCGACCGGAGGCATCGTGGAACGCCTGCGCGTCACCGACCCCTCGGTACGTCTGGTCGGCGTCCAGCCCTTCGGAAGCGTCACCTTCGGCAGCCAGGACCATCACGATCCCGAAGCGATCATCGCCGGCATCGGCTCATCGATCGTCTTCGACAACGTCCGTCACCACCTCTACGACACCGTGCACTGGCTGGACTTCACCCACGCCATGTCCGGTGCGGTCAGCCTGCTGCGCGAACACGCGGTGTTCGCCGGGCTGTCCACCGGTGCCGGCTACCTGACGGCGACGTACGAGGCCCGTCGCCACCCCGACCGGCTGCACCTGGTGATAGGGGCCGACACCGGACACCGCTACGTGGAGCGCGTGTTCGCCCGGCACGCCGAGGCCCTGGACCCGGCCGCGCTGAAACCCCTCGAGGTCCGCACTCCGGAGGAGATGACCATGCCCTGGTCGAGGATGACGTGGCAGCGCACACCCTGTCCGGCCCCCTGGAAGGAGCGGGCGGCATGACCGTGGCCTGCCTGGAGTCACTGACCTTCGGCCTCGGCCATCTGGTCCGCGCCGCCGGCCGGCTCGGCGAGCGCCTGCTGCTCCTCACCCGGGACCCCGCCTACTACGCCAACGAGCTGGACCGGCTGCCCGACGACGCCCTCGACGTGGTCGTGACCGACACCTTCGACGTGGAACGAACCGCCGATCTGCTCCGGCGCGTCCCGGGGCTGCGCGGTCTGATCAGTTCCACCGACACCTGGACCCTGGCCGGCGCCGCCCTCACCGAACGCCTCGGCCTGCCCGGGCTCGATCCGGCCGTCCTGCGACTGACCCGGGACAAGGCCGCCGTCCGCACCAGACTGCA
>NZ_JBEZUS010000069.1:0-1226 GCF_040636475.1 Streptomyces sp. NPDC037389
CCGCTCTGCGTGGGCATCCGGCGTGGCGGGACGCCACCACCGTCCGCCCGCTGGAGGACTGTCTGCCGCAGACCCCCGTCCAGCAGGGGATGTGGTTCCAGAGCCAGTACGCCCGGGGCGAGGGCTTCTACCACGTGCAGAACCACTTCCGCCTCGAACAGGAGCTGGACGTCGGGGTGTTCCGGGAGAGCTGGGCGCAGGTGATGCGCCGGCATCCGATCCTGCGGACGGGGTTCTGGACCACCGGGGACAACCGGGCGCTGCAGTTGGTGTGGGCGGATCTGCCGGTTCCGCTGGAGGTGGCCGACTGGCGTGACGGGAGTGCCGAGGAGCGGCGTGCGCGGCTGGAGGCGTATCTGGCCGGGGACCGGGCGCGGGGTTTCGGGCCCGAGGACGCTCCGCAGTGGCGGATGCTGCTGGCCCGTACCGGTGAGGAGAGGTACGAGCTGGTGTGGAGTGCCCACCACTCGATCCTGGACGGCTGGAGCATCAGTCTCGTCCTGGGGGACGCGGTGCGGTGGTACGGGGCCCTGCTGGAGGGGCGTGTGCTGGACAGGCCCGCGCCGCGTCCCTACCGGGACTACGTGGCCTGGCTCGGCGAACAGGACCTCCGGCAGGCCGAGGACTACTGGCGCCACACCCTCCAGGACGTGGAGGACGCCACCCTGCTCGACCTGGGCACCCCGTCCGCCGCCGGCACCGCGGCCCCGGACGAGCCGGTCCCCCACCGCTGGGCGGAGGACTTCCTGGACGAGGCGGAGACCGCTGAGCTGCAGGACTTCGCCCTGCGCAACCGGCTCACGCTCAACACGGTCCTCCAGGGCTGCTGGGCACTGCTGCTGGGCCGCTACGCCCGCACCGAGGACGTCGTCTTCGGCACCGTGGCCTCGGGACGCCCGGCGGACGTCGAGGGCGTCGAGGACATGGTCGGCCTCTTCATCAACACCCTCCCGCTGCGGGTGCGGATGCCGGGGGAGACGACCGTGCTCGCCTGGCTGAGGGAGCTGCAGGAGCAGAGCCTGGCGATGCGGCAGTACGAGTACAGCCCGCTGAGCGAGGTCCAGCGCTGGAGCGGCCTGCCCACGGGCACACCCCTCTTCGAGACCCTGTTCGTCTTCGAGAACTACCCCGAGGGGGACACCGACGCCGGGGCCGCCCTGCGCAAAATTCCCGCGCACGGCACGAACTTCGTCATCGTGTCCTACAGCGGCACGCTCGACCCGCTG
>NZ_JBEZUS010000070.1:0-1208 GCF_040636475.1 Streptomyces sp. NPDC037389
CGATCGGGAGCAAGACGACCCAGTACTCCGCCACGGCCGCGACCGTGGAGGTCTGGTGCACGGGTGTGTTCGGCACCGCTGGTGAGAAAACCACCACCCCCGTCAGCAGTGACTGGTTCACGATGACCCTGCAACTGCGATGGGTGGACGACGACTGGAAGGTCGAGTCCTTCTCCCAGAAGGACGGCCCCGCGCCCGTCCCCGGAGACAACAAGGCCTCCACCGCCGACGAGATGTCCAAGGCCGTCCAGGAGTACGGAGGGTTCACGTATGCCCGCTAACCAGCGTCGCGTACTCAGGGCAGCAACCGCCTTGACTGCCGTGCAGGCCACGCTCGTACTGCTCGCCACGCGAGCCGTAGCCGCACCCACGCCGTCGCCAACTCCGTCGAACGACAACTGCGACCTCATCGTCGGCCCCGCCAAGGACTACTGCGAACGAGGCGAGAACGCCCGCTCCGGAGGCGGTGGGTCGTCCCCCGATGCCGTCCCCTCCACCCTCGATCCCCTCTCCTCCCTCGCCAAGGGCTGTGCCGACGCCGCCGCCTGGACCGTCGACACGCTCAGCAAGGCCGTGAAGAACACCGCCGACGTCGACTTCACCAACGGCACCTTCCTCAAGCAGTACGGCATCGTCTTCGCCGCGTCGACGATCCTCACCCTCGTCCTGTGGCTGCTGGCGGTCGCCAAGCGTGCCGTGCGCGGCGTCCCCCTCACCACCGCGCTCTCCGAGGCCGTCGGGTTCCTCTGGCTCACCGTGCTGGCCTCGGCGTTCACGCCGTTGATCCTGTACACGGTCGTCTCGGCCACCGACGCCGTCACCGACGTCCTGGCCAAGGGCACCGGCGACCAGACGGACACGTTCTTCGGCACGTTCAGCCAGGCACTGAAGCAGGGCAACGACATCGGCGGCGGCCCGATCATGCTGATCATCGTGTCGTTCGTGTCGATCATCGCCGCGGGCGTCCTCTACCTGGAGCTGTACCTCCGCGCCGTCCTGCTCTACGTCGGCGCCCTGCTCGGCGTCGTCGTCTACGCCGGCCTGGTCGACAAGAACCTGTGGGGACACGTCCGCCGCTGGGCGGGCATCATGATCGCCGTGATCATGGTCAAGCCCGTCATCGTCATCGTCCTCGGCCTCGCCGGCGCGCTGACCACGAAGGACGGCCCCGACTCCGTCGCCGCCGTCGTCTCCGGCCTCGCCATCAT
>NZ_JBEZUS010000071.1:0-1205 GCF_040636475.1 Streptomyces sp. NPDC037389
GGCGGACAAGAACGGCTGTGTCCGCGAGGTCATGGTCATAGCCGCCGCGCTGTCCATCCAGGACCCGCGGGAGCGTCCGGCGGACAAGCAGGCCCAGGCGGACCAGCAGCACGCCCGCTTCAAGGACGAGACCAGCGACTTCCTCGCCTTCCTCAACCTCTGGCGCTATGTGCGCGAGCAGCAGAAGGAGCGCGGCTCGTCGTCCTTCCGCCGGATGTGCAAGCAGGAGTACCTCAACTTCCTGCGCATCCGCGAGTGGCAGGACATCTACACGCAGCTGCGCACGGTCGCCAAGCAGATGGGCATCCACGTCAACGACGCCGAGGACGCCGCCCCCGACGACCGCGTGCACGTGTCGCTGCTGGCCGGGCTGCTCTCCCACGTCGGCATGAAGGACGTGAAGGAGGCCGGGGGCGACGGCGGGAGGAGCACGGGGAAGAACGAGTACGTGGGCGCCCGGAACGCGAGGTTCGCGATCTTCCCGGGCTCGGCGCTGTTCAAGAAGCCCCCGCGCTTCGTGATGTCGGCCGAACTGGTGGAGACCTCCCGCCTCTGGGCCCGCGTCAACGCGAAGATCGAGCCGGAGTGGGTGGAACCGCTCGCCGGGCACCTCCTCAAGCGCACCTACAGCGAACCGCACTGGGAGAAGGACCAGGCGGCCGTGATGGCGTACGAGAAGGTCACGCTCTACGGCGTGCCCATCGTGGCGCAGCGCAAGGTGAACTACGGGCGGATCGACCCCGAGGTCAGCCGCGAGCTGTTCATCCGCAACGCCCTGGTGGAGGGCGACTGGCGCACGCACCACAAGTTCTTCGCCGACAACCGCAGGCTGCTGACCGAGGTCGAGGAGCTGGAGCACCGGGCACGGCGCCGGGACATCCTGGTCGACGACGAGACGCTGTACGACTTCTACGACCAGCGGGTGCCCGAACACGTCGTCTCCGGCGCGCACTTCGACTCCTGGTGGAAGCACAAGCGGCGCGAGCAGCCCGACTTCCTCGACTTCGAGCGCGAGATGCTCATCAACGAGAAGGCGGGGGCGGTCACCAAGGACGACTACCCGGACTCGTGGCGGCAGGGGCCGCTGAAGTTCCGGGTGACGTACCAGTTCGAGCCGGGCGCGGACGCCGACGGAGTGACCGTGCACGTGCCGCTCCAGGTGCTCAACCAGGTGACGGACGAGGGCTTCGACTGGCAGATCCCGG
>NZ_JBEZUS010000072.1:0-1199 GCF_040636475.1 Streptomyces sp. NPDC037389
CACAGTTGGACGTACGAAGCCCGTCGTTGGCTGTACGGAGGACGGTGGATTGTTCACCGAAGGACCGTTCGGCCGACGGACTGTCGTACTGTCAGACGCGCGCAGGGCCCCTCAGGTCACTTCGCGCACTCGACCTTGTCCGCCGTGGACTTCTGGAGGTCCTTCGGGGCCTCGCCGGAGGTGGCGTCGAGCTTGACCCCGGCGCCCTTGAAGTCCTTGCCGAGGGTGAGGGTCATGGCGGGCAGGCCCTGGGAGTTGGTGACGCTCTCGCCGGGCTTCATGGCGGCGCCGGACAGGCCGAGGATCTCGGCGAGGGCGCGGGCCTGGTCGGCCTGGTCGGGGGCGTACTCCAGGGTGGTCCTGGCGATGTCGGCCGGTGCGTTGCCCGCGTTCTCGGACTTGGTGATCCCGGCCTCGTTCTGGAGGTAGGTCAGCTCCCGTCCCGCGCTGCCGGAGGAGGCGCCGCCGTTGAGGATGCGGACGCGGACCTCGGCGGGCTCCGACTTCTCGCCCTCCAGGCGGGCGGCGACGGCCGCGTCCTCCTTCTTCTGCTTCGCCTTCTTCTTCTGCTCGACCTCGGTGAAGGAGACGTCGTTCTTGACCATGTCGAAGACCTGCTGGGCGTCCCCCTCCTTGAGGACGACGGTCACCGGCGTCTTCTCGGCCGGGTTGTCCTTGACCGGCACCGTGGCGAAGGTCAGGTTCTTGATGTTGAGCTTGCCCAGCTCCAGACCGAGGTCCTTCAGTTTGCCGATGTCGTCCAGCTTGGCGTCGACGGTCAGCGCGTTGGTGCCCGCCTCGGCCAGCTTCACCATCTTCGTCGGGCTGGTGAGGGTGTCGTTGGACTTGAGCTTGCGCATCAGCGAGCTGAGGAACTGCTGCTGGAGTTCGATACGGCTCAGGTCGCCGCCGAAGCCGACGGAGTGCCGGGTGCGGACGAAGGCGAGCGCGTCCTCGCCCTCGATGGTGTGCTTGCCCGCCGGCAGGTTCAGGTGCGAGTCGGGGTCGTCGATGTCCTTCGCGAGACAGACCTCGACCCCGCCGACCGCCGAGGTCAGGGTCTTGACCGCGTTGAAGTCGGCCACCATGAAGTTGTCGGGCTTGACCCCGGTCAGCTCGGTGACGGTCCGCATGGTGCAACTGGGCGTACGGCCGCCCTGGCCGAGGCTCTCGTTGAAGCGGACGCCGGTGGAGCCCGG
>NZ_JBEZUS010000073.1:0-1190 GCF_040636475.1 Streptomyces sp. NPDC037389
GGCGGCCTCCTTGTCGTCGGCGGCCAGCGCGCTGTTGCCCTGCCGGACGGTGGTGTGCACGATCGCGAGCGCCTGCGGGACGCCGAGGTCGTCGTCCATCGCCTCGGCGAAGGCGGGCGGCACCTCGTCGGCGGGCTCGACGGCGTGGCCGGCCAGTTCGGTGACGCGCTGCGCGAAGCCCTCGATGCGCGCGTAGGCCGACTCGGCCTCGCGCAGGGACTCCTCGCTGTACTCGATGGTGGAGCGGTAGTGCGGGGTGCCGAGGTAGTACCGCAGCACGACCGGCCGCCACTTCTTCACCATCTCGCTGACGAGCACGCTGTTGCCGAGCGACTTGGACATCTTCTCGCCGCTCATGGTGACCCAGGCGTTGTGCACCCAGTAGCGGGCGAAGGCGTCGCCGAAGCCCTTGGCCTGGGCGATCTCGTTCTCGTGGTGGGGGAAGATCAGGTCGATCCCGCCGCCGTGGACGTCGAACTCCTCGCCCAGGTACTTGTGCGCCATGGCGGAGCACTCCAGGTGCCAGCCGGGCCGTCCCCGCCCCCACGGCGTCTCCCAGCTCGGCTCTCCGGGCTTGGCCGCCTTCCACATGGCGAAGTCGCGCGGGTCCCGCTTGCCGGTCTCGCCCTCCCCGGCGGGCTGGCGCAGCTCGTCGAGGTCCTGGTTGGACAGCGACAGGTAGCCCGGCAGGGACCGTACGTCGAAGTAGACGTTGCCGTCGGCCTCGTAGGCGTGCCCGCGCTCGATGAGGCCGCGCATCATCTCGACCATCTCGGTGATGTGGCCGGTGGCGCGCGGTTCGTAGGTGGGCGGCAGGCAGCCGAGGGCGTCGTAGGCGTCGTTGAACGCCCGCTCGTTCTCGTACCCGATGGACCACCAGGGGCGGTTCTGCTCGGCCGCCTTCTTGATGATCTTGTCGTCGATGTCGGTGACGTTGCGGACGAAGGTGACGTCGTAGCCGCGGTAGGCGAACCAGCGGCGCATGATGTCGAAGTTCAGTCCCGACCGGACGTGCCCGATGTGCGGGGCCGCCTGCACGGTGGCACCGCACAGGTAGATCGAGACACAGCCCGGCGTGAGGGGGGCGAAGTCACGAATCTGCCGGGCGCTGGTGTCGTACAGGCGAATAGTCACGAGTCCAGGGTAGTAGGCGCCGGACAGTGCCCAGGGCGCACATACCGGTTGTTGCC
>NZ_JBEZUS010000074.1:0-1165 GCF_040636475.1 Streptomyces sp. NPDC037389
CCTACTGAGTTTTTCGTTAGTTCTGTGGTGGTTGGGGGTGGATTGTCAGTCCGGTGTGGGTGAGGAAGGACCAGGGGAGTTGTTCGTCGGAACAGACCCGGTGGATGCCGCGTTCGGCGGCATCGGCGACGTCGGCGAGGTGGTCGCCGGCGAGGTTGGCCAGCTCACGGGCTTTGATGGACGACCACAGCAGTTCCACCGGGTTGAGCTCGGGCGCGTAAGCGGGCAGCCGTTCCAAGGTGAGCCAGTCCTGATCGGCTGCCCAGGCGCGCATGCCCCGGCTCCAGTGCGCGGACAGCCCGTCCCAGACCAGCACCACCGGCTCACCGGCGTAGAAGGTCCTGACCTGTTCCAGCACCTCGATCAGCGAGGTGGTGTCGTAGCTGCCGGGCTTGAGGTGGAAGCACAGCCGCGGACCACGCCCGGGGTCGGTGGCGTGGTAGCCCAGCGCGGCAGCCATCCCCGCGCGTTTCCAGTTCAGCCGGTGCCGCAGCACGGGAGTACGGCCGCGGGGCGCGTAGGTGCGGCGCACCTGCGGCAGCAGCGACACTCCTGATTCGTCGAAGAACACGATCCATGCACGTTTCTTCACCGCCCCTTTTTGACGCGCGGCCACTCCTGGGCGACCCACCGGGCGATCTCCGAGTCGTCCCGCTCCACGGCCTGACGCTTGGGACGCTGCAGACTCCATCCCAGCCGCCCGGTCAGCAGCCGCCACACCGAGGCCCGCGCCAGCGTCACCCCCGTCACCCGCTCAACCACCACTCCGGCCCGCTCCAGGGTCCACAAGTCGGCCTCGAACCCGTGCGCCTGGGCGCCTTGTTCCAACGCGGCCCGGACCGACTCGGCCTGGGTGTCATCCAGCTTGGGCGGCCGGCCAGTGGCCGGCCGTCGCCGCAACGCTTGAGCCCCGCCTTGCTCCCACAGGCGTTTCCACCGGCGCACGCTCTCAGGGTGCATCCCCACCATCCGAGCGACCTCGGACTGAGGACGTCCTCGCTCGAACAACTCGACCGCGCGCATACGCCGGGCCTCGGCCAACTGCGGCCGCGTCAGCGGCGCAACGGACACTTCGGAAACGACAGACGCAGGCTCAGAAGGCACACCGGCATCCTCACACTACTGAAGCCCCTGCACCCACAGAACTAACGAAAACCTCAGTAGT
>NZ_JBEZUS010000075.1:0-1139 GCF_040636475.1 Streptomyces sp. NPDC037389
TGAACGCCGCCCACTCCGGCTCCTCATCCAGCCGCGCGTTCGCGTACGCCTTCTCCGACTCGACCACGGCGCGAGCCGCCGCGATCTTGTCTCCGAGCAGTGCGAGCGCACGCGCCTCCAGGCACCAGAGATCCGCGAGGCAGGCCGGCGAGTTCGCGTGGGTCAGTCCGAGACGCCCCGCCTGGGTCAGGCGCCGTCCTTCGGCGGGATCTCCGAGAAGGGTCGCCTGGTCGGCCATACCCGCGAGCACGTGCGAGCCCAAGGCCGCGTTGCCGGATTCCTCCGCGAGACGCAAGGACTGGATCAGATACCGCTGGGCTACGCCGTGTTCGCCGTTGTCGTAGGCCATCCATCCGAGAAGGTATGTCTGCTCGGCCGCCGCTTCGCAAAGTGCCCGTCGCACATCATCGCTGTAGGTGCGATGGAGCAGAGGATAGACGTGCTGGTTCATGTACTCGGCGAGGATCAGGCGACCGGAACCGCCTCCTTGAAGTACGTCCATCTTCTGGAACTCGCCGAACATGTTCTTCACCGCCGTCACGTCCTCAAGACGTACGCGGGGGCCGGGCTCTGGACTCTGGTCGAGGGTGTTCATCAGCCAGTCGCGCGATGGCCCTATGCCGGCAAGGGCTGCGAACGGCACGCCTGCAAGGAAGTTACGTCGATCCACGTCAGCTCTCCCGAGGTCTGCGACAACCTCCACGGTAGCCGCGTAGGAAGAGTTGTACACGAGCGCGCGTTCAGCGCCCGCGCCTTCCCCGAGTCCGAGATCATACGTTGTGACCCGGTATCCGAAGTGATCCGAGAAGACCGCCGCGATGATGTCAGGTAACGGCTGGCGCGGAATCTGTCCTTCGATCCAGAAGCGGACCCGCGTCGTGCTGGTGGCGACATGGGGCTCGTTCCACAGCAACGCCTTGGCCTTCACGCGTCGCGCCAACTCGCCACGACTCAGTCCTGAGCGGTCGAGCCAACTCGCAAGCCGATCGTTCGTCATGCAGCGCCCCCTGGCCGAGGTAACGGAAACGACACCCTTCGACACCCCTGATCACGGTACCGCGCAACTCCCTTCTGAAGTTGCCTAGTTGTCAGCCAAGCCAGCCGCTGGGAGGGCCAGACCATGATGAGTAGTGCAGGGC
>NZ_JBEZUS010000076.1:0-1134 GCF_040636475.1 Streptomyces sp. NPDC037389
GGCGTGCTGCCGGAGTCCGTGGTCGCCGTGCCGGCGGCCGGCTGGGCCGCGGCTCCGGGCTTGTAGTCGGCGAAGAAGTCCCACCAGGCTCGGTCCACGGAGTTCGGGTCCTGGAGGTACTGCTGATAGATCTCGTCGACGAGCCACTCATTGGCACCGAAGGCGGCCGCGGGGTTCTTACCCGTGGTGCCCGCTTGGTCGGTGTCGGTCGAGATGCTCGAGTTACTGGGGGACTGTGGCGACACGGCGAGAACCGCCCTCTTCCGCTTCACAAGGATGGTGGACAGCGGGAATCAAGGCTACGCCTACCGGCACCGGAAGGTCAGTCCGGGCCCGTTCATCGTCGCGTAAGTCACATCACAGACCGCGTTTCAGCGCTGGAAATGGCGGGAAACAAGCCAGGTTCTGTTGCGTGAGGGATCGGGAGACCGCGACCCGGCGCCTCGAAAACGCGGGCCTGTGCCTGATCACACGTGTCCGCCAGCGCGGATGCAGTGGATCTTGGTGCTCCGCTGTGAACCCTACGTCAACCGGACCGCGACGGCAGGCCCGGAAGAGTGATGAGAATCCGGCAGCCCCGCTCGGATTCGGCCACTCCGATCCGGCCGCCGTGCAGATCCACCGCCCAGCGCGCGATCGCGAGCCCCAGACCGGTGCCTCCGTCGCTGCCCGGACCGTGCGGCCGCGACACCGAACCCCGGTTGAACCGCTCGAACACCCGTCGCCACTCCGAACGCGGGATGCCCGGACCCTCGTCGAGCACCTCCAGCTCCAGCGACTCGGGCAGCTCCCCGGCCCGCGCCCGCACCGTCACCCGGCCGTGCGGCGGGCTGTGCTTGACCGCGTTGTCGATGAGGTTGGCGACGACCTGGTGGATGCGCTCGGGGTCGGCGTGCGCGGTGAGGTCCCCGGGGAAGACGTCGAGGGCCAGGTGGACGTCGGTGCGGGTGTGCCTGCCGGAGCCGGAGGCGATGCCCGCGCGGGCAGAGGCGACCATGTTGGCCTCCTTCAGTACGCCCGCGAGGTAGGGCCACACCTCGAAGCGCCGCTTGCGCAGCGGAATGACGCCGTTGTCCAGGCGGGAGAGGTCCAGCAGGGTCTCCACCAGCCGGCCGAGCCGCTCGGTCTGCCCGA
>NZ_JBEZUS010000077.1:0-1130 GCF_040636475.1 Streptomyces sp. NPDC037389
CCGCCCAGCAGCAGCACCAGTCGCCGTACCCGGTCATGGACGACGCCACGACCCAGCTCCGCAGGGTGGACCCGTACGACCAGCCGCAGCAGTACCAGCAGCAGCGGCCCCAGCAGTACCAGCAGCCGCAGCAGTACGACCGGCCCCAGCAGTACGACCGGCCGCAGCAGTACCAGCAGCCCCCGCAGCAGCCGTACGCCCAGCAGTACCCGCAGGGTTACGGCGACCAGCCCCAGCAGTACGGCGACCAGCACCCGTACAACCAGGGCCGCTGACCTCGCGCTAGAAACCCCTCGTCCGCTTGGCGGCCCGGCGTCCCGCCGCACTCGCGGCGCCGGGCACCCTCAGGAACAGCCGCGAGATCTCCCCGCCCAGGTTCACCCCGATCGCGATGGCCATCGCCAGCGCCACCGCGTTGGAATGCGACAGCTGCGCCGCGTCGACCTCGCCCTGCGCGATCCCCAGCAGACCGAAGTACGTCGCCGAACCGGGCAGCAGCGGCCCGATCGCCGCGGTCGTGTACGGCAGCGCCGAGGCGAACCGGTACCGGGACATCAGCTGCCCGAACAGGCCCACGAGCCCCGCCGCGGCGGCCGTGGAGGCCACCGGTGAGATGTCGCCGGCGTAGTTCATGGCGCCGTACACGCACCAGGCGATACCGCCGTTCAGGGTCACCGCGAGCACGGTGGCCCGTTCCTGCTGGAGCAGGATCGCGAAGGCCAGCGACAGCAGCATCGAGGCGAAGATCTGCACGAACGGTTCGTCGCCGGTGCCAAGCGCGGCGTCCGGATTGAGCTGGGCGCCCAGCTGGACGCCGAAGTACAGCACCACCAGCACCCCGGCGACGATGCTGACGAAGAAGTACATGACCTCCAGCAGACGCGCGGCGGCGGTGATGTAGAAACCGGTCAGGCCGTCCTGCACCCCCGCGACCAGCGCCCGCCCGGGCAGCAGCGCGAAGAGCCCACCGGTGATGACCGCGGACGCCTTCACGTCGACGTGGGTCACCGTCAGCGCCACGCCCATCGCGGCCGGCGGCATCGCGGCCACCGCGAACTGGTAGAACTCCGGCAGCCCTCGCCCGGCGCACAGCCACGCCAGCCGGTCGCCGAGCATCGAGCCGAACATCG
>NZ_JBEZUS010000078.1:0-1127 GCF_040636475.1 Streptomyces sp. NPDC037389
CCCGGACTTGGTGCCCGGCCCGAAGTTGCCGTTGGCCACGCCGTCGGCCATGCCGATCGTGTACTGCACCGCGTAGAGCATGGCCGTGGCGACGGTCCGGGAGTGGTGTCCGTCGCAGGGCACGATGTAGAAGTCCCGGCGGTTGACGAACTCGCCGTTCATCCACTGCTGGACGGCCCTGATCTGCTCGGAGCCGCCGTTGACGGTGACGTACGGGTCCATGTTCAGCAGGCCCTTGAAGACCTTCGGGACCACGTCGCTGCCGGGGTAGGCGAAGTCGACACCCATGTCCGACTTCAGCGACAGCACCGAGTTCTGGACCCGCTCGCTGTACGTCCCGTCGATGCCGCCGCCGTCGTACCCCTTGCAGTACAGGCCGGCCTGCACGATCCGGACGATGTTCCCGGGGGCGCCCGAGGCGTGGATGTTCGGGTACTTCGACTGGAGCGTGGAGAGCGTCGTGGGGCCGAAGTTGTCCGACAGGCCGGAGATGCCCAGCTCGTACTGGAGCGCCCTGGTCAGGGCGTACATCACGGTCCAGCTCGTCCGGCCGTTCTCGTCGAGCCTCGATATGCCCAGTTTGGCGCCGTTGTCATACGTGGTGTTGATGAACTGCTGCGCTGCGCGCACCATCTCGTCAGCCATGGGCCGGCTTCCTCTCGGTCGGAGGGCGCCGCCACCCGAGCCCGAGTGAGGCCGCGCTCGACCGGCGCGGGTCGGGCAGAGGTGGTGCGTGCCCGCCGCGGTCGTGTGTCAGGGGATGACCTGTTGCGAGTGCCTAAGGCGCACACACTTTAGGCACACGAAGATCACAAGTCCCAGGGTTCGGCTCATGGTTGGCGCAATTGCGCACGCCGACGCGTCACTTGTGGGTGGTGCGGGCCCAGCCGACGAAGGTGGTGAAGGCGGCGGGGGCGAGGGTGAGGACCGGGCCCGCCGGGGTTTTGGAGTCGCGGACGGCGACGGTGGTGGGCAGTTCGCCCACTTCGACGCAGTTGCCGCCCTGGTCGCCGCTGTACGACGACTTGCGCCAGGCAAGCAGACCGAGAGGCGCGCACTCCACGCATTCGCCGCCCTGGTCGCTGCTGTAGCTGGACTTACGCCACTGGACAGTCGTCGGCATTGCC
>NZ_JBEZUS010000079.1:0-843 GCF_040636475.1 Streptomyces sp. NPDC037389
CTTGTGGGAGTCGATGTAGATGCACCAGTCGGGGCACTCGCGGGCGCACAGCATGCAGACCGTGCAGTTCTCCTCGAACAGGCCGATCACGCCGCGGGTGCGGGGCGGCAGTTCCGGCTGGGCGTCCGGGTACTGCTCGGTGACGGTCTTCCGCGTCATCGTGCGCAGGGTGACGGCCAGGCCCTTGGCCAGGCCGGAGCCGGGGACGGGGGGCATGGTTACTGGATCACCACCTTGACGACGCCGGTGAGGGCGATCTGGGCGAGGGAGAGGGGGACGAGGAGCGTCCAGGACAGTTTCTGGAGCTGGTCCTCGCGCAGGCGGGGGTAGGTCACGCGCAGCCAGATCACGACGAAGGCCAGGACGGCCGCCTTGAGCAGGGTCCACACCCAGCCCAGGCCGTCGGCGCCCCAGGGGCCGTGCCAGCCGCCCAGGAAGAGCACGGTGGTCAGACCGCACAGGACGACGATCCCGGCGTACTCGGCGAGGAGGAACAGGGCGAAGCGCAGGCCGGTGTACTCGGTGTAGGCGCCGAAGATGATCTCCGAGTCGGCGACCGGCATGTCGAACGGGGGCCGCTGCAGCTCGGCCAGACCGGCGACGAAGAAGACGACCGCGCCGACGATCTGCCAGGGCAGCCACCACCACTCGAAGGCGTCGAGGATGCCGACGAGCGAGACGGTGCCGGCCGCCATCGCCACGGAGGCGGCGGTGAGCAGCATCGGGAGTTCGTAGGCGAGGAGTTGGGCGGCCAGATGACCAGCGCGATCAGGATGGAGCCGATGACGGCCTTCGGCAGCGACTTGCCGGGGTTACGGGCCTCGGCGGCCATGTTCAGCGGCG
>NZ_JBEZUS010000079.1:852-1112 GCF_040636475.1 Streptomyces sp. NPDC037389
ACGCCCACGCCCATGACGGCCAGGACGAAGAAGACGCCCGCGTCGACGACCTGCCCGACGGCGCCCTCCCCGGGACCGACGGGAACGGCCAGAAGGACGAGGAGGTACGGCAGCAGGGCCACGGCCGGGGCGAGCTGGAAGATGCGGCGGTCCGCGTCGGCGGGGACCACGTCCTCCTTCTGCGCGAACTTCACGCCGTCCGCGACGAGCTGGGCCCAGCCGTGGAAGCCGCCCGCGTACATCGGGCCGAGGCGGCCCTG
>NZ_JBEZUS010000080.1:0-632 GCF_040636475.1 Streptomyces sp. NPDC037389
CCGACGCGATAGCCGACGGACTCCTTCATGAAGGCGGCGGCGAACGGCGCCGTGTCGTCGAGCGCGTTCATGAAGCAGCGCACGCCCCGGTGGAACTCCTCGGGCGCCTCGGACATGGAGTCGGCGACGAAGAACATGGTGCCGAGGGACCAGCGCCGGTCCCCGCCCTCCAGGTCGAACAGGTTGCCGCGCTCCACCCGGACGATGTCCGCCACCAGCGGTCTGGGCTGGACGGCGGCGTAGGCGGGAGCCTCGCGCAGCACGTCCCAGAAGGGGTCCCAGGCGATGTCGTACCCGGCCGGGGCGATCTGCTTCTCCAGGTACTCGACGTTCGGGTGCGCGTACTCCAGCAGGAGCACCTTCTCGCACCAGGGCAGCATGGACAGGGCGGGATACAGGTTCGCGCCGGCGCCGACGTCGATGCCGCGCGCGGAGCGCGGGGGGACGCCGTCGAAGCAGCGGGTGAAGTAGTCGCGCATCAACCGGACGATCAGCAGGTCGACTTCGAGCGGTGTCCGGTAGTTGTTGTCCACGTACGCCTCTGGATCGAACTTCGACCACGGTGCGTCGGCGTTGCGATCCATAGTCACCCTGCCACGTTCCATTCGATTTTGGACAAACCCCCAGCACTG
>NZ_JBEZUS010000080.1:642-1111 GCF_040636475.1 Streptomyces sp. NPDC037389
GTTCACGGTAGGTGACTCGGCCACTACGGACCAGTGTGGGAATACGCCATCCTCATCCGCCCGGCGCACGTCGGGCGCATGGTCGCACACCCGAACTCGCCCTTGCATGAGGGAAGTTGGACGCTCACTCTAGCCAGAAGCAGACACTGGCCGCCACATGAGTCCTTCACTCGATCGTGAGCGGTGCGGGTGCCCACGAGTTGACGCAGTCTGAGCAGGGGGTTACATGACCGCCGAACCGCTGGAACGTTCCCTCGACCACCACGACCAGCTCACGCGAACCGGTGTCACACCGGACGGCCTGCCACTGGACCTGCGCACGGCACGGGAGTCCGACCTTCCGGAACTGCGGCGGCTGGACGAGGAGGTCTTCCAGGAGTTCGCCTATCCCGGGTTCCTGCTGCGCCAGCTCTTCGACATGTACGAGGAACACTTCCTGGTCCTCGACGACGGCACGGGCCGGCTGCGC
>NZ_JBEZUS010000081.1:0-1100 GCF_040636475.1 Streptomyces sp. NPDC037389
TGCGGGACGTCCCGCTGGCCGACACCGTACGGGAGCTGGACGACACGGGTCCCGTCGACCTGAAGGAGCACGCCGAAGCCTGCGAAAGGCTGCTGACCCGTTACGGCGACCTGGTGGGCAAGAGAGCGGGCGACTTCTTCACCCCCCGGGCGGTTGTCGACGTCGTCGCGGATCTGGTGGCCGAGAACGGTCGTGGCGTCCGGCACGTGCACGACCCGTTCGTCCGCGCGGGCGAGCTGCTGTCGGCATCATGGAGTGCCGTAGCGGCGACCGAGGGGCGGGAACGGGTCGGGGCCAGCGGTGCGGGTGTGGGTGAGCACCCGCTGATGCTGGCGGGGATGAACCTCGCTCTGCACGGGGTGCCCGGCGCCGCTCTGCACACCGGAAGCGCCGCGCCGTCGGACGCGACCGGTCCCGGTCCGGAAGAGGATCGCGGGTACGACCGTGTCGTGACGAATCCCCCGTTCAACATGAAGTTCACGGGATCCGTCGACGACCGGCGGTGGCGCTACGGTCCACCGCCCCGGCACAACGCCAACTTCGCGTGGCTCCAGTACGCGGTGACCAGCCTGAAGCCCGGCGGGCGGGCCGCCGTCGTCATGCCGGACATCGCGGCGTTCTCCGCCAATCCGAGGGAACAGCGGATCCGGACCGCGATGGTGGAGGACGGAGCGGTGGAGGCGTTGGTCGCGCTGCCCGCGCAGCTCTTCACCTCCACCGGGATCTCGGTCACGGTCTGGCTGCTGCGGTATCCGGAGGGCCGGTGCGACGAAGTGCTCCTCATCGATGCCCGCGGGCTCGGCACGCCGGTCTCGCGAGTGCGCCAAGAGCTGACCCCCCCGAACGCGCAGCGCCTCCTCGCGGAGTACCGGCGCTGGCTGGCGGACCGGGCCGGGGGACGCCCCTTCTCGGGCACCGAGGGGCTGAGTGAAGCCGTGTCCCTCGACCGGATCAGGGAACAGGGCCACCTGCTGAGCCCCGCCCTGTACGTACCGGGCGTTCGACCGGATGTCCCGGCCGGGGGTGCGTCGGTCCTGGCCGCTCGGGCAGGACGCCTTGCCGAGGCACAGAGGCGGGCCCGGGACGCGGACGTCGCGGTC
>NZ_JBEZUS010000082.1:0-1098 GCF_040636475.1 Streptomyces sp. NPDC037389
GGGTTCATCCGCACGCCGCCCTGGCCGATGAGGGAGGCCGCCATCTGGGCCTTGCTCTGCACCGGCACCCGGCCGTCGAAGGTGGGCACGCCGACCGACCAGTTGTTCATGGACAGGCCGAAGACCTGCTCGGCCTGCCGGGTCAGGTCGTCGTCCTTCAGCTCCGGGGCCTGGCTGATGAAGGCGGTGTTGCAGGAACGGGCGAAGCTCGCCTTGAAGGTGCCGTCCTCGATCTCGAACTCGTCGTCGTTCTGGAACTTCCAGCCGCCGTAGCTGAAGTACTTCGGGCACGGGTGCTTCTCGTTCACGGACGCCAGGTCCTTCTCGAGCAGCATCGAGGCGGTGACGACCTTCATGGTGGAACCCGGGGCGAGCGAGCCGAGGAAGGCGGTGTTGAAGCCGTGCCCGCCGTTGGCCACCGCGAGGATCTCGCCGGTGGAGGCGCGCAACAGGACCACCGACGCACCCTTCTTGCCGTCCACCTGGTGCTCGGCGGCGGCCTGGAGGGCGGGGTCGAGCGTCGTCTTCAGCGTGCCGGGCGTGCCCTTGCTCAGCTCCAGCAGCGTCTTGTCGGCGACGTCACCGGCCCCGGAACCCTTGGCTTCCTTGGATCCCTTCCCGTCACTGTCCGCCGCCTTCGCGCGCACCACGCGGAGTTCGACGCCGGGGGTGCCGCCGGCCTTCTTGCCGTACTTGTCGCGCAGGCCGTCCAGGACGGTGCCGAGGGAGGGGTAGGCGGCGGCGGTGATCTCCCCGCCGTTGCGGTCCAGCGCCTTCACCGGCGGGTCGCCTGCCTTCCCGGTGACCAGCCGGTCGCCGTCGCGCAGGTCCGGGTGCACGACGGCGGCGTGCCAGTCGACGCGGGGTTCGCCGTCGCCGGCCCGGCGGACGACGGTCAGCGCGCTGTCGTACGCGAGCGGCGCGGTCTTCTCGTCGTAGGCGACGGTGGCCTTCACGGAGAACGGGACCTTCTCCCCGGCCGGGGTGCCCGCGGTGAAGGCGGCGTCCTTGATGCGGGCGTCCTTGGCGTACCCGGTGAGCAGGGCCTTCGCGGCCTCGGCGTCGTCGGTCGCGGCGGCGGCGCCGGCCACGTCGCCC
>NZ_JBEZUS010000083.1:0-1093 GCF_040636475.1 Streptomyces sp. NPDC037389
CGTTGGCCGGCTTGACGCCCAGGCCGACCTCGGTGGCGATCATGAAGGGGCGCAGGTACAGGGACTCCTCGCCGCCGTGCGCCGGGACCCACTTCTCGTCCTGCTTCACCAGCGCGTCGCAGGCCTCGATGAAGGTCTCGACCGGAAGCTCGGGCATGCCGAGGCGGCGCGAGGAGGCCTGGAAGCGGGCGCCGTTCTTCTCCGGGCGGAAGGTGGCGACGGAACCGTCGGGACGCCGGTAGGCCTTCAGCCCCTCGAAGATCTCCTGCGCGTAGTGCAGGACCATGGTCGCCGGGTCGAGGGAGAGCGGGGCGTAGGGCACGAGCTGGCCGTCGTGCCAGCCGCGGCCCTCGGTCCACCTGATCGTCACCATGTGGTCGGTGAAGTGGCGGCCGAACCCGGGGTTGGCCAGAATCGCCGCGCGCTCGGCGTCCGAGAGCGGGTTGGCGGAGGGCTTGAGCTCGATCGTGGGCGTCGTCATGGGTGGCTGTCCTTCACCGGTTGTGTTGTGACGGGCCGCGGTCACGCCCGTACGGCCGGTGGCCGGTGCTAGGACGTCCGAGCATTCCCTCAAGTCGCGGCTTCGCGTTCGATTATCGCGCGCGGCCCGCGAGGGGTGAAACGGGGTGAATGCGGCCCAGGTTTCGATGGTCGCACCTGGCGGACGCAGGAGAAAGCCGCCGGGTGCCTTGTTTTGGGACCCGACGGCTTCGAAACGGATTCGATCGAGTGGCGCGGCGGGTGTCAGCCGGCTACTCGTACGGCGAGCGCGTCGCCGATCTCCGAGGTGGAACGGGCGGGCAGACCGCCGCGCTCACCGAGGTCGGCCGAGACGGCGTCCTCGATGCGGGCGGCCTCGGCCTCGTAACCGAGGTGGCGCAGCAGCAGGGCGACGGACAGGACCGTGGCGGTGGGGTCGGCCTTGCCCTGGCCGGCGATGTCGGGCGCGGAGCCGTGCACCGGCTCGAACATCGAGGGGAAGTCGCGGGAGGGGTTGATGTTCCCGCTGGCGGCGACGCCGATGCCGCCGGAGACGGCCGCGGCGAGGTCGGGGTTGATGTCGCCGACGCGGGTGTCGGTGAGGATCACGTCG
>NZ_JBEZUS010000084.1:0-1092 GCF_040636475.1 Streptomyces sp. NPDC037389
CCAAGGCCCTGTTCTCCCGCGTCACCGAGAACCTCGACACCCACGACGCGGCGAAGAACCACTACCAGTACCTGCGCCCGTACGTGCGACTCGGCTTCGCCGGGGACGGCGGCGCGGTCTACGAGTCGCAGGACAGCTCGTACAGCGGCCTCGCCGGGCAGGGCTCCTACCCGAGCGGCCACACCTACGGCGGCTACGAGGCCGGGACGATCCTCGCCACGCTGCTGCCCGACCTGGCACCGTCGATCCTCGCCCGCACCTCGGAGTACGGGGACAACCGGATCGTCCTCGGGTTCCACTACCCGCTCGACGTCATGGGCGGCCGGATCACCGCGCAGGCGACGGTGGCGCACCGCTGGGCCGACCCCGCGTTCGCGGAACTGCTGCGGCAGGCGCACACCGAGATCGAGAGCGTGCTGCTCGCGCGGTGCGAGGAGGAGGGCTACGGCGACACGCTCACCGCCTGCGCGGGCGATCCCTACGCCGGGCTGAGCACCGCGCAGGACGTGGACCTGTACACGCGGCGTCTGACCTACGGGTTCTCCCGGACCGGCGCGGGCGGACAGGCCCTCGACGTGCCGGCCGACGCGGCGGCGCTGCTGATCACGGCCTTCCCGGACCTCACCGCCGAGCAGCGCGCCCAGGTCCTGGAGCAGACCGCGACGGACTCCGGGTACCCGCTCGACCTCACCGCGTCCGGCGGGCCGGGCTGGCAGCGGATCAACCTCGCGGCGGCGATGGCGGCCGACGTGCGGGTGAACGCCGACGGGTCGGTCACCGTGACCGACGTCCCGGACGCCACGAGGGCGAGCCGGGCCGACGCCTCCGCGATCACCGTGGGCGGGGTCCCGCTGGAGGGGTTCGACCCGGACGTGAGCACGTACGTCGTGGACTGGCCGCGGCACGGGAGGATCCCGTCCGTCGGCGCCGAGGCGGCCGGGCCGGGCGCGCGGGTGAAGGTCACCGACGGCAGTGACACGCTCTCGTCGTCCCGCTCCCGGCTGACGACCCGCACGATCACGGTGACCTCGGCCAACGGCGCGTACACCCGGACGTACACGGTCGGCTTCCGGTGGACGACGGACCGCCTCC
>NZ_JBEZUS010000085.1:0-1082 GCF_040636475.1 Streptomyces sp. NPDC037389
CTGGAACATGACCGGCAAGTTCCCCAGCGCCATCATCGGCAAGTTCGCCGACCTCGGCCCCTACCTCTCCGGCGACGCGGTCAAGGAGTACCCGAACCTCGCCGCGATCCCCACCGACGCCTGGCAGCGCTCCCTCTTCGGCGGCAAGCTGCGCGGCCTGCCGATGCCGTCCTCGCACGTCCCCGCGATCGTGCCGTTCTACCGCCAGGACATCTTCGAGAAGGAGGGCTACGAAGTCCCCCGCTCCTGCGACGAGTTCATGGCGCTGGCCAAGGAGGCCACCAACGCCAGGGCCAAGCGCTGGGCCTGCCTGGACATGAAGTGGACCGCCTTCAACGCCTTCGGCGTGCTCTCCGGCAACGAGAAGTCGCTCGGCTGGAACGAGGTCGACGGCAAGCTGGTCTACCGCATCGAGACCGACGAGTACCTCGAGGCCCTGGAGTGGACGCGCAAGCTGTTCGCCGCCGGCGTCGTGCACCCCGACGCCAAGCTCGGCAAGTCCAACGCCGCCGACCCCGGGCCCAAGTTCGCCGCCGGCGAGTTCCTGATCTACAACCAGGACATGTCCCAGTGGTGGAGCCGCACCGCCGAACAGGCCGTGCAGAACCCCGAGTTCAAGATCTGGGGCATGGACCTCTTCGGCCACGACGGCGGCGCCCCCACGCTGTGGGCGCAGAACCCGGCGAGCATCTTCGCCTTCGTCAACAAGAAGGCGTCCGAGGCCGTGATCCGTGACGTGCTGGCCGTCGCCAACGTCACCGCCGCGCCGTACGGCACCAAGGAGTACATGGCCACCAACTACGGTGTGGAGGGCACCCACTACACGGTCAAGGACGGCGTGCCCACCAAGACCGACCAGGGCAACATCGACGTGATGAACGCCTACGTGATGGTGGCGAGCCCCGCCGCGACCATCGCCCACCCCGACTTCCCCGCGGTCGCCAAGGGACAGGTCGAGTGGCAGCAGCGCATGGGCGCCGTCACGAAGAAGCCCGCGTTCTACGGCATGCAGATCACCGAGCCGGCCCGCTGGACCAACCTTTCCAACGACTTCGAGCAGCTGGAGGACGACGTCGTCCGCG
>NZ_JBEZUS010000086.1:0-1072 GCF_040636475.1 Streptomyces sp. NPDC037389
CGCCGAACCGCGCAGCACCGCGAGCACCCGGTGTCCCAGGCGCCGTGCGTCGCCCAGTCGTTCCAGGACGACCAGGCCCGCGCCCTCGGAGAAGCCGGTGCCGTCGGCTTCGTCGGAGAACGCCTTGCAGCGCCCGTCCGCGGACAGGCCGCGTTGCCGGGCGAACTCGGTCAGGGTGAACGGGGTGGCCATCACGGTGACGCCGCCGGCCAGCGCGAGATCGCACTCGCCCGCGCGCAGCGCCTGCGCGGCCATGTGCATCGCCACCAGGGACGACGAGCACGCCGTGTCGACGGTGATGGCCGGGCCCTCGAAGCCCATCACGTACGACACCCGCCCGGAGGCCAGGCTCGATGTCCGGCCGGTCAGCAGGTAGCCCTCGGTCTCCTCGTCGCCGTCGTGGCGGTCGGTGCCGTACTCCTGGGCGACCACGCCGGTGTACACGCCGGTGTTGCTGCCGCGCAGCCGGGTCGGGTCAATGCCCGCCTGCTCGAACGCCTCCCAGGCGGTCTCCAGCAGGAGCCGCTGCTGCGGGTCCATGGCCAGCGCCTCACGGGGGCTGATGCCGAAGAACTCCGGGTCGAAGTCACCGGCGTCGTAGAGGAATCCGCCCCGGTCGCTGTAGGTGGTGCCCGGGTGGTCGGGGTCGGGGTGGTAGAGGTTGTCGACGTCCCAGCCACGGTCGGCGGGGAACGCGCCGACGGCGTCCACGCCGTCGCTAACGAGCCGCCACAGCTGCTCGGGCGAGCGCGCGCCTCCGGGGAATCGGCACGCCATGCCGACCACCACGACGGGGTCGTCGGCAGCCGCGGTGGTGGTCGCCGGCGGCGTCGCGGAGTCCGGGACTGTGGCGTCCGGGGCCGGCGGTCCGGCGATCAGTGTGTCGAGCCGTGCTGCCAGGTCGGCCGGGCTCGGGTAGTCGAAGACCAGCGTGCTGGGCAGTTCGATGCCGAGCGTCGCGGCGAGCCGGTTGCGTAGCTCGACGGTCATCAGCGAGTCGAATCCCAGCGCCTTGAACGGCCGACGGGTGTCGGGATCGGCGGCGCGGCCGGTGATGGCCGCGGTGTGCCCG
>NZ_JBEZUS010000087.1:0-1063 GCF_040636475.1 Streptomyces sp. NPDC037389
TCCCCACCGGCACCCATGACCTCACCGAAGACCGTCTCCCCGGCCCCCGCTGTGGCCCCTGGTGCGCCGGTCCGGCCCGGCACCGGCCCTTGAGGAACCCAACTGCCCCGTGCGAGCTTGCCGCGCCCCGCAGCCGGAGAAGGAAACGGGAAACAGCGTCGATCGCCTTGTTCGTCCGGGAGTTGTTGCCGCACTCTTCCGTGCAGTACCGCCTCAGCCCGGACGAGCGGGCTTGGGAGGTTCCTGTGCCACACCCGTCCACCCCGTTCGGCGAGGAACTGAGGAAGCGTCGCCTGGAGGCCGGACTGAGCCTTACCGACCTGTCCCGTCTCGTGCACTACAGCAAAGCGCAGCTCAGCAAAGTCGAGCGGGACATCAAGGCACCCAGCCGTGATCTCGCTCGGCTGTGCGACGCCGCACTCGGTGCCGACGGGGCCCTGATCGCCCTGAGCACCCCTGCCACTGTCGATTCGTCCACCGTGTCGGCGCCGGGCCGGGTCGAGGAGGAGAACTGGATGATGCAGTTGTCACCGGACGGCCCGAGCTCGTTCGGGCACGTGGGCCGGCGTGAGGTGATGAATGCCGGTGCCGCCGCGCTGATGACCTGGAGGTCGGACGGATCGGGTCCGGCTTCCCCGGCCGCCGGCACCGGCATGCTGGAGGCCTCACGCTTACTGTTCACGCACTACCGCAGACTCGGTCAGGCCGTGGAACCCGGCCTGCTCCTGCCTGTTCTCATCGCACAGACACACACGCTGCGAGAACTGTCGGGGCAGAGCGACAGCGGCACCAGACGTCACCTGCTGGCACTCGGGTCCCGGTACGCCGAGTACGTGGGCTGGCTGGTGCAGGAGACCGGGGACGAGCGTGGGGCGTTGTGGTGGACGCAGCGTGCGGTCGACCTGGCCGCCGCAGGCGGTGATCAGGCACTGGCCGGTTATGCGCTGGTCCGCAGGGCGTTGGTCACCCTGTACCGCGGGGACGCCGAGCAGACCGTCGCGCTGGCCCGCCGGGCGCAGAGCGGCGTGCTGCCGTCACGGATCCGTGGTCTCGCCGCACAGCG
>NZ_JBEZUS010000088.1:0-1051 GCF_040636475.1 Streptomyces sp. NPDC037389
TGCGGTGGCCGCTGGCCTTGACCTGGGCCAGGGCCTCGCGCTTGTCGAGGCCGACGTTCGTGTAGACCTCCGGGTTGATGAAGGCGATGGAGAAGACGCGGGCGAACTCGCCGGAGGTGACCCGCGTGAACTCCTGGGACCACTTCGGTGCCGTCACCATCTGCCGGCGCAGCTCCTCGCGGGCGTACCGCACGTGCCGCGCCTCCTCCACGACGTGGATGCGCGTGACGCCCCGGATCAGCGGCTGGACCCGCTCGTCCGGGAAGGTCAGCCGCTGCATCCAGTCCAGGACCTCCTCGCCGAGCAGCGTGGCGGTGAAGGAACCGGGCGTGGTGGAGATCGTCTTGAACAGGCGCCCCAGGTGCTGGTGGACCGGGCTCACCGGGTACCACGGGGTCCCGCCGCGCGATATCAGCCGGGCGAACATCTTCGAGTGCCGGCACTCGTCCTCGATCTCGGTGAGCGCGTAGCGCACGTGGGCGCTGGTCGCCGACTTGTCGTAGATGTGCCGGACCAGGAGCTGCATCAGGATCAGCTCGAACCAGATGCCGAGCGAGGCGAGCGCGGCGGCCTCGTGCTGGGAGAGCAGGATGCGCTGCTCCTCGCTCATCCGCTGCCACATCGGGGTGTCGTACAGCGACACCAGCTCCGGCGGCCAGAACCACTTGCCGTCCTCGAACGGCGCGTCCCAGTCCAGCTCCTTGTCCGGGTCGAAGGAGTGCTTGGCGGACGAGTCGAGCAGCCGTTCGGCCACCTGCTCCCGGTCCTTGAGCAGGCCGAGCGCGTCGCGCAGGCCCTCGAGCGCGTCGGCTTCCGTCAGGGTCGTCATGACTGTGTCCCACCTCGTCGAACGGATCGTGTTACCCGCGGTCACTCCACCTTGCTCCGTCTTATGAGACTGCCTGTCAGCAAGCTCGTCAATCCCCTGCGCGGAACTTGTTGACTGCGAGTAAAGAAGTGAGAGGTGCTCAGGTGTCCAGACCGAGCAGCCCAGCCCCTCCGCGACCGTTGGACGGTGGCCCGCCGGCACCCACCCCAGGGTGGTGACGGC
>NZ_JBEZUS010000089.1:0-1046 GCF_040636475.1 Streptomyces sp. NPDC037389
ACCAGATCCGCCATGTCCGCAGGAGCCCGGAAAGGGGAGGGCGACCCGTCCGCCCCCGGCAAACTGAGCAGCGGCCAGCGCAAGGCCATCGTCGCAGGCACCATCGGCAACACCGTCGAGTGGGTGGACTGGGCGCTGTACTCGATCTTCGCGAAGGTCATCGCCGACGAGTTCTTCCCCAAGGGCGACGGCGCGGTCGCCCTGCTGTCGACCCTCGCCGTGTTCGCGGTCGGGTTCGTCATGCGCCCGATCGGTGCCGCCGTGCTCGGTGCCTACGCCGACCGCCGCGGCCGCAAGAAGGGCATGACGCTCACCGTCGCCCTGATGGCCGGCGCCGGCTTCCTGATCGCCATCACCCCCTCGTACGAGCAGACAGGCGTCCTGTCGCCCCTGCTGCTCGTCCTCGCCCGCCTCGTGCAGGGCTTCTCCGCCGGCGGGGAGTTCGGCTCGTCCTCCGCCTTCCTCGTCGAGTCCGCCGCCCGGGGCCGCCGCGCCTTCGCCGGTTCCTGGCAGCAGGTGTCGGTGGCCGGCGGCGTCCTGATCGCCTCGCTCCTGGGCACGCTCACGACCTCGTGGCTCAGTGACGACGCCCTGCACGCCTGGGGCTGGCGCGTCGCGTTCGTCGTGGGAGCCCTGCTGGGCCTGGTCGGCCTGTGGCTGCGCGTCTCGGTCGAGGACACGGAGTCCTTCACCCGGACCCAGGACAGCGGACGCACCCGCACCAACCCCGTCAAGGCGATGTTCGTCGAGCACCCCGCGGCGACACTGCGCGTCGTCGGCATCACGATCGCGGGCACCCTCACCTACTACATCTGGGTCAACTACCTGCCCACGTACGCGAACCTGACCACCGGCATCCCGCTGAGCACGGCGCTGCTCTCGCAGACCCTGTGCCTGATCGTCTTCGTGATCGCGCTGCCCTTCGCCGGAGTGCTCTCCGACCGGCTCGGACGCAAGCCGACGATGGCCGGCTTCGCCGGCGGGTTCGTGGTCCTGGCCTGGCCGCTGCTGCACCTGCTCGGCGACAGCTTCCTCAGCCTGTTCCT
>NZ_JBEZUS010000090.1:0-1044 GCF_040636475.1 Streptomyces sp. NPDC037389
GTCACGGTGGTTCTCCTAGGACAGGCGCACGCGCGGGTCGATGACGGCGTACAGGGCGTCCACGATCAGGTTGAAGACGATGATGAGCGCGGCGCTGACCAGCATGACGCCCATCAGCATCGGCAGGTCCTTGTTGGTGACGGATTCCAGCGCGAGCCGGCCGATCCCGGCCAGGCCGAACGTCATCTCGGTCACCATGCCGCCGCCCATCAGTGCGGACAGGTCGATGCCGAGGATGGTGACGATGGGCACGAGCGAGCCGCGCCACGCGTACCGGAAGAAGGTGTAGTTGCCCGACATGCCCTTGGCGCGGGCGGCTCTCACGTGTTCTTCCTGTAGCTGCTCGATCATCGACGAGCGGCTCATACGGGTGTAGTTGGCGGTGAAGATGGTCGCCATGACCACCCAGGGGATCAGCAGCCCCGCGAACCAGCCGCCCAGGTCCTCGGAGAACGGCACGTACTTCGGCTTCTCCAGCCAGCCGGTGCTGTACACGAGCGCCAGCAGCACGAGCGGGCCGAGGAAGTAGATCTGCAGGGAGCTGATGACCAGCGAACCGGAGCTGAACACCTTGTCGATCCAGGTACCGCGGTTCTTGGCGGCCAGCAGGCCGGCACCGAGGCCGACGATCAGGAAGACCACGAGGGAGCCGACGGTCAGCGAGACGGTCAGCGGGAAGCGGTCGAGGATCGTGTCCCAGACGTTCTGGTTGTTGGCGAAGGAGACGCCGAAGCAGGGGGCGGCACAGTGGCCGACCGCGAAGTCGCGTCCGGCGAAGATGCCGATCAGGAAGTTCCAGTACTGGACCGTGACCGGCTTGTCGAGGCCCAGGTTCTTGTGGATGATCTCCAGCGCGTCCGGAGTGCAGTTCTTGCCACAGGCCAGCATGGCCGGGTCCTGCGGGATCGCGAAGAACATGAAGAAGGTGAAGGCACTGATCAACACCAGGATCAGCACCGCGCCGAAGGACCGGCGAATGAGGAATTGAAGCATGGCAGACAGCTGCTCTCAGGACTGCGGCAGTCGGATGGGGGGTCTGGACCG
>NZ_JBEZUS010000091.1:0-1032 GCF_040636475.1 Streptomyces sp. NPDC037389
GGTGGCCTTGTCAGGGTGGACGGCCTCGGTGTAGGCGTCCAGGATCGTGCGGCAGTCGGTGGGGCTCGGAAAACGGAGCCGGTCGGGGGCTCCGTCCGGAGCGGCACCGATCTTGCAGAGGTCGGAACGCTCTTTTTCGGGAACGCTCACGTTCCCGCCGAGCAGGGATACGGCCGCGACGACGGCAGCCAAGTCCTGTGCGTCGGCCCCCAGATTCTCGGTGAAAGCCTGCCGCAGCTCCTCCCCGAGGCGCTCGGGCCTGTCGTTCCCGCCGCGGTAGTCGCACAGGCCCTTGACGAATCCGGCGAGGTCGTGAGGGAAGCGGCGCGCCAGGGCCTCGACGAAGCGCGGGTTGCCGGCGACCTTGTCCCCGTGGATTTCCCGGGCGCGGCCGGCCAGGTCGAGAAGGGCGGTGGCGCGGACGATGGACGGCACGACGGTGAGGTTCGCCGCCTGCCACTCGTGGAACGAGTTGATGTCGTACCCCAGGCAGGCAAGCACGCTGACGCCGAGCTCCGCCGACACTGCGGGCAGCACGCGGTCGACGTCCGTTTCGCCCATCGGCCGGATGGCATCGAGGATGACGACGGGGCAGCCGGTCTCCGGCTGGTCCAGGGGTTCGAGACTGCCGAGGGCGTGCCGCACGACTTCGGCGAGGACGTCGCCGCTCGGGAACGCCCGGTCATCGGGGACGAGAACGACCACGCGCCGGCCGGTCTCGGCGAGCGACCGTGCCGTGCAGCGGGCAATGCAGCTCTTCCCTGAGCCGGACGGCCCTCCCAGCACGGCCACTTTGCGCTCCGGGTCCTGGAAGATCGCCATGAGGCTGTCGACCTGGTCCGTGCGGATGTCGGGGAGCCGTTGACCGTCGGGCTGCGTCCGCGACCAGTCGTGAAGACTCCATTCGGTGGCTTTCAGGGCTCTCTTGTGCCAGTTCCGCGACCAGTCGTCCCAGGCCGCGCCCCAGTAGGCGCGGGCCGCACCCGCCAGGGTGAGGCCGGGGTCCGCGACCGCAAGCGTCGGGGTGCCGTC
>NZ_JBEZUS010000092.1:0-1028 GCF_040636475.1 Streptomyces sp. NPDC037389
CCGGGTACACGCCCAGGTCGAGCAGCGCGCCGCCGCCCTGTGCGGGGTCCCGCAGCCGGTGCGCGGGCGGGAAGGGGCCCGCGAGGCCGAAGTCCGCCTGGAGACTGCGGACCTCGCCGATCGCGCCGTCCTCCACCAGCTTCTTCAGGCGCCGCACCAGTGGGTTGCAGTACATCCACATCGCTTCCATGAGGAAGACGTCCTTCTCGCGGGCCAGCGCGACCAGTTCGGCCGCCTCGCGCGCGTTCAGCGTGAACGGCTTCTCGCACAGCACGTTCCGGCCCGCCTCCAGGCACAGGCCGGCCGCCGTGCGGTGCGCCGAGTGCGGGGTCGCGACGTACACCACGTCGACGTCCTCGTCCCGCGCCAGCGTCTCCCAGCCGCCGTACGCCCGCGGTATCCCGAACCGCTCGGCGAACGCCTTCGCCGACGCCTCGGTCCGCGAGGCCACCGCCACGACCTCCGCGTCCGGCAGATCGACCAGATCCGCCGTGAACCGCGCCGCCATCCCGCCGGTCGCGAGAATTCCCCAGCGCACCTTCTGCCCGGTCACCGCTGACACCCTGCCCCACCCTCGCTCAGGTTCGTTCGTTGTTCGTCGTGTGATTGTTGTTCGTCGTGCGTCGTGCGTCGTGCGTCGTGCGTCGTTCGCCGTGCGTCGTGTGTTGTTCGTCGTGTGGCGTGTGTTGTTCGTCGTGTGGCGTTCGAGTCTGTTCGTTCAAGTGCGTACGAGCTGAGAGCATAGGTGGCGGATCTGTAGAAGAGGGAGGGGCACATCACATGCCCGAGCGCGGGCCGTCCATACCGCACCAGTCGCCGGACACGACCACCACACCCGCGGTGCCCGAGCCGCGAACGTCTTCTTCCGCGCGGACAGCACCCACACTGCCCGCCGCCCGACGGATCAGTCTGCTCGTCACGCTCATCCTCGGCAGCCTCACCGCCACGCCGCCGCTGGCGATGGACATGTACCTCCCCGCGCTCCCGGAGGTCACCCGGTCCCTGAGCGCGCCCGCCGCCACCGTCCC
>NZ_JBEZUS010000093.1:0-1026 GCF_040636475.1 Streptomyces sp. NPDC037389
CCGAAGGACGCAAGCCCCGCGCAACGTCACCAGATGACGACTCCGCCGCCCGGCGCCTGCGCGCGTCCGGCGACCTCCACGAGGGTGCTCAGACGGTCGTCGCTCGCGGACCGGTGCTGCGCCACCCGACCGCACGGGTTCCGTGTTCACCACGACCTCCTCCGGCTTCTCCCGGAGCAGGAGGCACTCACTCAGGAGCGCGGGCACCTGGTCGGGCGGCACCTCCAAGTCCCTCTCGGCCAGGTCCGGGAGAAGGACGGCTCCGAGCGAACGCACCACCGGCGACCTCCACACGCGTGTGCGCCGGTTCTCGAAGCCGGCGGACTCGTCACGGTCGTCCGGCGCGTCGAGTATGCGTCTCCTTCCGTCCGCGTCCACCACGAGGACGTGCACCGTGAGGCTTGTGCGCCGAGTGGAGCACACGGGCGAGCGGGCGGGCCACGGGATGTCCGCGCCGCCCCTGTGGCGCACGGACGGGGCGGAGGGGATGTGCGCGAGGATGGAGGCATGCCGAACCGACTTGCGCAGGCCACGTCCCCGTACCTCCTCCAGCACGCGGACAACCCCGTCGACTGGTGGCCCTGGGAGGCCGAGGCGTTCGAGGAAGCCCGTCGGCGCGACGTCCCGGTCCTGCTGAGCGTCGGCTACAGCGCGTGCCACTGGTGCCACGTCATGGCGCACGAGTCCTTCGAGGACGGACCCACCGCCGAGTACCTCAACGCGCACTTCGTGAGCGTCAAGGTCGACCGCGAGGAGCGCCCCGACGTCGACGCCGTCTACATGGAGGCCGTGCAGGCGGCCACCGGGCAGGGCGGCTGGCCCATGACCGTGTTCCTCACCCCGGACGCCGAGCCGTTCTACTTCGGCACCTACTTCCCGCCCGAGCCCCGGCACGGCATGCCCTCCTTCCGCCAGGTGCTCCAGGGCGTCCAGCAGGCCTGGGCGGAGCGGCGCGACGAGGTGAGCGAGGTCGCCGGGAAGATCGTGCGGGACCTCGCCGGGCGGGGGATCTCCTACGGCGACGCC
>NZ_JBEZUS010000094.1:0-1023 GCF_040636475.1 Streptomyces sp. NPDC037389
CACGCACTCGGTCTCGTGCCGCGCTGAACCGCTGAACCGCCGAACCCGCCCCCACCACCGTCCGGTTACGGACGGAACCGCAGCACCTGCGGGTCGTGGTCGCTGATCTGGTCGTGGAACTCGGCGTTGACGTGCACGCTGTCGTAGGACAGTCCGCCGCGGCGGATGGACGGACTGACCAGGATCTGGTCCAGGACCTGGCTGTTGCCCTGGTAGACGTACGAGTAACGCTCGCTCTCCGGCAGCGACTTCACCGCCGACCACAGGGCGCCACCGTCCTCCAGCAGGCGGGCGGTTTCGGAGAACTCGAAGTCGTTGATGTCGCCGAGGGCGACGACGTCCGCGTTCTTCTGGGCGGCCAGGATCTCCTTCACGAAGGTGTTCACCACCTTCGCCTGGGCGTGGCGCTGGGTCTCCGAGCCGCGCGACGGCGGCTGGTACTGCGCCGTCAGGCCCTGGTCGCCGCCCTTGGAGTTGAAGTGGTTGGCGATGACGAAGACCGTGCGGCCGCGGAAGACGAACTCGCCCGCCAGCGGCTTGCGGCTGTCCTTCCAGGCCGGGTTCGCCGGCTCGACCCGCCCGGGGGAGTGGGTCAGCGTCGCCTTGCCGCGCTCCTTGCGCACCCCGGTCGCCGTGGTGGCGTCGCCGCCCGCCCGGTCGGTGAAGGAGACCCGCTCGGGGTTGAAGAGGAACGCCTGGCGGATGTTGCCGCCCGGCTGGCCGCCGTCCGCCTTGTCGACCGGGTCGATGCCCCGCCAGTCGTAGCGCGGGCCGCCGGCCGCGACGATCGCGTCGATCACCTGCCGACCGTCTCGTCGGCCGCGACGGTGCCGTCGTCCGTGGCACCGTTGTTGTCCTGGATCTCCTCCAGGGACACGATGTCGGGCGACTTGAGGTGGTGCACGATCGCCTCGGCGTGGGCGGCGAACGTGTCGTCCGACGGGTCGAGGTTCTCCACGTTGTACGTCGCCACCGCCAGCTCGCGCGCGCTCTGCGGACGCGTCGACTCGCGCTCCGTGCCGC
>NZ_JBEZUS010000095.1:0-1012 GCF_040636475.1 Streptomyces sp. NPDC037389
GCGGCGCCGCGGAGGAACGCGCCGCCATGAAGCGGGTCGAGGCGCTCGCCTCCTGGACGGAGTCGCTGCGCGACACCATCGCGGGCGCGGTCGGCCTGGAGCAGGCCATCCCCGCCTCGGCCCGCGCCGCGGCCCCGGTCCTCCGTCCCCACCTGGACGCCCTCGTCGACCGGCTGCGCTCGCGCACCCCGCTGCCCGACGCGCTCCAGCACCTCGCCGACGAGATCGACGACGCGTCCGCCGACATCATCGTCGCGGCGCTGATCCTCAACGCGCGGCTGCGCGGCCCGGGTCTGCGGCAGGTGCTCGGCGCGCTCGCCAAGTCGGCGCGCGAGGAGGTCGACATGCGCCAGCGCGTGATGGCCCAGCGCGCCTCGACCCGCCGCTCCGTGCAGATCGTCGTCGCGGTGTCGGTGCTCTTCGTCCTCGGCCTGTCCATCTTCAACCGCGACTTCGTCGAGCCGTACAGCTCACCCGTCGGTCAGCTCGTACTGGCCTGCGTGTGCGGCCTGTTCGCCCTCGGCTTCTGGTGGATGCGCAAGCTGTCCACCATCGAGACGCCGGACCGCTTCCTGGTCCGCGACAGCGCCGACGTCCAGTTCGTCCGGCCCCGCACGCCGGGTCAGCCGGGTCAGCCGGGACAGCCCGTACAGCGCCTGCCGCAACCGGCTCAGCCGTCGGCGGCGTCTGGGGACGAGGGGGGACGACGATGAACCTGACCATGCCGGTCCTGGTCGGTGCCGTCATCGGCCTGGGGATCTACGCCCTGGTCCGTGCTCTGATGCCGAGCAGGCGCAGCCCGATCCAGCAGGTCGCGCGGATCGACGCGATGCGGGCGCGCGGGGCGGCGTACGAGTCCTCCTCGTCGCGCACGGCGCAGAGCACCGGCCGTCTGGACTCGCTGCGCGCCCAGATCGGTGCCCGGGTCGCCGAGTTGTACCTGCAGCAGGGCTGGCAGCAGCGCTCGCTGCGGGCGGACCTGGCGGTCCTCGACCGGAGCTGGGAGAAGTTC
>NZ_JBEZUS010000096.1:0-1002 GCF_040636475.1 Streptomyces sp. NPDC037389
TGGCGGGCGTGCGCGCCATCTCCGGCAACCTCGGACTGGTGCGGGCGCTGCACTTCCCGCGCGCCTCGCTGCCCATCTCGTTCGCGCTCCAGCAGCTCCAGCAGCTGCTCGCCTCGATGATCGTCATGTTCGCGGTCGTCATCGGCTTCGGCAGCTACCCCTCGCTGTCCTGGCTGCTGGTCCTGCCGGCGCTCGTCCTGCAGTTCCTGTTCAACGTGGGCCTGGCGCTCATCGTGGCCCGCATGGGGGCCAAGACCCCGGACCTGGCCCAGCTCATGCCGTTCATCATGCGGACCTGGATGTACGCCTCGGGCGTCATGTTCTCCATCCCGATCATGCTGAAGGACAGCCCGGGGTGGGTCTCCGACCTGCTCCAGTGGAACCCGGCCGCCGTCTACATGGACCTGATCCGCTTCGCGCTGATCGACGGGTACGGCTCCGAGAACCTGCCGCCGCACGTGTGGGCGGTCGCCCTCGGCTGGGCCGTGGTCCTCGCCGTGGGCGGCTTCGTGTACTTCTGGAAGGCGGAGGAGAGGTACGGCCGTGGCTGAGCAGCAGCAGGACCAGCGGGTGCCGACGGTCATCGCGGACGAACTGCACATCGTCTACCGCGTCAACGGCGCCAGGACCGGCAAGGGCAGCGCCACCGCCGCGCTCAGCCGCATCCTCAGGCGCGGCGAGGAGCGGGGCGTGCGCAAGGTGCACGCCGTGCGCGGCGTCTCCTTCACCGCCTACCGGGGCGAGGCCATCGGCCTGATCGGCTCCAACGGCTCCGGCAAGTCGACGCTGCTGCGGGCCATCGCCGGCCTGCTGCCCGCCGAGCGCGGCAAGGTCTACACCGACGGCCAGCCCTCCCTGCTCGGTGTGAACGCGGCCCTGATGAACGACCTGACCGGCGAGCGGAACGTCATCCTCGGCGGCCTGGCCATGGGCATGTCCCGCGAGCAGATCAAGGCGCGCTACCAGGACATCGTCGACTTCTCGGGCATCTACGAGAAGGGC